>CAYXCW010000139.1:0-19532 GCA_964463555.1 uncultured bacterium
CAACTATCAACTATCAACTATCAACTATCAACTATCAACTATCAACTATCAACTGGTAAGTAAATCTTTAATTGTGTGAGCCAAACAATTAAGACTATCCTCAAGATCGATTAATTGGAGCAAACCAGAGTCAGCTAATTGTTTGCCTCGCTCATCACAGTCAGGTTCCCCCCGCACCGCAGATGCTAGTTGATCTGCGGTTCTACCGCTACCAGCAACCACAATTACCAACCTGTTCGCCAACACGCTGTACAAAGCATCGCGAAAGGTAATTTCCCCACCATTGAGCAACACTGTAACTGAAGGATTGCCACCAGCTAACAAAGTGGCAACCGTCGCTAACCAAGGAGATTCATCACCCCAATCGTTACCGGGGATGGTGACAAAATGAGTATGATGTGGTTCTAAAGGTGTAGAATCTTCGGGAGGATTGGGATCGTTGGGCAATGCTATTTTTCCATCTGGGCTGACACCAATTAAAGGAAATGTTGCACCTATTTTGGTACGAGCTTCTCCCATCAACCGCATCACTCCCGCATCCGTACCCCCATCTACTACATAGGCTCCCAAGCTTTCAGCAATCGGCGCTAATACCTGCACAAACAGTTCTTGGATAGCTAAAAAGCTAGCTTCGCTAATCTTACTGGCGCCCCCCACTACAACTAAAACGGGACGAGGCGTCTCAAGCCCGATCTGACTTAGAGCTTTGGGTAATTCTGCTGTTTCTAGGACTAGAATCGCTTCTGCTGTTTGTCCTGGGGTAAAGGTGACGCTAAAATGCTTTTCCATCGCGAGGTGTATTTTTTACTTTTGTCTCTAATATAGAGTGGCAGCTTGCCAGGTGAGCCATCTGTGATTCCCATTACTCAGATCTTGCACCGTGGCTCAAAACCGGGTTTATTGCAAATAGCTAAACTTGAAAACCTAGATTTTTCGTTAAGAAACCCGGTTTTTCAATGCTTGTTGAGAATGGTGCAAGATGTGAGATGAACAATTAGCGATCCGCAACTCCAGATATGCCTATCCGCAGTATACAACCTGATTTTCCAAGGTTTTCTTAAGCGATCGCTAATTCCTGCCTCTAAAGGCATCTGCTTTCAGCTTCAAAACCACAAAAGAGGTTTCGTTAATTTGCATCCCGGCACATCTCAATATTATAGAAACATGAGAATGAATCTCATGCTCAACCGCCCTGAAATCGCTCGATTTTAGTATAAATGCTGGCTCGTCTATAGGTTCGCTCAGCTACAGATTTTTACGGAACAGAGAACGGGAAGATCAAATTTAAGCGAACTCAGGAGCAAAAATGGGTTAAATGTAAGGAGAAGTACGGAAAAGCTGCTGGCGACACTTCAGGGTACACGCTTGTCTTCATATTATCTTTAAAATACTGTGTTTGATTAAAAAATTTTTTTTGGTATAGTTAACAACACCAGAGGATATCTACCTAAAGCTAGATGCATGGACACCTTCCAGGATGCCTTTATCTCTTATGGAAGAGCTGATAGTAAAGCATTTGCCGTTAAGCTCTACCAGAACTTAAGCGATCGCGACCTTAATGTCTGGTTTGACTTTGAAGACATCCCACTCGGGGTAGATTTTCAAAATCAAATCGATGATGGGATTGAGAAGGCTGATAATTTTCTCTTCATTATCGCGCCGCATTCGATCAACTCGCCTTATTGCCGTAAAGAAATTGAACTCGCCCTCAAGTGCCGCAAGCGGATTATCCCGTTACTCCACGTCGAACAAATTAACCGGGAAACTTGGCAACAGCGCTACCCCAAAGCCACAGATGCCGACTGGGAAGCCTACCAAGCTAAAGGCTTGCATTCGAGTTTTCCTAACATGCATCCAGAAATTGGCAAAATTAACTGGGTGTATTTTCGCGAAGGGATTGATGATTTTGACAAGTCATTTGCTGGACTGCTGGGAATATTTGAGCGGCACAAAAGTTACGTACACAAGCACACCTACTTTTTAGCCAAAGCACTCGAGTGGGAACGCCAGCAGAATCAGTCGCGCTACTTGCTAGTTGGAGAAGAACGCCAGCAGGCAGAATCCTGGTTAAAAGTAAAATTCAAAAACGAACAACCGCCCTGTACGCCAACAAACTTGCATTGTGAGTACATCACCGAAAGCATCAAGAATGCCAACAACTTGATGACTCAGGTGTTCCTCTCTTATGCTCATGAAGATAAGACAGTGATGGAAAAAATCCGCAACAGTTTGCGGCGGGAAGGCTTCACTGTCTGGACGAATACCACCGATATTCAAACAGGGGAAACGTTTGAGAAGGCAATCGAACGGGGAATTGAACAAGCAGATAATATAGTCTATTTACTGTCGCCCGCAGCTTTAAACTCTGGCAGGAATGGGTAGGCTGGGCGGCTTTCGGCTTGAGTCAGGTGGTAGCGATCTCCGCGGCGTTGGAAGAATTTTTTGGTTATGGCGAGAACTACCGCAACTATCGCAATACTGCCGAAAGGTTAAAAATTGAGGGTTGGGAATTCTTTCAACTGACGGGCGCCTATCGTCAGTTTGAGACACATATGGATGCTTACACCACTTTTGCCGAGCGCGTCGAGCAGTATATCAAGCAAGATGTAGAAGGCTTTATTTCCAACTTGCAGGAAAGACAAACACAAGACAAACAGAAGACAGAAGAAACTGTCAAACAGAATGTCGAAAGTGCGATGGAAAAGCTCAACCAGCAGTTGCAGATACAAGCGCAGTTGGAAGCCAAGGTTAATCAGTTGGAAGAAGACAAGCGCAGTCTGGAAGCACAAAAGCAACAGTTGGAACAAGAGCTAAACGCTCTTGTTCAAAGTAATAGGGAAAAACCAGCAGAACCAGCAGCGGAATTGTTATCAGAACCAGCACCTGAAGTAAGTAACGTTGGCATAGATTGCCATGAAGAAGAAGATGGGAACAACAGCAGCGTCAACGGTAATTCAGCACAGTAGCTAAAAATCCGCAGATTCAACGGGGATAATTTGAGCTTGACGGCTGCCATCACTTGGCATCAGTGGAATTAAGTCATTGAGGCGATTGCTAGAGACCCAGTCCAGTAAACGAGGTTGACAGAAGCAATATGATGTGGGTGTATACATAGACCTCGGCAGGGCGAAGCATTCGGGAATAAAATGAGTTTGCAACCCCGATTAATTGTCGCCCGAATGCTTCGCCCCTACACAACAAATATTTTGTTCTTTTTGTCAAATCTTTCTACTGGACTGGCGCTCTAGGTGCTACGAGAACAACTACTGCAACTTGTGCCTGCTGCAAGTTCTGCAAACTGTTTATCGCAATCTACAGGCTGAGGCGATCTGGTGCATCACCGTTGTTATACCGCAACGTTGCTCTCTTGAACTAATACGTCCTCCTGCTGTCTAATTCGGTTCCAATCAATAACAGCTACCCACAGATTTTCATCTGTGGAATATTGCACAACTCCATCTACTTCCAACTCTTCACTGTACAGCGTCAGTTGTTGACCGTTTTGCAACCAGATTTTCTGGCGCGCCAAATCTTCAATAGTTCCAGTACAGTTCAAACGCAGACGACCTTGAGGATCGCTATTGTGAAAATCTGCAAAGACTCTTGGATTATTTGGGTTATCCATATTGTTCACCAACTTCTAGGTTTGCTTGGCTGGATTCCGAATAGTGGGGGTCAGCAAATTACTGATTTGTTCGGGAATTAAACCTGTTAAGGTTGCGTGATACGGACTCCTTCCAGAAGTACGAATCACATCAACTTCAGGGGGCGACAAGCAAGCTATAACCTATGAATCGTATAATTGCTATATCCAGAATTTGTAATCTATTCACCCAGAACTAGAAACCGGGTTTCTTGCTGCAAAATTAGATCGGCAATTCTCCTTTGGTAATAATTTGGGCTTGACGGCTGCCATCGGTTTGATAGGTCAAAGTAATTTGCAGATAATTCTGAGGTTGATAAGGCAATCTTTCTGCCCATTCAATAGCTACAATTCCTGGGATAAATTCGATGCCTTCCCAATAAGTTTCTAGATTCAATGCTTCAACTTCTTGGGGTTCTAAACGGTATAAATCTAGGTGATAAAGCGGAATTCTGCCTTCTGGATATTCATTAATTAAGGTAAAGGTAGGACTAGCGATCGCGTCTTTGATTCCCAATGCTTCACCCAGACCTTGAACTAGGGTAGTTTTACCGCTGCCTAAGTCTCCTTCTAATAAAATGACGCTACCCGGTGGGAGGGATTGAGCTAAATTGCGACCGAGTTCGCGCGTCGCTTCTGCGTCGGGCAAAATAATTATATCAGACTCTAGTTTCATGGCTAATTGCTCATAGCTAATTGCTAATTGTAAGAGCTATTAACTCAAGTTGCTAGTTAACTCAAGTTGCTAGTTATGAGGTCAAGCATTGTCGATCCCCCTAAATCCCCCTTAAAAAGGGGGACTTTGAATCCGGTGCTAGCCCCCCTTTTGAAGGGGGGTTAGGGGGGATCAAACCAACCATATTTGTAACTAGCAACTTGCGTTAGTTACATGCAAGCGGAGTGGTAATAGGTAATGGGTAATGGGTAATTGCCAAGAGCGGAACCCCTATGAATCCAATTAGCAATTAGCAATTAGCAATTAGCAATTAGCTGGTTTGAGCGCGACCATACCATCGCAGAAGAACGCGGGCTAGTTTTTGGGGATTGTGGCGGACTAAACCTGTGTTTTCATCTTCATCCATGACGTTAGATAAGACAATTCGACGCCCTAATTGTCCTACTGCTTCTCGATCTAAGTGGACGGGATGGGAATTTTCTTGAGCATAGCGGATCAGGGCTTTGGCGGAGGGGACTTTCCGTTGCACTAAGACGGCGTTAAATAAGCGCTGTCCGCAGGCTTGATCGATCGCTTTAATGTGGTCGGCAACGCTGTATCCTTGAGTTTCTCCTGGTTGAGTCATGACGTTGCAGACATAGATGCGGGGGACTTGTCGTTGAGCGATCGCACTAGCAATTTCCGGCACCAACAAGTTTGGAATTACGCTGGTATAAAGACTCCCCGGCCCGATAATAATATAATCCGCTTCCCGAATTGCCTTCAGCGCTTTGGGTAACGGGGGTGGATTGGCGGGCGTGCAACCAATTTTGATAATGCTGCCTTTGGCTTCTGTAATATTCGATTCCCCTTCAATCCGCCGCCCGTCGGCTAACTCCGCCCACAAACGCACATCCTCCAGCGTCGCCGGTAAGACTCGCCCTCGCACGGCTAAAACTTTTGAACTAGCGACGATCGCTCGATCCAAATCGCCCGTAATTTCGCTCATCGCCGTTAGGAACAAGTTGCCAAAACTGTGCCCCGTTAAACCATCCCCTGCCTTGAACCGATATTGAAACAATTCGGTTAACAACTTTTCCTCATCTGCCAACGCTGCCAAACAGTTGCGAATATCTCCAGGGGGCAAAACGCCAATTTCCCGCCGCAGGCGTCCTGAAGAGCCGCCATCGTCCGCTACAGTGACAATCGCAGTAATATTGGCGCTGTAAGCCTTTAATCCCCTCAAAAGGGTAGAAAGCCCCGTACCGCCGCCAATCGCTACAATTTTCGGGCCGCGATTTAACCGGCGATGCGCTAGCAGCATGTCAATCACTTCTGTATCTCCCCCAGGTTTGAGAACTTCTGCGATCGAACCCAGGCTGCGGGTTTGTCCCCATAAAATTAACAGCAGACCAGAGAGTACCACCAGAGGCCCACTAATATAGTTGGGAACGATCGCGGCAATCTTCTCCAGTAGCTCGATCGTGAACTGAATTAGGCGATAAGTGGGCGTTAGTTTCACCCAAATTGCCACCCCCAGACTTGTCAGCAGCACGCCGCTAGCACTAATCAGCAACCAACGTTTCACTAATAAACCGGGAGCCAACCACTTAAACCATCGGTTAACTCGCCGGGGAGTCCTGGGATTAAAACCCCAGGCTAGGCGCGACTCCTGAGATAGGACGAGTAGAACTTGTTTGAATATACCGATTGACATGATGAATGAGGGGCTGGTGAATTAAACAGGATCGCCAGAACAATGTATGATATGTATTTTTGAACCGGGCTGGGAGTGAGATTTTTGTTCTCAGAGCGGTTTGATTAGGTATTTGTTAGCAAAGTTTTGCCATCTTTATCAACCCTGAGCCAGTACAGAATAAGTTTCACGCTGTGACAGTCTATATCTGGGTGTTTTTCACCAATTGCAGACAAGTTTGAACGAGATTATTGTACCCACCCTTTTGAGATAAAGTATTTCACGCCAAGGTATTACAAAATCTGAAATTTTTATGGAGCAGCGAATTCTGGGATTAGATCCGGGGCTGGCTGTGTTAGGGTTCGGGGTGATTCGCTGCCAGATGCCGCAAACCCCTACACCGCTTGATTTTGGTGCGATTAAAACCTCCGCCAATACTGAAATGGGGGAACGACTCCGCACGATCTACGACGATCTGCACACCCTGATGCAGGAATGGCAACCCGATCTGGTGGCGATTGAGAAACTGTTTTTTTATCGCATGGGTAACACGATTGCGATCGCCCAAGCGCGGGGCGTGATTATGCTAGTTTTAGCTCAGCACGGCGTCCCGTTTGTCGAGTATACACCCGCCCAGGTGAAACAAGCGCTCACCGGAATGGGCAATGCGGATAAACACGAGGTACAACAAGCCGTCGCCCACGAGTTGAATTTAGATTATATTCCCAAGCCAGATGATGCCGCGGATGCACTAGCGATCGCTCTCACAGCCTGCTATCAACAATAAGGTTCTCTGGAAGGGGAAAGGGAAAAGAGGGGAAAAGGGGAAAAGGGGGGAAAAGGGGGGAAACGGCAAAAAGGAATCCGATCAACCAGCCTTTCCGCTTTTCCCCCTTTCCCTTTCCCCCTTCCCCGTTGTCCCTTTTCCCCTTTATAACTGTGTTGCCCCGCTTTAGCTTGCTAGCCGCATTCTAAGCATCTTTCTTCAGGTAGGCAAACATGTCTGCCCTAAGTTACTTTTGCCAAACCTGACCGAAGACTATCCTCAGATTTGGGTGCCAATTGGCATACCAAAGGCGATATTTCAGGCAAGGAGGATAATTTTTTAATGATTGCTAATCAACACGAGAATGGATGGGAAATTATTTACCACCGCGCCCACGCTTTACTAGCAGCACAAATCGCGGGAAACTGGAATAAAAAAGACCGTCCCCAACGCATCATTGAAACCGTGGCGGCGATTTCCCACCATGACGATTTGGAAAAAGAATGGGAAGGAAATCACCTCACTCCTGCCGGTGCGCCGTTAGATTTTACCCTGGATAAAAAAACCGACCTCAAAAAGCTAAAAGAATTTACTAATAATGCTCGCTATCGGGGAAGGTGGGTGGCGATGTTAATTTCCATGCACATGAGCTTTTTGAATGAAGGCAAGCGGGGAGAGTCCTCGGAATTGGATATTTTTCTAGATGAGCAACTAGAAAATCAAGAAAAATGGCGCAAAGAATTGAAGATTACAAAAAAGGAAGCCGAAGCAGCTTATGCATTTTTTCAGTGGTGCGATCGCTTATCCTTAATCTTGTGCAATCGCGAGATTCCCGCAGGCGAACGCGCCTTAGAAATTGGTACAGGACCTGACGGCGATCGCTACGACATCAAGCAAGACAGCGATGGCAAAATTACGGTTATCCCTTGGCCTTTTGAGGAAAAACAATTCACCGTCAACATCGAAGCTTGCTATCTAAATCAAGTCAAATTTGAAAATAATGCCGAACTTACAGCAGCACTGCAACAAGCGCCAATTAAACTATTAGAGTGGACGCTGGTCAAATAACCATAAAAATTCCCAAATCTTCAATATTTCGGGGATTTTTATTTCTTTTCTGTGTTATATCGTTTCCAGTTACACCGCAATTACTTTGCGTACCGGCAATTAGCAATTAGCAATTAGCAATTAGCAAGAAAGCTAATGGGAGCATGTCAACTTTGTAGCGCACACCCTGAAGGGTGTCGCTACACAGACAAAGCCTGCCTTCGCAGGCTTTAAAAGCTTTAGCCCGCGAAGGCGGGCTTTGTTTTTGTAGCCGCACCCTTCAGGGTGTCGGCGTAGATTTGCAAAACTGACATGCTCCCAAGCTAATTATCTCAATGCAACCAGATTCCGATATTAATTTCGCCATTTCAAATTCAAATGGACGCCGCCCTTGGGTGCAAATGTTATGCCGCGACGGACGGGCATTAAGGGTGCTTTTTCTGCCAGTTCCAGCCCACAGCGAGATACAATATTTGCCAGTGCTAATTTCATTTCAAACATGGCAAATGCAGCACCGAGACAGCGACGATTGCTCCCTCCAAACGGCAAATATTCATAAGCAGAAAACTGCCGTTCTAAAAATCGCTCTGGCTTAAACTGATTGGGTTCTGGATAAATATCAGGACGATGGTGAGTCAAATAAATGCAGATAGACAGCATCGTTCCTTTTGGTAGGTCATAATCCATTAATCGCATTGGGGCTTGCAAAATTCGGGGTAAAGCAAAGAAAACAATTGGATAAATCCGCAGGGTTTCTGAGCAAACCGCATTCAAATAAGGCAACCGAGCAATTTCCATCGGATCGGCGCTATCAATATCGATAGAATTGATTTCTTGGAGCAACTTTTCTCGCACTTCTGGAAGGTAGTGAATCCAATACAAAGCCCAAGCTAAAGCAGTCGCTGTGGTTTCATGACCTGCAAACAGCATCGTCATCAATTCATCGCGCAATTCCACATCGGTCATCGGTTCGCCTGCTTCATCGCGAGCAGATAGTAACAAACTCAAAATATCTTCACCCCAAGATTCCGGTTTGCCGCGACGTTCGCGAATTTCTTGATAAAGTAGTTGATCGAGTAATGCCCTTTGTCTGATAAAATTTCCCCAAGGACTCCAAGGCCCTAAATCGAATTGCAGAGATTTAAAGAATAGAAAAACCACGCTTAAAGGCTCGTTAAAAGAATCTAGCATCGCTGTTAGAATCTTTTTAATTTGTTGATATCGCTCTCCTTCCTTCAATCCAAAAATAGTCCGAAGAATCACTTGCAAAGAAATCTCTTGCATTGCGGGGCGAGCAGCAAAAGTTTCCCCAATTTTCCACTGGTTAATAACTTGGTGAGAAATCTCGCAGATCGTCTGACCGTAAGCTTTCATGCGTTCGCCGTGAAAAGGCGGCATTAAAAGCTTGCGCTGTTGCATGTGGCGATCGCCATCCAGCAATACCAATGAATTTGACCCTAATAATGGTTCAGTAATCTGATTTCCAGAACCAGAATCAAATAATTTAGGATCGGCGGTAAAGATTTGCTGAATTGCTTGGGGTTCGCTGATAATTATTTGGTTGGGAAAACCGGCAAATTTAGTTAAATAAATATCTCCATAGTCTTGTCGGGCTTGTTCCAGATAATACATCGGGTCGATTATTCCATTGATAGTTTGCCGCCATCGGGGCAAGAGAACTTCTGGAATTTGATTAACTGGTTTATTTTGTTCTTTCTCTTTCAAACTAACCATTATTTGTTCTCCTTGGTTGTGAGTTAGAACTGTAGAATAGCTATCAGAAATACCGCATCATGTACATGACAAGCAGCGCGCCAGCTGCAAAGGTTGTCATGACAATGACTTTGCCAATACTCGGTTCTTCGGATTTTTTCTGATTCATCTTTTGCTTTCCTCGATAATTACCAAAGTAAAGTTAGCACGCTATAGCTCAAAGCCCTTGCTTAGCTTTACTCACATCTTGCACCTTGAGGCGGCAGCCCACATATTCTCGTTCCCAGGTTGAACCTGGGAACGAGATCCGGGAGGTTCTACCTCCCGTAATGCAAGATGTGAGTTTATCTAGTTATTGTTGTTTAGAGAGTGGCTGTTTGCCTACACCCAGTTGGGCGATTTGTTGATCTCGATCTCAGTTTCGTTTACAGCTGTGTAAGCCAGCCCAAGGCTAATCGGTTGGGTTTCGTACCTCAACCCAACCTACAAGTTGAGTTCGCAAAACATTGACCAGATGTACTAGATCTTCTACAGTTGTCGGTTGACGATGTTCGGGAGAAATTACTGCTGGTGGTTGCGGTAAAGCTTCTAACCATTGCCTAACAGGCATTGTAGGATTTGGCGGCGACGAACGCGGCCCTTTGAGTTGAATTTCTTCTACGGGGCGGTTCCAATTAGCAAAAAACGAATTTAATTCAATTCCACTATCGACTAAATGACCCGTATCGAGCATAATTGAAAATACGCTTGGCTCGTTTAACATATCAATTAATCGAGCAATTTCTTCTGGGTCAGTCATAACACCTACGCGCAGCGGGCTTAATGGTTCGATCATTATTTTTACCCCCGCTGCTTTAGCGTATGGTGCCAAAGAACTGAAAAAATCCAAACATCTTTCAAAGGGGTTATCTGCTAGTTCGTAGCCAAACCCGCACACGGTGACGATGCGCGGTACGTTTAATTTAGCAGCAATCTCGATTGTTTCTCGGACGTGGGGAAAAGCTTGCTCGCGATGGGTGCGATCGCTATGAATCGGGTGAAAGTCATGCATTCTATAAGCGATCGCTGAAACTATCTGGAATCCCTGATACAATTCAATCGAAAAATTACCCTCGTTCGCTACCTCCAAAGCCAAATTTTCCCTGGCTGCTAATTCCAGTCTTTCCGACACAGTGCCAGGAATAGAGTTTTCGGTATACGCCAGTATGGTCATGGTAATTGCTAATTGCTAATTGCTAATTGGTAATTGCTCAAAACTGAGGTTGGATTAAGGATAACTCTAGTAGCTAATGAGATGCGATCGCGCCCCTAATGCTAAACTCACATCTTGCACCTACCCGATAAACAGCCTCCAAATTTATTTGGAGCTGAAAGCTTAAGTTAGCTAAAGCTAACTTTCATCTTTCATCAAGGTTTTAACCCGTTTTAACGGGTTTTAGCTTCCTCGCTGTGAAATTTATTTCTGTTGGCTCAGTGCAAGATGTGAGTAAACTTACATCTTGCACCTACCCGATAAACAGCCTCCAAATAAATTTGGAGCTGAAAGCTTAAGTTAGCTAAAGCTAACTAAAATCAACCTTTTAACCCGTTGCAACGGGTTTTAGCTAAAAGCTGCGAAATTTATTTCTGTTGGCTCTGCTGCAAGATGTGAGTAAAGCGTCTTCACAACGGTAATGCCTAATTAGCCATTAGCCATTACCAATTACCAATTACCCATTACCTCGTAGTCCTAAAATATTCGCCTTCTAAGACAGGTGCGGGGTTATTTTGTCGTTCTAAAAATTTACTCAAAGCGTAGGCCATATCCCCCCGCGTCATCGGATTTAAAGGGTTAATATTTCGTCGGTCATCGAGCTTGACAAAACCTTCATAAAGTGCTGTTGCCATTGATTTTTTAGCCCAATCGGGGATTTGGGCTGCATCGGGATAATCGGATAAAATTCTGGTAACAGTTTCATCGGGGAACTGAAATACCCCATAAGCTTGAGCAAAAATAGCTAAAGCTTCGGCGCGCGAGACTCGTTGGTTGGGGAAAAACATATTGTCGCGATAGCCGCGCATAATGCCAGTTTTGAGAACAGTTTGAATATCGTTAAATGCCCAGAAAGAAGGGGGGACATCTTGAACTACAACCAAATTTCTGGTCATGGCAGCGGCTCTTTTATTTAGCTCAAAAGCTTTGACTAAAATAGAGGCAAGTTCGGCGCGACTGACGAGCCGTTCGGGATAAAATTGTCCATCAGGGTAATTCGTCATCAATCTTGCCGCCAAAACCCGTTCGATGGGGTCGGCTCCGAGGTTGGAACTAGGTGGTGTTGGAGATTGAGCGATCGCTTGGGGCGTCCACAGAACCATCCCCGGTAAACCTTGAAGCAAGACCAAAACAGAAACCGTACTCAGAAACTGACGCATAGTCAAAACCCGCTACTAACCACTTATTCTGACTTCCCCAGCCCTATAGCTGTTTCCTGGGAAACAAAAACTCTAGGTGAGGTCGTCAGCAATTATTGTAGAAAATTACCTTTCAATGGTTAAAAAATAGTTTTTTCGTCCCCGCAGCTTAAGAAATCAGCCCCAGTTAGCTATATCTAGGACTTTCCACATGGATCAACTAAAATTTACAATCGACTCAACAGATCAGCAAGCAACGGAGACTGCCAACTTGATCGCCTCTAACGAAACGCCAACTAAGAGCGAACCGATGCCAATCGTCACCGACCCGGCAATCATTAACCAGGTCATCCTCAGCAAGCTCAACACGCGCATATATCCCCGTGGCGAACTGATTATGCCTTGCGTGCCAGCGATGCTAGAACATTACATGGAGCGACTCAAGGTGCTGTTCCAAACCCTTGGCAGACCCTTCTCTGGCGACGAACTGGTGCAGTTGCGCGAACTGCTGGAACGCCGGTTAAAAGAAGGATATGAAGCTTCACCTCATTCCAACCTCGTCTTGCGCTACGAACCCGCCAAAGCGCCCCAAACTGGGTTAGCGTGCAATCTTTCTACCGTCGTTTCTTCGGTTGCCGAGCAGTATAAAACCTGGGTGGATAACAGAAAACCCCCCCTATTCGGTTCCCATCCAGATGCGAAAGTGATGGCAACGGTTGCCGAATTGAAGGCAGATCCAGGAAAAACGCCGATTTTAGACGTGGGTGCAGGCACTGGACGCAATACGTTACCTCTGGCAAGACAAGGGTATCTGGTTCATGCGATCGAGTTAACTCCCGAATTTGTGCAGCAAATACAAGGCACTGCCGAAGCAGAGGGTTTACCCGTCGTCGTCACCCAAGGCAATATTCTCGATCCGATGGTGCGGATGCGCCCCGCACATTACAAAATGGCAGTGATTGCTGAGGTGATTTCTCACTTTCGCGATGCGGATCAGCTGCGACTATTGATGGCGAAAATGTGCGATGTAATTAAGTCGGGCGGGTTGTTGTTGTTTAATACTTTCTTAGCCGTTGATGGGTACGAACCCGATGCCGCAGTGCGAGAAATGTCTCAAATTGCTTGGTCTACGATTTACACCCGCGCCGAACTGGCATCGGCAATGGAAGATCTACCCTTGGAACTAATATCCGACGACCCCGTATTTGAATACGAAAAACAAAATTTACCGCCGGAAGCATGGCCTCCGACGGGATGGTTTAATAATTGGGCAACCGGACGCGATTTATTCCCCCTCGCCGAACAACAACCGCCGATGGAATTGCGGTGGATTTTGTGCAAGCGCCTTTGAAGAATTGAAGATTTGAGATTTAAGATTGCAGATTGGAGATATCAGTTCTAGGATCTACGCAAAGAAACCGGGTTTCTATAAAAATCCTTGGTTTGGAAACTAGAGATCTACGAAGAAACCCGGTTTCTGAAATCGGCGCGCGTCAGTCCTAAGTTTAAATCTCACATCTGCAATCTAAAATCTGCAATTTATTCGAGGGTATCGCTCATTTTTTCCCCATCGTGGTAGGCGGCGAGGAGGACTTCGCTGGTTTTGCCATATGCGATCGCTCCCGTCCAATCAATCCCAATCGCCCCTAAATCCCTGCCGTTAGTACGCGCTTCGCCCATACTGCGCTCAAATGCTGCGGCGATTGACATGCCATCGGTGACGCGCACGACGATTTTTGCCGCCAAACACTCATCGATGATGTCTTCTCCTATACCCGTACAACTTACCGCTGCGTAGCGGGTGGCATAATTCCCCGCAGGCATTGCCGAATCGCTGACTCGCCCGATGCGCTCAAATCCTTTGCCGCCGGTAGAAGTGCCTGCGGCTAAATTGCCCATACCGTCAAGTACCACCACGCCAATCGTACCCCGGCGGGCGTTGCCATCGGCAATGAGTTCTTTTTCTGCGACCACCCCTGCCATTTCTTTGGTAAA
Source organism: uncultured bacterium (assembly GCA_964463555.1). GTDB lineage: Bacteria > Cyanobacteriota > Cyanobacteriia > Cyanobacteriales > Aerosakkonemataceae > Microseira. The sequence continues at coordinate 13,907 of CAYXCW010000139.1, forward strand.
ATTCTCGTCCCGTTCCTGCATCCACTCCTGCAACCGAATATCTGTCAGGGGATTGTAGATCGGAATTTGCAATTCGCGCAGCAGTTCGGCTGACCCAACATCCGATAAAACCCGATCCGGCGAAGTTTGTAAATAGGCAGCTAAATCGATCGGATTTTGCACGCGGGAAACATTGATCGCACCGCTAAAGCGCTGAGTCAGTCCATCCATTAAAGCAGCACTCATGCGAATTTGACCGTCAGATTGCAATACCGATCCGGTTCCGGCATTAAACCGGGGATCGTCCTCTAACATCTGACAACCCCGCACTACGGCTTCTTTGGCACTTGCTCCCGATAATAATAGGGGGTATAATTCTTCCAACACTTTATAAAGCGACCGACGGACTACTTCAACTCCGCCTTTGCCCTTGAGCGAGCTACCGGCTCCCCCGTGGATAATAACTTTAGGTTGTACTCTCCGATCTGACATTTAGCTTTCATCCCTTCAACAAGCATTAACTAGCTGCGTCGTCCATTGCCAGTAATCAGCGCTGACTACTGACCGCTGACCGATGACCGACGACGGCGGCAGCGTTCCGAGCAGTATTTAACATCATCCCAGCAATCTTCCCATTTCTTGCGCCAAGTGAAGGGACGTTGACAAACGGGGCAAATTTTTGTGGGTAAATCCGATTTAGAACGTTGGCGCGGCATGTTAATTTAACGGTACATTAGTTAATCTAATTGTAAAAAACTCCCGCCCGGGCACAGTTATGGATCGAACGTCCTTGGAGGAGGTGCGGATCGTGTTGGTGCAGCCAAGCGGCCCATTAAATGTGGGATCGGTGGCGCGTGCGATGAAAAATATGGGGCTGCGCCATCTAGTTTTGGTCGAGCCTTTATGCGATTATTTGGGGGAACAAGCAAGGCTAATGGCAGTACACGCGCAAGACCTACTGGAAACAGCAAAGGTGGTCGCGACCTTGCCGGAAGCCTTGGCAGGGTGTACCAAAGCGATCGCTACCACATCGGTTGCGCGATCGCGCTCGATTCAGCTAGAAAATCCGCGCGCGGCTTTACCTTGGTTGTTGCAAGCAGAGCCATCTGCTCTCATTTTCGGTGCGGAAGATCGCGGTTTAAGCAACGAGGAACTCAAATACGCCCAACGATTTGTCCGCATTCCCTCCAGCGATGTCTATCATTCGTTAAATTTGGCTCAAGCTGTCGCTGTTTGCTGTTACGAGCTTTATCAGTCAGCCATCAGCCAAGATGAGATTGCAGGAGAAAATCTGCCACCTTCGACCATTAAGGAACTTTCTTCCTTATTTTCCCCTCTCAAAGGCGAGGAAATAGGTGAAGATGTTTCATTAGAAGCGTTAGAGCAGTACTATGAACATTTACAAGCCGTGCTGTTAAAAATCGGTTATCTTTATCCCCACACAGCAGCTAGTCGCATGGCAAAATTCCGACTTCTGTTTAATCGCACCCAGCTATCTGCACAAGAGGTAGCAATGCTGCGAGGTATTCTCAGTCAAGTGGAATGGGCGATTTGTAATATGGCTGCCCCTCAAGTAAAATCAACCCAGTTGAACGAATCGGTTGAAAACAAACAATCTCTATCGGGTATCGATTGTTTAGAACCGGGCGTCGATTTGTAGTAAAGTTTGTTGGGATTGAAATTAACAGAACTATGGTGCAATTTTGGGAGCGATAGCTTCATTAGCTTCATTTCAGGAGCAATGGAGAATTCTTTTCAGCAAGGGTCAGGGGAGAAAAAAAATTCCTAAGTTCCGTTTCTTCCCCAAATTCCCTAAATTCTCCACTTTACCCATCTTTTCGCTCGATAAATATCCCGTTCACGGTTACAGTTTCCCTTGTAGTCCCTTTGTTTCCTTTAGTTGATTTGTGAGGTGTGCTTCGTGGCAAGCTCCGAAAAACACCTGATCCGCCGCCAGCGGCAACGGCAACAAAAACAGCAGCCGGTGTTGGGGCGTCAGGAAGTAGCCAAAATATCAACCGATGGGTTGGGGTCGTCTCTACCGAGAAAAGCAGGGGCGCGCCGGTTGCGCGTCACGCAAGAGCAGTGGCAGCGCTTTCAGGGACAGTCGCGGTTGAATTGGCTGCGGCGACTGTTCGGTAAGTCTGCTAGTTTATCGCCGCTGGAAAAAAAACGTAGCGATCGCTCTCGCAGCAAAGATCGTCCGGCGGTTAAATTATCCGTCACATCGGAAAAGCCTCAATCACCCCATCCGAGTAGCAGCAAGGTCGAGCATATATCTGCGGCGCGTCGCCGTCGTAAATCTGGGGTGAAACCATCCAGAGAGGTTGACACGCCGCCGCAAAAACCATCTCCGAGCGACACCTCGCCGCGCCAACGTCCTCAAACCCGCATTCGGTCATCGCGTGCGAATAAATCCCCTACCCAGACGCCAGATCGCACTCCAACATCCAAAGCAAAAGCGGTCAAGTTGGGCAAATCCAAGCGGGGAGTAGGGTCACCCCTAATTTACGGCACTCGCCTGCTAATATTGGGGATTGGCCTGGGAGTTGTGGTGGGGACGTTGTTGTCACTTGGGAATCCAGCCAGCCACGATCGTCCTAGTGCTTCTCCCACCAATGGTTCGTCCCAAATTAAGAAAGCGGTGGCGGAGCAAAGTTTACTAGATACTCCCCCAGCAAGCGATCGCGAATTATCCCCCCAGCAAGGTGAGGAAATCGCCCCTCTAAAAGCAGAAATTTCCGCAGCGTTGGCACAGTATCCCGAATTGAAGCCGGGAGTATTTATCCTCGATCCCGACACAGATACCTTTTTAGACTTCAATGGCAGTGCTGCGATCGCATCGGCTAGCACGATCAAAATACCGATTTTGGTTGCCTTTTTTCAAGATGTGGATACGGGTAAAATCCGCCTCGATGAGTTGCTGACGATGAAAAAGCAATTTATTGCCACCGGCAGCGGCAACATGCAGCACAAATTTCCGGGGTCGAAATATACGGCGCTGGAAACCGCAACCAAGATGATTGCAATCAGCGATAATACGGCAACCAATATGCTGATCGAGCGCTTGGGCGGTGCCGAAGCCCTCAATCAGCGCTTCCTCGCTTGGGGTTTGACAACAACGGCGATTCGCAATCAACTCCCCGATGTAGAAGGAACAAACACCAGCAGCCCTAAAGATTTAGCGAGTTTAATCGCGTTTGTCAATCAAGGGGAGTTATTGTCTAAACAGTCGCGCGATCGCTTGCTTTCGATCCTGCGACAAACCCGAAGAAATCACTTGTTACCCCGCGGATTGGGCACTGGCGCTACCATTGCCCACAAAACCGGCTATATTGGCCCAATGCTGGCAGATGCTGGTTTGATCGAGCTACCCAATGGCAAGCGCTACATCGCAGCAGTAATGGTGAAACGCCCCCATAACGACCCCAAAGCTGAAAAACTGATCCGCCAGATCTCTCGCCTTGCTTATCAACACTTTTCCCGCAAGCCGAAGGCGTCTCCCCCAACTGTCTCTGAACCTAACGCATCTCCCGATAATTCGATTATTTCTCCGATCGAACAGTTGGGAAATTCCCCGTCTACCGTAGCGGGGCGTCAGCTACAGTTAGGTGGCGATGATTAAGCTAGGCAAAAATCAGGCCACCAGGGGAAGCTGTTTTGAGTTGGGAATAACAGCTAAATAACGTAAGTTGCTATTTACAAATATTGTCGGTTCGATCCCCCCTAACCCCCCTTAAAAAGGGGGGAACCGGATTCTTAGTCCCCCTTATTAAGGGGGATTTAGGGGGATCGAAAACGCTTAACCTCATCACTAGCAACTTGAGTTAAATAGATAATTAGATCGCATCTTTCCCTTCTTGTTCATTTTTTTCTAGAAACTGCCAAATTTTTTGTAGCAGGGGATCGAGTCCGGTGCGGGTAACGGCGGAAATGAGGAAAACCGGGGCGTCGCTTTTGGCTTCGAGAACGGATGCGATCGCTTGCACATCGATACTGGGGTCAACCGCATCTATTTTACTAAGTGCCAAAATTTGAGGCCGTTCGGTCAATCCTTTATCGTAAGCCAGCAACTCTTCCTGAATCGTGTGATAATTCGCAATTGGATCTTCGCTGGTGGCATCGATCAAATGCAACAGCAGCCGCGTGCGTTCGATATGGCGCAAGAAATCGTGACCTAACCCCACGCCTTCATGCGCCCCCTCAATCAATCCAGGAATATCGGCAAAAACGATCCCGTCACCGTCGGGTTTACGCACCACCCCCAAATTCGGCACCAAGGTAGTAAAGGGATAATCGGCAATTTTAGGTCGTGCGGCAGAAATTGCGGCAATCAGCGTCGATTTACCGGCATTAGGCAAACCGATAATCCCGACTTCTGCCAACAGCTTTAACTCCAAACGCAGCAGCCGTTGTTCTCCCGGAAGTCCTGGTAGGGCGTATTCGGGTGCGCGGTTGCGGTTGCTGAGGAAATGCTGGTTTCCCAAACCGCCTTTACCTCCTTGCGCCGCGCAGAAAGTCTGACCGGATTCTGTGAGATCTGCTAGCAATTGATTGGTTGTAGCGTCGTAGACCATCGTACCGCAGGGAATTTGGATCAAGCGATCGCCCCCATTTGCCCCAGTGCAATTATTTGGCCCCCCGCGCCCGCCATCATCTGCTTTAAAGCGGCGATCGTACTTAAAATCCAGCAAAGTTTGCAGGTGTTCTGTAGCAATCAAGTAAACAGAACCCCCCTTACCCCCATTTCCACCCGATGGCCCCCCAGCCGGGACATACTTTTCTCGTCGGAAGGCTACGATGCCATCACCGCCCTTCCCTCCTTCTACATTAATTTCCGCTTGGTCGATAAATTGCATAACTATCAGTCGTTAATTTGCCAGTTTTCAGTTATTGGTGAAGCGATGGACATTCCTTACCAAATAAATATCATAGTGGGCGAGGAATTCTTGTTTCCCCGCCCGGTAGCTATTGCATCTGATACCTGGGTCTTGATTGAGATTTACTTTTTAAACTGAGAGGCTATTTTATCTCTGATTACCTCGATTTCTGTTCGAGTTACCAGGCGAACCTGGCGATTAATTGCCCCCAGCATTACCTCGGTTTTCGTTAGGGTTACCAACCCTACCAGGTGGTCCATTAGGTGAATTACCCGGCCCATTTCCCAAGCCATTACCTGGTGTATTCCCTATCCCATTACCTGGGTCTTGGTTAGGGTTGCCAACTGTACCTGGCGGTCCATTTGGTGAGTTACCAGGGCCATCCGGTAAGCCATTGTTTCCTCCATCCCCTGGGTTAGGTGGTGGTGGCGGTGGCGGTGGCGGTGGTGCCGGTGCCGGTTCGCTCCCCCCTGGATTCGGTGGTGGCGGTGGTGCCGGTGCTGGTGCCGGTTCGCTCCCCCCTGGATTCGGTGGTGGCGGTGGTGGCGGTGGTGCCGGTGCTGGTGCCGGTTCGCTCCCCCCTGGATTCGGTGGTGGCGGTGGCGGTGGCGGTGGTGCCGGTGCCGGTGCCGGTGCCGGTGCCGGTTCGCTCCCGCCTGGATTCGGTGGTGGCGGTGGTGCCGGTTCGCTCCCGCCTGGATTCGGTGGTGGCGGTGGCGGTGGTGCCGGTGCCGGTTCGCTCCCGCCTGGATTCGGTGGCGGTGGTG
>CAYXCW010000140.1:0-19515 GCA_964463555.1 uncultured bacterium
GACAGTTGACAGTGGACAGTGGACAGTGGACAGTGGACAGTTGACAGTGGACAGTGGACAGTTGACAGTGGACAGTTGACAGTTGACAGTTGACAGTTACCTATCTCTAAAACTTATAGGATGGTGAGCGAAGCAAATTAATTTGCTCTTTCGTGGGAGCAGAATAAATGCTTAGAATATGGGGAAGACTGCGTGCGATCGCTACAATATCGTCAAAATAGCTTTCTACCAATCCTAAGCTTACGAAATTGCACCGCGAGACGGGGTAGAAAAAAAGAGCGATCGTTCTACAGCTCGGTTCCATGAATCTACCCAATACAAGCGAAATTCACGTCAGACACAGAGGTACTGCGATAGTTGAAACCAACGCAGGCATTCTGATTGTTCAAGAAAGTAACGGTATATATAGCTTACCTGGTGGTGGCGTACACAAAGGTGAATCAACACAAGCAGCTGCAATTCGAGAACTCAAAGAAGAAACTGGTTTAGAAGCGGTTTGGGCGCAATTTCTCTTCGAGCATCAGGGTAGAGTACACTCTGTTGACGAGCGGCAGCGTCAAAATCAACACGCTGTATACTTAATCGAAGCAATTGGCACTCCTCAACCAAATGATGGTATTGTTGCCATCCGATTTTATCACCCCGGTGACGATGCGAGCGTAGGTCAATCAGCAGGGCAAATTATCCAGAAATACTTGAAATTAAAGCAAGAGGGGAAACTGGAGTGTTTGCGATCGCATTAATCTAGCTTTCCGGCAAAACAGTTGCGCCCGGTTCGGAAGCTACTTAACGAGAAACCCGGTTTATGACTCCAGCAACACTTGGATTAGAAGCTTCCGTACCCAAATAGGTTACTGATATTATCTGAAAAGCTAAATTGCGTAAATTTTCGGAAGGTTTAATATAAATTAATTCTTATCAAATAAAAAGATTAATTTGGTCATAAAATATGGAAATCAATCAAGCTACCCACAAAGCTATGGGAACGGTGGCTGAAATTACTGGAAAAGCCAAAACCTCTCTGTCCCAAGCTGCTATTCAAGCTGCGGATAAGCTCACTGAAACTACAAACAAAGCTGTTGAAACAGTTGTTGAAGCAACCGAAAAAACCAAAAATTCTATAGCTAGCAACACTAGCAACACTATTAATACTATTACTGAAGCTACCACCCAAGGGGTTAGAAATATAACTGATGCAACTGAAAATGCGAAGACATCCTTAGAACAAAGTATGCAAAAAGCCGAGAATTTGAGGCTTTCATTCACCGACAGTATTGAAGCTGGTCTTACTTCATTTGTTAACAACTGGTTTAAGGATCATCCGATATTATCCTGGATAGTGAATCATCCAATTCAAGATTTAGTAATTTTACTGGCAATCATTGTCTTATTTGGGGGATTACTGAAAGCCATCGGTAGGTTAGTAGAGAAAGCATGGATTTCTGTAATAATAGCACCCTTCAAATTGATCCAGTCTTTTTTAGGGATTGGCTCTAAATCCTTGGGAAATGTGATGAACGCTGGATTAGTTACTGTGCCATCTAACCAAACTTTAACTCAAGGCGATCGCAAACAAGATGTGGCAAATATTATCAACCAACTAAACGCATTAAAACAACATCAGGAAAAACTTTTACAAGAACTCGCAGCAATTTTAGAATCAGATGAGCTGAAAGTAAAGTAGGGAACAACCTTTTCAGAGTTGACAACGTGCGGAATAGAACTGAGTTTATGCCAGTGAGGCTGAAGCTTTGCTCTAACTTCTTAACTGGTAGTGCAAGTTTTATCGACCCAGTGACGATGCAATGATCGGTCAATCACCAGACCCAGTAATTAAGAAATCTTAGATTTAGCTATCCTTGGCTGATTCTTCACCAGTTACAGATTGCTGACTCTGCCACTTTTCGAGCAACTCTAAAATTTGGCAGAGGATTTTTTGCTCCGCCAAAATAGCTTCTTTCAACTGACGTATCTGTTCGGCATTAGGTGGACGGTGAACCAGATCGTCTACAAAGTCCTCCAAAGCAGATTTTCTCTTAGGTCGTCCCAATGCCGTTTCTGCTGTTAGCTTTTCGTTTCTCTCCAAAGCAGCATCTGATTTAGCTGATAAGCTTTGAAGATGTTCGCTAGATCTTTTAATCGTTTCAAGTAGTTTTTCTACAGCTTTAGAGTTCGTCAAGGTCTTCCTCCTTTTTACATTTACTTTCCAATTCTTTAACTCGTTTGTTCAATTCGTCAATTTTCCTCTCTGCCTCTTCTTGTCGTCTTTCCACCTTAGCCACATTTTCATTAACGCTGTCAACCCATTTTTCTACCAACTCTGCCGCCTCGTCCAACGACAGCTTGCGATTTTTATCTTGCGTCAACTTTATACCTCCTTGATGAGGGAGTGCAGAATCAACCACGTCCACGAACGACTTAATAAAAATATAGTATATTTCTGCAACTACTCAAAGGGGAATTCTGGCGGAAGCGGCAAAACTTGCTTGAGTTGGTTGATAACATCAGCCATGCGAAGTAACCTCGGCATGTAATTGGGTCGTTTTTCAAAGTTAGCTCCCCAGTTGATATCGATGGTGCTTTCCTTGATTCCGGCGACTTTCGCCAGTTCTCTAACGCAAGCTGCTCTGTATCCTCGCTCCCCTGGATGTTTTCCTTGGTAAACGGGAACCCACCGCCAACAATACTCTTCCGGCTCCAAAAGGAATCTCCTAATACTCTCTCTGTCTTGATAGTGCCGGGTTTTGAGCCTGATGGTTTATAAATATATGGCTCGCTCTCGATTAAAATACTATATTTACATAAGTAAAAATGCTCTGCGTCTGGAGCGGTTCAATAAAAAAACCGCCTCCAACAGGAAGCAGAAAGGAAAATAATTTAAGAGTCAGAACTGCAACCGCCGTTTGATTCTTCATCTCCGGCTTCTGGCTCTACTATCTCGCCTTCTTGGAGTTGCGTTAAATTATTAGTTTGATCTGAAACGTTAGAAAACTCGATAATTTCCTCAAGTAAGCGCTTTAAGCTCTTGTCTGGTGGACGTTTCTCAAACTCTGCATGTGTGTAAATCCATACAAGCACCACCTGTTTTTGTACTGTGTTTATCAAATAGATAAGCCGCCCCTGTCCGGCGGCTCCGCGAAGTGTAGGCATTTTAAATTCGAGTTTCCACAATTCCCATCCAGCACAATTAGTACCTTTAGGCCAAGGTTCTAAATGCCCTAAAGGAGGACGAGGGCGGGGATTGGCACTCAAAATAATAATGAATTGCTGTATTAATTCGGTAAACTTAGCGGCTGCTGAGGGCTTTTTACGATAGCGATCGCGAATCAACTTTTTTTGCTCTCGCTCAAAGTTCTCTAAGAGCTTGATCTGAAATTCGCTCGATCCGTTCACAAGCTTCCTCCGCAGTCATGGCTTCGCTAGTTTTTATATTGGCAAAAGCCTCTTCAAGTGCATCAGATAGGGCTTTTTGATAAGCGATATCTTCCTGTTCAATTTTACCCAAAATGGCGTTGATAAGACGCCCAAATGCACCAGAATAAGCAATAAAAGCATCTTGCTCACCTTTAAGCACAATCCAAGCTAAATAAAGACGGTTTGCGAAGACAAGAAATATTCCTTGAATACCTTCTGGAGGTTCAATTACCTCATAAGCAAAGGTTGCGAGCAATTCTCGTTGTAGAGCGGGGATTTCCTCCCAATGCTCTTCAACTATCACTGCCAGGGCATTTGCCTTTTTAGTAAGCTCCCAAAGACGAGAAGAGTTAGACGTGCGCGGCTGAAAAATCTGCCTAATTTCATCAGGGCTAATTGTGATGGTGGCGGACACTCAGCTTACCTCCCAGATTCGCTTGGCTACTGGTAGTCAGTTATGACCTAAGCGACGTTATAGTGCTTGCATTTTATTTCTATTTTGACACAATGCACGCACTGGAATAGATCCAGTTGGTCTATACCTTTGGGATAATAAGCCACTAGCATGGCAAAGTCTTTCAGATTGCCATGCTAGGGTTTAACTCTTGATTTAACTCAAAAAAGTGCCAAAAGCGGCTTGAAAAATTGACAGCTTAATAGCTAAGAGCAGGTATCCCACCTGCCCTTACTTAACTATCAAGGATTAGTAATCGAAGTCGCCGCCGCCCATACCAGCGCCAGCACCAGCCGGAGCGCCTTCTTTGGGTTCGGGCTTATCAACGACGATGCATTCGGTGGTCAACACCATACCGGCGATCGAAGCCGCATTTTGCAGCGCGGAACGAGTTACCTTAGCAGGGTCAACAATCCCGGCGTCAAACATATCGACAAACTCGCCTTTGGCAGCATCGTAGCCGATATTGAAGTCTTTCTCTTTGACGCGCTCGGCAATTACTGCACCGTTTTGTCCGGCGTTTTCAGCAATCCGCTTCAGGGGAGCAGCCAGGGCGCGGGCTACGATCAAAGCGCCTGTCAACTCTTCAGTCTTGAGATTGGCATTTGCCCATTCTTCAACTTGAGGAGACAGGTGAGCCAGGGTAGTACCGCCACCGGGAACAATCCCTTCTTCTACTGCGGCTTTGGTAGCGTTGATTGCATCTTCCAGGCGCAGTTTCTTGTCCTTCATTTCGGTTTCGGTAGCAGCACCCACTTTAACGACTGCTACGCCACCAGCCAATTTAGCCAAACGCTCTTGCAGTTTTTCCTTGTCGTAGGAAGAATCGCTTTCTTCCATTTGACGGCGGATTTGTTCGCAACGCGCTTGGACTGCTTTTTCGTTACCTTCGGCGACGATGGTGGTACTGTCCTTGGTAATCGTGATGCGACGGGCTTTGCCGAGCATATCTAACTTGGTGGTTTCCAGTCTCAAGCCAGCGTCTTCGGTAATTACTTGACCGCCGGTGAGAACGGCGATATCTTCCAGCATAGACTTGCGGCGATCGCCAAAACCAGGAGCCTTAACCGCAGTCACGTTCAGCACGCCCCGCAGCTTGTTGACTACCAAGGTAGCCAAAGCTTCTTTCTCAATATCTTCGGCGATAATCAGCAACGGACGACCAGAACGAGCAACTTGCTCGAGTACTGGTACTAAATCTTGCACTAAAGCAATCTTCTTATCGGTCAACAGAATGAAAGGCTCGTCTAAAACGGCTTCCATCCGTTCCGCATCGGTAGCGAAGTAAGGCGAGATGTAGCCTTTATCAAAGCGCATCCCTTCGGTGATTTCCAATTCGGTGGTCATCGACTTCCCTTCTTCTAGGGAGATGACGCCTTCTTTGCCCACCTTATCCATTGCTTCGGCGATCATGTTGCCGACTTCTTCGTCGTTACCGGCAGAAATCGTACCGACTTGAGCGATCGCTTTGGTTTCTTCTACTTGACGAGCATGTTCGGCAATCTTCTCTACCAGAAACGCGGTAGCTTTGTCAATACCCCGCTTGAGGGAGATCGCATTCGCACCAGCGGCAACGTTACGCAGACCTTCTTTTACCATCGCGTGGGCGAGAACGGTAGCAGTTGTAGTACCGTCGCCTGCGGCGTCGTTAGTTTTAGAAGCGGCTTGACGAATCAAAGCAACGCCGGTATTTTCGATGTGGTCTTCGAGTTCGATTTCTTTGGCGATGGTGACACCATCATTGACGATTTGAGGAGCGCCGAATTTCTTTTCTAGCACCACGTTGCGGCCTTTGGGACCCAAAGTTACAGCAACTGCTTCAGCGAGAATATCAATCCCTTTTTCCAGGGCGCGACGAGCGTTTTCGTTGTAGATGATGCGCTTAGCCATAGTTTTCGACGATTTTGATAATTGGTAATTGGTGATTGGTAATTGGTAATTGCTAATTGCTAATTGCCTTGTTCTTGCTATTAGCCATTAGCCATTAGCTATTAGCTAACGATCGCGAGAATATCTTTTTCGGAGAGCAGTACGTATTCATCGCCACCGAGTTTGACATCGGTTCCGGCATACTTGGAGTAGAGAACCTTATCGCCGACTTTGACTTCCATTTCTTGACGCGAACCGTCATCGTTGCGCTTGCCAGAGCCAACTTGAACCACTTCTCCGACTTGGGGTTTTTCTTTGGCGGTGTCGGGTAGGAGAATTCCACCAGCGGTTTTTTCTTCAGACGCGCTCACTTTCACAAATACGCGATCGCCCAAGGGTTTAACGGTAGAAACGCTTAAAGATACTGCTGCCATACAAACAATACTCCGACTACTGATTTTGATGGGTCATGGGTCATGGGTGATTGGTCAACATCCCTGCCCAATTCCCACTTCCCTTTCGAGAGTTAGCACTCTCATCTCCTGAGTGCTAATTTAAAACGAGGTGGAACGCGATCGCAACAATTTTTCTGGTACGGGTTCCCGAACTTACTCCAGGGGAAAGGGGGGAAAAAGGGGGAAAGGGGGAAAGGGGGGGAAAGTCAATAGCTAAAGCAATAGATCTGTTTTCAGAGTCGATTTCCATCCCGCATATCTATTCCTCCCCAAGAGTGTTTCCCTTTTCCCGTTTTTCCCGTTTTTCCCTTTCCCCTCTTTTCCCCCTTTCCCCCTTTTCCCCCTCTTTCTCCTTTTTCCCTGGCGCTGTGTGCTACGCAAACAGTTGATAATAGGTCGTTAGTCACTGCGGGTGACCAATAAATCAACCGTGAGCGATCGCCTATGATGGGGGACTGAGGAAAAATGTCATCGGATGAAATTTTAGAAACTTGCTCGGCAGACAACGATAGCGCCTTAGCAGCGTGCGTGAAAAATTTGGGACTTGGTCAAATTGAGCGACACGTGTTTATGTGTGCAGATCAGACAGTTCCCCTATGTTGCTCAAAGGAAACGAGTTTAGCATCTTGGGAGTATCTGAAACGGCGTCTGAAGGAACTGAAACTGGATCGACCAACCGAAACGCGACCGAGCTGTATCTTTCGTACCAAGGCGAACTGCTTGCGAATATGTGCTGCTGGGCCAATTATGGTCGTTTATCCCGATGGAGTCTGGTATCGTAACGTAACGCCAGAAGCGATCGAAAGGATTATCCAGGAACATCTGATCGGCAATCGGATCGTAGAGGAGTATGCTTTCTTGAGCCATCCTTTACCAGCACCAGAAATCATCTCACCAGAAACAAAAGACGTTGAAACAGGTGTTTTTGATTAACTTCCCAGATTAAAACCCACTATAATATCATTGCACTTATACAGCATACTTCCGTATTCCTACTAAACTTCCGTTGGTATTATGCAGACTACTGACCTTAAATCCCGAATCGCCTTTGTGACCTTGCTCACAGGTTGCGGGATACACTGTGTCAGTAAAATGCATAGAACGCAGGGAAGTTTATTCGTCAACGACTGGAGCATTTTGCCTCTGAATCTATTCAGAGCATTCAGTTCCTCCCTGGGTTCAAGCCAAAGGGTTGCCACACTTCCCGCCAGATCTCGTCAGCACTCCCGGCTGAAGCACGGGTGGCATATGCGTCGCCAGTTTCAGGTAGCTGACCAGCCTCAGGTTATTAACGGCTGCGTTGAGGGTGTGGGTTAAACACCTATCCTCGAATGGGTCGCTAGTTCCAGGCTGCTAGAACCGGAACGTTCAACAGATCTATGGGGTTTATGCCAGTGGATTCTGGATAAAACAAACCCTAGAACTTGGCGTACTTGCTCGCGCAAGAGCGCGCTACAAGATGGCTAGAACGTTACACCGTACAGGGTCAGCGTATACCGGCTCTCGTTCAATGGCAGCAGCCGTTGGAATCAGGGAGTGGAGAGAGACTAACCCTCTCCCTATCTCCCCGCCAGGAACGGTTAAAACCGCGCCCAGCCCTTGTTTCCTGCACCGGATGAATCACCCCATTTCTACGCTCCCAAGAGTTTTCTATGAAAGACACTCGCATCAGAGATACAAAACGATTGCTGTTAATAGATGACGATCCAAACCTGATCTTGCTGGTTAAGGATTACCTGGAATTTAGAGGCTATGAGGTAGTCACGGCAGAAAACGGTCGCGAAGCACTAGAGGTACTGGATCAAGAAATGCCAGACCTAATTATCTGCGACGTGATGATGCCGGAAATGGACGGCTATACCTTCGTCAAACACGTTAGAGAAGAACCTCGCACCAGCTGGATTCCGGTTTTATTCCTTTCTGCCAAGGGACAAAGCCAAGATAAAGTCAAGGGTTTGAACACGGGTGCCGATGTTTACATGGTCAAGCCCTTTGAACCAGAAGAACTGGTGGCGCAAGTGGAATCGTCGCTCAAGCATACCTCGCGCCTGTTGCAGCATCAGGCCAAGGGAGACGAAGCGACCAGAATTCAAGTGCCATTTGACGTGCAGCTAACCCCGACGGAATTAAAAGTTGTACAACATGTGGCGCGGGGTTTGGCTAACCGCGAAATTGCCGACGAACTCAACGTCAGCCAGCGGACTGTGGAAAGTCACGTATCAAATATGTTGGGCAAAACGGGACTGCACAATCGGACAGAATTAGCTCGCTGGGCGATTGAAAACAACATGGCTTAAGGGGGGTCATTGGTCATGGGTTATAGGTCAGGGTCGGGCTGTTTGCAGTTTGACCAATTGCCCATCACCTATAACCTATTACAAGCTTTTAAGGTAGAAAATTTTTTAAATTAACCCAGAGTAAAGTAAAACGTCGCGCCTTGATTGACTTCCCCATCAGCCCAGATCTGCCCGCCGTGGCGATGAATAATTCGTTGTACGGTTGCCAACCCGATGCCCGTGCCTTCAAACTCGTTTTTGCCGTGCAGGCGACAAAAAGCAGTAAACAGTTTGTCAGCTTTACCCATATCGAAACCTGCACCGTCATCGCGGACAAAATATTGGCGTGAAGATTCTGTATGTATTTCCGGTTCTAAGACGCCGAATTCTATGCGGGCGCGGGGTTTGTTGCGGGTGTACTTCCAGGCATTACCGAGCAAATTTTCTAGAACTATCTTGAGCAGTGGTTCGTCTCCTTGAGCCACGACGCCTTCTGCAATGATAAATTCCACCTCTCTTTCGTTTGCGGTTTGGCGCAGAGAAATGGCTATCTCTCTAGCTATTTGGCTGAGATCGACGGTATCAAATTGCATCTTGCTTCTCGTTACTTGGGATAGGCGCAAGATATCGTCGATTAGTTGCTCCATGCGCTCTGTAGCTACAAGTACCCGTTCCAAGTAATGTTTGCCGTCTTCGTCCAGCAGGTAAGCGTATTCTTCTTGTAAGACCCAGATGTAGCCGTTGATACTGGTGATTGGGTTACGCAGGTCGTGGGCAACGGAATAGCTGAAAGCTTCTAGTTCTTGGTTAGCGGTTTCGATTTGGGCGGTGCGTTTTTGCAGTTGTTGTTCTATTTTGATGCGATCGCATATCTCCTGTTGCAAGCGATCGTTTTGTTGTTGCAGTTGCTGTTGCAAGTTGCGGATGCTCAAGTGCGTCGTCACGCGGGCTAAAACCTCTGCCTGTTGAATCGGTTTGGTGACATAATCTACCCCGCCGACGCTAAACCCTTTGACTTTATCTTCCGCATCGCTGAGCGCCGTCATAAAAATCACCGGGATATCTTTAGTAGTCTGATTGGATTTCAGACGCGAGCAAGTTTCAAACCCGTCTATTCCCGGCATCAGTACATCTAATAAAATCAGATCGGGTAAGGCATATTCCACCTGCTCGATCGCGCTTTCCCCATCTTCTGCCACCAACACTTCAAAGCCGAAATCGGTTAAATAATCGAGCAACGCTCCCAAATTATTGGGCATATCATCAACGATTAAGATAGTGTTTTGTTCGGGTTTGTTCATATTTACTTTTTTATCTTTAATCAAAGTGTAAAGTAGAACGTTGCCCCCTGATTTACTGCTGCTTCAGCCCAGATTTGCCCGCCGTGGCGCTGGATAATGCGCTGCACCGTTGCTAGACCAATGCCCGTGCCCTCATACTCTTTATCGCTGTGCAGGCGGACGAAAGTACCAAATAGTTTTTCAGCATCAACCATGTCGAAGCCTACACCGTTGTCGCGAATAAAATACAAGCCGTTATCAGTATTATGCAATTGCTTATTGCTATTAGCAACGCCAAATTCTATCCGAGACACAAGATTTTTTCCCGTGTACTTCCAGGCATTGCCCAGCAGATTGTCCAGCATAATCTTCAGCAGACGCCTATCCCCGCGAACAATGATGCCGTCTTCAATGACAAAATCTACGGCTCTTTCTGGGTTGCTTTGCCGCAACGCAGCCGCAATCTGTCGCGCCATGTTACTTAAATTCACAGTTTCAAAGGAAATTTCGCTGCGGGTAACATAAGACAAATGCAGCAAACCATCAATCAATTGATTCATCTGCCCAGATGCCGCCTGTACTTGTTGCAGGTAATTTTTACCAAGCGGGTCTAACTTGTTTTCATATTGGTTGCGTAGAACTTGACTAAATCCCATTAGCCTGCGGACGTAGGCGCGTAAATCGTGGGAAACCGAATAAGAAAAAGCTTCTAGTTCTTTGTTTACTGCTACTAACTCGATGGTGCGACGCTTTAAGTTTTCATTGAGTTGTTTAATTTCTTTCTCGACTTTGATGCGTTCAACAATTTCCTGTTGCAAGCGTGAGTTTTGTTGTTGCAGTTGCTGTTGCAAGTTGCGGATGCTCAAGTGCGTCGTCACGCGGGCTAAAACCTCTGCCTGTTGAATCGGTTTGGTGACATAATCTACCCCGCCGACGCTAAACCCTTTGACTTTATCTTCCGCATCGCTGAGCGCCGTCATAAAAATCACCGGGATATCTTTAGTAGTCTGATTGGATTTCAGACGCGAGCAAGTTTCAAACCCGTCTATTCCCGGCATCAGTACATCTAATAAAATCAGATCGGGTAAGGCATATTTGGCCTGCTCAATTGCGCTTTCCCCATCTTTTGCTACCAACACTTCAAAGCCAGATTCATTTAAACAATCCAGCAGCACTCCTAAATTGTTAGGCATATCATCAACAATTAAAATAATGCCTTGTTCATTTGCGTTCATACTTGCACCCTATCTGACTTGTCAATTAGTTCAATTGCGAATATTTGTTCCCGCTAAATAAGCTTTGAGAACCTCGCGAATTTGTTTAACCTGAAAACCTTTTGCTAACTTTCTCACCTCGGTGACAAACGGCACAAATTTTTCATCCAGTTCTTCAACTAAAGCAACTCGCTCCAGAATAGCTTTGATGTTGCCGCGCATTGCCAAATCTAGCAAAGCCTTGAGTTGCTCGCTAGGCGGAGGCACAATAGCCGTTTGAAATAACTGCTGGTTTTCATGCTTGATCTTTTCTAATTCCTCCTTTTCTTCGTAAATCCATTCCAAACCCAAATGCGTCCGTAAACGTTCCAAAAGTATCTCGTATCCCACAGGTTTGGAGATAAAATCGTTACAGCCTGCTTGGAAACTCTGGCGTTGATTTTTATCAAAAACGCTGGCAGATGTAGCAATTACTACAACACCTTTTAATTCTGTTAACTGCCGGATTTGCCTAGTCGCTTCAAACCCGTCCATTACTGGCATTACTAAGTCCATTAGAATACAATCTGGCTCAAAATTAACAGCCTTTTTTAAACAGTCTTCACCATCGACTGCCTCAATAATTTCAAAGCCCAAAGGCGATAGTAAATTAACCAATACTGCCCGATTTGACCGCTTATCATCCACTACCAAAATTTTACGTTTTTCCCCTTCAAAACCTACAATATTGCGTTGTTCCTTCTGGGTAACGTCAGTCCATTGTTCAAGTTCTGGTAAATCTAAATCAAACCAGAAAACGCTACCTTGACCCAAGGTACTTTTAACTTTAATTTCGCCGCCCATTAGTTCGACTATTTTCTGGCTAATTGCCAATCCCAAACCCGTCCCCTCAGTCTTGCCGCGTCGCTCTCCTACTTGCTCAAAAGGCAAAAAGATTTTGGTCAAATGTTCCGGTGTCATGCCTATACCCGTATCTTCTATTTGGAAGCGGATTTTGGTAATAGGTGATGCGTTATATTCTTCTGGATTATCTATCGCTTTTACTTTGAAAGTGACGCCACCAGAGTCGGTAAACTTGACCGCATTGCCTAGTAAATTAATTAAAACTTGCCTTAATCTTTTCTCATCAGCATTAACCCCAGTAGGTAGGGGATAAAATGGTTCGTAAATAAAGGCAATAGCTTTTTGTTCGGCTCGAATGCGAATGATATCGCACAAGCTTTTAAGAAAGCTGGGAAAATGAAAATCGTTTGGTTGTATTTCCATTTTCTGAGCTTCGATTTTAGAAAGGTCTAAAATATCGTTGATTAGCGTCAGCAGGTGTTCGCCGCACTGTTGAATAATGTTGAGTCCTTCTTGTTGTTGCTCGATATCTGGCTTTTCACCAGATAATTTTCTAGTATTGCGTTTGAGGATTTGCGCGTAACCCAAAATTCCATTCAAAGGCGTTCTGAGTTCGTGGCTCATATTAGACAGAAACTCACTTTTCGCTTTGTTTGCTACATCGGCTTTTTCTTTAGCTTGTTGCAGTTGCAAGTTGCTTTCTTGTAATTCCTGGGTTCTTTGTTCTACTTTTAGTTCCAGCGTATGCGAATAGTCTTGTAACTGCTCTTTGGCAAGTGTGAGGCTTTCTAAAAGCAAGGCATTTTCTAGAGAAATGGCAATTTGAGAAGAAAGGATGTTTAGGATTTCCAGGTGGGTGGCAGTAAATGCACCAGCGGTTAGATTGTTTTCTAAATAAAGTAGCCCGATTAATTTACCTTTATTGATGATAGGAGTACATAAAATAGACTTAGGTTGCTGACTGGTAATATAAGGGTCTGTAGTAAACATTCCTGCTGTTGTGGCATCATTTAAAACTACATTCTCTTTTGTTCGGACGACATAATTGATTGCCGATAACGGCAACATATTGCTATTTTCCACTGGCGTTGATTGCCGCACAATGACCTCATCTTTATCCGCTGAACCCGCTGCTTCTATCAACAAATTTCCATTTTTTTCTAAAATCAGTATTCCAGTTTGAGCGCCTGCGTTTTCGATGGCAATCTTAATTAATTTATTCAACAATTTCTCTAGTTCGATTTCACCCGAGAGAGCTTGATAGGCTTTAATAAACGTCGTCAAGTCTAAAACTTCCGAAGTGCCAACACTTGTGGTAGTTGTGGTAGTTCCCTTAGTAGTGCTACTTGCTCTGGCATAATTTTGGACAGCTAGCTGGGGATATCTAGACTCCAAATCTGCTATTTTCGTTTTTGCTCCCCAGGAAGTATATCCATAGTGAGCTTCTATTAAATAAGTTTGAGCAATCTTCTGTCTGCCAACAGAAAAATAAAATTCTGCTGCTAATTCATTCGCAAGTGCTTCTTCCTGAATGTATTCCTGTTCTTTAGCTCCTTGAATGGCGCGATCGTAGTACTCCATTGCTGTTAAAGTTTGTCCTAAAATGCGCGCTTTCTCAGCTTCTACCAAGTCATATTTGTGCTGAAAGTTTTGGGGTGCGTGGAATGCCCAGCGCTGCAATGTTTCTTGATTAGCTGCAACTTGGTTCAAACATTGTGCTTGTTCAGGCTCGCAGAGGTTGGGATACTGAGCGAGGATTGCTAGAGAATAGTAAAAGTTTTGGACGGCAAGATTCAATAAGCCAGTCACACCATTGCTATAATCCTGAGCCATATTGGCGTTAATCACAGCGTTGGTATAATCTTTGTATAAATAATGAATAATTAATTTGGCAGAATATAAAGAATGAAGTGCGAAACGATGGTTAAGTTCAACTAACGATTGTAAGCTGTCTGTCTCATCAAAAACTTTTCCTTTTAACGCATATTTATCGGGTGAATTTCCTATTAAGTTTAATGCCATTTGATGCCAAACTCTGGCAGGATTAAGCGTAATTTCATGCCGCAGTCTTGCCATCATATCAAGATAGGGTATTTGCTTTTGGGCGACAGATTCTAGATGCTCTCCCGTAAAGAATATGTTGCTACAATAAACTGTAGCGTTCCAACAAACATAATCTGTTACTCCTGTTTCTAAGCCTATTTTTACTCCCTCTAATAAAGGTTCTATTGTTTCTCTTAAAGGCTCCTTCCAGTGTCGCATGTGAGCGTTAAATACTTCGTATATTACGCTCTTAAGTTGTTTAGCATTATATTTGTTTAATAACTTTAAAGCGAAGTTACCCAGCTGATATCCTTTCTCGGTATCTCCCAGGGATGTACATAGGAGAACGCCATAAACACCATAGCCAAAAGCGGATGTGGGGCAGTTTCCATATTTGATTGATAAATCAACCATAGTAAACATAATATGTGGAAATATTTCAGGCTTGCCAGAATAAGCAGCGGTGGCTGTATTGATTAATATCCGCATGGCTGCCAATTTGTATGGATCGGTCATTTCTGGCAAGTCGATTAAATCCTCCACTGTGAATTCAAGCGGTGTTTTTCGCCAAGATATACCTAGCATTTCCAATACTTTTAGGGATATATCTACGGCTTCCTTCATTTGGAGTTGACAAGCATAAAAAACGATTTTTAATTCATAGACTTTGATGGTATCTAAAATTTCTCTAGCTTTGGTTACGACAATTTCTGATAGCTGGTTGGCTGCCTCAAAGTTAGCATTTAAGTATTGGGCTTCTACGGCTTCTACATGAAGGTTTAGAGTCAGATCGTAGTGAGTTTCCCAGCTTTCTTCTACAAGTAGTTCTAAACCAGTTGATAAATACCTAATAGCAGCTTCATAAGCGGTGGAAGCCTTGGCTTTCTGTCCAGCTATAAGATTGAGTTGAGCTAATCGATCTCTTTCTGACTGAGTTGTAATTAACTCAGCACCGATGTTCAGTTGGTTGACAATTTCAAAAATATTCTCTTCTATTTCTTCTGGTTTGCTACTTTTTAACAACAGCCTGCCGATTTGTAAGTGGACTTGTTTTTTCTGGTCATCTGGAATAATTTCATAAGCGGCTTGTTGCACGCGATCGTGTAAAAATTTATAGGTAATTGGTAATTGGTAATTGGTAATTGGCGAAGTGCGATCGCTCGCTAATAATCTGTTCCATTTTTCTAATTCTTCTGGTGAAAATGCTAGAGGAATTTTATAATAATCATTTAATGGTATAATTAAACCTGAATCAAGTGCTTTCCAAAGGTCTGATGCTGTTTCAGGAAGAGATTTTTGATTAACAATTGACAGTATGTTTAAATCAAATCTGTTGCCAATACAAGCGGCTAACTTTAAAACATTTTGCGTTTCCCGATCGAGTTTTTTAATTTTACCGCTCATTAATTCGATAACATTATCGGTTATTTCCATTTCTTTAAGTTGCTTGATATCCCACTGCCAAACGCGCGATCGCAAATTAAATGACAACAGATTTTCTTGGTAAAGCGATTTGATTAACTGCTTTAAAAAGAAGGGATTGCCGCCTGTTTTATCGAGCAAAAGTTTTGCCAATTCAACAACTTGTTCTCTGGGAAAAACCGAATTCTCATGCAAAGTATCTGCAACTAATTCCTTGACACTATCTAGACTCAAAGGCTTAAGATTGACGGTATTTATTACCTGGTTTGTGAGTTGGTCATTCTGTTCTACAATACAGTTAATTTCATTCAAAGCCAGCATTAACGGATGAGTTGCACTGACTTCGTTATCTCGATACGCCCCGATGAGTAACAAGTATTGATTATCAGGATCTGTCATTAACAACTGGATTAATTTCAACGATGCCGCATCTGCCCACTGTAAGTCATCCAAAAAGACAACTAAAGGGTGTTCTTTTTTGGTAAATACATGAATGAACTGTTTAAAAACTAAATTAAATCGATTTTGTGATTCGGTTGACCCTAAAATAGGTACGTCTGGCTGTTTACCAATAATCAGTTCTAATTCTGGAATTACATCAATAATTACTTGTCCATTTTTCCCTAATGCTGCTAAAAGTTTAGCTTTCCAATTTTCCAGCTTTTCCCCACTTTCTGTTAATAGCTGTCGCATCAATTCTTGGAAAGCTTGAATGACTGAACTATAAGGAATATTTCGCTTAAACTGGTCAAACTTACCAGAAATAAAATATCCGTGCAATCCCACAATAGGTTTGTGAATTTCATCTACCAATGCCGATTTACCAATGCCTGAATAGCCAGCAACTAGCATCATTTCGGTCGTCCCTTTGCTGACACGAGCGAATGTATCTAGCAGCACCGATACTTCTGTTTTTCGACCGTATAGTTTTTGGGTTATCTGAAATTTTTCTGATATTTCTTGCGTACCTAGCGGAAAGTGTTCAATATTACCTGTAGCTAACCAATGATTCAGACAAGTTTTCAAATCTGCTTTGATTCCCCAAGCACTTTGATATCTGTCCTCCGCTGTTTTGGCTAACAATTTCATGACAATCTCAGAAAGGACTGGCGGGATTTGTGCATTGATAAAATGGGGTGGAGTTGGTATTTTAGCAATATGGCAGTGTACCAGCTCCATTGGATCTGTGGCGGTAAAAGGCAGGATTCCCGTCAGCATTTCATAAAAAGTGACTCCCAAAGAATAAAAGTCCGTGCGGTAATCGATATGTCGATTCATCCGTCCGGTTTGTTCGGGAGAAATATAAGCTAGGGTTCCTTCTAATAAGTTGGGATTGCTAATTCTTTCGGTTTCTTTAGATAGGCGCGTGGCAATGCCAAAATCGATAATTTTTATTTGGTTTGTTTCTGAATTGATGACGATATTGTCCGGCTTAATATCTTTATGAATAATATTTTTTTGATGCAGTTGAGCGACGGCATCTGCTAGCTGAATTGCTAGGTGTAAGAAGCGGGGTAATTCTATTTTTTTACCAGATGCGATCGCTCGCTCCAGCGATATGCCACCAAAGTCTTCTAAAATCAGTGCAATACCGTTATTATAAGTTGCCAAACCTAGTGCTTTTACTACACCTGGTATACCCAGATTTTTGACAATTTCATACTCTTGTTTGATTTGGGCAATATCTTTTAAGCTGGGATAATCTGTTCTTAAACTTTTGATAATCACCGCTTGTCGATCGATTTCCCTCAATGCGCGATATACGACTGTCTTTGACCGAGCGTAAATCTGTTCTAGGATTTTGTAACCTGCGATAGCAATCATGGTTTGACGATCTGCTTTGAGAGGAAAAAATGCAACCCAAAATTAGCCACCGTACCTTCAAAGGTGGAGTAGCAGCTATCCAAGCGATATCGAGAGCCTTGGAGTTAAAAGTATTAATTATATTAATTATTATGTAACTAATTTTTGATGTTGAAAAGACAAATTTTGTGCGGCGCTCCGATCTTGCCTTAGAGTATACTTTTACCACAATTTCAAATAGAGCGGTGTATACGGCTACACTTATTTTGTAAATTTTTCTTACTACCAGAATTGGCCTAAAAAGAAGATTTTTAGGCTCTTGTTTCGCTTTTTTGACTAGAAAATAAACCGCATATCGCTATACGGCGACGTGACCGATTTCTTCTGGGGTGAGATGGGAATGCAACACCTCACCATCGCGAAACCAGACGATGCGTTTAGTTTGACGCGCCACATCGGGTTCGTGTGTCACCATTACAACTGTGATACCGCTAGCGTTGAGTTCGGTAAAAATATCCATGACTTCTTGGGTGGTTTTAGAGTCTAATGCACCCGTTGGTTCGTCTGCTAAAAGTACCACAGGACGGTTAACAATGGCGCGCGCGATCGCTACCCTTTGTTGTTGTCCTCCAGAAAGTTGATTCGGTTTATTGTTGAGTCTGTTTGCCAATCCTACCTTAGTCAGGGCTTCTACCGCGCGATCGCGTCTTTCTTGAGTCGGAATTCCTGCATACACCATCGGTAACATCACGTTTTCCACTGCCGATAACTGTTGCAATAAATGGAATTGTTGGAACACAAATCCCAATTTTTTATTGCGGATTTTGGCTAATTCCGCATCTGCTAAAGAAGACACATCCACCCGATCTAAATAATAGTGTCCCGATGAAGGACGGTCGAGACAACCGATAATATTCATCGCGGTAGATTTACCCGATCCAGAAGCACCCATGATCGAGCAATATTCGCCTTCTTCGATAATCAAATTAATATCTCGCAGCGCCTGTACTTGAGTTTCGCCGCTACCGTAGATTTTATAGATATTTTCGAGGCGAATTATCACGGGTTTGGCAACCGCTGTCGCCGTCGAGTATTCAGTTTTAAGCGAGCTATCTGAAAATTGATTTTTCATAACCCTCAATCTAAAATCTGCAATCTAAAATCTGAAATTCTTCTATGCGCTTCTTAACGCGACAATTGGATCGAGTTTAGCAGCGCGTCTAGCAGGAACTACGCCGAAGAATAAACCAATTCCGCCAGAAACACCAGTCGCAACCAGAATTGCTGCGGGTGAAATTCCTGCTTTTAAGGGAGAGACTACACTCACCAATGTGACGCCGCCAACGCCGATTAATGTACCGATTGCACCACCGACGGCGGATAGAATAATGGCTTCGATCATGAATTGAATTAGGATATCTTGTTCGGTAGCACCGATGGCTTTACGCAGTCCAATTTCGTGGGTGCGTTCGGTGACGGAAACGAGCATAATATTCATGACGCCGATGCCGCCGACTAATAGAGAAATGCCTGCGATCGCTGCCAGCATTAAAGTCAATCCATTAGTAATCGTACCCACAATTGTCAGCACGTCGCGCTGAGTTCTAATTGTAAAATCATCTTGGTTGGTAATTTTGTGCCGCAGTCGCAACAAATTGCCAATTTGAAATTGTGCCGCACCGATGCTATTAGTATCTTTAGCGGAAACGGCAATAAAATCTACCAAAAGACCATAGGGAGAAGTTCTACCTCGCAGGCGGTTCGCCATTGTGGTGAGGGGAATATACACGGCGTCGTCTTGGTTGCTTCCCAAAAATGAGCCTTTGGGTTGCATCACCCCAATCACTGTAAAGCTGAGATTTCTTACCCGAATGCGTTCGCCAATCGGATCGCTACCGGCAAACATTTTATTAACAACATCCGAACCTAAAACTGCGACTTGGTTATTGCTTTTAATATCTTGCTCGCTAAAAAATCTTCCTTTGGCGATATCAAAGCTGCGTACTGTGAGGAATTCTGGCGTGACGCCAAATATTTGGGTACTGGTATTTTTGTTGCGGTAAACTACTGACTGTTGGCTTTGAATTTGCGGTGCGACTTCGCTTACTGAGGGAACTTGACGCGCGATCGCTTGTGCATCTTCTAATACCAACGTTCTAGGTAAGTCGCGGTTACGTTGGGCATTTTGATTACCTGGAAGGATAAACAAAACGTTAGGTCCTAGCGATTCAAATTGCTCTGATGCCAACCGCTGCGCCCCTTGTCCAATCCCCACCATTGCAATCACCGAAGCGTTGCCGATGATAATTCCTAACATTGTCAGGCTACTACGCAGCTTATTTGCTGTGAGGGTAGTCGCCGCCATTTTTACGCTTTCTACAATATCCATTGGTGATTGGTAATTGGTAATTGGTAATTGGTAATTGGTAATTGGTAATTGGT
>CAYXCW010000141.1:0-19412 GCA_964463555.1 uncultured bacterium
TAGCTAACTTAAGCTGTCAGCCCCAAATTTATTTGGAGGCTGTTTCTCGGGTAGGCGCAAAGGGAGAGGTAACTGTCAACTGTCCACTGTCCACTGTCCACTGTCAACTGTCCACTGTCCACTGTCAACTGTCCACTGTTGAATTCTAATTTACGTCAATCCAGATGCTTCCTTCTTCTATGCGAGTCGGAAAAACTGAAAGTGGCTTTTCTTGTGATACCATACCCATTACCTTTCCCATCACTGGAGGCCAGGAAATCCACTCTTTCGCCGCACCAGTGGATAAGTCAAAAGCACTGCGATGCCAAGGACAAACTATTGCTCCTCCGACAATTTTGCCTTTTTTTAGGGACAATTTCAGGTGGGGACAAGCGTTATCTACCGCATACATCTGACCTTCGTGGTTTAACAGCAGGATTTTGCGATCGCCTACTTTTACCACTTCTCTCGCACCTGGGGCAAGTGCGTCAGCTGACAAAACTTTCGTCCAACTCATATAATTCTCCTCTCTGGGTCAACCTGTTTTATCAGTTTGCCGCAATTGGGTAACTTGCGATCGCTTAGATCTCGCACCAATTGCCCCATCACCCGACGGGGAATAAATTCCCCGTCTCATAGCGCCAGTCGGATTTATCCGACTGAAAAAGCTTTAGTCCACTTGAGTGGACTTCAGCTATTAGCCAGCGATTTTAATCGCTGGCGGGGTGCAAGCGCAGGTGCGAGAGCCAAATTTCCGCCTATTACCGTCCCGATTTCCGAGTCGATTTATCGGTGGAAAGTCGCTGGCGATAGCGAATGAGAATGCTCATCATCAAATCCGAATTTGGCACCGGCATTATCGGACTCCACTCATCCACCTCAGCAAATCCCTCGGCGTAAAAAGTTTGGATTTGTTCGTTTACGCCTTCGGAAGAACTAACAATCATAATCCGGATCGGTTCCCGTTCCGGCATTTGTGAGGCAGAATTTGGACGCGCAGATCCGCCAGAGCCTGACAAAAACTCCTGTATCATCAGATTTTCTCCTGTTTTTTTTGGTTTCAAACCAAAAAATCTAGCCACCCCGCAAGGCAACGCAAAGCAGGGTGGCTACGTAGAATGTTAAAATTCTCTGTTAGCCTCCCGGACTGCGCGAACAGTTTGGGGGGTTATGCTGTCCATTGCTGCTCTAACAGCTTTGGGCAGCGTAACTAGATTTTTCGTAACCGGCTGCTGCCTGGGCAAGGAATGCAACCGTTAAATCAAGAGCATACCCCATAGTGGCGCAACCGTCAAGTATGGGTGGGAGTGAAATTGATTAAATTTTTGTAGCGATCGCGTTATTTTCTCTGGTATCAAAGCTACGATAATAGTTGCCAAAACTTTAATTTAAAGTGCGAGCCAGCAGAACTATTAGATCGATTCAATCCAGGTTTTTATGAATTAAAAAACGGATGTATTTGCCAGGTTAGCCAGAGTCTTGAATTCCTCAACCAAACGGTGAGGTGAAAAAATGAAAAATACTCAAACAGCCTCAGCTAATATCGGTCATCGTTGGTTTAGTATTACAGAAGTTTTACTAATTGTTAGTTCTCTTGGTAGCTCGGTAGCCGCTGTCATATTGCAACAACCTCTGCTGGCAACCCTAACATCGGTGCCGCTCTCGCTTGCTTTAGGGATAAATTCATGGGAAAAAAACCGTCTATCTCAAGCTTATCAACAGAGTCAGGCCAAAATTATTAGATTAGAGGAGCAACTACAAAGTTGGCAATCTTCAAATACCATTTCCAACTTAATTGCAGCTGAATCTCACCACGAAAGCTCAATCGAAGAGCTTTCAAAGTACGTGCAAATTTTGCAAAATAAAATCTATTGGTTGGATCAAAATATGCAGCATAGACAACCAATAGAAGCCTTGAAAAATACAGTGACCCGTAACGATATCAAAGAATTACAAGGAGAAATAAAAGAAGTAGATATCCGCATTGATAACTTCCGGATTCCCGACATTAAACAAAGACTGTGTCAGATAGAGAGGGAAATTCAGAGCTTACATTTTCAATTAAAAAATGATAGTCTTGCCATGCAAGAAAACCTAGAAACAAGAATTCATAATGCCATAGGGGAATTAAGAAGTCAATATACTATTATGGCAAGGCGAGTTGAAGAAATCCAGGCAGAAATCAACATTATACCCGCTAATATGTCCAGATATGTTAATCAAACCACTCATAAAACTGTTAAGCGGCATGATTGATATCATGTCCTTAAGCTTGCATTGCCTGATGGGCTTGCCACAAGCTGGCATTAGCCCTAATGGGCAGCAGTGGGCGACTTATGACACTTTGATCGAGTAAAATTGGACACTCGGAAGTATGGGCAACATACGTATGAGAAGCTATTTATCTTTCGTGTAAAAAAAATACCATATTTATTAAGTAGGCAAAAGCCGAAATTTGTCATCGCCCTTGACAACAACAAAAACTTAGAAATTACAACGGCGCATAATTCTAGCAGTTGTTATTTGGGCAGCAAAAATGGGAATACTTGTGGGGAGATTTGCTGAAAAAATTTCAGCACTACTGTGAAATGCATGAAGCTGAGCCAAAGACTTAATTCCCCAAGTTGGAGCCTATCAATCTTGAAACCTCGGGTTTGTTTTAGTTTCTCAATCGGTGTAGCGATCGTTTTATTTGCCCTGGTTGGCTGCGTTAAAGAACCGCCGCCACCGTTGCGCGTCGGTACTAATGTTTGGCCTGGATACGAAACTTTGTATCTCGCTCGCAGTTTAGGCTATTACGATCGCACTCCGATTCGATTGGTCGATTATCCTTCGGGTACAGAACAAGTACGAGCTTACCGGAATGGGGAAATTGAAGCCGCGGGTATCTCCCTAGATCAAGCATTAGTATTGGCAGCCACCGAACCAGATGTTCGCATTGTAACCGTGATGGATTTTTCTGCCGGTGGCGATGCAATTTTAGGAAAACCAAATATTAAGAACCTGCTAGATTTAAAAGGGCGGCGGGTAGGAGTTGAATCAACGGCGTTGGGGGCATTTGTGATTACCCGTGCCTTGGGAAAAGTTGGTTTGTCGCCCAAAGACGTGCAAATTGTGCCGTTACAAGTTTCGGAACACGAACGAGCGTTTAAACAAGGCAAAATCGATGCAGTCGTAACATTTGGGCCACCGATGACCAAACTATTGGCAACGGGGGCTAAAATACTGTTTGATAGCAGGCAAATTCCAGGGGAAATTGTGGATGTTTTGATCGTGCGCTCCAGCGCGATCCAAAATCAACCAGATACCGTGCAAGCTTTGATTAACGGTCGGTTTCGCGCCTTAGATTACTTGCAAAGCCATCCCCAAGATGCGGCTAGTAGAATTGCTCCCCGCACGGGTGTAACGCCCTCACAGTTCCTACAATCTTTAGCAGGTCTGAGCCAGCCAAACTTGCAAGAGAACCAAAGATTGCTGAGTAAAGACGACCCCACGTTGCTTAATAGCATAAACCTGCTGGCTAAGGTGATGTTAGAAAACAATTTGTTACCAAAACCAGTGGACACTACCCCCTTACTGGACGATCGGTTCGTCAAGCAAGCTAAGTGGTGAAGCAAAATAGGGTAATTAGATCGGATTTGGTAGCGCTGCTCATGAAACGTTTTTCATTGTCTCTGCGTTTCTCGATTCCAACAATTTTGGTATTGTTCAGCATCTTGCTGGGCGTATTTTCTTTTCAAAGAGAAGTAAATCTGTCCAACTCCCGTGAAGAAGAAGAAGCAATCCACGATCTCCGGTTGGTGGGCAGTCAAACTTCAGGGATATTGGAATATTTATACAGAAGGGAAGATATAGAGCAAGCAGAAATCGTTATCAGCAAGATGGGAAGCGACCCAAAGTTAGCTTTGGTTTTATTGTGCGATGAAAACAACCGCGTCATCCTATCCACCCGTTACGAACTGCGGCACCTTCCAGTGGGCGAAACCCCTGCGGCTAAAAGCTTGGGTGCAATTTCTAATGTGCGCGAAAAAATGTCAGCGCAGCTTTTGGTTTCTGAAAATAAACGCAAGATCTGGGGAATTTATCCAGTGCTGTTGGGGGCTAAAGTTGGCGAACTGCGTCCGACGAGAATCGGCATTTTATTGGTAGAATATGACATTTCAGGCGAAAAATATGCGGCTTATGCAGATGCTTTACAGCGATCGCTCGAATCAATCGCTGTAATTGCCTCTGCTTGCGTTGCGGTTTGGTTGCTGTTTGACAAAATCTTGACGCAGCGGGCATCGAAGTTAGTTGCAGCCAGCAATAGTTTAGCCCAAGGACAGCTAGATGTGCGCGCCCGGTTGCAAGGATGCGATGAACTAACGCAAATATCGGCAGCATTTGACCGCATGGCGGATCGAATTCAGACGGATACCCTGGCGTTGCAGGAAAGCGAAGCCAGATTTCGGTCTTTAGTTGCCAACATTTCGGGGGTAATTTACCGCTGTGCTTGCGATCGCGACTGGACAATGGAGTTTATTAGCGATGCGATCGCTCAAATTTCTGGCTATCCGCCATCTGATTTTATTAACAATCAAGTGCGGAGTTTTGCCAGTATTATCCATCACGAAGATCGGCAGATGGTGGACATTGCGATCGATAGCGCCATCCAAGAGCAACAGCCTTATACAATCGAATATCGCATCGTTCGTGCCGATAACAGCATCCGATGGGTTTACGAAAAAGGCCAAGGCATCCGCAAGTCAAACGGAGAGATTCTCTGGCTCGATGGCGCAATTTTTGATATTACCGAACTCAAACAGGTAGAAACCAAACTGCAACAAGCCAAAGAAGCTGCCGAAGCAGCTAACCGAGCTAAAAGCGAATTTCTCGCTAACATGAGTCACGAACTCAGAACTCCACTCAATGCCATTTTGGGTTTTGCTCAAGTGATGCAACGAGATCCTGCAATTAGTTTAGAGCATCAAGCCCATCTAGATATTATTCACCACAACGGTCAACACTTGCTGGGTTTAATTAATAACGTTCTGGAATTGTCAAAAATCGAAGCCGGTACCGCCCAGCTGGATGAAATTAACTTTGATTTGTACCAACTGCTAAATGGACTGCAAGAGATGATGCACCTGAAAGCATGTGACAAGCAAATTAACTTGATATTTGAGCGATCGCCCGAAGTTCCCCAGCACATTAAAACCGACGAAAAAAAGTTGCGGCAAGTCTTAGTTAACCTACTTGACAATGCTATAAAATTTACCGATGCCGGTACGGTAACATTACGGGTTTCGGTAAAATCATCAATTACCAATTACCGCCTAATTTTTGAAGTCATCGACACGGGTTATGGGCTGACAGATGAAGCCGCAGCAAATTTATTTAAACCATTTGCACAAACTAAAGCCGGGGAAGGATGGCAAGCCGGAATGGGTCTAGGATTAGCCATTAGTCGGAAGTTTATCAACTTGATGAATGGGGATATTACTGCGATCGCTAATCCAGAAACGGGAACCACATTTAAGTTTGATATCCCAGTTCATTTAGCAAGCACAACCGATTTTACACAGCCACAACAAGCTAATCGGATCGTCCGTTTAGCACCCAACCAAGCGCCAGTTCGATTATTAATAGTTGAAGATCAACCGGAAAACCGTTGGCTGCTGTCAAAGCTGCTGACATCGGTTGGTTTTGAAGTCAAGGAAGCTAAAAACGGGCAAGAAGGCTTGACCATGTGGGAACAATGGGAACCGCATCTGATTTTTATGGATCTGCGAATGCCAGTGATGAACGGTTATGAAACCACAGAGAAAATCAAAAGTACTCCTAAAGGACAAGCCACCGCAATTGTTGCTGTCACTGGTTTTGCTTTTGAAGAAAATCGCGCCGCTATTTTTGCCGCCGGATGTGACGATTTTATTAGTAAACCGTTTCAAGCTAATGTCATCTTTGCCAAAATAGCCGATCTTCTCGGCGTGGGTTACATTTATGAAGCGCCTGCCCAAAGTTGCGAAGTTTCCCCATTCCCTGTTTTAAATTTGACTCATACCGCTTTGAATGTAATGCCTGATGATTGGATCGCTAAACTCCATCAGGCTGCGGTTGACTGCGATGATAGCTGGATTTTTCAACTGCTCAAAGATATTCCAGCAGAATATATCAGCCTCGCAACTGCTCTCACTGAGCTAGTTCGCGAGTTCCGCTTTGGAGAAATTATCGATCTGACCCATCGAGAAAGTTATAGCGGCTAGGGGACAGATGAACTTTTGATGATATTAATGGCGACCTTTTTAATATGTAATAATTCAATCTTTCCTGGATAGAAAATATATTAACCTTAAAATTGGATGCAATCCAATGGTAAAATTTGCGAGAATTGTGAGCATAAAGTCTAACGCGATCGCCCCGGTCGGGCATAGACGGGGTTGGTGCGAACTGCTCTATAAGTCAACAAAAATTTGCATAAATTTTAGTAAGAAGGGGTTAAAATAATAATTGGGTGAATATAATTGATAATTAAATTAATCTCCAGTAGATGGACTAGACCCAACCAGCGGGAGGATTAAACAATGGTAGAAAATTTATTTGCCAAGCAAATTGAACAAGCCGTAGCACTGCTTTTGTGGGATGGGGATTTGAGAGACTTGAGCGCGACAAGTTAAAAAAACAACAACACAGCCGCTCCACGCAAGGGAGGAAAAAAAATGAGGCGATTTCGCAACCGAACTGAAGCGGGACAACAGCTGGCGAAAAAGCTAAGCGCTTACGCCAATCGCGCCGACTTACTGGTGTTGGGGCTACCCCGTGGGGGCGTACCCGTGGCGTATGAAGTGGCTGTGGAACTCAATGTGCCGTTAGATATTTGTCTGGTGCGGAAGCTGGGGGCACCCGGAAACAAAGAATTGGCGATGGGTGCGATCGGCATGGGAGGGGTGATGGTACTCAACCACGATGTAGTGGAATCGCTGCAAGTTTCGCAGGAAGCGATCGCCAGGGTGGTAGCGTTGGAAGAGAAAGAATTAGAAAGACGCGATCGCGCGTACCGAGGCGATCGACCTTTCCCCAACTTGCAAGAGCGAGCGATCGTTTTGGTGGATGATGGAATAGCTACGGGAGCAACTTTGCGGGCAGCGATCGCTACCTTAAAACAGCAAAAACCTGCCAGCATTATCGTCGCCGTACCAGTAGCGCCCCTCTCCAGCTACAACGAATTGAAAGCAGAAGTAGACGAAGTTGTATCTCTGGTGACACCAGAACGCTTTTATTCAATTAGCGTCTGGTACGATCAATTCGAGCAAACCACCGATGAAGAAGTCCGTCACCTGCTGCAAGAACGCGCATCGGCGATCGCTTCTTGACATCCTCCCTACCCGAAATCATCGATCTAGGGGCAGGGCAACCCAAATATTGTGAGATAAATCCTCATATTAATCATCCCGTGCCC
The DNA here is from genome assembly GCA_964463555.1 of uncultured bacterium. GTDB lineage: Bacteria > Cyanobacteriota > Cyanobacteriia > Cyanobacteriales > Aerosakkonemataceae > Microseira. The sequence continues at coordinate 7,418 of CAYXCW010000141.1, forward strand.
TACAATTTGTAACCGATCTTGCGTAAAAATTCCTGGCGTGCCTTTACATCATCGGCACTTTCCACACCTTTTGGCGAAAACCCATCCACAACCCCCAAAATGCCCCGCCCTTGCTCTGTTTCGGCAACAATTACCTGCACCGGATTGGCTGTCGCGCAATGAATTGTACAAACTTCCGGACACTGCTTAATCCCATTCAAAAAGTTAATCGGGAAAGCCTCTTTTAACAGAATTACAAAACTATGTCCGGCAGCAAGTGCTTGTGCATTTTTAGTCGCCACTGCTTGCAAAGATGCATCGTTCCCCACCACTCGGATCAAGCATGGCCCAGATGCTTCGCAAAAGGCAATGCCAAATTTTACCTGTGGCGAAGTCCCTACCATAATTTCGTACAAATCCTCGACGGTTTTAATAAAGTGGCTGTGACCAATAATAATGTTACTGCCTTCAGGAATTTCCATTGCCACTGACTTGAGTTCCATAATGTGCCTCCTATTTTCACTTGGAACAATTAGCAATTACCAATTACCAATTACCAATTACCAATTACCAATCACTAATTTACAATTTCATTGCGAGATGTTTTAATTTTACCTTCTGGAGTTAACTCAGCAGGTGATGAAGACACCCCTCCCCACTGTTGCACAAAACTTTTTAACAGCACCTCTTGTTCGGCGCGGAATCTCTCTAAATCTCCCCCAGAATTGAGAACGGCAAACCAAACAATTCCTTGCTGCTGAGTTGGTAATGCGCCTGCTAAAGCGCTCACCCGATTTAAACTTCCCGATTTAACAACGGATAGGGGCGGAATTTGACGCTGTTCTAAAATGCCTTCATCTTGTCCGACGACGGCAAAAACATCAGCAATTGTCATATTTTTAGGTTCCAGATATTGCTGAATTGCTAAAAACATGGCGATGACGGCGCGGGGAGAAATTTTATTTTCTTCTCCCAATCCGGAACCATTAATTAGTTGAATTTCGTTTTCTGGGACTCCTGCTGCTTTGGCTGCTTTTTCTGCTACGACTTCTGCACCCCCAACGGAATCGGCTATAATTTGGGCCATTTTGTTGTTGCTGTAGCTATTCATTTTTTTCAGCAATTCCGTCAGTGGGTATGAATAATGACGCAGTATCGGCGTTACCTGACTGGGAGTGATGGGCGAAAGCTGTACCGAGCCATCAATTTTGACTTGGGGGCGCGGGGTTCCTGGAGGTAAAGTTTGATACTGGTTGGCGATGGGTGCAGTCCAAAGACGAGAATTCAATGCTTGTTTGAGCAGATTGCCAGATTTGAGAGCGCTTTGCTCGTAGTTCATGTAAAACTTGCCGACGATGACTAAATTACCAGTAACGCGCTTGATGCCCCGCTGATTTAAAGTATTGCCTAGAGCGATCGCTTCCTCCCAAACAAAAAACGGATCTTCCGCCCCCTGAATCACCAAATCTCCCTGCAAGACGCCGTTTTGAATCGGCCCAGTTGCCCCAATTTCTGTGATAAATTGCCGATCGGCACCATAGGTAGAAAGCGCTGCGAGGCTGGTTGCCACCTTGGTTAGGGAAGCCGCAGGTAAGGGGACTGTTCCTTGGTGATTCGCTAACAGCGTATTCCCCGATTGAATCCATACCCCTTGAGCTTTCGCCGTAAATCCTTTAGCCGCCAGTTGTTTAACGTATTGTTGCGTTTTCTGCTGAATGGCTGGATCTGGATTGCTTGGCGGAGAGGTTACCAGTTTACTTGCTTGGGCTGCGGGGGATTCTGATTTCACTTCTTGTGTCTCTTTTTTTACTGGGTTAGTTTCTGGAGCGGAAGTCTTATTTTCAGAATTTCCAGTACATCCAGCACCCATAGCTAGTAGCATTACGGATAAGCTAACAATTAAACGTTTTATTTTTAGCATTAGGTTAATCGGGGAAGTTTTGCAGGAAAATCTATGCTTGATTTACAACAGTCGGGGCAAGATAGTCAATAGGTTTGATTTGGGCGATCGCCCGCGAAAACGAACCCGGGTTTGGCTCAAAAACTGGGTTTCTGGGGTTTTACGCCAAGCGATCGCGCTCCTTACCGTCCTCCGATCCGGGATCGGCGATAATTTAACATAGGCTCACATCTTGCACCAAGCCTAGAAATAAATTTCTGGCTGAAAGCTAAAACCCGTTAAAACGGGTTAATACCCGATTGTAGTTAGCTTTAGCTAACTTAAGCTTTCAGCCCCAAATTTATTTGGAGGCTGTTTATCTCTTAGGTGCAAGATGTGAATAGGGATAATGTGGCTGCGCTGTGGTTAAGCCACCATATTATCCCTAACTTCAAAGCGATAGTTTTGTGCTAAACACAGTTTATCTAATGGATAATATTGTCAAAAATTTACCCAACAATAACCCTTTAATTGAGGCAATCCACACCGCTGTCAAAGGCAGAGCTAGATATAAGGTCTGTGGGCTTCATCATTCAAAATCTCTCAAAAAATACCTGGAATTTAGATTGGCACAGTCACCAATAATCCAGCAAGTTCAAGCTAACCCTATCACCGGAAATGTTCTAATTATTTTCCAGGTAGACCAAAGCCACAAGGTCATTGCTAAGCTCGTCGAACGTATTGTCTTAGATTACAGAGAAAAATCCAGAGAACTCGCTGCAAGTACAGTTTATGTTAGTTCAGTATCAGATGCAACTAAACACTTACATGCATCCGGAATAAATCCTCCCTCGCCAACTCGCGAGATGCAAAATCCAAATATTTTCCTCCCACGTGTAGAGTCAGTAAATGTGGGAGTGACCCAGTTTAATACAAGATCCGGAGCAAGTTTTCTTTGGGCCGATCGTTCCACGCCCACTCTGTTGCTCAAACAGTTCAAATCCTTACCAGTTGAGCTGGTAACGGTCGCCGCTGGGCTATCGATTGCGACAGGGGGACTAGCTGATGCTTTGGTAATTATTGGCGTTTTTGCTGTCAAAGCTGCCATTAATTACAACCAAAAAAGCCAACCCAAAAAGATTATTAACCAGAGTTTATTTAAGCGATCGCCTCTGGAGAAGAGATATAGTCAATTGCAACTTTTTAGTAGGGTTGACCCAGCCTTACTACCATCAACACCCAAGCAGAAACAATTAAGCTTAACAGACAGTCAAATTGTTCGGCTATGGGAGGCTGTTGGTACGCTTGTCCTTGGCGCTCTCCTGCTCCACGCCTACGAGCTTGACAAAAGCATTTTACTAGCAATCCAAAAGCTACACACACCAGTTTTAGATCGCATCATGTTGGGTATCACTTTTCTCGGTGAACCAATTGCGTTGGTGTTGATTTGTTTGGCATGGGGAATGGGGCTGCTGCACTATAATCGTCGCACCGAAGCAACAACTTTAGGTATCATCGCAGTCGGTGCGATCGCTTTAAATTATCTGCTCAAAGTCCAATTTAGTAGAACACGTCCGGCACTATGGGATTGGATTGTTAACGTGCATCACTACAGCTTTCCTAGCGGTCACGCAATGGTATCTCTTGCGATCTACGGTTTCTTAGGTTACATTCTGGCAGAGCAATTTCCTCAGCAACGGGAACGCATTCTTGCCTTGACTGCTGGGTTAATTGCTGCCATCGGTTTGAGTCGGCTTTATTTGGGCGTACACTGGCCTACTGATGTGATAGCTGGCTATGCAGTTGGTTTAGCTTGGTTAATTGCTGTACTATCCTTCCGCACTCGCGGAAAGCCGTTATTAAACATAATAAAAAAACTTCACTCTGTACTTACGCGCGTCAGTCCTGAGTTTCTTGGATCTCATATCAGTTGAGGGGGCGCAATGTAGGTTTGATATTGAAAGCCTAGATTTTTGGTTAAGAAACAAGGGTTTCAAGGCTTGTTGAGAATGATGCAAGATGTGAGGAGACTCACATCTTGCACCTTGAGGCGGAGCCTCAGTATTCTCGTTCCCAGGTTCAACCTGGGAACGAGATCCGGGAGGTTCTACCTCCCGTGATGCAAGATGTGAGGAGACAGACAAGGAAAGGAGACTTCGCAACAGATTGTAATCGTCTTGGTTTAACGACCGTTTGATTGCAAATCTGGCAGCGTTTAGTACTTTATCTGATAACTATCAGGTTGTACTGCCTAACTAAGTATTTGATGGCGATGGCGATTGCCCCATTCTGTTTCAATCCCTGATAGGGATTTGAATTAGTTGCAACAAATCCTACGGAGAACGTGGCGATCGCGGATCTAAGGTTTCAATCCCTGATAGGGATTTGAATTAGTTGCAACTGACTCTGGATTTTGGGGTTGGCACGCCTGAGATTGAGTTTCAATCCCTGATAGGGATTTGAATTAGTTGCAACTTTAAAATCGAATCCGGACGCCTCATATTTACTTGTTTCAATCCCTGATAGGGATTTGAATTAGTTGCAACGAATCCCGATTAGAAACAGCACGGGGCAGACGAGCTGTTTCAATCCCTGATAGGGATTTGAATTAGTTGCAACCGGCGACTTACTCGACAAGTACGGCGCGTTTCCGCTGTTTCAATCCCTGATAGGGATTTGAATTAGTTGCAACTAGCAAGGGGTTGACTTACTGGTCAACCCCTTGCGTGTTTCAATCCCTGATAGGGATTTGAATTAGTTGCAACTGCCGGGTTCTAGAAAGCTTACTGTATTTAGTTTTCGAGGTGCGATTTCGTCTACCGATCCTAAAAGTACCGTTTCAGCGATCGCCTTGTCAATAGGTAGCCGATCGAAATCGCCTCAAAAGCTTTTCCCGCAAGCATTTCAGCATTTTCGTCAACCTCATTGGAAGCCAAACAGCAGTCAAACCCTTACCAGATAAGAGATACAGCCGAAAAATTTGACCCGTTGAAAAAAACAGCTACAGGTTGACGAAAAACTGGGCAAAGAACCCTCGAAACAAGAGCGTTCTTTGCGGCTGATGGGATCAATTGTACTTCCGCAAGTCCATCAGTTAAGTAGGCAAGGCGCGATTAAATCTATGGCTTCAACCAAGATTTGCCTAATTTCTCTAACTCACTTTCAAATGAGCGAACCGTAAGTCTCAAAGAAAGCGTTTGAATCGCAAAACCAAGCGATCGCAGATTAAGACTATGCGCGGGAAAGTGGCTGATGAATGAGATACAGCTTTGGGCTAACAGCAACTAACCAACCTCGCTTTTACAACCGGCATCTCGCACCTTTTACTATATTTGATTACATAAAAAAAGTAGGTCGGGTTAAGGATGTCAACCCAACCTACATAATTGTAGTTATGTCCTTTTTTCTTGAAATCGGGTTAAAAAATATATTAATCGATTTAGTTAATTTTGTTAAGCGTAAAAATTTTCTTCCGACTTTTCCGACTTTTCCGACTTTTCAGGTATGACGCTGCGGCACCCCATATGGTGCAATGATGGGTGAGCGCGATCGCTAACTACAGATAAATGGCACTTACCGATCTTTTATTTTGCTGAGAAGCTCCAACTTCAAAGCCAGCTAAGTATCGGCATCGCGCGGGGGCGGGTTTATCAACACAATTCCCTTGAGATCTGATTTTTGTCATGAAAAAATGTAAGTTGGGTCGAGGAACTAGACCCAACTTACAGGATTCTACAAAAGTCCCTTTTTTGTTGGAATCGGGTTAAAAGCTATAGTAGCCGATCTAATTTTATTTTCCAAGCAACAAAAGTATTTTCCCTACTTTTCCGACCTTTCCGACTTTTCCGACTTTTCCGACTTTGCTGGATTCTCTGGCTTTTTATTTTGTCGGCTAAGGAGAATCTTACCGAAACTTTAGTCAGCTTCATCAAATCTTTATATACAAGCCAGGTTTGCAGGTGTTAAATTAATGAAATCTAAGGATATTTACTGAAAAACCATTTAGGTAGAGAATTCAAGCCGGTTTAGCTTGTTTAGGTACTTTTTAAACCTATCTTAGATTAGCTGGGTTAGCAGTTATCCGTAACGAGCCGAAACTGAGAAAATTTATGGGAGCGATCGCCAACAGATAGAAGGGTTCATCGGGTGCATCTAGTTTCAGATCGAGTCAATCGCAAATAATAGGTACAATCATGGCACTAGATTTGACAGATCCCAGCTCGCAGAGTAACGGATTGCTGGAAGAAACATTGGCAGGCGCGGATGCATTTGATTTTTCATTAGCCGATTTATCTCTAACTCAAGCAGTATCTAAAAGTGCTGTATTGGTAGGAGATTCAATTACATTTACCATCACATTAAATAACAGCGGGCCAGCCAATGCAACGGGCGTACAAGTTCAAAATTTGCTGCCTTCTGGGATTAACTTTACCAATGTTACACCTAGCATTGGGACTTATAACAGCGACACTGGCATTTGGAGTGTTGACGCTTTAGCATCGGGAAGTAATGCAACGCTAACCCTTACGGGTACAATTCTGGATGCAGAAAGCGCTGACGCCTACACCAACGTCGCAGAAATTATTGCTGGCGACCAGTTAGATCCAGATTTAATTGTAACAAATGGTAATTTCAGATGGAATGAATCTACCAGTATCGTTGCTCCTGTGGTAAACCTCGATTTAACTAAAAAGTTTACTAGCGTAAAAAAAACATTTGATACCGACCAAAATGGCACGCCGGATAAATTTGTTGCCAGTCCAGGGGATAATGTCTCTTTCGAGATTACGGTAACCAATAATGGCGTTGTTGATGCTACAGATGTCACGATCGAAGACGATCTGACCAAGATTTTGCCCGTGGGATTAAAAGTGCAAAGTCTCGGTTTGGACGGTGGCATTAACCTGGATACTGCTGGTGGCGGAGATGGCAATGCTCAAACCGTTGAGGTGAAGTTTAACACCATTGCTCCGGGCGCATCGAAGACGATTACGGTCAATGCTAAAGTCAGCGATGATTACATTACACCGATTAATTTTTCGGCAACGCTAGGATTTTCAAATCCTGGCACGACTGGCGTCAATACAGCCCTGCCTGAATATTTTGAAACCAGGGCAGATGGCACATTTTTTGTCAACTACAATGTCAAAAAAGAGGCAGGCAACAAAGATGCAAATTTCGGGTTTTTAGATGTTACGAATGCTGCCGAAGTTGTGGCGGCGAATGGAGTTAGTCTTAACCCTGGAGCGGTGACGGCGAGTGCCAGATTAGATGTGGCTACCTATGAAATCAACGCCTCGTTAAATAATGGAGAAAAATTTTTTAGTTTCGGCGTTAATCTAGACGATCCAAACAACCCCAACCTGCTATCATTTTTCTTGAGTCCAAACCCAGGTGGTGGCACTAGAACTAGCGGCGATGCTGGAAACCACTCAGCATTTTTACCACCTGGTACGAGAGGTTTGTTTGATTTTTTAACCTCCTTTGTTAAAAGTAACAATCCGCAATACTTAGCCGATCTGGCAGCTTGGATGGATTTGTCCTCTGATGGAGATTTGTCCAATACGCAAGATGAAAAAGCGATCTTCGATGCCCTGGCTGATTTTGTGAAAGACGGCGTTTTTCGCAGTAGCAGATATGATAGCGGTTCATTTACGTTAAATAACCGGAATCAGACCCAAAATTTGAACATTGACAGACTTGAATTGGCACCAAAAGCGACCAAGAGTGTCAATGTTTTAGTGAATGATAGAGGGGCATTTGTCAGCAATGGTAACGGGATTCAAATGGGTTCGTTTGCGAATTTGCAAGCAGCATTAGACTCGTTTTGCTTTGCCGATCCTACTGATGTCAATGTGACGATTCAAGATTCGAGTGGAGATGGTGCAGTTCAAACGAGATTGCAAGAACTTGGTGGTTTTAACTTCGATAAGAATTGGTCAGTTAAAAATATTACTGTCGATAGTAATGTTTCTAGAGTGACTTTTTTATCTGGTAACGGCTCTGCTGATGTTGATTTATCGCTACCAAATTTAGCGATTTTGGGCGCTACTCCTGCTTTTAACCTGCTCGGTAATAATGCTAAAGATGACATTATTGGTACTCGCTTTGCTGACAACATTCAAGGAGCGAATGGCAATGATGTTTTGTCTGGGTTGGGTGGCAACGATACGATTAATGGCGGTAACGGTAAGGATACAATCAGCGGCGGCAGGGGCGATGATAGTTTAGCGGGTGGATTGGCAAACGATACATTTGTCTTTGGCGCCATTTTTGGTAACGATGTCGTTAGCGATTTTTCCGCTCAAGACAAGCTCGATTTCAGCCAACTTGGTATCAGTAAGAGTGCTTTGGATAGTAATGGTGATGGTATTATCAATGCCATCGATAACCTCGCCGATTTGATCGGTAACAGTCTAAAGCTGGATTTGACTTCTTTAAGTGGTGGTACAATCTCGCTCACAGGAGTCACTTCTGTCAGTATGGCTGCTGCGATCGTGTAGAGATTTTTGGTTTCGCGGCTCCAAATCGAGGCAATCAAGCCAATAGAGGAAAATTATGGTGCGTTACCAGTGGATGGGAATCTTTGCAACCTGTGGAGCGATCGCTTACACCCTCAGTTTAACCACAACTGCGCTGGCACAGATTATCCCAGATAACAGTTTGGGTGCAGAAGGTTCGATCGTGACTCCGAATGTACCCCTTCAAGGTGGTTTAAGCGATCGCATTGATGGCGGCGCCATTCGCGGTAACAATTTATTCCACAGTTTCCAAGATTTCAACGTCGGCAATCTGCAACGGGTATATTTTGCCAACCCTACTGGTATTGAAAATATCCTGGGACGAGTCACGGGCAATCGCGCTTCTCAAATTCTGGGGACTTTGGGAGTGCTGGGTAGTGCCAATTTATACTTAATAAATCCCAACGGCATTATCTTCGGTCAAAATGCCCGACTCGATATCTCAGGTTCTTTTTTCGCCAGTACGGCTAGAAACCTGGTGCTGGAGAATGGTTATCAGTTCGGGACAGACAATCCCGGTGCGCCTCCCTTGCTAACCGTCAATGTGCGTCCGGGTTTAGGGGATTGGTTGCCCGATTCTGGAGCGATCGCTAACTCCGGCAACTTGTCTGTAGGGAAAAACCTCACTTTAGTTAGTAACAATCTTGACTTACAAGGTCAGTTACAAGCTGGGGGTAACTTGACTTTGCAAGCTGCCAATCATCTCAGAGTGCGAGACAGCATTAGCAATCCATTCATCGCTGCCGCCGGACAACAATTATTAGTCCAAGGGAATAAGATCGATATCTTTGCCTTAAATCATCCCTCAAGTGGCTTCTTTTCCGGGCAAAATATGACCTTCCGTTCCGCCAATCCCATCGGCGGAAATGCCCATTTCTACAGCGGCGGCAATTTTACCCTGGAAAATATCAATGGTAATCGAGGAGATCTATCCAGCACCGACGACCCAATTATTCGCGCCAGCGGCGACGTTAGTTTTAACAGCTATACAGGCGCTTCCCTGCATATTTTTGCCGGGGGAAGTGTCAATATTGACAGCATCGAAATTACCGGGACAGAGCCAAACAATTTTATCAATGAAACAGTTACTCTTTCTGATGGAGTAACTAGAGTTGCTATTAATGGCAACCTCGAACCAACTGTCGATATCAGAGCCGGAACAACTAATTTTAATCCGACCGGCATTACAGGGAATGGGACAGGTTTTTCTCCCACTCCTACCAGTGGAACTGCTACGAGTGCAGATATCAACATCAATCGCATTATCGCTCCTGGCGGACTGGTATTTTTAACCAATCAGTATCAACCAAATCCTGCTTTATCGGGGAACATTTCTGTTAACTCAATTCAGACAGCTAACCTTATCGGCGGCGGTGATGTGGTAATTGATTCGCGGGGTAGAATTACCTCCCGCAATATGGATGTTTCTGGGGGAAATAGTGTTGATTTGACCTTTAACGGCAGGGGGGGAGATATTACACTGATCTCCACTAGCGATATTTTCATACCCTATCCTTCCCGGATTGTTTCCTACGGTTTAGGTGGGGGAAACATTACGCTTAAAAGTAACTCGGCAATTATTCAAGAACCACCTCCTAGTGGCAGTTCTGACTCTAGCTTGCTTGAAAGTGCAGTTTTTAATTCAGGCACAGCCGGTGATGTTACCCTGGAAGCACCTTCGATGTTATTTGGTGGTTTTATCCAAAGTAGTATTTATGGATCGGGTCAAGGTGGAAAGCTAATAATTACCGCCAATTCCTTGTCAACAGACCAAGGTTTTTTATTAAATTATAGTGAGGGGGGTAACACTGGCCCGGTAATCGTCAATGCTCAAGAAATCTCTCTGAATAATTCTGTTTTAGGCACGGAAACAGACAGTTCAAGCGGGGGTAACGCCGGAGATGTAGAAATAAATACTAATACCTTGGTCGCCACAAATGGGGCGCAGGTATCCTCGATCACCACAGGCATCGGTAATGCTGGTAATGTGACAGTTAATGCCGATGCAATTACCCTTACAGGCGTAATTGAAGACGGAGGAATTTTTAGTGGTATTACTAGCAACGTACAACGTAATGCCCAAGGCAATGGCGGCACGATTAAACTTCAAACTCGTACTCTTTCCATGCAAGATGGGGCGCAAATCAGAACCAGTATTAGGGGGAGGGGCAATGCAGGTAATATTGAGATTAGAGCTGAAGAATCAATTGCGATCGCAGGATCAGTTTTAGCTACTGTGTCTGGCAGAATCGTGCCCATTCCTTCTGCTATTCTCAGCGAAGTTAGACCGGGTGCTGAAGGTGAAGGCGGTGTAATTGAGGTCGCAACCCGTCGGCTTTCCGTCAGCAATGGTGCTTTTATTAGTGCCAGTACTCAGTCAAGAGGCAACGCCGGAAGTATTACGATTAATGTCAGTGAATCAGCCTCCTTCGATGGCAATCCGGGCGCGCCTTTTTTCCCCAGCGGTGCATATGTGGGAACTTTGGTGGGAGCAAGCGGGAAAGGCGGTACTCTAACTATTAATACCCCCTCTTTGTCAGTCACCAATGGCGCACAGTTAGAAGCTTTAACCGAAAGTGTAGGAGACGCGGGCAATATAATAATTAATGCCAGAGAAGTCTCGCTCAGAGGTGCAAATACAGGTTTATTTTCTAATACCACTCCAGGTTCTACAGGTAATGGTGGCAATATCTCCATCCGTTCCCCACAAATCGAAATTAGAGATAGTGCGGCAATTTCAGTTGATAGCAAAGGCAGCGGTAGCGGCGGCAATATCGCAGCTCAAGCTAACAGATTGACTCTCGAAAATAGCGCCGCAATTTCTGGGCAAACAGCCAGTACTGACGGCGGTAATATTACCCTGGCATTGCCAGATTTATTAGTATTGCGCCGAGGCAGTTTTATTTCTACTACTGCCGGAAATGCAGGTGCAGGCGGCAATGGCGGCAACATCAGGATAGACACAGGGTTTTTGGTTGCTTTTGCCCAAGAAAATACCGATATTACAGCTAATGCTTTCCTCGGTCGAGGTGGGAATGTTGCTATAAATGCTACCAGTATTTTCGGTCTGGCATTTCAACCGCAACTTACACCCTTGAGCGATATTACTGCTAGTTCTCAGTTTGGGGTTTCTGGCACTGTATCCCTCAACACTCCGGAAGTCGATCCCGGTTCGGGTTTGTTGCCATTACCCGCACAAGTTAGCGATCCAAGCGACCAAGTAATTGTAGGTTGTGCCGCAGCACAAGGCAATTCGTTTACGATTACTGGACGGGGTGGCTTACCAGAAAACCCTACCGCACCGATTACCGTCGCTAGAAGTCAGACTGTCTGGCGAGATCTGCGAGATTTTTCCTCTGCCAACGAACCGGCAAATACTTCCTCTCAAGATCGGCGATCTTCGATTTCTCAGCCTAGAGTTCAAATTGTCGAAGCTACCGGCTGGGAAGTGAATGAAAAAGGGCAAGTAGAATTAGTATCGCGCCTGCCGAACGGTACAACTGTGCGTCCTGGGTATCAATTTCCTCATTGCAACGATTGACAGTGGACAGTGGACAGTGGACAGTGGACAGTGGACAGTGGATAGTGGACAGTGGACAGTGGATAGTGGACAGTG
>CAYXCW010000142.1:0-19023 GCA_964463555.1 uncultured bacterium
CACTATCCACTGTCCACTGTCCACTGTCCACTGTCCACTGTCCACTGTCCACTGTTCCCGATCAAAAACCTCTAACTCTCTCAGTTGGTCAACTCTAACACCAAACAAAAAGATATCATTCGCTACAATTTGTCCGCTATCTCCCTAAATAGAATCTATGAGTCCCATACTCCAATCCGATCATCAGGCAGTCGATCTCGTCACGCCTTCAAATTTATTTCTGCGCCATCGTCTTAAAGTAGTGGAGGACTTGTGGGAATCGGTTCTCCGCTCTGAGTGCGGTCAGGAGTTGGTAGATTTACTTAAGCAACTGCGATCGCTCTGTTCCCCAGAAGGTCAAGCCACCAACGACAACAGCGCCGAAGTATCCAGAATCATTGCTAGTCTGGATATCAATGCCGCGATTCGCGCCGCCAGAGCTTTTGCCCTCTACTTCCAACTGATCAATATTGTCGAACAGCACTACGAACAGCGCCTGCAAATGCAATCGCTACGCACGGGAACTGGAAACAATGCGACAGATCCGGCGCTACATGCCTTTGCTAAACTCGATGCCGAATCGATTGGCAGCGAACCAAAAACCGATACCATCCAAACAACTTGGACTGAAGCCACCTGGACGCGACGGGAACGCAGCACGTTTGGCTGGTTATTTAATCAGCTGCGGCAGCTCAACGTACCGCCTCGCCAAATCCAGCAAATGATCGACAATCTGGATATCCGGTTAGTGTTTACGGCGCACCCAACGGAAATTGTCCGCCATACGATCCGCGATAAGCAGCGCAGCATCGCCAAGATTCTACAACAGTTAGACAAATTAGAAGAAGAGTCTCCCATATCCTGGGAAGAAACCGGCTCGCCAATTTTTGGGGAATCGTCTTGGGAATTGGAGGCACTGCGAGAGCAATTAACCGAAGAAATTCGCCTCTGGTGGCGCACCGACGAATTGCACCAATTTAAGCCCACGGTGTTGGATGAAGTAGACTATACGCTGCACTACTTCCAAGAAGCGCTGTTTGATGCCATGCCGCAACTGTATCAGCGGTTTGCCCGCAGCCTTCAAAGTACGTTTGGCAATCTCACCGTCCCCAGCTACAATTTCTGCAAGTTTGGCTCTTGGGTAGGCTCGGATCGGGATGGCAATCCTTCGGTAACGCCCAAGGTAACTTGGCAAACCGCCTGCTATCAGCGCCATCTGGTGTTGGAAAAATATATCAAGTCGGTCGAACGCTTGATTAATCGCTTGAGTTTATCTTTGCATTGGAGCGACGTCCTACCAGAATTGCTCGAATCTTTAGAACAAGATCGGCAGCAAATGCCAGAAGTATACGAACAACATGCGATTCGCTTTCGCCAAGAACCCTATCGTTTAAAGTTGTCCTACGTCAAAAAGCGATTGGAAAATACGCGCGATCGCAACTGGCAACTCTACAAAAGTACCGACTGGCAACACGATCAGTATAAACCCGCTCACACTACCAGCATCTATCCCTCTGGAGTAGAATTCCTCACCGAGTTGCGCCTGATTCAGCACAACTTGACTGAAAGCGGCATCAACTGTCGCGAAATGGAAAATCTAATTTGCCAAGTAGAAATCTATGGCTTTAAGTTAGCCCATCTGGATATCCGGCAAGAAAGTACTCGCCACTCGGACACGATCAACGAAATCGTCGAATACCTGCAAATCTTACCTTGTGCCTACAACGAACTGCCAGAAGCGGAAAAAACCAAATGGCTAGTAGCGGAATTGCAAACCCGACGCCCTTTAATTCCCCCAGAACTACCGTTTAGCGCCCAAACGAAGGAAACAATCGAAACTTTCCGCGTCGTGCGTCTGCTTCAGCAAGAATTTGGCCCCCAAATCTGCTACACCTACATCATCAGCATGAGCCACGATGTCAGCGACTTGCTGGAAGTGCTGCTATTGGCAAAAGAAGCCGGATTGTACGACGTAGCAACCGGAAGCGGCACGCTGCACGTAGTACCCCTGTTTGAAACCGTAGAAGACCTCAAACGCGCCCCCAGGGTGATGCAAGATATGTTTGAGTTGCCCTTCTACCGCACCATGCTAGCCAGTGGCAACGAAAAGTTAGAAATGGCTCACGGCGCACGCACCCAGGCGCATCAAACCAAATCTAACGCCCATCTGCCCCCCCAACCTTTGCAAGAAGTGATGTTGGGTTACTCGGATAGCAACAAAGATTCTGGGTTTTTAAGCAGTAACTGGGAAATTCATAAAGCACAAAAAGCCCTGCAAACAATGGCAGAAAAGCACGGCATCGCCCTCCGCATCTTCCACGGGCGCGGCGGCAGTGTCGGACGCGGTGGTGGCCCTTCCTACGAGGCTATCCTGGCGCAACCAGGTCGCAGTATCGACGGGCGGATTAAAATTACCGAACAAGGTGAAGTGCTGGCGTCGAAGTATTCTTGGCCCGAATTGGCAATTTACAATCTGGAAACAGTTACTACTGCGGTGATTCAAGCCAGTTTGTTGCGGACTGGATTTGATGATATCCAACCGTGGAACGAAATTATGGAAGAGTTGTCCACGCGATCGCGCGAACACTATCGTGCTTTGATCTACGAACAACCCGATTTCATCGATTTCTACCACCAAGTCACCCCAATTGATGAAATTAGCCAACTGCAAATTAGTTCCCGTCCTGCCCGTCGCAAGAGCGGTAAAAAAGATTTAACTACCTTGCGGGCGATTCCTTGGGTATTTAGTTGGACGCAAAGTCGATTTTTGTTACCGGCTTGGTACGGAGTGGGAACGGCAATGCAAGAATTTTTGCAGGAAGAACCGCAAGAAAATCTGAAGTTAATGCGTTACTTTTATTACAAGTGGCCTTTCTTCAAAATGGTGATTTCTAAAGTAGAAATGACCTTGGCTAAAGTTGATCTGCAACTTGCCCATCACTACCTCAGCGAGTTATCCAAACCAGAAGACCGCGATCGCTTTGAACGTTTGTTCGAGCAAATCGCCCAAGAATACTATCTCACCCGCGACCTGGTATTAACCATCACCGACCACAAACGGCTGTTAGATGGCGACCCAGATTTGCAGCGATCCGTACAATTACGCAACGGTAACATCGTTCCCCTGGGCTTCCTGCAAGTGTCTTTGTTGAAACGCCTGCGTCAAAGCAAAACTCAAAGCACTTCCGGCGTGATCGACTCCCGTCACAGTCGCGGCGAACTGTTGCGCGGTGCCTTGTTGACCATCAACGGTATCGCCGCCGGAATGAGAAATACAGGTTGATTGTTAATTGCTAATTGGTAATTGCTAATTGGTAATGGGTAATAGGTGATGGGACATTTTAGATTGGATGGCATTAATCTGCTCATGACCAATTAGCAATTAGCAATTACCAATTACCCATTACCAATTACCCATTACCCATTACCAATTACCCAATGTCGGCACTTGACAAGTTTTCAAATCTTTCCAAACATTGGTTTTCGTATCGAAACAGCGCCAACATCCTAATGTGTCATCTAAATAGCAAATTATCACTCGCTTACTGGCGCGCGATCGCCGACTGAAACGCGGCACCAAATCTTGCAGCGGACAAAGCTTGCGAGTCAGACGCTTTGCTACGGCTTGATTGGGGCATTCTACTAACAGTGCCGCTTGTCTATCCGTATAAGTAAGTGAAAAAATACACATCCGCAAGATCGCTCGCAGCCAGCTTTCGGCCTCGCTAAAATAGCGGTCTACCAAATTATTAGTTAGAGCTTTTTCTAAAGAACGGTCGTACCAATCGGGGGTGTGGGGGTCAGACATGACGAGGCAGCTCGCAACACAACTGAGTTGAGATTAATCCAAAGCTACAGCGCTTACAAGCGCGATCGTACCGATGGGTCAAGTGCCTAAAGCGTTATTTCCATAGGGTACTTTACTCATGGGAGGGCGACAATCGTTACATCAAAGCTGGGGTTCCTGTACGGAGTTGGTATATGCGATCGCAATTATCGCGTCATCAGTTTTAATATTAAAGATCGCGCCAACAAACCGGGCTTCTATCAAAAATCCTTGGCAAATGAAACTAGATATCGACCAAGAAACTCGGTTTCTGACCTCGGCGCGCGCAACCCTATAAATATTTTAAGCAGCTTAACTTTTGCCTCAGTTCTAATAAATTACAGCAGATTGCAAGTGAACCGATGCTACCAGACCGCGCAGGCGGTCTTTGTTTGTGTAGCCGCGACTTTAGTCGTTTGGCATCAAGGGGGTAATCAAAGCGGATTTAGTATCATGCGCGTGCAAACCGCTATATTACAAGTTTATTAACAGGTTAGGACAGCAGTATTTGCCCTCCTGCTCAAATGCTCCTCTGCCTCGCTGCTTTTTCACTTGCCTGGGTCGATAAACTGCGATCTTAATTCCTCCAATTCTTTATCGATTTGACTTTTAGATTGGTTGTTAGGGGAAGACAAAGGTTTCTGTTTCTGAGAATTTCCTGGTTGCTGATGGTTTTTAGCAGGTTTAGCGCCCATAAACTGAGAAGAAACATCGGCTAATTCTTGGTCAATAATGCCTTTAGCAGCAGCCGGTGGAGCAACAACTGGCGGCGATTTAACCACAGGCGATGGGGTTTTTGGCATAGCTGGCGCGGCGGATTGGGAATTTAAATCTTTCAACACTTCAGCAGCAGATTGATAGCGTCGATCGATCGCAGCTACCATCATTTTGTCTAAAATTTTACCGAAAGCATCGCTCACCGGATGCGGCAATTTTTGCCGCCAAACCCATCGATCTTGTTGAATATCGTACAAGTTAAACGGAGATAACCCTGTTAATAAATGAATGCAGGTGACGCCCAAACTATAAATATCGCTGGCAAAGACCGCCCAACCCCTCGCTTGTTCTGGGGCAACGTATTCGGGGCTACCTATCGTCGTTCCCGTTTGTTGTAAAGCCGCTTTGGTGGCAACTTTAGACGCGCCAAAATCCACCAGCACCAATTGACCTGCTTTTCCCGATCTGTGAATAATATTGGCGGGTTTGATGTCCCGGTGAATTACCTGCTGGGAATGGACAAATTGCAGCACGGGGAGTAAATCATTTAATACTTGTCGAACTTCGGTTTCGTTAAAACTTCGCTTCGATGCCAACTCTTGCGATAAGGTTAAACCTTCGATAAATTCTTGTACTAGATAGGAAAAGCCATCTTGATCGAAATGCGCCAGCAAGTCCGGAATTTGGGGATGTCTGCCCAACTCGTCCAAGCGCATCGCTTCTTGGTGAAATAATTCGGCAGCTTTTTGAATGTTGCTGGTACCTTGGGCTTGGGGGAAAAATTGCTTAATGACGCAATGCGGTTTAGATGGTTTATCTTCATCCACGGCGAGAAAGGTGATGCCAAAACCTCCCTGACCGATGGGTTTAATTGCTCGGTAGCGGTCTTTGAGTAGCAATTTTGACCCACAACTGCGGCAAAACTTTGTCCCGTCCTGATTCTGGTCGGGTCTGGGGCAAGCGGGATTAAGACAATAACTCATACCGGCTAGCAGTTAGCATACTAACTCTATCTTGACTCGAAAAATGCTAAAAGTGATAGGGATACGGTCAACCCAGAGTGAAAAAGGAAAAACTCTGGATCGCCAAGAATCTAAGTTTCGTTGTTCGTCTTCCCTTTAGCCAGATGCTGCGGCAAAGGTTGAAGGCAAAGATTGAAGAAAAAACAAAAGTAAATGACAAAATTGCCCTGTAGTTATAGAATAATGCATTTTTCTTGATTAATTGACATTAAATGGTAAACTGACGGTAGACAGTGAAGCTGTAAGGCTGAAGCTCAAAACTAGAATTCCCAAAATAGGTATTTCTCATGGCTGAAGTAACAAAAGAAGCATTACGCGACAGACTGGGAAACATAGACCAAATCCGCGATATTCTGATGGGGCCGCAACTGCGAGACTATGAAAATCGTTTGGCTCAGGTAGAAGCGGACTTGTCGTTACTGCGACAAGATCTGCGCGATCGCATTGAAGAAACTAAAACCTCTTTCGCAACTGAAATCCGTACCAACCTCGAATCTTTAGAGAAAAAAATTAAGGCGGTCAGCTTAACCGCTTCCGAAGAAAGTGCCGACCTGCGGCAGGTAAGCGATCGCATGAACAAAAGATTTTCAAACACAATTGAAGTTTTAAACGATAGCGTCGATAAGCAAGTTGCTACCCTGCGCGACGAACTTGCCGAATCTAAAGCTAGACTGCAAGAAGATGTCCGCAGTCTTAGAGATCAAATTTTTGAAGAACTAGACCGGCAATTCTCTTCCTTGAGAACTGGCAAGGTATCTAAAGATGACATGGCAGAAATTCTGTTTGAAGTAGCAATGCGGATCAAAGGCACTGAATTTGTCCGCCAACTCAAAGAAGCAACGGATACAGAAGTTTATGGCGGTATTGCCATCCTGGAAGACGAGGATAACCCATAAAATAAATATGGCTCTAAGATAGACAGGTGAGGAGAATTGTAGGCGGCTAAAGCTTGAGGCTTGAAATAGGGATGGCAGTGCATGGATACAACCAAAGAAAACCTAGAGGATATCCATTCCCCAGCAGTTGAAAGTGGGGAGTCACTCGATCGGCTCAATGGCTTGTTGGATCTGCTGGTAGAACTAAAAATCATCGACCAGAACCAGTCACCTGAGTTGGATTCACAACCAGCTTCTGAGGCAACAAGCGGGGAAATAGAAGCATGGAATAACCTGTTTCAACCCCCCCCAATGTTGGCACTGCCACCGGCAAAAGAAAATGGGGTGCGATCGCCAAATGGTAGCGATGCCGGGGAAAACGAAGGCTTTTCCCCGCTACCAACTAGAATTGAACCCAGTCAGGAAACTTGGAATTACCAATCACCAGCAGCAGAGAATAATGTTCGCGAAACACCAGAAATAGACGAAGATAGAGCGCTAGAACTACTTGGTCAATTATTTTCGTTTGGGGGACAAACAACCAGTCAAGAGAATGTAGCCAGCGACAATAATCAGCAGGAAAATAAGTCAGAGATAACGGCAATCGGGAAAGCAGAAGCGGAAATAGACGACGATCCGTTTAAACGCTTGCAAGATATTTTAGTACAGCCAGAAGTAGCTGAAGTGCGCGATTTGGTAGCTTATGTAGACCAGAAAGTCGCAAATTTAGAGCATCAGATTTACGAACCAGGCGAGTTAATCAATTTACTATTGCCTTGGATAGCAGAACTTTTAAGCCGCAAAATAGAAGAGTCTAAAGATGAAGTAGTAGGCGCGATCGCTCCGATTATCGATCAAATCATTGAAAGCAAAACCGAGCAAGACCGGGCAGCAATGAGCGCCGCATTAGCGCCTTTAATCGCCGCAGCAATTACCCAACAAATCAACAATTCTCCCGAAGAAATTGCTCAAGCAATCGGGCCGACAATGGGTAAAGCAATTAAAGAACAAATTGCCCTCGAACGCGACGCAATGGTAGACGCGCTTTATCCAGTAATTGGCAGTACCGTTGCTAGATACATCGCCGAAGCGATTCGCGATATTAACGAAAAAATCGCCACAGCCTTTAGTCCAGAAGGGATATTTCGCAAAATTAGCGCCAAAGTCCAAGGCGTTTCTGAGGGAGAACTAATATTTAAACAATCAATCCCCTTTGTCGTCCAAGCTATCTTCTTAATTCACAAAACTTCTGGACTGGTAATTTCAGAAGTGCAAATGTCTGGCGATCAGAAACTCGAAGCAGACATGATAGCAGGAATGCTCACCGCTATCCGCAGCTTCGTCAACGATTGTATTTCTCAAACCGGCGAGATTTCCGAACTCGATGCCATCGACTACGGCAATTCTAAAATCATGTTAGAAGTGGCGGGATATTGCTACATGGCAATCGTAATTAAAGGAGATCCCCCCAAAGAATTTATTAAACAACTACGGCATACATTGAGTACTATCGTCATCAAGTTCGGTACAGCCATCGAGTCGTTTGACGGCGATCCGGCTAACGTTCCTGCGCCGATAGGATCGATGTTAGATAAGTTGGCAGAAAGCCCCTCGAAACAGAAACAAAAAAAACCCCCACTTGCCCTGATCGGTATTAGCTTAGCAGCGGTCAGCGTTGTTCTCTTACCTTGGGGATTTTTTGCCTATCGCAGTAGCATTACCCGCCGCATCGAAACCAAAACTGCCGAAGCTTTAGCATCTACCCCAGAATTAGCCGTATACCGCCTCAACGTCAAAGCAGATGGAGATGTTGTGCGACTGTCTGGCAAGTTACCTACCGAATATCTGCGCCAAAAAGCCGCCAACATCGCCCGCGACTCCGCACCCAACCTCAAATTAGACAATCAAATCCTTGCCGTTGAAGTTCCCCCCGATCCGGTTTTAGCCGCCGCAGAAGTTAAACGGGTGGCATCCGTTCTCAATCAAACTAACCGCGTTGCGATCGCCGCGCAATACAATGCCGGTAAAGTTACCTTGTCGGGCACTGTCAACTCCATCGCCGATGCCCAGAAAATTACCCAAGCGTTTGCTCAAATTCCTGGGGTTAAATCTGTTACCAATACCGTACAACTACAACCCTTCAAAATTGATGCACGCATTTATTTTGACTTGGGTTCTGCCGCATTAACTTTCCCTGATTCAAGTGACAAAATTAACCAAGTTAAGGATATTCTCAGTAAAAATCCTGAAGTAAATTTAAAAATCATCGGGCATAGCGATCTCACGGGCAGCCTGCCAGAAAATCAGCGTCTATCCTTGGAACGAGCCAAAGCCGTGCGCGATGCTTTAATCCGCGCTGGTATCGCTGCCAACCGCTTACTGATAGCTGGAACGGCTCGACCCCCCGTCGATGTCGATCCGCAGCGAGAGGCCGCCAGAAGCCGCATTGTGCGGTTCGAGGCGTTGACGCCGGTGCGACCAAAAAGTAAATAAGGCAGGATTTGATTCAAGTCCTCCTCCTGCCTCGATCGAGCAAAAATAACCAATAACGGATAATAAATGATATAATGGTAAACTTTTGTGATATCGAATAGAGCAAAGTAGTTATGTCAGCAATATCCAAGAAAATCTGTATGGTTGGCGACTTTGGGGTGGGTAAAACCAGCTTAATTCGTCGCTTTGTCGAGCGTCAATTCAACGACAAGTATCTTTCAACCGTGGGAGTCAAAATTTCCCGCAAAACCGTGGAATTAGCCGATGTGAAACAGCAAGAGAAGCTCAACGTACAGTTGCTGATTTGGGATATTGAAGGCCATACTAAATTTAAAGCGATCGCTCCCACCTATCTGCAAGGCGCTGCTGGCGCCGTCATTGTGGGTGATTTCAGCCGTCAGGAAACATTAGAGCGCATTCCAGAACACGTTCAGTTGTTTTTATCTGTAAATCCTAAAGGGTTTATTGTTGTTGCTTTTAACAAAGCCGATTTAGTAGAAGAAGAGAAAGTAGAAAAACTCTTTTTAACTTATCAGATCCAAGACCACGAGCGAGTGATAAAAACCTATCCCACATCGGCAAAAAGCGGCATTTATGTTGACGAGCTGTTTGAAAAATTAAGTTACCAGATAGTTGAAGCTGCCTAGCTTTCATAAAAAAGGGGGAAAAGGGGGAAATGGGGAAAAGGGGAAAAAGGGGGAAAGGAGAAAGTTGGGGGAAACAGAGGAAAAAAGATTTGGTGCTGGAAACATCGAAAAAGGAATGCTTTCTCATTTCCCCCCTTTCCCCATTTCCCCCTTTCCCCCCTTTTCCCCCTTTTCCCCTTTCCCCTGAAACGCTAGGGATTTCTAGAATCGATTGAAATTGCACACATCTCGCTTGCGATCTTTGAGCAATAAATCAATCCTTTTGAGTTAAAAGTAATTACAGGATTTTCAGACCCAAACCCTGGCTTATAGCCTTTGTTTATACACAGATGTAGATTGATATATTATGGAATAAATGGCTACAAAAAAAATAACAGCTAATGAACACCCTTGTCAAGCAGCTATTAGCGCACCTATCGCCAAACCGTAACCTGGAATATTTGGCGGTAGGCCGGGAATTCAACATTCTAGCAATGTCTGAGGGTGTGGGACGCTTCGCCGAAGATCCCCATGCGGCGAAGGTGGGGGAAGATGTCCGATTGGCCTTTCCCGAACTCTTCGGGTGCGAAGAGCTGCTGATCGACGTGCTGGAAGGTCGGGAAAAGAGTTTCAATTTAAAAGCAATTGGTCGGTTTTTAGACCCCAACAACCCCGTGTATGTGGATATTTTAGTTGTCGGGGATAAAACAGATGAAGAGCGGTTAGAAAAGCAGTTTATTTTTTTTCTTGAAGATGTTACGGAACGGATGGTTCTGGAACAAAAATTAGTTCAAGGATACAATGAAACTAGCCTGTTAGCCAGTGCATTGGCGGCTGCCAAACATTACTTGAATGGCATTATTAATGCAATGGCAGAAGTATTGTTAGTAACTAACAGCCTGGGAAATATCAAAACAGTTAATCAAGCAGCTTTGGACTTGTTAGGTTACGCAGAAGGGGAATTGATTGACCAGCCAATTACAGCGATCGCAGCCAATGAAAAAGTATTGCTGCAAGCGATTCAATCGCGTTCCGGGCCACAAAATGAAGTATTTAAAGATTTAACCATCGTTTGTAAAACCAAAAACGGCAAAAAGATTGACGTAGCCTTTTCTTGTGCCGCAATTGACACCGAAATTGATGGCATTACCGATTTTGTTTATGTCGGTCGAGACATCACCGAACGCCTGCGGGCTGAAAGGCGCAAAGCAGCGCAATACGCTATCACCCGCAGCTTATCTGAGTCTGCTACCCTGTCTGCCGCAGCGCCAAAAATTTTATCAGCGCTTTCCGAACACCTGGGAGCAGATGCGAGTCAAATGTGGATACCAAATCAACAAGCAATACCACCCGCAAATGCAGGGGAAAGTTGTCCGATTCCGATCCTATTGCGGTGCGCCCAATTGTGGGTAAAACCGTCAATTCACATCCCAGAGTTTGCCAATATTACCTGGCATAGTAGCTTTGATTTGGGTGTAGGATTGGCAGGTCGCATTTGGCAGAATTGTTCCCCTTTGTGGATTACTAATATGATCGACGATGCCAACTTTCCCTTGGTCAGTTTCGCGGCGCAAGTGGGATTGCATTCGGCTATGGGATTTCCCATCATCGGCAACGGTGAAGCTTTAGGGGTATTGACATTTTTTGGTAGCGAACTCGAACCACCCGATGCAGATTTGCTCCAGATGATGGTGGCAATTGGTAGTCAAATTGGTCAGTATATCAAGCGCAAGCAAGCAGAAGAAGCTTTGCGCTATCAACAGCAACAAACGGATCGCTTGCTGTTGAATATCTTGCCCGCTACGATTGCCGAACGCTTAAAAAAAGATCAAAGAACGATCGCCGAACACTTTGCTGAAGTCAGCGTTTTGTTTGCCGATATCGTTGGCTTTACCGAACTATCTGCCCGCATTTCGCCAACGGAATTGGTTCATATGCTCAATGCAATTTTTTCCCAGTTTGACTATCTCGTCGAACGACACGGGTTAGAAAAAATCAAGACGATTGGAGATGCTTACATGGTAGTGGGGGGCATTCCCATTCCCAAGCCAGATCACGCCGAGGCGATCGCAGAAATGGCAATCGACATGCAAACCACAATGGTTCAATTCAACGCCGAGACGGGTCAAAATTTTCGGATGCGAATTGGCATTCACACCGGCCCCGTGACGGCAGGGGTAATAGGTGTGAAAAAGTTTATCTACGATCTCTGGGGAGATACGGTAAATACAGCCAGCCGCATGGAATCCCACGGGATACCGGGGGAGATTCAGGTAACCGAGGCGACATACGAAAGATTGCGCGATCGCTATTACTTCGAGCAAAGGGGTGCGATCGCAGTCAAAGGCAAAGGCGAAATGCAGGCGTATTTGTTAAAAAGCCACAAATAAAGCTAGGGATTAGGGATTAGGGATTAGGGAAACAAGGGCTATAGTTTAAATCCTAGTTAAGCTTTTCTGGATGCGGCAAGAGGAGAATTAGGATAGATACGAAACTCGTTGGATTGGGTTTTATGAAAATTTCACGCCCCAACGCCAAAAACCTCACCCCCGAAGAAATTCGCCAACTGGAACACCTCAAAGCGACGATTGAGCGTGCTACAGCCGATGGCAAGGTGACGCGACAAGAACTAGAAACGATTAAAGCCGCAGAATGGGCTGACGGCAAGGTTTCAGTCCAAGAATTGGAATTGTACAGAACGTTGATTTTGGAAAAAATCGAAAAAGGCGAGCTGGAGTACGAATGGTAACACACAAATAAGATAGTGGGTCATAGGCGATCGTCCCATGACCCATTACCGATTACCAAACCAAAACAGCTATTTCAGCTTTGACTTGATGAAAGCCATAATTTGAGCTTGCTGTTTTTTGAGCGCATCAATTTCGCCCTGCATCTTGGCAATTTGCTGTTTGAGCGCCTGAATATCTGCTGCACCCGCTCCATCGGCGGCGGCGGCGGCGGCTGGTGCGGCTGCTGCTGCTTTCGCTGGTGCCTCGCGCGGTAGCTTCGACTTTTTCATCGCCGACTGGATACCAGCAATCAGATCCTTCTGCTCAAAGGGCTTGAGGATAAACTCAAAATATTTGTTAAATGCGGGTTCTGGAATTTTTTCTATAACTTCTTCCCTACGCCCCGACATGATCACCAGAGGAATTTTTTGTAACTCTGGTTTGCTTTGCAATTGTTTATAAACTTCCAAGCCCCCCATTTTCGGCATCAGGAAGTCTAACATGATTAAGTTTGGACGTTCCTGATTGATCAACTTAAGTCCCTCTTGACCATCTTTGGCTTCCAGGACTTGAAAATTGCCCTTAGGCAGCATTGCTTGGACTTGCTTCCTAACAGAGAGGCTATCATCGATAACCAGGATTTTATTAGCCACAATCGACTCCTCTGGCGGGAACTATTAGCTCAGGGTATAAATTGACCCTTTAATTTTGACACTTCCCGCGCCTGTTGGTGCGGGGATGATTAAGACATTACAGTCTTAACATATTTAGATCTCGGGCTTACCGGGGGCAAGCAATCTTTATGCCATTAGGCGGTCTGCTATCCCAGTTTTGCAACCAGAGCCTCAGTCGTCAACTTTCCTCCAGTCCGGGGGTAAGTTTTAACGCCTTGTACTGACGGACGAATCTTAGCACAGTTGCTTCTAATTTGACTCAACAATTTCGTCCAGTTCGCACCAAATCTCGGCTTAAAAGACAAGATTTTGTGCTTCTAGCCTTGCCCGATAATGCCAGTTTAGCGAAAGGTCTACAATTTTGATACATCACCCGTGTCAAGTTTTCAGTAAGTATTAACTCTATGCCGTTAGAAGCAAGGCCAACTAACCCAACCACAAGCGCTGCTTCCCTGCCTCGGGCTGAAATTGAGGCGATGCCGTCTTGGTTGCGCCGCTCCATCGGCAAAGCCAGCGATATTTCTACCGTGCAGCGCATTATTAAACAGCGCCAAATTCATACGATTTGCGAAGAAGGACGCTGTCCCAACCGAGGCGAGTGCTATTCCCAAAAAACGGCAACTTTCTTGCTGATGGGGCCTACATGTACCAGAAGTTGTGGATTTTGTCAAGTAGATAAAGGGCACGCACCGATGGCGCTAGATCTGGAAGAACCCCGCAAAGTTGCAGAGGCGGTGAAGTTGTTGGGGTTGCGTTATGCAGTGCTAACGTCGGTGGCGCGGGATGATTTGGCGGATGGGGGTGCCGGATGGTTTGTGGCGACAATGGCAGCGATTCGGGAAATCAACCCAGAAACTCAGGTAGAAGTGCTGACGCCGGACTTTTGGAGCGGTAAGAATGCAGAGCAAGAACAGCGTCAACGAGTGGAAATGGTAACCCTGGCGAAACCAGCTTGTTACAACCACAATATCGAGACGGTGAGACGGCTACAAGCACCCGTGCGCCGGGGAGCAAAGTACGATCGCAGTCTAGAAGTGTTGCGCCTGGTGAAGCAGGTAGACCCCAGCATTCCCACTAAGTCGGGTTTAATGTTGGGACATGGGGAAACCCTGGCGGAGATCGTCGAAACGATGGCAGATTTGAGGGCGGTGGGGTGCGATCGCATTACCCTGGGACAATATATGCGCCCATCCCTAGAACACCTACCCGTGCAAAAATACTGGACTCCAGAAGAATTTGACCATATCGGCGACATCGCCAAAAGTATGGGTTTTGCTCACGTGCGTAGCGCCCCGCTCGTTCGCAGTTCCTACCATGCAGGGGAGAGCGAGTGAGCTGGGGGAGCTGGGGAAGCTGAGGGAGCTGCGGGAGCTGAGGGAGCTGCGGGAGCTGGGGAAGAAATTAGTTTTACTTCCTTGTCTTCCTTGTCTTCCTTGTCTTCCTTGTCTCCCTTGTCCCCCTTGTCCCCCTTGTCTTCCCCAATTACCCATTACCCATTACCCATTACCCATTACTTAACGAAAAGATTTTTATCAACTCGCACTAAAAGTGCAACTTCTTTGGTATTTCTTAATATGTTCCATCGATTCGGAGAACACAATTATGGCGAAAACAACTAACGCTACTACCCAAAGTGGTAAATTCCCCTATCCCTTCCGCACGGGTTGGGCTTTGGTACTGCTAGCTATTAACTTTGTAGTAGCAGCATTCTATTTCCACATCATCGAGTAATTACCAGTGAGGGATGAAGGATAAGGTATAAATTAGATACTTCGGTAGAAGTAAACGGCCTTATTTTACCGCCAATCCAATCTGGCCTTATCCTTCATCCCTCAAACTTTTAGATCGTGCCTTTAAACAAACCTTGGGGACGCAAGAGCAGCACCAGTACCATAATTAACAGGGCTACAGCCAGCTTATATTCGGTAGGTAGCCAGAAGGTACTGAGTTCTTGGGCAACGCCGATGACTAAAGCACCGGCGATCGCTCCGTAAGGGTTGCCAATTCCGCCTAAAATCACTGAAGCAAACATCGGTAAAATTAGAAACCAGCCCATATTCGGGCGCACGGCTTCGGTTAACCCCAGCATTCCGCCGCCGAGTGCGGTTAAACTGCCAGCTATTACCCAAGTCCAAATTACCACCCGCTCGACGTTGATACCGGAGACGCGAGCCAAGTCAACATTATCCGCCACTGCCCGCATCGCCTTGCCGATTTTGGTATTCTGTAACAAAAAGTGCAGCCCTAAAATCGCCAGAAATGCCAAAGCCACAACTATTAGATCGAAGAAAGGCACTTTGATGCCCAAAATATCAATCGCAGCGACAACGGGCAGATTGTAAGATTGGTTACTTCCCCCCCAGATTAAGATAATGCCGTTACGGATAAATAAAGCCAGCCCAATCGACATGATAATCAGCGTCGTGGAAGTAGCGCGAATCGCTCGCATGGGCGACCAAAGTAACTGTTCGCACAACAGCATCCCCAGTACAGTTACCCCAGCACCTAAAACCATCGCCAGCCAGATATTGACACCACTGCGATTTGCCAGCCAGGTAAGATAAGCTCCCAAGGTCATAAAGTCGCCGTGGGCAAAATTGGAAAGGCGCAAAATGCCGTAAGTCAGGGTTAATCCCACAGCCGCCAGGGCGATGATACTGCCCAAGGCGATGCCATTAACAGTTAATTGAATTAATCGCAACAGTTGTTCATCCATCTTTACTTGACTCTCCAGTTGACTGGAGACTTGAGAATAGAGTTAAGGAGTTGTTGGTTGGCTTGGAACTAAAGTTAAGGACTTGAGAGCTTAGACTTGGAGTCCACTAACTATAGATAAAGATTTTGACTCCTAACGACTCCAAAAAATCAATATTTGAGCAGATTTCTATGAAATTGCAACTCACGGTTCCGACGATGGTATGCTCGGCCTGTGGCAATGCCATTACCAAGGCAGTAAGATTGGTCGATCCAAATGCTAAAGTCACTGCCGATCCTAAAACTAAGTTAGTGGAAGTGGAAACCTCGCAACCGCAAGAGAGAATAGAGAGAGCGATCGCATCCGCAGGTTATCCCGTCAGCTAAAAACGTCCTGAACGAAAACGCTTCATCCCCAACCACAGGGAAATCCCGCTAATTGCCATCATTAACAAGCCTAAAGCATTGAGGAACGGATAAATCGCCGTCAAATTGACGATGCCGAATTCACCCACGTGTAACTTTTTCAACCACAAAAATTCCGTTCCCATCCCTCCTAGTAGTGCCATTTGATAGAGGGAACCTGTAACGAGAGTGAGCAAAATTGGTAATAGCATCACCGGCGCTAAGAAGCGATGAAGTTGACGCCAAGGAAATCGAGCGATCGCCATAATAAAAGCCTCACCTCTTTAAGGGGGAAAAGGGGGAAAGGGGGGAAAGGGGGAAAAAAGGGGAAAAGAGAGAAAGGAGGAAAAAGGGGGAAAGGGGAAAGCTCAAGCAACAGATCTGTTTTTAGAGTCGATTCCCACAGAGGCGCTTTAAGCACATATCTATTCCTAGCCACCAGTTTTTCCCAAATTCCTCCTTTCCCCTTTCCCCCTTTTCCCCTTAAAGTTCAACTGTCCACTGTCCACTGTCCACTGTCCACTGTCAACTGATGAAAACACTTCAATTGCAATTACAAGGCATGGGGTGCGCTGCTTGCGCTGCCAATATCGAAAAAGCCATCCAAACCGTTCCTGGCGTTGCGGATTGCAATGTCAATTTTGGCATGGAAATGGCAACAGTTAATTACCATCCAGATCGAACCACATTAGAGCAAATTCAGCAAGCGGTAGCCGATGCTGGATATACAGCAGCACCGATTTCAGAATTGGGAATCGGAGAAAATGATACTGAAGCAGCATCCCGTCTTGCTCAAAGACAAGATTTGACCCGCAAGTTGATTGTTGGGGGTACTATTACCTTACTGCTGGTGATTGGTTCGTTACCAGCGATGACTGGGTTACACTTGCCTCTAATTCCCATGTGGCTGCACAATCCTTGGGTACAGTTGGTGTTAACAACACCCGTGCAATTTTGGTGCGGTGCATCGTTTTATCGAGGGGCAAGAAAAGCGTTATTGCGGCGTAATGCCGATATGAATACGCTGATTGCTTTGGGAACGAGTGCGGCTTATTTTTACTCGCTGGTGGCGACTGTATTTCCCCAAATTTTTATATCGGCACAAGCGCTGAATTCACAAACTATGCCCCACGTTTATTATGAAAGTTCAGCCACGATTATCACCTTAATTTTACTGGGGAGGTTGCTGGAAAATCGCGCCAGAGGTAAAACATCGGAAGCGATTCGCAAATTGATCGGCTTGCAAGCAAAAACTGCCCGCGTTATCCGCAGAGGACAAGAAATAGATATTCCGATTCAAGCTGTGCGAGTTGGGGATGTGGTGGTAGTGCGTCCAGGAGAAAAAATTCCCGTAGATGGAGAAGTTATTGATGGGGTTTCTACGATTGATGAAAGCATGGTTACGGGGGAAAGTTTGCCGGTCAAAAAGCAAGCAGGAGATGAAGTAATTGGAGCAACAATTAATAAAACGGGGAGTTTCAAGTTTCGCGCCACGCGGGTAGGAAGCGATACAGTTTTGGCGCAAATTGTGCAAATGGTGCAACAAGCGCAAGGAAGTAAAGCACCGATTCAAAAACTAGCCGATCGGGTGACCAGTTGGTTTGTACCTGCCGTTTTGGGGATAGCGATCGCTACCTTCCTCATTTGGTATAGTTTAACGGGCAATCTATCTTTGGCGCTGATTACCACCGTCGATGTTTTAATTATCGCTTGTCCTTGTGCCTTGGGTTTAGCCACTCCTACATCTGTGATGGTAGGAACCGGAATTGGGGCAGAAAATGGCATTTTAATTAAAGGCGCAGATACCCTAGAACTAACCCACAAAATTAAAACCATTGTCTTGGATAAAACCGGCACGCTTACCCAAGGAAAACCAACAGTTACAGACTTTGTAACCGTTAAAGGAACTGCGAACAGTAATGAAATTAAACTGTTAGAATTAATCGCCGCAGTTGAAGCCAGATCCGAACATCCATTAGCCGCAGCAATTGTCGAATATGCTAAGGCTCAAGGAGTTAATTTCCCCCTGAAAGAACCGGAAAATTTTGCTGCCGTTGCTGGGATGGGCGTCGAAGGAATTGCCAACGGAAGATTGGTGCAAATAGGCACGGTGCGTTGGTTCGATGAACTAGGAATTAATCCGCAAGTAGAAACAGTGCAAGGTACTTCTTTACTAGGCCATCAAGTTGCCTGGGAAAGTGCCGGAAAAACAACCGCTTGGATGGCAATTGATGGTAAAATAGAAGGATTGATCGGCATTGCAGATGCACTTAAACCGGGTTCAGAAACAGCGGTAAAAGCATTGAAAAGAATGGGACTAGACGTAGTGTTGCTAACTGGAGATAATCGGAAAACTGCGGAAGCGATCGCTAGTCAACTAGATATCAACCGCGTCTTTGCCGAAGTCCGTCCCGATGGGAAAGCGGCAATTATTCAATCGCTGCAAACAGAAAAGCCAAGCAGTAGAAGAAAAGAAAGATCCCATATTATTGTGGCGATGGTAGGGGATGGAATCAACGATGCACCAGCGCTAGCTATAGCAGATGTAGGAATAGCAATTGGCACGGGAACTGATGTTGCGATCGCAGCCAGCGATATTACCCTAATTAAAGGCGACCTTCAAGGTATCATAACCGCGATTCAATTGAGCCGTGCCACCATCAGAAATATTCGCCAGAATCTCTTTTTTGCCTTCGTCTACAACGTCGCCGGAATTCCCATTGCCGCCGGTATTTTATATCCCTTCTTCGGCTGGTTGCTTAACCCTATTATCGCTGGGGCAGCGATGGCTTTTAGTTCCGTTTCTGTTGTCAGCAATGCACTGCGATTGCGCCACTTTCAGCCATCGTTTAAAGTTCCCTCCTAAAACCAACGAACTGATATTGAGGAAGATAGCTAAGTAATTAACGCAACTTGCGTTAGTTAACGCAAGTTGCTAGTTATGAGGTCAAGCATTTTAGATCCCCCTAAATCCCCCTTAAGA
>CAYXCW010000143.1:0-19005 GCA_964463555.1 uncultured bacterium
AGTGATTCTCATTCTATTCAATGTGACAGTTGAGGGTGCGGAATGTGGGTTAAAACGTTGATTTTAGTTAGCTTTAGCTAACTTAAGCTTTCAGCCCCAAATTTATTTGGAGGCTGTTTATCTCTTAGGTGCAAGATGTGAGTTACAGGTTGCGTAAGGCCAGGGCGAAGCATTCGGATATAAAACCCTGGGTTGATTGCAGAAGTTATCCCCCGAATGCTTCGCCCCTACAAACATACACAACCAATCCTACCGGACAGGATATTACCAATTACCAATTACCAATTACCAATTCCCTCCCGATACGCTTTAACCAAATAATCAATTCCGGTAATTGCCGTACCAACTACAACTGCATAAGCTCCTAAATGCAGCGCTTCTCGTGCCATTTCTGGTGAAGAAATACCGCCTTCGCAAATAACTGGAATTTCTAATTTTTCTACCATTTGGGCGAGGAGTTCAAAACCGGGGGGTGACAAATGTTTGGTTTCGTTTGTGTAACCGTAAAGCGTTGTTCCTACAATATCGGCACCCGCTTCGGCAGCTAACTTTGCATTCTCTATTGTATCCACATCCGCCATCACCAATTTGCCCAAATCATCGTGAATTCGCTTAATTAACATTGCTACAGTTTCCCCATTCGGGCGCGATCGCTGTGTCGCGTCGATGGCGATGATATCCGCACCGGCAGATGCGATCGCTTCTGCGTCTTCATACTGCGGTGTAATGTATACTTCATAACCTGGTATTTGCTGTTTCCACAGACCAATTATCGGTAATTTAACCTTTTGCCGCACCGCGGTCACATGATATGGTGTATCAATTCGCACTCCTAATGCGCCTTGATTCGCCGCCGCTTGCGCCATTGCTGCAATAACCAGGGGATCGTGTAGGGGCGAGTCAGCAGGCGCTTGACAGGAAACAATTAAACCGTGACGAAGTGATTCCATAGATGAATTGTAGATTGTAGATTTCAGATTGCAGATTGAATTATTTTGGATTTCAGATTGCAGATTTGAGATTGCAGATTGAATAATTTTGGGTTTCAGATTGTAGATTTGGCAATGCCAAAAAATCTGAAATCTAAAATCTAAAATCTGAAATTTATTTAATCGCGCAAGCAGCTGGAACATCGGCAACCATCAAGGCAGCGATCGCCTCTAATAACTGTGGAGGGATAACTGGTTTGGTCAAATAATCATCGGCTTTCTCAGCCAGAATATTTAACAGGTTTTCTGGGTTTTCTTGAGGAATTAATGCCAAAATTTTGATTTGCCCTGTTTGCTTTGATTTACGCAATAGCCGCATCACTTCATAACCACTCATTCCAGATAGTTGAACGTCTACTATGACGATCTGCGGTTGTAAAATTTCAATTTGCTTAACAGCAGCAGACCCTTCAATTAACCATACTACCTGATAGTCTGCTGCGGTAAGAATATCGCAGATCAGAGTAGCGCTTTCTTCACGATCGGCAATTAAAGCAACGCGACCAGGGGCAATATCTGCTGCTGGTAATGCTGTCCTCCCCCCCATCGATGTTGTAGGTTGACAAGGTAGCCAAACGGTAAAAATTGAGCCGACTCCAACAGTAGATTCAACTTCAATTCTACCTCTATGAAGTTCTATCAGTTGTTTGGTTAAAGCTAAACCCAAACCAACGCCTTCGTATTCGCGATTGTAGGAAGTATCTAACTGTTGGAATTTTTCAAACAGTAAATGTCGCTGATGTTCGGGAATGCCGATGCCGGTGTCTTCTACCTGAAAAACGGCTGTATTGCCTTCTAACCAAACCCGCAGGATGACTTTGCCATCTTTGGGAGTGAATTTAATCCCATTGCTCAACAAATTCAGCAGAATTTGTTTAACGCGCTTGGGGTCGGCTCTAAAGCTATCTTTGCTAGGAACGATACGTAAATTTATCCCTAAATAAACGCTGCGTTCGATTGCTTTTTCCCGCAGGGTTTGCAAGGTTTGAGTTGCCAGTTGAGATAGGGAAAACTCGCTGATATTTAAAACAGTTTTACCCGCTTCCACCTGGGATAAATCGAGAATATCGTTGATCAGTTCTAGCAAGCGTTCGCCGTTATCGTGGATAGTTTGTAGGTAATCGCGTTGTCGCTGGGTGAGTTGACCAAAAGACCAACGCAGCAACGTAGAAGATAAGCCAATAATACAGGTGAGAGGTGTTCGCAATTCGTGGCTCATGGTGGCGAGAAATTCGCTCTTGGCACGATTGGCAGATTGGGCGGCTAGCAGGGCGTCTTGCAGTTCAGAGGTGCGATCGCTCACCCGTTGTTCTAGGGTTTGTTTTTGCTGTTTCACCTCGGCATAAAGTTCAGATTGGTGAATTGCGATCGCTAAGTGTTCCGCAATATGCTGGAGAAAAGTTTTTTCGCTTTCCTGCCATTGCCGCGCCTCAAAACATTGATGGGCAACCAGTAGCCCCCACAATTGATCTTGCACCACAATCGGTACCACCAACTTGGCTCTTACCTGAATTCGTCGCATGAATTCCAACATGCACTCGGAAAATACATAAGTACTTTCGACATTTTCGATCGCTAAAGTAAAGCCTTGACGATATTTTTCCCGACGATTCGGCACATCAACAAAGCAGCGTTTATCCTCACCAGTATCCAGCACAGAAACTATAGCATCAGAGCTTCTGGCTTCGTAGGTAACGCGCCCCCAACCTTCGCAAGGAATCATCGATTCATCATTATTCTGATTCCTGACTTGTGGCGGCTGAAATTGATAAATTACTAACCGATCTGCCTGCAAAAATGAGCGAACTTGCTCAAGTGCTGTTTCCAGGATCGCAGGTAACTCCAAAGTCTGGCGGATTTGGGTAGTTACCTGATTTAAAACGCCTTCTTGTTCGACTTGTTGGCGCAAAGCATCGTGAACGGGCTGACAAACAGAAACATAAGCGTAATCTGTTTCTAGGGTAGGCTCAAAGCTGCGATCGCTTGACAGAATTTCTAGTAACGAGAGAGTAAAATCGCTTTGAAGCTTGGCGTCGTTGGGTTGGAGGATGAGACTTGCTTGTTTTAAAGTTTCTGTGGCAATGGGACTATTTTTAAGCAGGCTGGTGAGTTGGGAAACAAAGGCAGCGATCGCATCGGGATCAAAACTCAACCCCACCTGATAGCATTTATTTTGAGGATTTGGGCAATCCGAAGATTCTAACTCGCAAGCTGTCCCCAACAGCAAGGCACTAAACCCCTGAGACACTAAGACGGTAAAGCATTCTGCCAGCATGGTGGGAGGAATTTCCATCCCCTGCACCACATCTTCGCTCAACAGCAGCGCATCTTCCCCAACTCTTTGAGCCATTTGCCCCAATGCCAGCCTCAGCCGATTAAAAGTTGCAAGCGGCAAAGTGCGACGTAAAATTGAATTTTGGTAACTTAGCATTTGAAGGTTTTATTTTCAAAAGCTGAATGCTTGGGCGCGTAAAAGCTTCTCAACTTTGGCTCAATCATTCAGGGAACATATTTAATTAATTATCAATCGCGATCCCCGACCTGGGGCAAGACTTAATGGTTTGTATAGGTAACATCTAAAAAATACTATGCATCGTATCGCTGCCACCCCTGGGGGCTGGAATCCTGAAACTGACGGTGTCATCTTTGTTGAGCAAACTCCTGCTCCCATAGTCATTATCACTGCTGCCGACACCGATATTCAAACCCTGGCGGCGGCTTTCCACCAGCTACCCGAGGGCTTTCCACCACTGCGGATTGTCAATCTATTGCAGTTGCAGCAACAACTAACCATCGATACCTATGCCGAACAAGTTCTGACATCGGCAAAGGTGATTATCCTGCGGCTATTGGGAGGACGCGCTTACTGGTCCTATGGATTGGAAGTCCTCCAGGAAACGGTACGACAAACCGGCGCCGCACTAATTGTACTCCCTGGAGATGACCGCCCCGACCCCCATTTGCTCGATCTTTCCACAGTGCCTCTATCAAAGGTGAACCAGCTATGGCGCTACTTCACCGAAGGCGGCAGGGAAAATTGCCTCAACGCCCTAAAATTCGTCGCCGATATCTGCCTGGGACACTCTTACAACCCACCCTCACCCCAAGAAGTGCCGCGCGTCGGGCTTTATTCGTGGCAGAGGGGCAATGTAGGGGCAGCTTTCACCGATAACCATACAACTCAAACAAACAATTTAAATAAACCCGCCCCGGCAGATGAGGCGAAGGTCGGTATTCTGTTTTATCGGGCGCATTATCTGGCGGGGAACACGCGCCCAATTGATGCACTTTGTCAAGCTTTAGCAGCACGACAATTAGAACCAGTGCCGGTATTTGTGTCTTCGTTGCGCGATCGCGATGTTCAAGCCGAATTATCCCAATATTTCCAGCCAAAAGCTACAGAATCCGTTCAACTGATCCTCAATACCACCAGTTTCGCGGTTTCAGATTTTACGGCGGTTTCCCATCGGGCGGCACAGCAGCAACAAAACACTGGTTTGACCTCAAAATCGACCGATGCTGTGCTACTACCTGCCGTTACCAATATTCAAAATCTTGATGTTCCCGTTTTACAAGTTATCTTCAGCGGCGGCATCCTGGAACAGTGGGAAACGCAATTTAACGGACTTTCCCCCCGCGATATGGCGATGAATGTAGCCCTACCAGAGGTAGATGGACGAATCATTACCCGTGCGGTTTCTTTTAAAGCGGTGCAAACCCAAAATTCTCAATTAGAAACTGATGTAGTAATTTATCAACCGCAGTTAGATCGGATTGAATTTGTGGCAGATTTAGCCGCTAACTGGGTGCGATTGCGGCAAACTCCCCCGGAAAAACGACGAATTGCCCTAATTTTGGCAAATTATCCCTGTCGCGATGGCAGACTGGCAAATGGTGTCGGACTCGATACCCCTGCCAGCTGCGTAGAAATTCTCAAAGCGTTGCAACAAGCTGGATACTGGATAGAAAATATACCCGCAACCGGAGATGAACTGATTCGACGTTTAACCGCTGGGGTGACCAATGACCCGGAAGGACAACAATTGCGCCCCGCAATGCAGCAGTTATCTGTTGAGGAATATCAGGAGTATTTTGCTACCTTGCCGATTGAGGTACAGAAACAAATAAGCGATCGCTGGGGAATTGCTAATGGGTCATGGGTAATTGGTAATAGGGAAGAAAACCAATTACCAATTACCAATTACCAATTACCAATTACCAATTACCAATTCCCCATTCCCGGCATTCAACTAGGCAATATATTTGTCGGAATTCAACCAAGTCGGGGTTACGATTTCGACCCCAGTTTAAACTACCACGCCCCAGATTTAGAACCGCCCCATCATTATTTAGCTTTTTATTATTGGGTGCGAAAACATTTTGGCTGTCATGCGATCGCCCACATCGGCAAGCACGGCAATTTAGAATGGTTACCGGGTAAAAGTGTCGCCCTATCAAATAAATGCTATCCCGAAATCGTCCTCGGTGCGTTACCTCACCTCTACCCATTTATTGTCAACGATCCCGGTGAAGGCGCATCTGCCAAACGTCGCGCCCAAGCAGTTATTATCGATCACCTAACGCCACCCATGACCAGGGCAGAATTATACGGCCCATTGCAACAATTGGAAAGTTTAATCGATGAATATTACGAAGCCCAAAGTTTAGATCCCTCCCGACTCCCAGCAATCAAATCGCGCATCTCTCAGCTAGTAGAAAAAGAAAACTTGCATCTAGATTTGCAAATCGATAACGAGCCAGAAAACCAATTACCAATTACCAATTACCAATTACCAATTACCCAGATTGACGGCTATCTTTGCGAATTAAAAGAAGCTCAAATCCGCGATGGGTTGCATATTTTTGGACAATGTCCCCAAGGACGACAACTGCGAGATTTGATCGTAGCGATCGCGCGTCACCCAGGGGTCGGTCGTCTCGGTTTAACTCGCGCCTTAGCTCAAGATTTAGGGATAGATTTTGACCCTCTGACCGCCGATTTGTCAGCGGTAATTAGCCATCAGCCATCAGTAATTGGTAAAGAATGTCGCACCATTGGAGATGCGATTGAGAAACTGGAAGAATATGCCGCCCAATTGGTCGAACAGCTAATATCTTCCTCCGACTCTTTCCCCTGCACTCCTAAAACCCAACGCGAACTAGACTGGATACGCGCGCACCTCCTCCCCGCATTGCAACAAACCGATCAAGAAATCACCAACCTGTTGCGCGGACTCGATGGGCGCTTCGTTCCTCCCGCCCCCTCCGGCGCGCCGACGCGGGGACGCCCGGAAGTTTTACCCACTGGTCGCAATTTTTACTCAGTTGATATCAGGGGAATTCCTACCGAAACGGCTTGGGATGTTGGACGAAAGGCGGCGGAAGCTGTAATCGAACGCTACGCCCAGGAAAATGGTGAGTATCCCAAAACACTAGGACTATCCGTATGGGGAACATCGACGATGCGGACTGGCGGCGACGACATTGCCGAAGCATTGGCGTTAATTGGGGTTCAGCCGGTATGGGATGGGCCGTCGCGGCGGGTGGTAGATTTTGAAATTTTACCAATATCGATTTTGGGGCGTCCGCGCGTCGATGTGACGTTGCGAATTTCGGGCTTTTTCCGGGATGCTTTCCCAAATTTAATCGATTTATTCGATCGAGCCGTCGCAAGCGTGGCGGCACTGGATGAGGCGCCGGATAGCAATCCTTTAGCGGCTGCTGTGCGCCAAGAAACCGAGATGTGGATAGATGCGGGAGTGGGAGAAGAACAGGCGAGAATGCGATCGCGCTATCGTATTTTTGGCTCTAAACCGGGCGCTTACGGTGCCGGATTGCAAGGTTTAATTGAATCCCAAAATTGGACAGAGGATCGAGATTTAGCCCGCGCCTATATTAACTGGAGTTGTTACGCTTATACATCAGACTTTGGTAATCCAAAACAAAACCAATTACCCATTACTAATTACCCATTACCCAAGGCAAATCCAGAAGCTTTTGAGCAGCGTTTGCGCCAAATGGAAATAGTTTTACACAATCAAGATAACCGCGAACACGATTTACTAGATTCGGATGATTACTATCAGTTTCAAGGCGGTTTAACCGCATCGGTACGCGCTTTAACTGGTAAAAATCCTCAAACCTATTTTGGCGATAATTCTCTGCCTAGCAATCCTAAAGTTAGGCAATTAACAGCAGAAATTGCCCGCGTGTATCGATCTCGCGTTGTCAACCCTAAATGGATCGCTGGGGCGATGCGCCACGGTTACAAAGGCGCGTTTGAAATCGCCGCGACGGTAGATTATTTATTTGCTTACGATGCTACTGCTAACTGCGTCGAAGATTTTATGTACGAAGGAGTTGCCGCAGCATATTTATTAGCTCCAGATGTACAGGCATTTATGCAACAGAAAAACCCTTGGGCATTGCGAGATATGGCAGAGCGTTTGTTAGAAGCAAATCAGCGAGGTTTGTGGCAAAAAGTCGCACCAGAAATGGTGGATAAATTGCGAGCGATCGCGCACCAAGCCGAAGCCGACATAGAAGCTACAAACTTTAAATTTTAATCTTGGCTAATTGCTAATTGGTAATTGGATTGGTTGGGCGTTGCCTCTTGCCAATTACCCATTATACCAAATCCGGGTTTAATACCCCCTTTACCACTTAGACCGCGTAGGCGGTCTTTGGTTGTGTAGGCGCGACTTCAGTCGTTAGCCATAAAAGGGGTAATCGAAGCGGGTTTGGTATTACCCATTACCCATTAGCAATTAGCCAATCAATGAGAACTAAAACAAAGTTTGGAAACTCCAACCAAACCCGAACATTTCACCCCAATCCACTCAGAATTTTGCAACAGATGAGCAGCATCTTTGCTGCAAAGAGGACGGCTAAAGAAGTAACCCTGCATTTGTTTGCAGCGGAGACTTCGCAATAACTCCTTGTGTTCTACAGTTTCCACTCCTTCTGCAACTACCCTGAGATTTAGTATCTTGCCCAAAGCCACTATCGACGCAATAATAGCAGCATCATTTTGGTCAATTGTCAAGTCAGTGACAAAAGATTTGTCTATTTTTAGCTTATGCAACGGTAACTTTTTCAGATACGATAGGGAAGAATATCCCGTGCCAAAATCATCTAGTGCAATTCGGACTCCCATTTGATGCAATTCCAAAAGAGTTTCCCTGGTATATTCCACATTTTTCATCGCCACAGATTCAGTAATTTCCAATTCTAAAAAGCGTGGAGCTAACCCGGTTTCTGATAAAATTTGCCCGATCGTATCTACTAAATTTGGTTGCTGAAACTGCCGCGCGGAAAGGTTAACAGATACAGATATCGGCGGTAACCCAGCATTTTGCCATGCTTTATTTTGAGCGCAGGCAGTTTTTAGCACCCATTCGCCGAGCGGTATAATCAATCCATTTTCTTCAGCAAGGGAAATAAAGGTTGCGGGCAACATAAACCCCAGTTGCGGATGTTGCCAACGCACTAAAGCTTCCATTTGGGTTATTTTCCCAGCAGTAGTATCTACTTGAGGTTGGTAGTAAAGGACAAATTCTTGGCGCTCTAAAGCTTGGTTGAGGCTATGTTCTAAAGTCAATAATCCGGAAGCTTTGGAAGCGATCGCCGAGTTATAAAACTGATAGTTATTGCGGTTATTTTCTTTGGCGAGGTAAAGGGCAGCATCGGCATTTTTTAACAGCATTTCGCTATCTGTACCGTCAACAGGATACATAGCGATGCCGATGCTGCTACTGATATGAAGGTAATGTCCGTCTATTTCCAGATCGGGTTTGAGTGCTTCGAGAATTCTTTCGGCAATTGTGGCAGCATCTTCTTTAGACTTAATTCGAGGTAGTAAAATCGTAAATTCATCGCCGCCCCAACGAGCAATTGTGTCTTCATCCCGCAAGCATTTAACTAACCGTTTAGTCACGCCTTGCAACAAGCGATCGCCGATCAAATGACCTAAAGTATCGTTGATCTGTTTGAAACGATCCAAGTCTAAAAACATTACCCCTAAAATGCTTTGATTGCTAGCTGCATCTGTTAGTGCGTTCGACAGTCGCTCGTTAAACAACATTTTATTAGGCAATCCGGTTAACAGATCGTAGTTTGCCTGATAGCGAATCATTTCTTCCGATCTGCGGCGTTCGGAAGCTTCTAGCGCCAAGGATACTAAATCTGCGATCGCTACGGCAAAATTTTGTTCTTCCATCCCCCACTTACGCTTATTTCCCTGATGTTCGTGGCAGACAACCCCTACCATTTTGCCTTGCAACCAAATTGGTGCAGTTAATAGGGAAGTCATGTCTTTGATGCCCAGATTGGAATGATAATATTCTTGCGTTCTATGATCGGTACGAACATCATAAGCCGCAATGGTTCTTTCTTGCATCAATGCGGCAAAATAAGCGGGATAGCCGCTGGCTTCGATCTCAATTGCTTCTGCATTATGACCGCGATTTCGATCGTACAAATTCAGGCGGCGCAACTGGGAGCAATCTTCGTTATACAACCACACTCCCGCACGTTCAACCTCTAGGATACTAGCAGCAACTGCGGTAATTTCTTCCACAGCAGCGCTGAGACTGCCGTGATTCAATGTTTGACTTTTTGCTAAAGATGCCAAGGCGCGATTTTGTTTGCGAAGGCATTTTTCGCTGTTGCGTAATGTTTTTTCAGCGCGCTTGCGTTTGGTAATATCCCGCACGATTAGGATAGCTTGGGTTTTCTGAAATGGGACAAACCGCCCTTCAAAGGTTTTTTCGACGTTTTGAATCGGCAAGGAATATTCGATCGCTACTAACGATTTTGTCTTCAAAACTTTGGCGATCGCATCCATAAACCGCTCGGCTACGCTGGCTGGAAATACATCTTCCAAAAGGCAATCTAGCACTTGTCCCGCTGGCAGAAAAGCTTGTGATTCCCGCCCTGCTTGATAGTCAATTATTCTGCCGCTGGCATCGAGGCGAAAATATATATCTGGAAATGCACCAAATATGGCTTTGATTTCGGCAGTGGCTTCGAGTAATTGATGCTCAATTCGCCAAATATGGCTAATATCGCGAAAGCTACAAACCCTACCCACGATGTTTTCTCCTAACCGCTGCGGTAGGGAATAGCGCTCAAAAATTCTGCCATCTTTGAGATCGAAGACTCCGTATGCTTCTGCATCTGCTTCAGCCATTAAGTCTTTAGCTTGACAAAGGTATTGTTCGGGATCTTTGAATTGTTCTAACATCAACGGCAGTACAGCCGTTAGCGATCGCTCAGCTATAACTTCTTCGGGTATGCCGAACATTTCGACAAATCTACGATTAAACGTGACGATGGTTTCGCCGTTTTTAGTGGCTAATATGCCATCTCCCGTAGATTCGAGGGTTCCCAGCAACAAAGCAAGCGATCGCTCTAATTCCGCTTCCACCTTTTGCCGCTCTAATATTTCCTGCTGCAATTGCTCGTTAGCTATCTTTAACTCGGCAGTACATTCTTCGTATCTAATTTCTAACGGTTCCGGTATTTGCTCCTTCTTAACTTGGGCGCGATTTTCATTACTCCACCGATGGTCAACTCGTTTTGATTTCACCCGTTTTTTGAGCAGCTTCAAGGTTGGAGCTAAGATCAACAGCCCAATCAATACTCCGAGCAGGCCGCTCGCTAAATTTAACCACAAACCCAATTGTATTACTGCCTCTCTTACCCAAAAATCCTCTATCATTTTCCTAGTTTGCTATTGAATACTTGGGGATCTTTATCCTGATTCAAAGAGCTATTTAACCTTTCCGTAATTATTTTATTTACTCTTTTCTATCTCAACAGCTTTTAATTTTTATAAAATTTTCGCCCATATTTTGATAATTTAATTAAAGAATTTATTAAGGTATAAAACCTTAAGTTTCTCGTACAATGTAATCAATTCGGTTGATTTTAGCAACCGAATAATCACTGAAATTTTAGCTGGCTAATAGTTTTTACTGAATCGCTTTATACCGATTTTTCTCGGTTTTGCTGCACTGGAATTTTAATGCAAAACTCCGTTCCCTGTCCTAGAGTCGATTCACACCAAAGCGCTCCGCCGTGTTTTTCCACTACAATTTGGTAGGAAATCGACAAACCCAGCCCCGTTCCCTTACCGACAGGTTTGGTGGTATAAAATGGGTCGAACAGCCGCGATTTTGCTTCTTGCGGAATTCCCTTACCATTATCTGCAATCCGAATCAAGACTGTTTCTCCTTGGAGGTCGGTTCTGATCCGAATACTGGGTTGAGGACAACTGCCATTACCCATGACCTCCTCAAGTGCATCGATGCCATTGCAAAGAATATTCATAAATACTTGATTTAGCTGACCTGGGTAGCACTCTACTCGCGGTAGATCCCCATATTCTTTAATCACTGCAATTACAGGATCTTCGGTTGCTGCCTTCACTTTCCCTTGGGGACGCAGCCGATGTTGCAAAATTAACAGCGTGTTATCAATCCCTTCATGAATATCAACCGATTTGGTTTGGGCTTGGTCAAGGCGAGAGAAATTCCGCAAGCTCAACACAATCTGACGGATGCGATCGGTTCCAACTTGCATTGACGATAATATTTTGGACAAATCCTCCATCAGGAATTCCAGGTCAATTGCGGCGATCCGCTGCTGGATTTCACTCGACGGTTTGGGATAATACTTTTGATAAAGTTCGACCAATTCTAATAAATCTTGCGTATATCGTTCGGCAAAGGCTAAGTTACCGTGGATAAAGTTTACCGGATTATTAATTTCGTGAGCCACACCAGCAACCAATTGACCCAAAGAAGACATTTTTTCAGTTTGAATTAATTGGGTTTGAGTTTGCTGGAGTTTATGCAAAGCTTGTTCTAGTTTTTGGGCTTGTTCTCTAGCTCTGGCTTCCGATTGGCGCAGGGCTTTTTCTGCTCTTTCCCGTTCGATCGCGCGCCCAAGTTGGGTGCCAATGTAAGCGACAATTTCTAACAATTGTTCGTCAGGTTGTATCGCCTCGGATGAGAAAAATTCCAGCACCGCTACCACTTCTGTCCCTACTAAAACTGGGAAAGCAAAACCAGCTTTTACTCCCAGTTCTCCTGAGAGTTTGACTCTGGGAAAATAATTGTCTTGTTCCACCGCGTTGACATCAACAATCCATTGCGGTTGTTTGCTGCTGAAAACCCGACCGGGTAGTCCATTTCCAGGGGTGAGGGAAGTGGCTTCCGTGATTTTGCGGAAAGTCTCGAAGCGTTTTAGATCTTTAATATTCCAAAGTTTGGTCGGGACTAATTCGCCTGTTTCTGTGGGGATATAAACATGTCCGACGGGCCACCCAGTATGATTGCAGATGCGTTCTAGACAGATTTGTAAGGCGGCTTCGCTATTAGTGGCTTCGTTGGCAGCGGCTGTAACTGCTTGGAGTAATTTGACGATTTTGTTTTTCTGCCGCAGTTCGGCTTGTGCTTGTTTGCGATCGCAAATCTCGCTTTCTAAAATCTGATTGGCTTGTTTGAGTGCAGCCGTGGCTTGTTCTAACGCTTCGGCTTTATTTTGCGCTACAGAGGCAGCCGTGCGCGCTTGCTGGTAAAGTTCGGCTTGTTGAATCGCGATCGCTAACTGCATTGCCACCTGTTGCAGTAATTCTACCTCTGGCTGCTGCCAAACTCTTGTCCCCCGACACTCGTGGACGATTAGCAATCCCCAAAGTTTCTCTCCGATTTTAATCGGTACGACGATGGTCGCTTGCACCTGCATCCGCCGCAATAACCCAGCATAGCAATTGCTAAAATCCTCCGCCGCCACATCGTTAACTATTCTTACCCTACCCTGTTGATACAGTTCGATATATTCTCTGAGAATACAATTATCGGTTATGAGCGATCGCGGCGATTGACCATTTTGGGCGCTAGCGTCGCCGTTG
This sequence comes from uncultured bacterium, assembly GCA_964463555.1. Taxonomy (GTDB): domain Bacteria; phylum Cyanobacteriota; class Cyanobacteriia; order Cyanobacteriales; family Aerosakkonemataceae; genus Microseira. Next base: position 12,907 of record CAYXCW010000143.1, read on the forward strand.
GAGTTAGTTTCCCTCTCTACAATCGACCGCCAATTTCCCATTACTTCTTCGACAACAACTTTACCTCCCCAGTTGGGATCGAACTGATATATTACTGCCCGATCTGTATCGAGAAATTCTATTACCTCTCGCACGGCGGTTTGTAAAATTGTTTTTAACTCCAGGGTGCTGCGTATTTGATCCCCTATCACTCTTAGTAAAGATTCTCGTTCCATTGAGGCGCGAGTTTTGGCAAACAAACAAGCTTGTTGGATCGAAATTGCCAATTGATTTGCCACTGCTTGGGCTAATTCTCGGTCGCTTTTTGACCAGTTACGAATGTGGGAACACTGATTTAAATATAAAATTGCGTGCAGTTTATCTTTTGTTTGCACCGGCACGACTAAAGAAGATTTGATCTCGGCTTTTTGATATTCTTCGTTATCGGGACCAATCCGCGAGTCAGCCGCTATATCTGGAATCGCCACCATATGACGATTTTGCATTACCCATTTGGTAATTGGCCCATAGGGATGAAAATCCTCTATCGAAGGAGAAAATGGTTCTCGACAAACTTCGTAGAGGTGCTGGTGATGGTAGGCAAGGCGATGCACGGTTTCGCAGTAGGCAACGGATTGTTGGCGATACGCTTTGGAATCCCCTGGATCTTCCACCATATGCACCAAACAGCGATCTACTCCCAAAGCTTCTAACAGTTGCGCGATCGCTTCGGTTAATATCGTTTGCAGATCGAAACTCTGCCGCGTTTGGCTGGTTATCTGGTTCACCAGTTGCTCTCTAGCGAGAATTTTCTGGGTTTGTTCTTCTATTTTGGTTTGACGAATAGCGATTTCCATCTGTTGAGCGATTAACTGCAAGAATTCAATTTCAGCCCGATCCCAATGCCGATTTTGCTCGCACCAGCAAGCAATAATTCCGATCTTCCTATCTGATGCGGGTGTTTCCCCAGGGTTCTCTATCCGCACTGGAACCAATATGTAGGCATTGGCTGCCATTGCTGCTGCCTCACTTTGCACCCCTTCAAGCTCGGTTTGGCCTCTCCAAATTGATAAGCCAGACAGCCATCTCGTCGCATTCCTAAACACCGAACTGACACCCGTCCCGCTGTTAACGATCGATGCACCCTGAGCGATCGCTACTCCATCCCATCCAAACATTTCTACCGGATAATATCCTTTTTGTAAAGGGTTTTGATTACCCGCGATGCGATCGCAGACTAATTGCACCTGTTTCGTACTATGAAAATACCACAAAAAACAACAATTATCTAGATGCAATATGGTGGCAATTTCATCCACTACCGTTTGTAGAATCTCGTTGCTGCTACCTTCTACTCGCTGTTTCGAGTTCCAGATTTGATCGACAACTTTTCGTAACAGTAAGCCCCGATCGAGACTATCTTGCACTTGGGAAACTTCCAACTGTCTGCTGTCGTTGAAAATACAAGATATTTTGCGTAAAACAGAATCATAGCTGAGCATAGCTACAAATGTAAGATGAAGGATTATTTAATGTCCCAGGGCGAAAGCAACTAAACTTTATCAACAGCATCTTACAATCCTGGTACGCCAAATTTAGCTAGAGAAGTAATTTCTCTCCCTTTTCCTCCTTATCCCATTTAATGGGAGTTTCAGGATTGCCAGCGCAGATAAAGGGTGATGCTGCACTGACCGATGTTGCTTCTGCCTTTACACCCTGACACAGAGGTATTTTAATCCAGAATTCTGTTCCCTGTCCTGGTGTAGATTCGCACCAAAGCTCGCCCCCATGTTTTTCCACCACAATTTGATAGGAAATTGACAACCCCAGCCCCGTTCCTTTGCCCAACGGCTTGGTAGTAAAAAACGAATCAAATAGTCGCTCCTGCACTTCTTCGGTCATTCCAATGCCATTATCGGCGATCCGAATTAACGCGCTTTTTCCTACAACTGCGGTAATTATCTGAATCATTGGGTGAGGGTAACTGCCCTGCACCATGCGTTCTTCAATCGCATCGATGGCATTAGCGATCGCGTTCATCAACACTTGATTGATTTGTCCGGCGTAGCATTCTACCAAGGGCAAATTGCCGTACTCTTTAACAAGTTCAATTCGGGGACAGTTGTTTTTGGCTTTGAATCGGTTTTGCAAAATCAGCAGAGTGCTATCGATCCCTTCATGGAGATTGAATAGGTTCATCTCGCTTTCGTCCGCGCGAGAAAAATTCCGCAAGCTACGAACTATCTGGCAAATGCGGTCTATGCCAACGGTCATCGAAGACAGTACTTGAGGCAAGTCTTGACTTAAAAACTCGAGGTCAATTTGTTCTATTTTGTCTTGAATTGCCCGATTAAATTGGGGATAATGCTCCTGATAAACGCTTACCAAGTCGAGCAATTCTTGCACGTAATTAGTCGCAAAACTCAAATTACCGTGAACAAAACTGACTGGGTTGTTGATTTCGTGGGCGAGACTGGCGACCAGTTGACCCAGGCTAGAAATTCTTTCGCTATGAATCAATTGAGCCTGAGTTTGTTTTAACTCTTGCAGCGCTTTTTGCAATTTTTCCGCTTGGATTTTAGCCGCAGCAGTCGCTCCACAACTCTGACAATAGAGTTCAGCGCGATGGATATCGAGGGCTAGCTGTTGGGCTTCATTTTCTTTTTGATACCGATCGACAACTGCATCTAAAGCTGTCAGCAATTGGGCGTCAGCAGCATCCTGAATGTAGCGCAGGTAGGGATTATCCTGAGTTAGCTCTCTTGTCGATGCCTGCGCCAAAGCTCGGACTTGGGCGATATAACTGCGTATTTGGCGATCTAAGTGGAAGGGGAGTTCAAAATACATTGCCTTCAGCGCTGGTGACAGATGACCCGATAGTTTCATCTTCTCGTCGCCGTTAAGCAGTCCGTTGTGCGATGTTTCCATCAAATCGATATCGGCTAACAACTGCGATCGCAATTTTTCCTGCTCGGTTTGATCTTGAGTGCATACCAGTCTCAGAGACAACAAAGCCGTTCGTTGCGACAGCATTCGCTGACGACCGCTGACATTGATGGCTGCGGCACTAATCTCTCTTTTGGTACTGATTTGATTGGGGTCGAAATTGGCAGCTAGAGCAAGCACTGGTGATAGCTCCAAACGTAACAGTCTAAAGGTTCTAGCGTGAGTTAATCGTAGATGCAAGTGCGTAATGCCCCCAATATCGCAAATGCCATAAACACTGGCTTTGGCGTTTTGTCAAGCTTACTGTAAAAAATTCAATCAAGAAGCCTAAAAGTATTTCCTTGATTCAATGCTTAGATAGCTAACAAAGCGTAAAATTTAGATACTTTTCAAATATGGGTCAAACGCGCTGCTGTTTTGGTAGTCTTTCATACTAACGCGCAAAAACTTTGCAAAATTATATATGGCTGGGGGCTAGGTGTTAGGGATTAGGGATTAGGGCTACCAACAGCGATCAAGGGGAAAGGGGGAAAAGGGGGGAAAGGGGGGAAAGGGGGAAAGGGGGAAAAGGGGGGAAGCTCTAGCAATAGATCTGTTTTCAGAGTCGATTCCCACAGAGGCGCTTTAAGCACATATCTATTCCTATCCACCAGTTTTTCCCAAATTCCTGCTTTCCCCTCTTTTCCCCTCTTTTCCCCTCTTTTTCCCCTTTCCCCCTTTTTCCCCTGACTTAGAGCAAATATTTTTGGACGGCAAGTACCAAATTGTCAGCGCAGCGATTGGCAAGTTCTGAGCTGACGGCTTCAACCATAACTCGAATCAGGGGTTCGGTGCCGGAAGCCCTGACCAAAACGCGACCAGAATCGCCCATTTTGGTTTCTGCTTCGGCGATCGCTTTCTGTAGGGGTTCGCAATTTTTCCAACCCAAGCGAACTTCCCGATCTTCCACCCGCACGTTCTTTAACAGCTGAGGATAAGTCTGAAAACTACCATCGACCATTGCTGCTAAAGACACGCCGCTGCGTTTCACCAATGCTGCTAAATGCATCGCCGTCAGCAATCCATCGCCGCTGACGCCGTAATGGGGGCAAAGAATATGTCCAGATTGCTCGCCGCCCAACATGGCACCGTGTTGCAGCATCGCGGCATGAACGTATTGATCCCCGACGGCAGTTCGTACCATCTGACCGCCCAGTTTCTCCCACGCCCGTTCAAAACCGAGGTTCGCCATCACGGTAGAAATAATCAGATTTCCGGGCAACTGTTGCGCCTGAGCTAAATTTTGACCCCAGAAATAAAGGATGTAATCTCCATCCACGACGCGCCCGCAGCTATCTACCGCCATTACCCGGTCGGCATCGCCATCAAAAGCTAACCCTAAATCTGCCTTGTGGTGCTTGACAGCTTCTTTGAGGGAATTCAGATGGGTAGAACCGCAATTAACATTGATCCGAGATCCATCGGGGCGATCGTGCAAGCAAATAACTTCTGCCCCCATCGTTTTAAATGCAGCTGGTGCTAAATGTACGGCGGCACCCCAAGCCAAATCCAAGACAATTCTCATTCCCCGCAGATCTATTTCTTCCAGCAGCGGTTTGTGCAGCGATTCCAGATATTCGCCAGTTAACTCGGATCTTTGGTATTGGCGTCCCCAACAGCCGTTCAAAATCGGAAAATCGCCATTACCTCTAATTCCAGCTTCAATTTTTTCTTGAATTGCCTGGGTTAGTTTGGTGCCATCCGACCCAAAAAACTTAATCCCGTTATCCTCTGGGGGATTGTGAGAGGCAGAAATCATCACGCCCCCAATCGCCGAGGAAACGCTCGTCAGATAAGCGACGCAAGGAGTGGGGCAGATGCCCAAATGCCACACCTCCAATCCCGCTGCGGTCAAACCTGCTGACAGCGCCATTGCCAGCATATCGCTAGAGTTTCTGGGGTCTTGGCCTACAATAACCGAGCCGGTAGCGCCGCCGTTACCAGATCGCAGCACTTGACCTGCCCAGAAACCAATTTGCATTGCCAAAGGCGCGGAAAGCAACTCTCCCACCCTGCCGCGAATTCCATCCGTACCAAATAAAGGCGATGCTGGCAAATTGACTGCGTGCCAAACGGTACTGAAAGAATTTTGTTTGCTCGGATGTGCCGTAGGTGTCAAAGACAACGACGCTTCGGAAATGCCAGCAAGTTGTGACCGGATCGGTGATGTAACCATAATTAATTCACACTCCACACACGCTTTCTTGTGGAGAATAGCACTTTCTTTAACTATTCCGCCTTGGTTTTAGCTCAAGAATTTCTATAAGCTGTTTAGATTACACTACGTTAGACCAATAACCGTTTGTCTTCCGTAAAGATACGGAAAAGTTTGGCGGTATTTTTTTAAAGATTGCGTGAATTTACAGTTTTGCTTTTGCCGCTAAATGCCCACCTCTGACAACAAAGGTTGGATCGTCTCCCAGGTTAGTCCTTGCTCGATGTAGCGGGGTGTGGTGGGGTTATAAGGACTTGCTACCCGGTCGATGCAGATAATTGTAGCATTATCTGGTAAAACTGGCACATCGGGATCGAAGGCCGTCGGACGCATTAAAGAACTGGAAAAACCTTTAAAAATAGCTATTTGGTCTGATTCGCCCTCAATTTCAACTGTCACAATTAGCACTTCATGAGGACGCTTGGCGGTGTATCTCTCTAAACGCTGGGCGATGGAATTATTCATAGAAAAAAACCGGAAGCGGGAAACTCAGACACTTTAATGCTGAGAGGGAAGCGACACGAGCGGTTTTAAATGCCGTGGTATTTCAGGGTCAACGATGGTGAGGAGCTTCAATCTAACGCTTTATCGCCTCACTACTAACATTACCAGCAGTACTAACAAAATAGCTGTTCGTCCAAAGTGACGGCAGCTTGTTTAATTCGGCTCACATCTTGCACCAGGGCTAAAAACCGGGGTTCTTGCGAATAGCTAAACTTGAAAGCCTGAATTTTCCTAAAGAACCCCGGTTTTTCAAGGCTTGTTGAGAATGGTGCAAGATGTGAGTCGGGGAACTCTTTCTGTTTTTACCCCTTAAACGCCTTGACAACCTAATGAACAGTGGAAAATGGACAGAGAAAATTTTCACTGTCAACTGTCAACTGTCAACTGTCAACTGTCAACTGTCAACTGTCAACTGT
>CAYXCW010000144.1:0-5556 GCA_964463555.1 uncultured bacterium
TAGATCTCTAGTTCCAAGTCGAAGATTTTTCCACAGAAACCCGGTTTCTTCATAGATCTCTAGTTCCAAGTCAAAGATTTTTCCACAGAAACCCGGTTTCTTCATAGATCTCTAGTTCCAAGTCGAAGATTTTTCCACAGAAACCCGGTTTCTTCATAGTCCAAGTCGAAGATTTTTCCACAGAAACCCGGTTTCTTTGCGGTTGTTTAAGTCAGGCTTAAAAGCCTTGCATGATTCGTTCTGCCGCAGATACAGCAAAAAGGGGTGCCGTGGTTAACTTGCCCGAATCGACACTGTGGTAACCTTCCACAGAGGTGACTCCAATCCGAGTGCGATCGTGCAATCCACTCGCAGCATCGTCCACATCTGTGTGTCCGTAGGCAAAGATCGCCCCAGCATCGACTAACAAAACCTCACCATCACCAATGCCAGGGAACCATCGATCGATCTCCGCTATGACGCCCCGGGCTAACTGCTGCGCTTTCACCGGATCTGTTTCGCCACGACAAGGAGCATTCCACGATTCCGGTGGCGACAAGTCCTCAGTCCAACCCTGTAGTGCCAAAGGATACCAGGACAAGTAGGCAGTACCATCTTTCCGAATCACCACATCTCCATAGCGACCGATAATCATTGTGGCGGAAGGGGCTAGGCGTAGTGTTTCCGGCACTCGCACAATGACTCGATATTTGAGTCGATGCAGCCAACCTGGGGCAGACTCCAATCCAATGGTTCGGTCAATTGCCAGCCGATTTTCCCAAGTTGCGTTGACGACTTGTGAGGCGTCGATTCGCCAGGTTTCTTCACCGCTGGTGCCTTCAATTCGCAGTAAACCGTTGGTGCGCTCTACCGTTTTGACTCTACGATTAGGCAGAAATTGGATGTTGGGGTGATGCGCGATCGCATCTCGAATTACGCGAGCGAGCCGATCCGTATCAATGGCTAACTCTGCGGTTTCAAAGCCTGCTAAAAATTGGTCTGGCTGAAAATGAGCCGCCATTCGATCCTGCGTCAGCGGTTGATACAAACAATCGGGTGTTTGACCCAGGTAGTTTAGGTCTGGATTCTCCTGGAGCAATTTTTTGTAGCAAGATTCCACCGAGTCATAGTGGGTGGCTAGCTCAGCCGGGGTCATGATCGAATCTTTTGCCACCAGGTAGTAAAAGGGAGTTGAATAGCGCAATTGCTCGATGGCTGCACCTAACCACCGCTTTAAGAGTGGGTGAAAGTGCAATGCCCCTTTCAGCATCAGCGATCCAGTTGCGTTCGTGCGATCGTTAGCGTAGATCAAACCTAAGTGAATCTTGCCTTCGTTGCGTAGACTGGCTCGATTCATCGGGGTTTCATCCCGATCCAGCAGAGTCACCTCAACCCCTTGTTGTGCCAGTTCTAGCGCAATACAACAGCCTTGAATACCAGCCCCTAAAATTACTACCGCTGCTTGCTGATTTTTTATCATATTTTTCACATTTAATAACACGTTCTTGTCTCTTCAAGCAGCGAAAAGCCGCTATTGGTTATTTTTTCATCTTTTGAGCCAATTTTGTTCAGCTAGCTTTAGAATGTCAAGGTTATGGCTATGCGATCGCTAACTTTTCACATAAATTTTAAGTTAAATTCATATTGTCAGTACTTGTTCTGCCAAACGTTGCCTCTCAACCAAATAATAAATTTCTACGATTGAGATAGCCGATCAATAAATAGGATTACCAGGGGCGAAGCATTCGGGCGATAATTGCTGCAATAAATTAAAGGATTTGTATCCCAATGCTAATGCCAAGGGCTAGCTGCGCGAACGCCCCTACGCAACCGATACCATAATGAGTTCGCGCTGCTCGGCAGCACGATTTACAAGCTCGGAGAGTTGGTTACTAGCGTCTATAATTTTTACTGTAGTCATTTATAAACTGAGAGTTTTAGCTGGCTAATTTATCTACCTTTTATAATATCATGCTACTGAGTATTCTAGGTAAGGCAAGCTCACCAAATACTCTGAATAACAGCCTTATATCGTTTCAATTTGGATATAAATTACTAAAATTGGTTGTAGGGGTACGGCGGCAGAAAGCCTTGCTGTTACTCAGGGATGCCAGATGGTTACGGCTGATGAGCGTTTTTTTAATGCACTTCAAAGTGATTCTTTGGCAGTTCATTTGTGCTGGGTGGAAGATTTGCCATGAGAGGCAATGAGGATAGGGAATCAGGGATAGGATGGAAAGCGATCGCATTTTTCCTAAAACTTCAGTTCTGCTTCTTCTTGGGGTTGGCGTTCGGTTTTCATAGCACGGATGTGGGTAAATTTCCACATATCTTGAACGGTAATAACCGCGAACCCTAAAGCTTCTAAGTTTGTACGGAATTGATTGATATCGCTAAACCTAGAAGTCGCTTCAATTATATGCAATTGACCATCGAGTTTTAGCGTGCGATACGCCTCGCGCAGGTAGTCTGTGAAGTTTGACCCCATGAGAGAAAGCGAGAAGATAGCGACATCCAGCGTTTCATCGTCGAGGGGAAGGTGTGCCATGTCGCAGGCGGTAACGTTGTGATTGATGGCGAGATGGTCAAAGCTGTAAACTCTATGTCGATCCGAGACGGCTTCGGCAAGTTTCGCTTCACCGCAACCAAAATCACCAATGGTGTAGCCGCTTCGTTGTTGACACCAGCGAATCATCTCTTCGTAGGGGATGACTGTCCAGTCTTTTCTTGACTTTTGATATAAAGTGTGATATTGCGACCACTCTTCTGGATTGGCCTGGAGGCGTTGGTGAGTGGTGGCGCTGTGGCTTTGATTCCAGAGGCGGTTCATCGTGGAGAAGTCGCCGTAACTTTGCTGTCGGCGCTGCACGTCGGCGGGGTTGCTGTCTGGAATTGGGATAATGATTTTTGGGCGGGTGATGATTTGGAGTTCGCCAGATTCGAGGCGTTCTAGCCAAGCGATGACATCTTGATACGCTTGGGCGGGGGTGCGTAGCTGTCCTTCTGGCACTACGCCATCAACGGCAGCATCGGCGATGGATTTCTTGAACCGGAGGCGTTGCATTTTAGACTCGCACCACGACCACCGCTGATTGTTTACCATTGCGTAGGTCAGTGGGATGACCATTTTTACCTTATTGCTGGTTTGTCCTTGGCGGTAGATGCGACCTTTGAGTTGTTCAAATTCGGCATGAGTCCAGGGGAGGACGTTGACGATTAGCTGGTTGCAGACGTGCTGCAAGCCATCTACGCCTGTGCCAATGGCGCTAGAACCGATGAGGACATCAATTTTGCCGTTCAAGAAGCCTTCTAGACCGGATTTATCTTCGCCTGTGTAGAAGCCGACTTCCCAGCCATCTTCTTCTAGCGCGTTTCTGAGTAAACGGTCAATTCCTTGGATGTAATGGGTGTAAATTAGGGTTTTTGGTTGGATTTGCTGGCGAATTACGGGTAAACGGGCATGGGTAAAAACTTTCTCCAGTTCCAGTGGGGTGCCGTTTTTACCGAGGGCGCGAATTTCATTGATGAAATCGCCACAGTCTACAGGAATTTCGATTTGTTCGTATTCCAGGTTATATTCTGGCATCCAGCGAATCCCAAGGGTAACGAGTCGCTGGTGCAGTTTCATACAGTTGGGAATAGTTGGGCGGATGTCGAGTTCGTTATGGGCGACTCCCGTCACCATTTCCACTAAACTTTTGCCTTCTTGTAGGTTGTTGATAACTGGCGTGGCGGACATACCGATAACGTGCAAGTTGGGGTTGCGTTCGTTAGCGCAGGTGATGAGGGCGCTTATCAGTTGTTTGCGTCGGGACATATCCTCAACTTGACGCTGTTTGGTGTAGTGGATTTCGTCAATTACGATAAAGTCGATTTGTTCGGTGTTGATCAAGCAACGCACCCAGTCAGGGGAGTTGGGTTGCTGAAACATTTCGTAGTTGAGAATGAGGTAGCGGTTGACCCCTTTCCAATTGGGTGTAAAGGTTTTAGTGGCGATTTGGCTATCTGGGAAAATAGTGAGGATGGCGTTTTTCCAACCTTCGACGACGCTATTTGGGCAGCAAATAATTGTGAGATGGGCGTTAATTACCCGACTGGCGAGGGCTGCCGAGAGGGTTTTACCTGCACCTGTTCCCGACCAATTGCCGACGCGCTTTTGATCGCGGACTCGAACGGCAATGAGTCGTTGCATCAGGTTTGGTTCTGCGAGTTTGCCGTTGATTTGGAAGGCATAACCTGTGGGAATTTGGAGATTTTTGGCGCGGTGATATTCGTCTAGAAATTCGCTTTTGACTCGTTCGGCATAGTTGTCGCCTGCGTATGCTTCTGCTTGGATTATCGCTGTTATTTCATCGTGAAAGGTGTGTTTCCAAATCTTGGCTTTTGCGGATGCGATGATAAATTCGACCGCTTCTGTATCGGCTGAGGATACGATGTGATGATCTAAGGATGATAGGACTTCTTTTGTTTGGACGATGGGAAGGTTTAGGTCGTCTTGTTCGTCGGCTGGAGCAATTTTTTCGTCGATTTGGTCTTCTGAGGTTGGATTTTGTGTTTCTGGGTTGTTGTTATTGTTGTTAGTTTCTATTGCTTCGAGAGTTAGGTCTTTATCTTGCAGGAATTGATCGACAATTGATGGTTCACCATTGACAAATTTTTCTATGTCTTCTTTTGGGAATCGTCCGGTAGCGAGAGCTTTTATGAACCCTTTTCCTTTGCCCGTACTTTGTAGCAGTCCACTTTGTTGGAAGAGGAGGTATAGTTCAGATGGAGTAAAAGTTTTAAGATGGTTTATCAATGATGCAACGAACTGGCGAATAGCTGCTACTGTCCAACCTAAGTTACAAATAGGACAACCTGCTCCGTTAACTCGACTTGCAATTACTGCTTCCCATTCATGGTTAGGGTTATTGGGACATCTCCACCATGCTTTTTTGTTTGATCCTGATATAACTTGGTTTGGAGTTAGGTTTATATTCTTAGTCGGATGCCACTGTTTAGAAACTTCAGGGTAGAGAGTTGCTAAGGAGTTAGTAACTGAGAGCTTCTGATGAGCGCAATAGGGACATTTATTTCCTCTAACTCTACTCGCAATTACCGCTTCCCATTCATGGTCACAACCTTTGGCGCATATCCACCAGACTCTCCTGTTAGAACCTGCCACTACTTGATCGGGAGTCAACTCGCTATTCTTTGTTGGATGCCATTCCTGAGCAAGTTCTGGGTAAAGACTTGCCAGGGAGTTAGTAACTGAAGCCTTCTGCCCAGCACAAAAAGGGCATCCTTGTCCTTTAGTTTTGTTGTCAGGAGATGCTTTCCATTCATGGTCAGGGCCTTTGGGGCATTTCCACCATATTTGCTTATGGGAACCAGAAACTACTTGCTCAGGAGTTAAATTACCGTTTTTTGTGGGATGCCACTGGAGAGTAATTTGAGGGTAACGACTTGCTAGAGAGTTGCTATTTGATGGCTTCTGATTTGCACAAAAAGGGCATCCGTTACCCTTTACTCTACTTTTAATTACTGCATCCCACTCATGTTCAGGATAATTGGTACATTGCCACCAAACTTTTTTTC
>CAYXCW010000144.1:5656-18272 GCA_964463555.1 uncultured bacterium
CTGAACCCGCTACCACTTGCTCTGGAGTAAGATTTTCATTCTTAATCGGATGCCATTCCTGAGCAAGTTCTGGGTAAAGGCTTGCTAAGGAATTAGTAACTGAAGCTTTCTGTCCCGCACAAAAAGGGCATCCTTTCCCTCTAATTCTATTAGCAGGAGAAGCCTGCCACTCATGCCCAGGATAATTGGAACATTGCCACCAAACTTTTTTTCCTGAACCCGCTACCACTTGCTCTGGAGTAAGATTTTCATTCTTAATCGGATGCCACTCCTGAGCAAGTTCTGGGTAAAGACTGGCTAGGGAATTAGTCACTGAAGCTTTCTGTCCGGCACAAAAAGGGCATCCTTGGCTTGACTTGGTTCTTTTACTGGGCGATGTACTCCATTCATGATCAGAGCCTTCGGAACATTTCCACCAAACTTTCTTGTGTGAGCCTGCCGAAACCTGCTCTGGAGTGAGTTCACCGTTCTTTGTAGGATGCCACTGCGCGGCTAATTGAGGGCTTATAATTGATAGAGTCTTTTTCATATCCAAGATGCAGATAGTTATGAATTGGAAAACTTACGAGGAAACGGTAAAGAATATATACCAAGTATTGGGCGCTAGTAATGGAGTTAAGATTGAATGTTATGGTAACTCTTGTAAATGTACGGGTAAGTCTGGAATTAAGCATCAAATCGACGTACTGACCTCGCACACTGAAGGAATACATGAGTATAAAACATATATAGAATGTAAATACTCCCAGAAAAAATAAACAAGGATATAGTAATGAAGGTTTGGGCTATTTGTCAAGATTGTAATTTGCACAAAGGAGTTATCGTTTCCAAAGTGGGATTTACTCATGATGCCATAAAATTTGCTGGGTACAATGGCATTGGCTTGGTAGAACTGAGAGAACCGTTAAAGCCAGATCTAGAAAATCGGATCGAAGAAATTGATGTAATTATATCTGCTGTAATACCTAAATTAATTCGTTTTAACAACATATTGCATGAAGAAGAACCTCAAAAAGAGATATATCTTGATGTAACCATAAGTGATATTTATTATTTTTTTCCAAATGGGTATCATAAAAATATTATAAATTTAATAAATGATTTTTTCAAGGAAATTAAGCAAGCTAAAAAACTGAATGAAGTCATGGAGAAAAGGATATCATTTCCTAACGGCACTTATCTTAAATCTCATAATTCTGAATTAAATATTAGAGTTCAGGCAGTTTATCTGAAAGGTCTTTTGAAAACATATGGGATGGCAAAAGTGGAAATCAAGTGGGAAGATAAAGTCTGGTTGATTATGAAGTCTATTTTTGAAAGAAAGATGTTTACAATTTCCCATGAAGGAAATTTACAAGAAGTTACCTACGATTAACAGAAAGTTAATTAAGTAAAACATAGCACTAGCTTTACGCCTGTGGATCGGGCAAGCAGACACGCGATCGCCTAACCTTCCTTCCCAGACAAAAAGCGATATGCCAAGGGCTAGCTACGCGATCGCTCTCCTTTATTCTCACACAATAGAGCGATCGCGCCTCCTAAGAAAGCCTACTTTTACTTATATTTCAGCAATAGTGTAGCGATCGCCTACTCAGCGCAATACTCACCAAATGTTGTTACATTACCCTTAACAGTAACACCCAAATCTAACTCTTCTTGATGGATAAGTAGGTTAGATAATTGAGCGATTAAAAATTCAACCTCACGGCGACTCTCAAACTGGAGAAAAATGTTGTTGCCATCGCGCTTGATAACCACCGTTGGCACATCACTATCTTCTAACTGTGAATCAATATCGGGGATTATTTGTCTGATTTGCTCTTCATTCCATAGGTGACTCATTCCATTATCTCCCGTTCAAAAATACAACGGTATGACTTACCACTCTTATCCCAACAATTCCCAATCCTCAATTTGCAGTCCCTCAATCCGGTTAAATTCGCGGGTATTGTGAGTGACTAAAATTAAGTTATTTGCCATTGCGATCGCTGCAATCTGAAGGTCATAAGGGCCGATAGGAGTTCCTAAAGCAGCAAGTTGAGCGCGAATACGACTATAAATTATAGCAGCATTGTCATCAAAGGGTAAGGATACAAAACGATTGAGAAATTCTTGCTGTCCAGCCAACGTTCTCTCTGGATTGTTACTTCTCCTCGCCCCGTAAAATAACTCACTCTTAACAACGGAACAAACAGCTACATCCTCTGGAGATAGAGTTTCTAATCGGCGACGTACACCAGACATGGGGCGGTTCAAGTAAGCAATACAGGCATTAGTATCAAGCAGATAAATCATCCCAATTCCGTTCTTGTCATTCTCCCTGTGGATACCGCACTAACGGTTCATCTTGGAAACTTCCAGCCGTCTTTTCAAAGAAACCTACAGGCCATCCTAACTCTTCTGGGGTTTTCTGTGAAACTGGCGTGACAGGTTTAATTGTTACTGTAACTTCTAAATCCGCATCTTTAAACTCTGTAGGGATTTTCAGTTCTAATATCCCATCCAAACCAACATGACCAAGGATTAAAATTTTAGATTGAGCGGCTGTCTCTAAAATGTGCTTTAATTCGGCTTGCAGCGATCGCCCGTTTTCCTTGGCTAGTAATTCCAGTCTTTCTACAATCGCAGGTTCTAGATCTTCGACAATCATTTGAGTCATAAGTTGTTCTTCAGGCACGTTAGCCCTAGCGTAACGCACCTTACTATATGCTTAAAAAAGCCGATGGTGGGATTTGAACCCACGACCAATTGATTACGAATCAACTACTCTACCACTGAGCTACACCGGCACTGCCGATTTACTATCATAGCAGACTTCCCTGAAAAATTTACATCGATAAACTGATTTGCGATCCATTTTGCGTTTTGACGACTTCGATCCTGGCTTGGAAGGCTTCTTTGAAGTATGGCATGTGGGTGACGGTGAGGATGCAGGCGAAGTCAGAAGCGATCGCATTGATCGCCGCGATCAGGCGATCGCATCCTTCCTGATCCTGCGTCCCAAATCCTTCATCGACTATTAACATTTGTAAAGCCGTCCCCGCTCGCTGCGCTAACAATCTCGCCAACGCGAGGCGAATCGCGAAGTTAATCCGAAACGCTTCTCCGCCTGAGTATGTCTCGTAAGGACGAGTACCCCGCGCGTCGGCGATTAAAATATCCAGGGTATCGATTAATTTTGAGGATCTTTTGGCTTTCCCGGCTTTTTGGGTGACGAATTGCACGTGTAATTGGTTACCGCTCAGCCTGGATAGAATCGAATTGGTTTCGGCTTCTAATTGCGGCAAAACGTTCTCAATCATTAGGGTTTGGATGCCGTTTTTGCCAAATGCTTTCCCTAATTCATCGTATATCTTATGTTTCTTTTTACACTCTGCAAGCTGAGTACTGAGTTCCGCGTGTCTGGCGTTGAGGGTTTCTAATTGCTGCTGTTGTTGTTGCAGGCGTCCGAGTTGTGCCAATCGTTCGTCAAGTTCGATGCGCCTGCGAGAGATTTGCTGTTCTAATGCTTGTATTTCTCCGGTTGGATCGGGGATGGTTTGTAATTGCTTGACAATTGCGTCAATTTGTATTGCAAGCGATTGGAGATCTTGCGATCGCACCTGCAAAACTTGCGCCAATTCCTGAATGCGCCGAGATACTAGCGGATATTGCTGCTGCGCTTGTTGCAATTCCTGATACCGCAACTGCCAAGATTGAGCTTGACGCAAGGATGCTTTGAGGGTGTTGTATTGCTTGGGATCGTATCCAATTTCGGCAATTTGCAGATCGAGGGCGGCAATTTGGCGCGAAAATTCCGAATCAGTACGCAATCGCTCAATTTGACGTTGAATAGTTTCGATTTTGGCGACTAATTCGGGTTGCCTTGCTGTTAATTGCGCTTGTCGCCGTTGGGCATCTTTGATTTGCGCTTGTTTAATTTCTGCCCAACGCCACCTATCTGCTTCATTGCGCGCGAGGGCGTGATTTTTCTCATCGTAATTGAGTTGTTGCAGGTGTCGATCTAACTGCCATAATTCCTGCTGCACTTCGATGGCGTATTCGCCGGTAGCAAGGGCGCGTTGAATTTGTTCTGCTTCTTGCGCCATTTGTTGCAGTCGATTTTGCACATCTCCCGTCGCCTGAAGTTGCGCTTGCAATTGTCCTTTTTGCTCTCTTAATGAATCATATCTCGCCAATTGTTGGGCAACTTGCTTGTATTCCTGCCTTAAAACCTGAATTTCTCGCTCGGAAACCGCTAATTGCTCGCGCACAACCCAAAATTGATCTTGAATTTCCTTTTCCTGCGCTTCGGTTTTATGGACGACGTGACTCCAGTGATGTTCGTCTAGGGGGCGATCGCATAACGGACAAACTGCATCTGGCGTTTGCAGCATTTGCAGTTTTTGGGAAATTTCCGCGAGTTGATTTTGACATTCTCGTTGATTTTCCTGGAGACGTTCGAGAAAATTGCGCCTTTCGATGCCTTTTTCTTGCACTCGCTGCTGATAAACCCGCATTTTCTCCAATTCTTCAATTTGCACCGCCACATCCATCACCGCTTGTTGTAATTTCGGTTGGCGTTGTTGTTGCGCTTGCAGTTGGGAAGCGGAAGTTTGGATTTCTTCTAATTTTGCACTCAATCTCGCATGGACGCGATCGCATTGATTTTGCAATTGCTGTCGCTGCTGCAATAACGGCGAAACTTGTAATTGCAACTTATCCATTTGGGCGAGTTTTGTTCTCGCTTGTTGCAATTGTGCCAGTGCTGCTTCCACTTCGGCAGATTCGGCTAAGATTTTTTGGTTCTCTTTATCTTGCTTTCGGAGTCCTTCAAGTTCCGCTTGTACCTCCCGCAGTTGTAAATTTAACTCGTTGATTGCTTTAAGTTGCTGTTGTTCTACAAGGCGTTTCTGTTCTTGGGCGGTTTGATGCGCGTGTAATTTACTACTCGTCGCTTCTTCTTGGGATTGTAAGTTTTGGAAATAAGCATATCCGGCGGCGATTTCCTCTTCTTGTTCGATGAGAGAATCGAGTTGTTGCTGTTGTGCTTGAGTGGAAGCTAAGTCTTGTTGCAAGCGATCGCAATCTTGCCCTAAATTTTGATATTGTTGCCGATGCCAAGTTAACTGCTGTTCCCAAGTTTGGCGCTGATGCTGGATTGCTTGTAACTGTTGCAGGCGTTCGCTATGCTCTAATTGAGATTGGCGCATTGCCGCGACATTCGCTTCAACATCGCGACATTGGAGAGCGATCGCATCCCGTTGTTGCAGCTGAATTTTAATCGATTCCACATCGCGTTCGATCTGTTCAGCTCGTCCTTTAAACTCGCGGGACATATCCTTAGCTTGTTCTGCCAGAGTCTCATATTGATCGAGTTTTAGCAAGTCTGCCAAAATTTGCTTGCGCTCGTTTGGTTTCTTGAGCATAAACTCATCTGCCCTGCCCTGGCGCAGATAAGCAGAATTGATAAACGTATCGTAATCGAGCTTTAAATGTTCTATGATTAACTGTTGAGTCGAGCGCACCCCGCGTTCCGTCAACACCTTAAACCCTGACGGAGTTTTCACCTGAAACTCCAGCACGCTGCTACCGCCGCGAGTGCGAGTGCGAATCACCCGATAAGTTGCATCTTGATAGTTGAAAATAAAATCAACTTGCACCTCATCCGCGCCTGCATGGATGACATCTTCCTCACTCGCCGCGCGACATTCACCCCAAATTACCCAGGTGATAGCTTCCAGCAGAGAAGATTTACCCGCCCCATTAGAACCGCAAATACAAGCAGTGTGCAAACCGCTAAAATCTAGGGTTGCTTTCCGATAGCTGAGGAAGTTTTTCAGGGTTAGCTGTTGAGGAATCATTTAGATTTAGCGCCACGCTCTTTTATTAGAAATAGCAGTACAGATGCACTTTTGCCTAGTCTTTCGGGAGAAAAGAAGGAGAAATTTAAGGAAAAGTTCCCGATAGAAACCTCTCCCCCATCCTCTCTCCTGCGAGGAGAGGGGGGTAAGAGCAAATCTGCACACCATTCCCCTCTTTTAAAACCACGTTAGCGTTCGCTAACGCTTGCGGATGCGCTTAGCGATTCAAGGGTAGCGAGGTTAGACGCAAAAGTCACAAAGAAAGAGAAAGAAGATAAGAGGCGGTTAGGGGAGATTAGATTTGGTATAAGAACAGATATGCGCGCTTTGCACGCTAGGTTAGCAAACTATAGATTTATATTTAAAACGATGTTTAGCGCTTGGGTGATTTCTTCCATTTGTGTTTCAGAAAGGATCCCCAGTTGTTGGACAAACCTGCGTTGAGAGACGGAACGAACCTGAAAAGCATCTGCTGCTGAAAGCTTGGTTAAACCATTCTCAGCATTAGGTTCTAGTCGCACCATCCACATTCTGAAAGCAAAATCTTCTTTCCAGTCTGTGATGGGAACAATAACTTTGAGTGCTAAAACTCCGACGCCATCTTGACTGACAATAACAGCAGGACGAGTTTTTCTGATTTCGGCTCCAATGGTAGGCTCTAAGTTAACTAGCCAAACTTCACTTCTTTGCATGAGCATCCAGTTTGGCTAAATCTTCATCAGTATATTCGTAAACCTCTTCACCGTCGAGAGCAGTAAAAGCGGTTAACTCCTCATCTTGTAAATAATCTAGAATTGCCAGTTGAGCAGACAAGGCAAGTTGCTGCTGTTTTTCTTTTGAGGTGAGAGATTTCCAATCTTCCCGTGCAATATACAATGCAGCTTTAGCAATTTCTAATCGTTCTGCGTTTGTCAGCTGCTTGAGTGCTGCCAATATTTCTACCTTGGTCATTGGGGTTCCTGTTTGAGTGGGTATTTCTATGTTATGCGATGCGCTCAGAGTATTCTTCCTCAGAGTCGTAATCACGCTCTTGGGTCGTCATTTGCTTGATTACTGCCAACATTTCTACCTTTGTCATCGAGCTTCCTCTTTGGGTAGACATTTTCTATGTTATGCGATCGCTCTCACCCGCGATCATCAGGACAATATTTTATAGCCGCTATGGGCAGGTGTGACACCCACTCCACAAGATATTTTCTCTTTCTTGTGGAATGGGCATCCTATTCGTCCAGGTTCTAACCCGTTTTAACGGGTTTAAGCTTTAAGCAGGAAATTTATTTCCTGGCTTATTTCCTAGCTTACCTCCTGACAGATCTCCCGCCATGCCTAATACACCCAAGGAATCAACTTTTTCACCCTTTGACGATACTCTAAATAATCCGGATACTTTTCGCTCAACCAAACTTCTTCCCGACTTGCCTTAGCATTGAAAAAAGCAAACAAAACGAATGTGCCAATTAAATGAGATAAACTTACTTGAAAAATTGTCCAACTTAATGCCGCCAAAACCAACCCGCTATAAAGCGGATGGCGCACGATGCTATAAACACCCGACTGCACCAATTGCCCATCATTTCTGGGATAAGGTAGGGGAGTCAAATTGCGTCCCAAATCCAACAATCCTTTAAAAATAAGGATAGAAGAAAATAGTGCGATCGCTCCCCCAATCTCCCAACTAAAATACAACAACTCAGGCGAATTAATCTCAACAAATCGAGCAACCGGCAACAAAACAAAACCGATTAGCAACAAACCCTGCACAAATACCCAATACTCACCGCGCTGATTATTCCACAAACCCTCACGACTAAAACCCCATTCATTCAACAGCTTCATAACTCTTTCCACTCTTCTCCCTGCGTCCTCTGCGTCTCTGCGGTAAAAAAAAATCATTTTTGCCTACCATTCTTCCACTCTTCCCCACCCGGTAACTGAGCTAAATTATCCTTAACAATAGCTGGTAAATCCTTAGTTGAATGCGCGTAAGTCAAAGCCAATAATTTTCGAGCATTTTCCATCACCTGTATTTTATCTACTATTTCTAAAAGTTCAAAAGGATTATAAATTCCATCCCTGACTTCGGCGCTAGCTGCATCAATTGCCGCTTCAAACTCTTCTTCAATCATCGCCTCCCATTCTTCTATTTTCACATAGTAAGCAGTTTTATTATCTTGTAAATTCAGTTTTTTGATTTGGCGAATTGAATCCGAAATTGAAGCTGCCCAAGAATTCGTTAACCGCTGCTCAACTTGGTTTTTAATCAAGTGCAGCAATAACCTGAGTAAAAAGGATTGGATCTGACGCAGTATCGCTTGTCTGCTCATTCCTTCTAGCTCATCTACAATTGCCAAAGCGTCTGTATAACGTGCCTCCAAGATACTATTTCTCAGGTCGATCAGTTCTTGAGTCATAAATTGCTTGACATATTCAGCATATTAGGATTATACAAAAAATTTTGGTTATAACACCAAAATCCCCGACTTCTCTAAGGAAGCCGGGGATTTCGCTTAGCTTAATCCTACATCAAACTGAAATCAGCACCAGAAATCGCCGACGCAGAAAGTCCATTCAAAACAGCCAACAATTCACCGCTGCTAGCGATAGTAATTAAAGCACCAGTACCGCCTTGAGTAATAGTCAGCGAGTTAAAATTCAAACCTCCACCTAATGCGATAAAGTCTTGACCATCTTGGAAATCGACGATGGTATCGGTGCCAAAAGTAGGGGATAGGGCAAAGCGATCGCTCTCAGTTCCCCCAATTAAGGTATCATTACCCAAATCCCCGCTGAGGAAGTCATTGCCGCTACCACCAATCAGGCTATCATTGTCCCTGCCGCCGTACAGCGTATCGTTACCAATGTCGCCGGAGAGAAGATCAAATCCTTGGTTGGCAGAGATTAAATCATCTTCGGTTCCACCATACATTGTATCGTCGCCCAAGTCGCCATAGAGCGAATCAAATCCTTGGTTGCCAAACAACAAATCGCTATCTTTACCACCCCACAGGAAATCATTTCCCCGATCTCCGTAGAGGGTATCATTTTGCTGATTGCCGTAAAGCGAGTCGTTATCTAAACCACCAAATAGCAGGTCATTATTATCGTTACCAAATAACGTATCGTCCCCGGCGTTGCCGTACAAAGTATCGTTGCCTGCATTGCCGAAGATGTTATCGCTTCCCCCTACACCAAAGACGAGATCGTTCCCCGCCAAAGCATCGCCGATATCATTGGCATCGCTTAAAGTGACGACATCGTCGTTGGGAGAAAAGCTATTAGAAATAGGCGCTACAAATTCAAAAGCACCGATATCGACTCTTCCATCTGTACGGGCTGTGCCGCGCTGATCTGCATTCAATCCGGCGACGCTTCCACCTGCGTTAATTGCCGGACTTCCTGGTAGTAATGCATGAGTTAGAATGCCGTTGCCGTTGTTTTGTAGTGGGCCTAATAATGGATCGGCAATCGTAACACTGGCAGTAATGTTTGTGTCGTTAGGATCGTTGGTTAATTTACCTTGGAATTGAATGTTATTTCCCCGGTCGATTAATTGCCGGTCGGTGTGTTGCCAAATGCGGGCTGGATTTCCGGATGTATTATTGGCAAAAATCGAATTTTGTGCCGAAACTGGTTTCTGTCCGCCGGTAAAAATTCCCCCGCCATATTCACCGGCGAAGTTATTGGCAACGGTCGTGTTAATCAGACTGCTGGTCGAGTAATTCGCCATGCCGCCACCCCGACCGGATGTGCCATTTGCGGCTTGCGCCCGGTTGCCAGAAATTGTACTGTTAATAATCGTTGTGGTTTGGGTAGGGTCGTTATTTACTAGGAACAAACCGCCGCCTTGAGACTGGGCGAAGTTGTTGGCAAAGGTGGAATTTCTGATGGTCAGGTTGCTGTTATCGTGCCGGATGCCGCCGCCTTTTCCGAGTCCACCTGAAGGAATATCGAAAGCACTATTGTTGATAAAGGTGCTGCCTTCAATAAATACTTGATCTGGTGGATAGGCATACAAATATGCCCCCCCGCCATCTAAACCGCGATTGCCTTCAAACCAACTATTGCGAATCAAAATTGTGCCGGAGTCGGGGTTAGTATCGTGGGAAGCACCGTCGGTTAAAATTGCGCCGCCGAAGCCAAAGAAAGGCGTGATTGTACTGGTAGTAACTGCTTCGTTATTAATGAAGACTGAATTGTCTACGGTTAAAGGGCCTAGAAGGCTGTTGATTGCCCCACCATTGACGCCTTTATTGTTGGTAAAACGGCTATCTCTTACGGTCATACTGGCTTCGGTATCGCCCGCGATCGCACCCCCACCCCGTTCGCTTCTGGCTGCGGTTCCTTCGTTGTTATCGAAAACGCTATTGACAAAGGTACTGTTACTCCGATATCCGGTAAAAACTGCGCCGCCAAATCCAGCAAAGTTATTTCTAAATTGAGTATTTTCAACGTTTAAAACGCTTTGAAATCCAGTTAAAATTGCCGCCCCGGCACTGGTGGCGCGGTTGTTCGGATCGGCTGCCAACCTGCCATTAGCAAGGCTAAGGTTTCTCAAGGTAAAATTAACGCCATTTTGCACGTTAAAAATGCGGCTGGCGTTATTACCGCTGATGGTTAAATTGCCAACCCCAGCGCCGTCAATTATCAAGTTTTTATCTAAATTAAATTGCCCGCTGGTAAGGTTAATTGTCTGATTCGCCAAAGTGGAAGAAAATCGAATTGTGCTTCCCGGTGCGGCAGAGAGAATCGCTTGCCTTAACGATCCAGCACCGCTATCATTGGCATTGGTAACTTCGATGACGTTTAAAACGCTGTTGTAGGCTGCGATCGCTTCCGGTTTTAATGGAGGTTGGGCGACTATTTCTCCGGTTTTAAACTCTAAATTCCAATCACCATCTAAAGCAGCACTTCCGGTTAAATTCGTCGATGCGGCAACATTTACGCCAGTTAACTGACTAAGTTCTGCCACAAACGCTGCCCCATCTCCTGCGGCGACGTTGCACCCATAAAATAAAATATTAGCTGTTTCGGTGAGAGCCGTTCGCCACTGCTGCAACCGATCTTGGTAGTGGTTTAAAGTATCGATGCTGAGGATAGTATTACCTAGATACAAGTGTCCAGGACTACCGTGAGAAAAGATATGTAACGCTTCAGCTTTTCCGTAGCGAGTGGTAAATGCTTGTAACGCGGTTGATATTTGCGCGATTCCATCTAGATGGCGCTCAATAAAATATACTTGTACCCCTGGTAAAACCCCTAGAGCTAAAATTTGATGGTTGTCTATGCCATAGTCAATGAAGACAAGGCTTTTGATCGTTTTTAGCTCTGTTTGGAATAGGGAATTTCCGAATGCGCTAGTCATTATAAATACTCCAGGTGTACTTACCCACTTATTCGGGTTTGGAGTACGCACATCGGGAACCCAAGACAAGAAATTTGTCAACAGTATTAGGTGATTAATGTCACAGCAAAAAACACAAACGCGGAGATAGGAATTTTGGCGTCGGACAAGGAGGACAAGCGAGATGAGGGAAAATCATCCTAGCCCCTAGCCTCTAATCCCTAACCCCTAACCCCTAACCCCTCGTTTTGAGATTTGAACGCAACTCAGCAACAGGTTAAAATCGCAGTCTGACCCTAAAAATTCCTTCAACCCGTCCGATGGCAGAAACTCTTTTTTTCAATGCATTGCGCGAAGCTATTGATGAAGAAATGGCACGCGACCCTTCCGTACTCGTCCTGGGCGAAGACGTGGGACACTACGGCGGTTCCTACAAAGTGACAAAAGATCTCTATAAGAAATACGGAGATCTGCGCCTATTAGACACCCCGATCGCTGAAAATAGCTTTACGGGGATGGCAGTAGGTGCGGCAATGACGGGATTGCGCCCGATTGTAGAAGGCATGAACATGGGCTTTTTGCTGCTGGCGTTTAACCAAATTTCCAATAATGCCGGGATGCTGCGCTATACTTCCGGCGGTAATTTCAAAATTCCGATGGTGATTCGCGGTCCTGGTGGTGTCGGACGCCAGCTAGGTGCAGAACACTCGCAACGTCTGGAAGCTTATTTCCAAGCGGTTCCCGGCATCAAAATTGTTGCCTGTTCGACGCCTTACAATGCCAAAGGGTTGTTAAAATCGGCGATTCGCGATGATAACCCGGTGCTGTTCTTTGAACATGTGCTGCTTTACAACTTAAAAGAGAACCTGCCAGAAAAAGAATATCTGCTGCCTTTAGATAAAGCCGAAGTGGTGCGAAAAGGTAAAGATGTTACGATTTTGACTTACTCGCGGATGCGCCACCACGTGATGCAAGCGGTGAAAACTCTAGAAAAAGAAGGTTTTGACCCAGAGGTGATTGACTTAATCTCGCTCAAACCTTTGGATATGGACACCATCGGCGAATCGATTCGCAAAACTCACCGGGCGATTATTGTGGAAGAATGCATGAAATCCGGCGGGATTGCAGCAGAATTAAGTGCTTCGATTACAGATCGCTTATTCGACGAATTAGACGCCCCCGTATTGCGCCTATCTTCCCAAGATATCCCGACGCCATACAACGGTATGTTAGAACGCCTGACGATCGTACAGCCAGAACAAATTGTGGAAGCCGTACAAAAAATGGTATCCCTGCGAGTTTAAAGGGGCTAGGGGTTAGGGGCTAGGGGTTAGGGATTAGAGGTGAGGGATTAGAGGTTAGGGTCTAGGATGATTGTTCCTTGTCTCCCTTGTCTCCCTTGTCTCCCTTGTCTCCCTTGTCTCCCTTGTCT
>CAYXCW010000145.1:0-18192 GCA_964463555.1 uncultured bacterium
TCGCGTTTCCGCCCCGCAATGAATTGACGGGGCTACCACGCTCCCGCCAATTTTAGGTGTACGAACAGCAAAGGCAAATATGCCTACTTATCATCGATTCCCCGATTGTTGGGGATAGAGTCCCTTGGCTGCGACCATTGGTTAGTTGGGGCGGCGATCGCATCAGACTCGTTAATAAAGCTTTCATCTTACAGACCTGAATTTAATACTATTTTAATTTTAACCGATTTTTCCCATAAAATCTGAATTTTTTAAATACATAAACTTGGTTTTTGTGATATATTGCATAGCAATATTAATTGCTGGGTGAAAGAACCTTAGCAAGAGATTTTTCCTGTCGTCGTGGAGAGGAAAATTAAGCTCAGTCAGCGGCTGATAATACTGGGGATAAAACAGCTTTTATTCACTTATGTAGACCAGCAAGTAGCTCTGGATAGAGCTAGATAAGCCAATTTATTTATGAGGTTGAGTAGTCATGCAAATTCAAGCGTTGGAGATCCAGGTAGGCGATCGCATCATCGCTTACTGCAACAACAAGAGGCAAATCTGCACGGTGCGAAGCATCATAGAACCCGATCAAAACAATATCACGCTATCAGTATTCACAGCTGACCATTATCGCAGTTCCATATTGCGGGTAGTGCGGTTCCGGCGGGATGCTTTAGTGGATTTGGCAAGCTAAAAATTTATCTCCAAAGCTAAGTGTCCCGCTTGCTTCCCTTGTCCTCGCTTAAGGAGTGCGGCTCACCTGCGACGGGGGGAGAGTCGGTGATTGTTGCTGGTACAAGGTGATGCGGCGTTCTCGCACGGTATCGAGGGCAATTTGCCAGATGACGCGAAATGATTGGAAAGATTCTTCGGAAATAACATCTTTGTCTAGGTCATTTACGGCAGATGTCAGCAGTTTTAGCAGTTCTTCTCTTTTCGCTTCTAGTTGTTTTAGATCGTTGGTTTTCGGCACTGCATTTAATAGGTTGATCGCCTTTTTACTGTACTCATCTGCGGCATTTTTCTGGACTCGGACTAGCAACCGCTTCAATTGTATACCCCAAGACCATAACAGAAGCAGAATGGTTAATATCAATGCCAAAAAATCGGCGTTTTCTTGCACGAAAGAAGGTTTATCTCGTTCGTAGTAAGCTTGCGCTCCGGGGTGAATGGGTGCGCCGAGTCCGCTATCTCTGGATGGAGGGTTAATATTGGCTACCAGTGGTTTTATATCTGCTTGAGCGATCGCATCTGCCAATTCTTGGCGACGCTCCATAATTGCTGTCGTAATGCTGCGAATTACCTTTGGATCTACTTTCTCATGAGCGATCAGAGTTCTCTGCACTTGCACCGTCGCTAAATCGATGGCGGGAATCGCTGGATTGCCTCGGTAAGCTCCTTGAGGAATTATGCCCGCTTCAAACGCCGGATATTTAATTTTCATCGCGGCGGCTTGGGGAATTGGTACTAATCTGGCGCTGCCATTTTGCACTAATTGCAAGATCGATGGATTTACTAGCGCCCGCACTCGAAAGGCTGCATCTGCTTGATTGCGAAGAAAGGCTTCGTTAGCAGCAAGTTCGGTTTCGCCGACGAAGGTAAAATCAGATGCTGCTAAACCAAAATGAGCTGCTACGTTTAAAAATGATTGGAATTGCCCCCCAGTTTTTGGCAGGGCAATGCGCTTGCCTTTTAGATCGGAAAATTGATTTATTGAGGAGTTATTGGGAACGATTAACTGAAATCTATCGGGATATAAAATTGAGATTAGCCGTGCTGAAGCGCCAACTGAAACATCAGCTTGAGCGGTAGCAAGTTGCACTTGATTTTGCTCTAATTGCTCGATATTTTCGGTGGTGCCGCCAGTTTTGATGACTTCAATTTGAATGTTGGGATGGTATTTTTCTACTACTTGTTCGATGGCTTTGCTGATGACGTAGCTTTCGCCTTGGATGGCGCCAGCAGCCAGTTTGAGCCGATGTACTTTTGTGCGATCGCCAATCTGCAACGCCACGAAGGTGACAAAACCCAGACTTACCACAACTAAGCTTACCACACCCAGTTTGGAAAGGTTAGCGCTAGCTAGGAAGCTGAGGAATTTTGCTTGAGATCTCTGTAGGGAGGTTTGCGGGGGTTGGAGGTTCGTCATCAGGGTGCGTCTAATTTTGACGACCAACTACTACATTAATCTAGGACTTACGCAAAGAAACCGGGTTTCTATGAAAAATAGTTGGTTTAGAAACTAGAGATCTATGAAGAAACCCGGTTTCTGGCCTCGGCGCGCGTAAGTACTATAATTTTGATCGATTAACGTTAAGGTTTGGTAATCCCCGCCAGGACGGCTACTATTTTTTGCCGTTCATTAACCGCTGCTGTGCTTCGGCGGTAATTTCGGCTTTGGACTCGGCGACAACATCCCAAAACATTTCTCCAGCTTCTGCTACTGCTCCCTGGCTTTTTTCGTATAAATTGAGACTGGTTTTAACCGCTGCTTTGAGAATTGGTTTGCCAATTTTGGCAACGGCGGGTAATACAATCGGTGCTAAAGCAACCGCGCCAATTCCGATTAAAATTGCGCGATCGCTTGCTAAGTTGCGGACGTTTTGGATGGTTTGATTTAGTTTTAATTGGCTACCTTTTGCTGACATAATTTATCGATTGGTAATTGCTAATTGCTAATTGCTAATTGGTTTAATTGTTTGCCGCTACGATTGATTGGTTTCTATTGGTGGATCGCGGTGCATTAGGGGACGCAATCCATTTAACCCGGCTGCGATCGCCGAACCGTTATGCACCACTGTTGCTGCTAATGGATGCAGTCCTACAGTCGATGCAATTCCCAAGGCGGCTAAATTAGGAGTGACTGCTAGAGTGATATTTTGCTGGATAACTCGTTTGGTTTGACGAGCGATCGCAAAGGCATCTAGCAAGCTAATTAAATTATTACTCATTAACACTACATCTGCTGTTTCCCTCGCTACTTCTGAACCATTTCCAAAAGAAATAGAAGCATCTGCATAAGCAAGTGCTACCGAGTCGTTTAATCCATCTCCTGTAAATGCGACAGTTTTACCTGCTGCGTGCAATTGTTGGACAACGGTGGCTTTTTGTTCTGGAAATGCTTCGGCGTGAACTTGTTCTAAGGGAATTCCGAGTTCTTTTGCCACTGCGATCGCTCTTGGTTTTGTATCCCCGGTTAATAGGTGAATTTCCATCCCATATTCGGTTTGCAATTTTTCGATTACTGCTTTACTTTCAACGCGCAACGGATCGGTATATTGAATAATTCCTTGAAATTCTCCGTTAACTGCTACATACAATAAAGACGAGCGGGTAGAAATCCGACAGCTGAAGTTTTGCGGGCAATTTGTACTCGTACACAGTTGCGGTTCGTAAAGACAAGTCAATTGTATTCCCGATTGTTGTAAAAAGCGATCGCTTCCCACCAATACTTCTTGCTTATCTATTTCTGCCCGCACTCCCAAACCCACTTCATATTCCCATTTTCCGCGAGGTAATATGTTCGTGCCTTGTTTTTCTGCATAGCGCATGACGGCTTCGGCGACGGGATGAGTTAAGCGCTGTTCGGCAGATGCTGCTAATTCTAAAACTCTGGCAGCGGACAGTTTATCGGTTACGGTTTCGACTATGACAACTGCCACATCTCCTTGCGTCAAAGTGCCGGTTTTATCAAACACAATTGCATCGACTTGCGCTAATTTTTCCAAGGCGCGTCCGCTGCGAATTAAGACGCCGTGGCGGGTGGCGTGGTTCAATGCGGCTAAATAAGTCGTTGGTAAAGAAACTCGAATTCCGGTAACAAAATCAAGGGTTAAAATTGCTGCTGCTCTAGCTGGATTGCGGGTAATTGCTAACATAATTCCTGCTAAAATTAAAGCAGGTACAACCGCTCGATCTGCAATTTGTGAGGCATAATTTTCCATGCGGGTATCGTGAACCGGAGCTTGTTGTACTAATTGAATGCTCGCTCCGGCACGAGTCGCCGCGCCGACTCGTTCGGTTTTGATGTAAATTTCTCCGGTTCGCACTAAGGTTGAGGCATAAACTTGTTGTCCAATTTCTCGGACGACGGGCATGGATTCGCCGGTAAGTTTTTGCTGATCTATTAATGCTTTTCCGCGCAAAATTGAACCATCTACAGGAATTTGTTCTCCTGGATATACGATGACAATATCTCCTGGATTGACTTCAGTAGCTGGAATTTGTTTTTTCTGTCCGTCGGTTTGTTCTACCCAGGCATAATGGGCAAGAGAATTGAGTAAGTCTTCGGCATTGTCGTGGGAAACTCTGGCGGTGCGATCGCGTATAATATCCCCAATTTCATGCAAGGTCATGACTAGCGCTGGCGTGACTAAATTTCCCTGCAATGAAGAGAGGCTAAGCGCCATCATATCCAGGCAATCTATATTTAATCGCCCTTCGATTGCAAGGCTATTATAAGCGCGTTTTGCTACGGGAAATCCTGCGGCTGCTACAATCGATGCAATCAAAGGTTTGGGAATCGGAAATCTCAATCCCAGTAGAGCTAAAATTGTGGCGAAAGCCGGTAATTTTAGTTCGTTCCAATCACTTTTTTCTGATTTTTGATTCTGTAGGGGCGGGTTTTTCTGCGCTTTGTGGTTTCCTACAGATATGTCTAATAAACCCGCCCCTCCCTGCCCATTTCTGTCAGAGGGCGGGTTTAATTCTGTTGTCTGTGGGATGGAAATATTATCGGTCAACCCCACCCCTACAGATATTTGAATTAGCCTTGCTAGATGCGATCGCATTCGGCTATCGTTTCTATCATTTACTTTATAACTGATAGCAATTGAACCGCTTTGACGTTGAATTTTAACTTCAGTGACGCGCGTATCTAACTGAATTAACCTTTGTACTCTATTGGCATATTCTGCATCTTTCGCTAACAGGGGTACGCGAAATCTTACCCGTCCGGGAACTGCATGAATTACCTGATAAGCAATTTTACAATAGCTTACCGAATCTGCGATCGCTTTGTCTATTCTCTCTTCCAGCACCATAACTATTTCCCTCTCTATTTTTGTTGCGATTTACTTGGTTATGGATTGAAAAAGAGCCAGGGCGAAGGCAGGTTTAAATTTATATAAAGGATCGTCTTTATTTGGTAAGCTCTCCGATGGGCGAGATATTTCGGTTACCTTTTCTACAATAGGCGCTGCTACATCTGTTTCAACTGTCTCGTCAACCTTAGATGTTTCTGTTGGTAACTCGTTGAGAATCAAATTGACGAGATGCTGGCGCATTTCCCCATCTGAAATATTACTGAGAGTGTAAGCGATCGCCATCGAGGCAGCTTTGTGGTTAATCCGGATATCGCTAACTTGACTCTGCTTGGAAATTAAATTGTATACTCGCTTGGCATATTCCGGATCTTGCGCCAACCAAGGCACCCGAAACCTCACTCTTCCAGGCACTGCATGAATTATCTGATAATTCTCCGCTCTTTCTGCTGGTGTTTCCGTGGCGACTTCCTGTTGCAGTATTGCGGGTGCCGATTTAGTTTCTAATTCCTCAAATACTTTATGCACAAAACTCCCTACCATTAGATTAGCCAGTATCGCCCTTGCCCCTTGGAGGTTGAAGCTTCGCGTCACTAACATCGCCAATCCAATTGAAATCAGCGCTTGCAGCAAGAAGCTTTCTTTTAAAATCTCGCTGATTGATTTATCCGTCGCTATTTGAACCGATGCGTCGCTGACTCCTAACTGCTGGAGAATACCTAACATCTGCGCTAAAGGCAGAATATTGGCGTCAAAATTTATCGTTAAAATTCCCGTTTTTACATCCAGGTTAACCGCCTCAACGCCTACTTCCTGCCCCAATTGTTGAGCTAAAATTGCTAAACTCAAGTCCCTGGGATTATTGCTGTGCAGTTGCACGCATCCCGGAACAGCTTGCACTACCTGAATATCGCTGGCTGGATTTGGCGCTGTTTGAGGGTTCATTGTTTTAACCCCTAGTTAACCCTGATAGGTTTTTATTTTATAACGACTGATGCGCCAAAATTGTTAAATAATTATAAAGCTAATTTTTTTGATAAACTTTTACAATAAAACTGGGTTAGATGGGAGAGAGCGCCGCCTTTGTTTCATGCTTAACCGGGAGAGCGATCGCAAACTGAGTACCTTGACCGGCTATAGAAGTAACTGATATTTTACCACCATGCTTTTCAATAATTTGGTAAGCAATAGAAAGCCCTAATCCCGTACCTTTACCCACTGGCTTAGTCGTAAAAAATGGGTCAAATACTTTGTTGATTACTGCTGGATTAATTCCGGGGCCATTATCCTGAATTTCCACTATAACTTGATTTAGTCCAATTGTTTTGGTGCGGATGGTAATTTCTCTTTTCGGTTGATTTTTGCATTCACTTAAAGCATCGATTCCATTGGAAATAATATTCATAAATACCTGATTCAACTGGGATGGATAGCACTCGACAAGCGGCAGGTTACCATACAGCTTAATCACGGCAATTCCAGTTTTGATGCGGTTGTTTAAAATTAGCAGAGTGCTATCAATCCCTTCGTGCAAGTCAACGGGTTTAATTTCGGCTTCGTCGAGTCTAGAAAAGTTACGCAAAGAACGGATAATTGCATGAATGCGATCTGCACCCATTTCCATTGACGACAGCAATTTAGGTAAATCCTCGCGGAGGAATTCCCAGTCAATTTCATCGGTGTAATCAACAATAGGTGATACCGGCTTGGGGTAGTACTGTTGGTAAAGATCGATTAAATCGAATAAGTTTTGTGTATAGTCTATGGCATAACGAATGTTACCAGAAATAAAATTAACCGGGTTATTAATTTCGTGAGCAATCCCAGCTACCATTACCCCTAAGCTCGACATTTTTTCTGCCTGTATCAGTTGAGATTGAGCTTGTTTTAAATCGTGTAATGCTTGTTGGAGTTGGTGCAAACGCTCGTTTAATTTTTGCTCTCGATTGGCTAATTTATCGACCATAAAATTGAACGCTTCCGCGAGTTCGCCTACTTCGTCACCGCAAGTGACGGGAATTTTAGTGGTAAAATCTCCATTGGCAATCCAGCGCACGTTCCGGGTTAAATTAATCATCTGCTGTGCGATTAATTTAGCAACCCATATACCCACAATAATCGATATAATTGCTCCCCACCAGAAAAAACTATCCAGCTTTTGAGAAATTAATAATTCAGTTCGATCTAAAGCCGCAGTTGAATGCAAGACTGCAATTGATGCATCCTGGTTAATATCTGACATCGCGACAGTTTTAGCCAGATAATCTCGACGCTGAATACTAAACCGAGTTGGGGGTGCATTGGGTGGCGGAGGTTGCCAAGATGCAGTGCGAATTTCTGGTAAATTAGTCCCTATTATCTGTCCTTGTTTAAAAATAGCAAAGTATTTTGATGGCTGAGTATCAAAGCTAAATCGCTGCCATTGTTGTTCTGTAAATTGGCTACCCAGAATGACTCTACCGACAATTGTATTGTTAAATTTAATCGGGGCAGATCCCAGCAAAATTGCTTGATTTAGCGCGTCTATGGCGAGCAAATCGGTTTTTTCTACGCCTTGTCTAAGCTTTGCTAAAATTGCTTCAGGTTGCGGCGAAACTCTCTCGCTCATTCCATTTCCTAGTTTGACAATTGTCGCACCGCGCGCATCTAGTACTTGAATTAAATCAAGTCCCAAAGTGGTTTTGATGGGCGACAAATTTTGGTTGAGAGTATTGGTGTCTTTGGCTTTAACAGCACGCGCGATCGCTTCGGTTGCTCCTATCAGTTTAGCCTGCGCGACCAAAAATTGCGAGCGATCGCTAAACTCTCGCCATACCAATTCTGCCTGATTTTCCACTTCCTCCACCAGTCCTTGTTCCAAGTTGTTGAAAAACCCGACTCTGACTGTATAAGTCACCAGCAGCAATAAACTTAACGATACGCCCAAAAATGGCAGGATAATCTTGAAAGTCAGCGGAATTTTTGAGTACAAGGTTTTCGCGAACCTGTTCGCTCTATTCCCAATCGTATATTTAATCGTATTGCCAGCCTTAGTTTGCATTAGATACGATCTCCTAGTTAATGCCTGCAAGTGTTTCCCCTGCCCCTTGTGTCTAATTTGCTACTAAGCGGCTGGTGGAAATCGCTCAAGATATTGATTCTTATTTGCAATAAAATTGTAGCAGTATCAGCGGCTCTTGACACGCTAATTTGAATATTTTATCAATTTACTGATAAATTGAGCAGAGTAATCTTAAATAAAGTTAAATTTAATGAAAAATTTTCTCAATAAGTGCTAAAATAGGTTTTAGCCGGTAAAAGCCGAGAAACCCGGTGTTTGCACAAAACCGGGTTTCTTGCAAATAACTCAGCTTGAAAGCCTAGATTTTTGGTCAACTCACATCTTGCACCTACCCGATAAACAGCCTCCAAATTTATTTG
Source organism: uncultured bacterium (assembly GCA_964463555.1). Lineage (GTDB taxonomy): Bacteria > Cyanobacteriota > Cyanobacteriia > Cyanobacteriales > Aerosakkonemataceae > Microseira. The sequence goes on from CAYXCW010000145.1 coordinate 8,451, forward strand.
GGGCTGAAAGCTGAAGTTAGCTAAAGCTAACTACAATCAAGGTTTTAAGCCGTTTCAACGGGTTGCCTGCTTTCAGGTGTGAAATTTATTTCTGTTGGCTCTGGTGCAAGATGTGAGTCAAGAAACCCGGTTTTTTCAGGCTTGTTGATAATGGTGCAAGATCTGAGTAAAGAAACCGGGTTTCTATAGATTAATTTTCGACTTGGAAACTATAGATATACTAAGAAACCCGGTTTCTGCCATCGAGAAATTTTTTAAACCCTTCCTTTGCTGACGCTACCGATGCAACTGGACATGATATAAGTTGCTAGTTATCTCATGCATAGCAGCTAATCGCTAATAGCTAAAGTGAGTAAAAATGCTTGATTAGCAATTAGCCCCGAGCAATTAGCAATTAGCAAAACCGCAGTCGATCGCTAGCAACTTGCGTTATTTAGTTTGTGCTTACGCTTCAACAGTTGATTTACTTTTGTCTGGCACGTAATAATCTCCGTTAACATCAACGGCAACAATGCCCATCGACTCGTTACCAGTAATCAAACGCGCGCCGCGCTTGCGGGTGAAATAGTTCCAACCCCACTGAATCATTACTACCAATTTGTTGTCAAATTCAATCAGATAGTAAATGTGGATAAATACCCAAAACAACCAGGCTAATAAACCTGTAAACCGCACGTAACCCAAATCTACTACCGCGGCATTGCGCCCGATGACTGCCAAGCTACCAAAATCAAGATAGCGGAAAGGCGGTGCCGGTTTTCCTGCGAATCTTTGTTCGATCAATTTAGCCACATATTCGCCTTCTTGCATCGCTACAGGTGCAACGCCTGGTAAGGGTTTCCCATCTTGAGAAAGATTAGCCAAATCGCCAATGACAAAAATATTAGAATGCCCTGCTATGCTAAGGTTTGGTTCGACGACGACGCGCCCGACTCGATCGAGTTCTACACCCGTGCGTTGGTTTAAAACTTTGCTCATGGGGGATGCTTTGACGCCTGCTGCCCATAATATCGTTCGCGCCGGAATTTGTTCGATTTGTTCGCCTTGCTTGAGGGTAATTACATGATTTTCAATGTTGGTCACTAGGGCATTTGTTAGCACCGTTACGCCCAATTTTTGCAGCGATGCTGCGGCTTTGGTGGATAATTCTGGTTTGTAAGGTGGGAGAATTCTATCCATGCCTTCTAGCAATAAAATTCTCGCTTCTGCCGTGTCGATGTTGCGGAAATCTTTTTTTAGGGTGCTGTAGGCGAGTTCGGCGATCGCTCCCGCTAATTCTACACCCGTCGGCCCTCCTCCCACAATCGCAAATGTTAACCAAGCACGTCGTTTTTCCGCATCGGTTTCTTTTTCTGCGGCTTCAAACGCCAAGAAAATTCGCCGCCGCATTTCTAAGGCATTTTCTACTGTTTTTAATCCCGGTGCAACGGTTTCCCATTCATCTTTGCCAAAGTAGTGATGGCTGACACCCGTCGCTACAATTAAGGTATCGTAACTCACTTCTTCGCCCCGCAAGATGACTTTTTGAGCCTCCGGATCGATGTCGGTGACTTCTCCCAGCAGCACTTTGGTATTCTTATTGTTGCTGAGTACGGCGCGCAGGGGCGAGGAAATATCCGCCGGAGATAATGTCCCCGTTGCGACTTGGTACAATAGTGGCTGAAATAAGTGAAAGTTGCGTTTATCGATTAGCGTCACTTGCACTGGTGCGTTACCGAGTGCCTTAGCAGCATAAAGTCCGCCAAAACCACCACCGATAATCACTACGTGGTGAGGAGACTGATTTTCTGTGCCATTTACCATAAGAGCGATTTCCTTCCTTCGATTCAGCCTGGTTACAAGCTACTTTTTGTCAACCTGCTGGCAATGCTTCTTTACAGAATTTACTCTATCTTAATCTGCCTGGGACAGAAACCCGGTTTCTGCATCGCTCTCTTGAGAGAAACCGGGTTTCTTTGCCTCATGCCTTATTGATATAGTTCCCGCGATCGCTCCCAAGCAATACATCAAACTCTATCCCCCAAGGGTTAGGCGTATACTTGACAAATATTAATGTTTTTGCTATGAAAAATGTGCTATGTGACTAATAGGGTCAGCTATTAGTGACACAGGAGAGATGTTATGTTTCTCAAACATAAACGCAGTGGCGACTTGGTAGAAGTGCTAACAGTGGATGAACTTTATAACCCTTGCCGGAAGGAGATTATAGGGCGATACCACGCGGGCGAAGAACTGCAAGATCCGGAAACCTTCCTCAAATCAGAGCTAATTTTTACCTCTGGTGAAGCATTACCAATTTGCTGGTTAGATTCACATTATCAAGAACGTACTCGCCGATCTGTAGCCGCGATCGCAATTGGATAAAATATCAACATTCCCGATTTGGGAGACAAGGGAAATAAGGGGGACAAGGGAGAATGCAAAATTGCTGCCTTATCCTCCCCATGCTCTGATCTTTAAACATGTCGCCGCTGTGGCAAAACAGCGATTTTTGTCGTGCTAATAAAGGGTACATCCGATAAAACTTCTGAACTCGCTGTTTCTGGAATCGCAGTTAGTCTAGGCGGAAACTCAGTCGCCATTTTTTTAGCTTTATCTTTAATCGATTTGAGTATTAAACGCACCACCCAAGGTGAAAGTTGGGGGTTATTGTCTATTTCTGAGATTAGCGCTTCCAGATCGTTGATAATTGCTATTGTTGGTAGGTTGGTATCGGTTGTCATAATATTGATGCTCCTTGTTTACAGCTTTTGGTTAATGGCTTTCCTTTCCTGCTCTGTTTTTAGATTAAAAAAACTGGTTCAAGCGTTGGACGCTGTTTGTGTCACTGGTTAATGTGACCTCTATTAGCAGGTATCCGCAGTCTATATCGATAGGGCACCAAGTGCTAGGGTGCTTTCGCAGCAAGAGTTATGGGGTGCGCGATCGCACGCCACACGAGTAGACAATCTGCCAACTGGCACAATAACGGGAATGCGATCGCTCTTGGATGACGAACCTAGAAACCGGGTTTCTGCGTATATCTCTGGTGACAAAGCGACGATTTTTCACAGAAACCCGGTTTCTTTGCCTCCGCACAGGGGTAGCAACTCTAAGAGATGTTATTTGATAGAGAAGCGGCGATTTTTAGCTTTCAATTAGAAAGAATTAAGCGCGCGATCGCTTCTCTTTACTGGTTAAAATAAAAGCAAGAATAACTTTACCAGCTATATTATGATAATAGCAACAGAAACTTCCCCCAAAACACTTGAGAATAACCAACAGCGCTTCTATTCCCCTGAAGAATATTTAGAACTAGAAGCGGCTGCGGAATATAAAAATGAATACTACGATGGTCAGATAATTCCTATTGTAGGTTTAACACCGAATCACAATCAGATAGCAGGCAATTTTTCAGCCGCGCTAAATTTCGCGTTTAAAGGACAACCATATCAAGTATTTATGAGCGATTTACGCTTGTGGATACCCCAGACGCGACTTTACACTTATCCAGATGTGATGATAGTTGCGGGTGAGTTAGAGTATGCTGAAGGGCGGAGAGATACGATTACCAATCCGGTAGCGATCGCCGAAGTTTTATCAGACTCCACAGAAGACTACGATCGGGGTAAAAAATTCAAACTTTATCGCTCTATTCCGAGCTTGAGGGAATATATTACGATCGCTCAATCGGAAATGCAAGTAGAGCAATTTTCCAAAACCGATGATAACAAATGGATACTTTCTGAGTATGAAGGAGAAAATGCAGTTTTGGCATTAACTTCATTGCCATTTCAAATTGAGTTAGGCGATATATACGATAAAGTTAATTTCGAGTCTGAGGAGTGAAGTGGAATCAGGGTATATTCAGCAAAGTCAAGAAATATACAACAGTGCAGAACCAGAGTATGAGCGGTATTATTTTGATGCAGAGACTGGTGGGTTTGTACTGATTCATCAAAACCATCAAACTTCTGAATCGAATAGATTTATTGCTCAAACATTAGCTAGACAAGGCAGGCGGGTAAAATTATTAAGCGAACAAGCGCCAGAGGGAGTGAAAACGCCTGACGCTGAGGTAGATGGAGAAATTTACGAATTTAAGGAGCTAACCGAACAGTCTCAAAGTCTGAGAAACAGAGTCCAAGAAGGAATCAGCAAAGCAAGAAGTCAAGGTGCAACGAGAGTTGTTTATTATATAAATCGGGAGAGTTACAACCTTGAGCAAATTAATCGAGGCATTAGACAAGCTTTCTTTTGGGATATAGAGCAGCAAATGCAAGCGATCGCTCTAGTATTCCGAACGGGAGAAATTAAAACAATTACAAGGGAGGAATGGCAAAATGGTAGGCGTTTTTGAAGAATTCAAAGAACTGATAGAGCAAGGAATAAAAAATAATATGCCGCGAGACGCAAAACTGATTATTTTGGGTCAGATTCTTTATGCAGTAACCCGCGACGAACTGACAAGTCAAGAGGGTTGGCAACTGGAAGAAATGCTAGGTGGTAGAGATCAGTGGAAAGAAGGATTAGCTTATGCCATCTTTGGTGAAAAATTAGCAGAAATATAGGAGGCGATCGCATCTTATTCTAGTATTCTCTAGTTAGGCGATCGCTCTCCAAAAACGCGGTGTTTATCTGGAACAAAATTAATGAATACAACAGCGCTTTCAATTCAAACTGTAGAAGGAACCAATGATTTTATTGTCCTTATGTCAATTGGTGCCGAACAGGAAAACTTTACTTTTACAATCGAGCAGCCTAATCAAGAACCATTTGTAGTTGTTGGTGGTGACATTCGCTTTGGTAAATTCTTTAGATTCAATCAGCACATAGCAATTGAAGTCAGTAAGTTGGTGGGAGAAATATATCAGGGTAAATCAGTTGAATTTCCCGCAGATGTCGGTGATTTTGGCACGCCAGAAGAAGCGATCGCACAACAAAAACCTTGGCAAAAGCAACCGGAGAATGTTGCTAATTGAGTTAGGCGATCGCAATGAATCTCCTACTGTTCTCTGACGCGGCTAGAATGGAATGAGGATGAACTAGCGAGGTGTAATATGACAACAGCAACAGAACTTCGCCAAAGAGCAATTGAGTTAGTCGATCAATTGCCAAAAGAAATGTTAGTTGAAGCCGTTGACTTACTGGAGTCTTTGTGCTTAAAGGCTAATCAAGTAGGAGATGATAAACCATCAACTCCTGAAGAAAGTGCATTACTGCAAATCATTGGACGCCGACTACCCCCAGATGACCAAAAAAGACTGAACGATCTACGCGATCGCAATGAATGGAGTGAACTAACTCCAGCAGAATATAATGAATTATTAGTCTATGAAGAACGGGTAGAAAGTCTAAATGTCGAGCGAGTTAGAGCTTTAATTGAATTAGCTAAAATTAGAAAGGTTGATTTGGCAACCTTGAACAGTGAGTTTAGATCAGAGGAAACTATATAGAATGGCATCTGATCGAGTTACATCTGTTATTAAACAAGCTGTTTCAACGAGAGCAAAAAATTGCTGCGAGTATTGCCAGAGTCCAGGTGATTACTCTATCGATGGTCTTACAGTTGACCATATCAAACCACGTCAAGCAGGTGGGGAAACCACATTAGACAATTTAGCTTGGGCTTGTTTTGGTTGTAACGGTTACAAGCATATCAAAACTGATGATGTCGATCCTGAAACAGGTGAAAAAGTGGCTCTGTTTAATCCCCGACAACAAGTTTGGACAGAGCATTTTGGCTGGAGTGAGGACTTCACTGAAGTTATTGCAAAAACTCCTTGTGGCAGAGTTACAGTTAATGCACTTCGTTTGAACAGAACGGGTGTTGTTAATTTGCGTCGTCTATTGGCTATGGCTGGACTTCATCCCCCATCGGAAATATAGGATGCGATCGCTAGGATGAATGTTTTATATACACTGTTTGTTGGTTGGCAGAGTTAGATAGGGAGAATGGTGTGCCGAGTAGCGGAGTAGGAGGGAATGGAACTGCATCGACATTTGGAGATTTAACTGGACTGACTCGCAAAGACGTGGATAATTTTTTACGTGGACTTGGCGCAACTGTGAAAACTACTCCAGCTGGTTATATTGAATATAAATTTGCTGACAAGTCAAAAGTAACTATCCGTCCCGACGGTGAGGTGGTAAGGATACCAGCGCCAAGATATGACGCAGATGGCAGAAATATCAACAAAGGGCTACGCTTGGGTAAAGATGGAAGTTTGCTTCCAACTCGCGATCAATTTGGCAATCTTATACCTAATACGGACAATACTCTAGAAATAGTGAGCGATTAATATGGCGGATGAATATAATTTGCTGGGTTTGGGTGAACTAACATCCCTCGTAACTAATGTAAAAGTTTCTAGGTGGGGTGCTGAGGTGTTAGTTGAATGTTTGTACGATCCGATGGGCGATCGCATACCCTATTCTCTAATATTTAAAGACTGTCGCGAGATCGGGTGGAATGTGCATGATGAAGAGGAAGTAGGCGAACCTTTAGCCGATTTAATTGGTATTCATCTGGGTGAGGATGCACACCGAAAACCTGCTGTGATTCATACAGATATTTTTGAGATTGCGATTCTCTACGGTAGTTTTAGAGTGGAAAAGGATGCGTTAGCGAAGCTATCCGAAGGAATCGCACCACAAAACCCTTTGCCAAAGCAACCGGAGAATGTTGCTTAGTGAGTTATGCGATCGCTATTATTTATCTATGATTCTCCTCTGCCAGTAAACTATTCTAAATCATTTAAATCCCCAGTATAGAGTATCTTAATTGAGGCGTATTTTTGAAACTCTTGCCTAAAAGTTTTCTTAATTAATTCTTTAAGTTCCTCTATTCCAGACCCACTTAGGTCTTGTTCACTTAACTTTTCAAAAACTGATGTATAAGTCAATCCCAAAGTTACTATGTATGTGGCAGCTATTCCTCCTGAAACACTGCCCAATATTACACCACCACCAAATGCTGTGGTCACAGTAGCTATTAAGTCTGCAGCACCAGCTGCTATATAAGTCAATATAGATGAAATTGTAAGACCACCAACTTCGTCTATAATTTCAACCCACTCAGCATAACCATAAAGAGCAGCAATCTTTGTACAAAGAACGGTTTGCGTTCCAATCGCCGCTAAGGGAGTTGCCAATGGTATTGGAACAAATCCTGCTGCAAAGCATGAACTCGCTGCAACTTTTATATAGTTAATGGCTGTTTGTCTTTTGAGTTTTAGGTTAGCTTTTTGCTGAATAATCAACGCTTCTGTATAAAGCTCTGGCAGTAAATCAACCGTTTTATTGACTAATTCTTTTACACCAAAAGGTTCGCCAATAATCGGATTCGCTGAAGTTTGAAGAATCGCTAATTTATCGAGCTTGTATTCCGATTGATAAGTTTTAATTGTTTTTTCTATTTCATAAATTTCTACGGCTCGAGCGAGATCGGTTTGAGAGAGGATAACTATCAAAGGTAAACCTCTCTGTTTCAATGCTTGAATTATTTGAGCATCAAAATATTCAAACCTTTTTAAACCTGCATGGATCACATACCAAACCAAATGAATTTGCTTGTCTATAGGTTCAGATTTTTTTTGATCTAAAAATTCAAATACGTCATTTTTGAATTTTTCTTCTTTCGTCATCTCATAACCTGCTGAGTCATAAATAACAACAGGCACTTTTCGATCGTCTTTGGGATATCGGATAAAAGCATCGCTAACTGGTAAACCCGTTCCAGTTTTGGCTAATTCTCCACCAAACACTGCGTTAATTAAGGTACTTTTTCCAGCCCCAGTTCGACCAATCACAGCTATATTAGGAGAAGCTAAATTCTCCATTACTTTTTCTAGTTCTTCTTTGAGTCTACCCATATTTATTCAGCCTTATTGCCATTCAAATATTTCTGCCTTTGAGGCAATTGTAGTAACTATGTATAAGTTTTGACAGGGTAAAAAGGTAATAAAAAAGTAATAAAAAAGTAATATTTGGTGGCTGCTGCGGTAAAATCTATGGCTGGGGAGAGAAACCACGTCCAAGGAAGTCGCCCACGCCCGACGCGGCCTAACATTCCACGACTGAGGAATTTTAACACATGACCGTTGACGAAGCACTGGAGCTTGTAGAAATTGTCCTAGACTATCAACACCTCAATAAAGTTCAAGAACTGGTGTTTCGCCAGTCTTGGGAAGGACGGTCTTATAAGGAAATCGCTAGAAGCTCCGAATATGAATATGATTCTATCAGAGTTGCTGGTGCTGAACTATGGAAGCTACTCTCAAAAGCATTTGACGAAAAGGTCAAGAAAGGTAATTTGCAATCCGTATTGAAGCGATACTTGCAGCGAAATAAAGTGAATGTACAGAAAAATATTACGATTGAAGTCAACCTTAGCGGCGCAAATCTTAGTGGTGCTAACCTAACTGGAACCCGACTCATAGCAAATTTAATTGAAACAGATTTTTGTCAGGCAGATCAACAAAAAGTAGCCATGCTTGATGATAAGGCTGAACTAGAGGAAGAAAGCATAGATGGTGAAGAAGGACATAATCCAGGAATTAAGTCTAACCCTCAAGAACAAATCTATCACTGGAATGGTTTAAGGTTTCGTTCAGATGCACAAATAAAAATTGCCGAAGCACTCGATCGCGCAGGTGTTCTGTTTTTCCCCAATTCTAAGGCAAGGCTGACAACAACTGAAGGTAGAGAAAATCAAGAACCTGACTTTCTCATCTTCCACAATGGCAAGTGGGGTATTCTTGAGGTTGATGGTGAGGTAGATGAAGAACGCGATCGCATCCTCCAATCTCACGGTATCCCCTTCATCCAGCACTACAACTCCACCCAATGCAGCGAACAACCAGATCTCGTTGTGCAAGAGTTCTTACAAAGGTTGAATCAGGTATGAAGAAAAAGTTGCGATCCCCCAAAACCTGTTCTATTCTTTAACTCAATTGGTATTATTCCTCATCAGTTTCTGACTCCTCCATCATTTCTGTTAACAGTCGCTTTGTTACTGCGTAAATATCTCGTTTATCCCCCTCTTTGCGCCGTCCAATTCCCACCACCACAACCAACACTTTATCTTGCTCAATTCGGTATATAATCCGGTAACGCTGACCTACAGCGCGGATACTACGATAACCTATTAACTCATCTGATAAAGCTTTGCCCTGCTTGTCTGGCTCTTGCTTAAGTTTATCTAATCGTGCTAGGAGTAATTCTTGCTCGCGACGGTCTTTTATTTGCGAAAACAATTGCTGTGCTTGTGCAGTCAGGATAACTTGATATTCGGAAGAATTCATTTTACACTACTGTTAAAATCCTAACTTAGCCTTTAATTGTTCTAAACTAATCGTTTCTCCCGCATCTGCTTGTCTAATACCTTCTCGCAACTCTGCCATAAATTCTCGATCGGCAATAATATCGAGGGTTTCCAATAAAGATTCAAACTGTTCTAAACTCATCGCTACCATCACGGGTTTGCCATCTTGAGTAATAATAGCTGGTTCAGCTACCAATTCATTCGGCAAGTCGGGTAACTGTTGTTGTGCTTCTTGGATAGTTAGGTACTTGGGCATATTTACCAGGGGTATTGTATCTGTATTGAGTCTATCATGGCATTTTTGCATCTGGTTGCAGAAACCCGGTTTCTTAGAAAAACCGGGTTTCTTAGCGACGATATGCGATCGCACCTTTTTTGTCTATTCACATCTTGCACCTAAGAGATAAACAGCCTCCAAATAAATTTGGGGCTGAAAGC
>CAYXCW010000146.1:0-17941 GCA_964463555.1 uncultured bacterium
GATTTAGGGGGATCTAAAATGCTTGACCTCATAACTAGCAACTTGAGTTAGTTATTCAAATTGGTAATTGGTAATTTGATTTATTGGCAGTCTGCTCTTGAGTCAGAAACCCGGTTTCTGTACTCACATCTTGCACCTACCCGATAAACAGCCCTGAAATAAATGTCGGGCTGAAAGCTTAAGTTAGCTAAAGCTAACTTAAATCAAGGTTTTAACCCGTTTCAACGGGTTTTAGCTTTAAGCCGGAACTTTAGTTCTCGGCTTGGTGCAAGATGTGAGTATGGGTATTCAAGCGGACATGATATTACTTCCCTGGATTTACCAAGGTTACTAATTCTACGCGGGAATTACCGCTGGCACTAGGAATAGATAATGGTTGATCGGCGCTCTTATAACCCGCATCAATAGCTGCTTTGTACACCTCGTCTTTCTGAGCGATCGCCAGGGAGCGAAAATATTTACGGTTGACTAAGTCCCTGATTCCATTTCCTTGGAATAAACCTTTACCTTTTACTTCAAAATAAACATTTTGATCCAAAACTACCGCTGGATATTTGTTATCAGATGAATGCCAAGGCAAAGCAAAAGTTTCGTCTCGAATGAAAAGAGGTTTCGGTAGGCGACTTAGATATTGTGCATAAGCTTGCCTATCGGCATATGCTTGCTGCGATGCTCGTGTCAGCAAACCCAGTCGATTTGGAAATGCCAGCTGCATAAATGGAATTATCGTCATCGAAAGCATCAATAGCGTAGCCATAATTAGTCCGGCTTTAACCATGACCAACCTACTTACCTGAAGTAGTTTAATCAAATAAATTGATGACAGCGTGCTAGCTGCAACAATTGCCTCAAAAAAATGATTTCTACTCGACCCAAACCTTCCTAAAGCGATAAATCCTATTCCGGATGTTACGACCGTAACTACAACAATCAATACTTCATGGGAACTTAAGCTAAATGCCCCAAAAAGACTATTCTGTCTTTTATTGCCATTCTTTGCCGTTTTGATAGCGATGAAAATCAGCGGTATATATATCAAGAATCCCCAAACACTTAGATTTGGAAAAAATACTTTTTTAAACTCATCTATTGCTTGTTTAATTGATAAAACGCTGATTGAAGGCAAAAAAAGGTTATACCTATATACTTCACCTCCAAAGCCTAAGCATATCGCCATCAGAAAAGCAGAAGGAAAGATCAGAGCCAATGCTTGTTTCCAATTTCTTTTACAAATAAGCGAGTATAAAATAGTGCCAGCAAATATCCACACTGAAGATTGCTTAAAAGACCAAGCTACAAAGAAAAACAGAGAAGCTATTACTATCTGAAGTGGTGAGTTTTTATCCAGACCTTTGATGTAAATTAGTAGACCTATTGTAGCCAATGCTACTGCTGGTAAATCCGGTCTTACTGTTAATGCCCACCAACTTGTAATAGACGCTCCAAACCAGACAATAAATGCCATCATTCCCAGGTATAAACGAACTGAAGAGCTATCCCAGTCTTTGACTAAGTAGCGCATCAGCAACCAATGACTGATAGCGCCGATCGAAGTGAAGACGAGCGTTACTAGCTTACCTGCGACCAAAATATTGGCATCTGTAATCCCGAATGCTGAAAGTACCGTCCCATAGAAGTAGTAAAACAAGTAGTTGTATATAGTCAACGTGTAGTAGTCGCGATTAGGCCACTCATATAGGGGATGACCATTCTGTAATTTCCAGATCGCGTAGATACCAGGCCCCTCCACACCAGTAGTCATAAACAGATCGGACTGGGATAGTGCAGAGCTAAATCGGATGCAGAAGATAACTGTATAAAGAACTACAAGCAGTCCTGTAACAACCAGAAATACAGTCCAAAAAAACCGTTTATTTCTCAAGTTAGCCATTGTCATTCTACCATTTATATGTACTTAATTAGACTAAATAATGCTTAAACTCATCTATCTAATTTAACCTTTGTTTTGCCAGATTCCCAGGATTGATTTTCCAACTGAATATTGCAGCAATGGATCGAGTTTTTTTGATAAAGGTATCATTACTCGATCCCAAAATAATATCTGTTTTTTAGTTGGCATATTACTTTTTAACAAGAAACGATTCCCTATTGAAAGGATTAATCCAGCGCAGTCTAAATATCTTAAACTAATACATTCCAATTGCGTAATTATTGATGATAACATACTGCGGTTGTAGCGACGATAATGACCTATACTCCGATCAAATGGGCTAAAAAGCCATTGGTGCGCTGGAGCTAGCACTACTAAAAATCCACTCTCTCTCAAGTGCCTACAGGCAAGACTAACCTCAGCTTTGTCATCTTGAATATGTTCTAAAACATCAATATAAATAATAGTATCAAACATTTCCTCTTGGCTTATATTGAATAAAGTTCCTAGCCTGATCTGGCAGTATTTTGGCAAACAAGCGTTGATGATTAATGACTCTATTCTTTTGACTAATATCGGATCTGGTTCAAGACAAACCCAACCTTTGCGATCGCCAGAGCAAAGTGACTCAGTTGTTGAGCCAATCCCTGCACCTACTTCTAGAACTAAGGAGCCAAGATATTTGTCGATCATCTGTCGGTAATAAGCTTTCCAGTTATAAGCTTCTTTAAATAGCTCAAGCTCCGATCCCATATAAGAATAATTTGACATGGTGAATTATTCTCTAAACCCAACCCATCAAAAATCTCATCTACCTAACCTAATCGATCTTATTCATTCCTTGGCAATTGAATCATTCGGCAAAAATTTTTGAAATTCTAAAACAAAATGATGATAATCCCGTTGGGGGATGAAACTAGAATAATTTCTGCCATTCAAAATTGTGAAAATGAAAAACATAGACACCATAATAGCCTGTATAAATATTACGAAAAGTACGGAAACCATAGAAGATGCCCAGCCAGGAATTGCCAGATTAGTAGCCAGTCTGATTGACAAAATCACCACTATCCCGATCAGGGTAAAAACTATCAGAAAACAAGTGGCAACCAGCAACCTTACTCCGACGATATCCCCATATACTGAAATAGCACTTAAGCCATGAATGACGAGGGATACAAAGTTCATCTTTGACTGTCCAGCTAAGCGTCTCCCGCGCTTGCTAGGAATTTGTATGTAAGGAACTCTAGCTTTCAGTACAGCAGCAGCGTAATGATTCCAAAGTTCTGACACAGCCACAAGTCGGCGGAGGATTTTATAAGGAATTATGCTGAAGTTTCCTACGCTTATTTCCTGACCTATCAGCGACTTATAGAGCGATTTGTAAAAAAAATAAAATATTTTGAATAACCAACTCTCAGAGCGTTTAGTTCTTTTGGCAAAAACTACTTTTTTATACTCTTCTTTGGCACATTCTTCAATTAGCCTTACCACATCGCTAGGCTCGTCTTCCCCATCTCCATCCATCACGACAACTGCTTGACATGGTATATTTTCCTCAATGTAAGCTAATCCTATGGCAATGGCTCTTTGATGTCCAATATTTCTCCTGAGTTTTAACATATTAACTTGCCTAATATTTTTTAACTCAGGCAAAATACAATTATTAGGGATAGAGATATTAGAGCCATCATCTACTACCAGAATTTCGGTTTCTACTTTTTGAGCATCTAAAACTTGATCTAGACATATCAGTAGCATCTCTAAAGATTGCCAGTCATTAAAAACTGGAATCATAATTATAATTGGATTATTGTTTGAATTTTTCGACAAAATTTCTCTCATTAGTTGCTTAACTCCCGATATATAAGGTAAATAAATTTGTAGCTGGCTTCCCTCCGTACTATGCTGTACTAACTTAAAGCTCCAATCAACCCACTTATTCTGCTTACAGTCATTTACCCGAAACCGTGTCTTACGGTTCTTAACATAACTAAATTTTTTGGGTCATCAACTAAACTTTACAATTTTATACTTCCAAGGTATTATAACCCTTTTAGGTATGCAGGCCAATCTTGGTCTGTATTGACCAGCTATCTTGGCACAAGTTTTCCCAGTAGGCAACCCCTTTCTCAGTGTTTTTACCAAACAATTATATTTAGATATATTAAGTTGCCGTGAATCGGGAGAAAAGAGCCGTACAATTGCTGATGTCAAGCGATTTCGACAGATTTGAGCAGATACAGCTCGGTTAAAGTTTATGTAAAGTTTTAAAACTTTGTAAATTGAAACACAATCCATTTTAAGGTAACATACTGTAATTGGTCACACAACACTAAATCAGAACTTACGCAAAGAAACCCGGTTTCTAACGAAAGGTTGGAATTATTTCAAACTTTTATCGACCAGTACCAAAAAAGTCACTTTTCAAATTAGAGACGAAGGCATTGGGATTGCTCTCGAAGAGCAACAAAAACTTTATGACCCTTTCAGTAGCGGCAAGAATGCCAGGGAAATTATCGGTACAGGATTGGGGTTAGCAGTAGTTAAAAAATGTCTCGAGGTGAAATTTCTGTCGATAGTGAAGTCGGAAAGGGAACCACATTTACTGTCAGAATTCCCCAAGGAAAAGATAACTCAACTTCTTGATTGAGTTTAGAGCGGTGGTTAAGCTGGCAAACTAGAGTGCGATCGCTATCTATGTATTGATAATAGCTAATGGCTAATTGATAATTGCCTCTTGCAGTAGTCATTAGCTATTAACTCAAGTTGCTAGTTATGAGGTTAAGCGTTTTCGCTCCCCGTAAATCCCCCTTAAAAAGGGGGACTTTGACTCCGGTTCCCCGCGCTGTTTTGGGGGGTGACGGGGGAGCGAAGCAACCATATTTGTAACTAGCAACTTGCGTTATTAGCAATTAGCAGTTAGACAACCGTTGCTACCAGACATGAGATCTATCATACGGCTGCAATCGCCTATATCATGCCAGACAAAACCGTACAGTAGTAAAAACGATCCCAATCAATGCCAATCCCCACACCAAAAATGCTAAATTTCGACTTTTTTGAAATCTCATGGGTGGCAGAGAGACTCTATTAATATTATCCCGCTTGTTTACACACCGATCTGAGAAAGAACTATTAATTAGACAACCAATGTTAACCACGCGATCGCCTAAGCGAAAATTCATGTGATTTTGAGGTGTAGGAAAGTAAATTATACCTGTCTCTGCCGAGGGACGCAGGATAACCGAAGTCATCTGAACCATAATTGCCAGTATAAGAAAACCTCGCATCAACAATTGGGTTAATCCTCTGACTAATAACATGCGTTGTATAAACACAGCAATCAGAGGAATCAGCAACAAATGAACGGATGTGACATGATATCTAGCCCCCCAAGCGGAATCCCCGTGCCAAAAATCGAGCCTACTGGTGAGCAAGATATGCAAACCCAAGTTGAAAATACCGCTGATTAAATACCATTGGATATATGGCGACAGTTTCTGCCAAAAAACAATTCCTAACACTAAACAAGGTAGGAGTAATGGGTCGTAAATAAAAATACTTTTTGCCGGTGAAAATAGCACACCCAAAATCCCAACCTGTGGGGGATGAATCCACGGATAATTAGCAGGAAATTCCGGAAAACCCGACCAAATTGGATCGGTGGTCAATTGCTTGACAGACAAGCTTTGTCCCGAAGTCCAAAAACTTCCGTAGCGGATGTAATCCAAAATTCTTGCTAACAGGGCTAAGGGAAGAAAGCCGACTATCCACAATCCCACAACCTGAAAAACTTTAAACTTGTCGCGGCTTTGATAGACTATACAGCCTACTAGAAATACGAATACAGTTAAAACATGAATAATACTGCTCGCGCGCAGCAGCATTGCAGCACCCAACGCTAGTCCACTGAGGATGGCAAAGCGAGGACGCCCTTGCAGCACGCAAGCTAAAGCAGTAGCATAGCCTAGAGTGACAAACAGCAGCAATTGATTATTTTGCTGATGCACTTGTGCATAGTGAAAAACTGTCGTGCTAAGTAGCAAGATTATACTCGTTAATCCAGCAATTCGCTCGTTAAATTCAAACAGTCTTAGCAGCCAAAAACAGGAAACTACTGCTGCCACATTTAATGGTACAAAAATCGCGAAATTAACAATCAAAGCCCGAAAATCTATTTGTTTGAATTGAGGGAACCATCGGTGCAATTGAGTTCCTAACCAGTCCCCTGGGAGCATTAGCATAGACTGTCCTACATCGTATGCTAGATAACGCTTACCTCCCACACCTATAACACCAGCATCCAAGTCTCCTCGCAGCTTGGGTTGATAATTTGGGGCAACTTCTTCAGTCCCCGTCCACCAGGCATGAGCCATCTTCAACCTGATAAGTGTATCTCCGTTGAGCGATCCTCTGTTGATCGCTATAATCCACAACAAGGCAATTAGCGCTACCTTTATGACTATTTTCATGGCATTTCACCAGGTTTAAATCATTAATTCACGTTTTTCTACTAACGCAAGTTGCTAGTTACATCCAAGCGGACTGGTAATATGTAATGGGTAATGGGTAATTGCCAAGATCGAATTCACTATGAATCCAATTACCAATTACCAATTATCAATTACTAAGCTGGCAACTTATAATTAGCAACTTGGGGTACTCTTTGAACCAAGTGTGTAACTTTTATGGCTTTGTTATAGCCAAGGGCGGTAATCCGGTTTGAAAGCTTTCCGAGTGCCACATTCACTTTGATAATCTGTGGCTTTAACTGAATAAGAATAATTTAATTGGGGATGAAACTTAGAAGCATAGAGAAAATCATTAGGAGTTACACTAATGATACAAACTTGTTGTCCTGGAGAAATATTTTTTACTAGCTCAAAATCAACATGACGTTCGAGATGTTTTTCAAACGTGTAGAAGGTTGGTTTAACAGCAGAAGGATTCCTGATTTGAAACATCACCAATGCTAAAAATAGTATGCATATAGCTCCCAAGTTTTTGCTGTCGATCCATTTCAAAATTTTGGGCGATCGCTCTAAATGAGACACCAGATACAAGTTCAAAGATACTAATGATATCATCCAAAACATATAGTACCTAAGCTCGTGAGACTGAGGCATGAAAGCAGCAACCAAAGACATAATAATAACTAAAATGACAGCGATTAAAGTTTCGCGACGGCGATAGCGATAACATATATAACTGAAAAGCAGGAGGTTGAAAATAACATAAGCTCCGAAAAAACCACCCATTCTATGTTGAGAAGGATTTTTACTACCTTGATCTATTGACCAGGGGGCGCTGTTAATTTCTAAAACTGAATAAGCCCATCGCTGAGGTTTAGAAGCGTTTTTCAAATAATCTGGAGTGTCTTTAGGTAAGGCTTCCTTGTGGTTTAACACTATTCCCATTATCTCTATTCTTAATGGATAAAATGGATTGCCATAAAAAACAATATTTTTGATGGGGCTGGCAAAAATCAACAGACCAGCTAACAAAATAGTAGGTACTATAGTTAGAAGCCTTTTAGATTGTATTGTTTTTGCTTGAATTTGTTTAAAGCATAGCCAGATTAGTTTAAATCCGATCGCGCATAAAATTAGAAAAACCACAGGGATTAGTTGCATCTTTATATTGGCAGTCCCAGATGCTGCTAGAAAGATAACAAATAGATTGCGCTTAGTTAAAAAATTCTTTTGAGTATAGAGTAAGTAAGTCATTAAAATCAGGATCGACAGGCAAACATTAGCTGGTAAATCTACATAACAGGATGTTGCATGGATTTGAATTAGGGGAACGGCTAAGAGTGCGATCGCTGATAAATAAAGAGGAATACAAAAATAAAATTTCAAAAAATAAAAATATATAATTAAACTTAAGAAACTCACTAAATTTGCAGCTTGAACGCGCTGAAATACCACCCAAAAGAAACCCTGTAAAAATTGTGCCAAAAGGGGAAAGCCATGATAACGAGCCTCAAGAAAGTCTTGGAAAGCATAGGATGTAACTGGAACAATGCCCCAGATTCTGGCGGCAAATGGCAGATGATACCACCAGCTATCATAGGAACGGTCTACATCAATTAGACTCTTGAAAAACATTGATAAAATGACAATTATTGCTGCCAAATTTAACAAATGTTTAATATCCATTTTTTTCATCTTTAATCTCATTTTTTCGCTTTCCATTAGGAATTAATTATATTGCGCGATCGCAGTGTTCCTATTTCCTAGTATTGCTGAGTATTGCTATTAATTTCATACACTGTTTAAACGGTAATGCTTTATTCTTGGTTTATTAGTTTTTTTATAGTTGTAGCAGATTTAAATAAGTATAAATTTTCCACTACTCCAAATAAAACACTAGATTGGAAATCAACCCAAAAAGCCTGAAATGTTTTTTATAGACTTTTCTATCTTTCGGTATCAGATTTAACATATTTTTCTCATATAAAAGGTTTAGGTTTTCTTCTTTTGCCCAAAAATCTTTACCGAGCCATTTTAAAATTGTGCGAAACCAGGAGCTAGGAAGCCAGTGAACAAGGGGAAGAACCGTATGAAATTCTACTGGATACCAGCGGTTTGGAGTAGTTATAAAACAAGTTCTACCAACCCGGCAAAGTTCGCGAATAAACAGTCGCTGCCGTTCCCGACTGCCGACATGTTCAATCACCGCAAAACTGACAACTAGGTCAAAACTTTTGTCTGGACAAGGTAGGTTTAGACCATCAGCTTGAATATACTTGATACCTGGATAATCTTGTTCCAGAAAGGAAGCATCTTCTAAACCCACTGCTGTAATTTTATCCGGATATGGGTATAGTTTTTCAAAAAAGTTAGAGTCTTGCCTTCGATCTGAGGTAACTCCCACATCCAGAACAGTTGTTTCCCTATGCGGTTGCGCTATTTGCATCAATGACTTAAACATTTTCTGGCGCGAATGCCAGATAATTTTTTCTACTATACCCCCAAAACCTGGCTGATGTTGGTAATACTTGCTTGTGGACTTTAACATTATCCGAATTTACCTGACTTCTGCGATTACCAGTTTAGCTATAAAATGCAAGTGACTGTCAAATATGAGAGAAAAAGGATAAGAGTAAAGATTTAATTTAGTTACTTTAGCTTCACAAACAACTCCACATATTTGATACAGTTTGTTCCAATTTTGCTGAGACAAGTAATTGTAAGGTAGATAAACATCATAACCTCGATTCCCTCCCCAGTCCATGAAACGCAAGCGAACTCTATCCCACCATGATTCGCAAAGATGATCCTTAATCAGGATAAACTGACGTGAAACTCTGACGCACTCTCGCATTAAACCGGCGGGAGCGTCAGTATGATGTAAGACATCAACTAGCATCGTAAAGTCATAGCTTTTATCTTCAAATGGCAGCCTCTTTCCATCAAATTTTGTAACGGTTATAGCTGTATTTTCTCTGACTAATACCTCAACCCCAGACATCTGGATTTCAGGACAGCTATCTTGGATTTTTTTTGCCAGTTTCCCACTCCCACACCCAACATCTAAACCCTCTAAAACCGTATTTTTGGGTAACAAATGAATCAAGTTATTTCTTAATTGTTTTATTCGCCTGCCTGAAACAGTAAATCCGTGCAAAGGTTTAACTATTCTTTTGGCTATTACAACAAAAAAACTAAATTTTTTATTTGATTTGTTTGATTGGTTGTTCATAGATTTCTACCTTTTTCATAGACATAGCTGAAATAAATAATGATGAAAACAATGTGCCAAAACCCATAACGATCAATGTGGCTGCAAAAGAAGCCCATTCTGGGTTAGGTAGTGGCATTAGGTTTGATTTTATCCAGGTGATTATTAACGAGATTAAAATTAAGCTCCCTGCTAAAATCATGCCTATACCTAGTAATAGGCCAGTTTCTAAACTAAAGATTTTGTAAAATCTTCGCAGAGCCTGATTGTTTTTATCAAATCGACGGCTCCAAGAGTAAGTTTTGGCATGTACACCCAAGCTTAAAATTTCAAATCCAACAACGCTAAATACTGTTCCAAATATTCCAGTCACAACGCTAAGAGCGCGGCCTTCGTACCGTACTAAGTCCATCAAAGTGACCAGATGAATTAAGATTCCGAAGGCTAGTAACAATGTTCCAGGCCATACAAATACCTTGTTAGGACAATATATCAGCATCATTCGCAAACTACGCCACCCATCTCGAAGTGTGTTTAGCTTAGACTCTCCTTTGCGGGGATGTAGTCGAATCGGAATCTCTGCTATTTTCAAACCTGCCAGTCCAGCATTAATTGCTAATTCTAAATTGAACTCCATGCCAGGACTAACTGGCTCGATCAGGTCATAAGCTTTACGGCTAAATCCGCGAAATCCAGAATATACATCTGTGTAGGAAGTGCCAAACAAAATGTTAAGAAGAGCTGTCAGCGCTGGGTTACCGACAAAACGATGGAGCAAAGGCATTGATTTATCTTCAAAACCTTCTACATATCTGCTTCCCGTGACAAAATCGTATCCCTCGTCGATCAGTTTTTCTAGAAACAGTGGAATCAGATTGAAATCATAGGTATCGTCGGCATCACCCATAATTAAATAGGAACCTCTAGCACTGGCAAAGCCTTTTAAGTAAGCATTACCGTAGCCGCGTAATGGCTGATGGACGACGCGCACACCCATACTAAGGGCGATTTCTACAGATCTGTCAGTTGAGCCATTGTCACATACAACAATTTCACCATTGATATTTTGTCTGGCAAAAGTTCTTTGAATTTTATCTATGCAAATTCCTATTGCCTCTTCTTCGTTAAGACAAGGCATCACTACAGATACTAAAGGTTTCAAGCCTTCTGCTTCCGGCATATGGCAATCCTCACTATCAATAAATGCTGATAGCCGCTTGTTGAATAGAGATCGACTTGGCATAGCCAAGCTTTCAGGTAAAACAGTATTAGAGCATTCGCTCCCATCAACCCAGTTATTCTACTTAAAGCCATTTACCCGAAACCCTGTCGCTCCGGGTCTTAACAGAACTAAATTCTTTTTGCGGTCAAATTGAGCTAAACTTTACAAATTTATACTTCCAAGGTCTTGTTACCCTCTTAGGTAAGTAGACAAATCCTGATGTGTATTTGCTAGCTATATTTGCACAATTTTTCCGAGTCTGCCACTTGTTTTTCAGTGTTTTTACTAAAAAAATATATTTAGATATATTAAGTTGGGATAAATACGGATAAAAGAGCCGCTGAATTACTGATGTCAAGCGAACTCTACAGATTTGAACAGATAAAAGATGATTGAAGCTAGATTAAAGCTTCTGTAAAGTTTTAAAAGTTTGTCAAGTCAAAGACAATCAATTTTAACGTAATATGCTGTAGATAACTGTGAGTGGGACACGATCGCCCGCAACAACAGCTAGTTATGGACAGCGAGGATGGCGCCCGCCTTGAGCGCAGATGTAAGCCAATTGCTTTTGATCTAAATTTTTAGCCGTAGTAAAGTCAACTCCTTTAACGCGAGCAGAAAAGGAAACATCTGGCTGAGTTTGAATAAATTGATCCGGCGGCACGGCGCGGTTGACCGCAAAAATCGCTCCTTGAAAATCTGCCCCTGCGACGAAAGCTCCCTGCAAATCTGCCATGCTCAGATCGGCGTTGCGGAAGTTCGCGCCTTGCAATTCGGCCTGGTTAAAATTAGTACCTGCCAGTCGGGTATCGCTCAAATTGGCATTTTGCAGTTTAGCGCGAGTCAAATTAGCGCCTGATAGATCGGCGCCTCGCCAGTCGGATAACCTCAAGTCCGCCGACTCAAATTTAGTCCCGACGGCACTCACTCTTCCCAAACGCGCCCCGTTTAGATTCGCTTTGGTTAAATCGGCTTCAGTTAAATCCGCACCCGTCAAGCTAGCATTTTCTAGGGTTGCTTGACGCAGAGAAGCTTCGATCAACTTGGCGCTGCTAAGCTTGGCACCAGTCATAGTTGCTTGCGATAAATTTGCCCGATTCAGAATGGCGTGAATCAGGTTAGTATTTTCCATTGAAACATTGTTTAAGAATGCACCCGTTAAGTTTGCTTCTTGGAGATCGGCATCGTTTAAATTAGCAAACGTATCATCAAAGGTACCTAAATGCCCATCGTTACCTGCGCCCCAAAAGCGACTGCCTTCAAAACTACCACCTTTGAGGCTAGCTCCCTGAAAATTTACCCCAGATAAGTTCATATTGTCCAACACCAAGGCGAACAAAGCCTGAATGTCTGTGCTTTGACTGAGATTGGTGCGACTGAGGTCGATAGCATGGAGATGGTTGCTGTCTAGGTTGAGAATATTAGCGATCGCTACTTTTGTCACCGCGAGTCGCTGTTGCACTAACTTATATTCCTGGGGGTTAACATCGTAGCGCTCTTGTTCTAACTGTTGGCTCAGAGATTGATTTAACCGCTGCAACTCTGGCAAACCAACAGTGCCGATTCTAACAAACACTTGTTCGATCGCAGCGATCGCGGCTGGTTTTTTTTCTTGACTCAGCAGATCTGCCAATAACCTCGCTACTCCTATGTTGTCTTTCGCCGCTCCCAATGCCAAGATTGCTGCTTGTCGATCTTCTGGCGCCGCCGTCCTGGTGGCGCCCAGTTGCTGCACCAGGGCGATAAACACCTGATTTTTCCGCTCTTCTAACGCCCGCTGATTCGCCTGAGTTTGAGTATAAATCTGAAGCCCCACATAACTGCCCCATAAACCGACTAAGCTGGCAAAACCCACCGTCAGCCAAGCTGGGATCGAGTTTTGCAGCCAAAAATACCAGAATCGCTGCCACGGAGTTTTGTTTTTTACCGTTTCTCGTGAAACTTGACCGGACAAATTCGGATCTCCGTTTAACCGATGGTTTTCGCGGCGTGAATTGGGCGTTGGATGGAGCGGTGTTGGCTCGGTACCGTTACCATTAGTTTGATTGAGCCAGCGCGGCGGTGCAGGCGGAAACCCGATGGTAGGCATGGGATTGATTTTATGGGCGTCCAAAACTCGCGTTTTTACTAACCGATCGTGGAGCGTGCGTCGAGAGGAACTAAACAGAGCGCTCGCTGCCTCACCTAGCAACATAAACCCGCTTAGTAACATTATCAGGTTGATGTTGGGATAGCCACCGACGTAGCGCCAAATCAAAAAAGCCACACCTAAAGGTATTCCCCAACGACCAAGTGCTTCTCGTACCAAAACCCGCGCTAATCCGGGAGGCTGTCCCAAGATAGTGACGACCTTAACGCCAAACCAACGCTTGGGAAAGGTTTGACCAGTTTTCCCCAGTCGATATAGCTGCCAACTGCCCAATGCCAAGGGTGCCACCAGTGCCGCCGTCCAGCAGAAATTGGTAACCGGCGTTACCTTTTGGTGTTGCCGAGCGGGTAGAGCCAGAGTTTGAGCGATCGCTTTATAGGCGATCTCCAGCGCTGGATTGAGCGGTTCGCGACGATCGTAGCTGGGAACGGATAATCCGATGCTGAAGGGAACTACTGAGCTGGTGACGATCAGAGATATTTCGACCGCCCAGGCACCGCAACGGCGCAGCGAGAGCGATACAGAATGCGATCGCACCATTCCGTTGGTATGAGGCGCTGGAGCGCCGTTCTCATGGGTAGCAGGCACTGGAGCGCCGTTGTCGTGATTCAGAGATGGATCGGTGCCGTTCCTCTGGATAGGGATAACCATTTGATCGCACTGTTCGAGAGTGGCATTTAGGACTGGGGTTCCGGCTTGAATTATTGTGAATTTATCACATTAGGGTTATTTCCATAGGAGAAAAGCAAGCGCTTTTGGCAACTGCCCTGCCTAATCTTCTAATTGTTTGGGTAAAACCTCAATCGCTTGGACATCTATCGTCCCTGGGGGGGCTATGCGTTTAAAGCGACCGCCTTCGACTTGAAGGGGTTCGCCGCAGTTGGGACAATTGAGTTGAGTTTGATTTAAGCCGGTGAATTGATAGCTGCAAACCGGACACTGGTCTTCAATCAAATTGCGTTGCAACCACCAGCGCAACCCAAAAAAAGCGATCGCTGGCGCTGCAAGCAAAAACATTACCAAAATCAGAAACGACTTCACCAACCAGCCCAGTCCAACAGCGAAGAGCATCCACAAAAATACCAGGACTGCGAGCCAGCAGCCAAAGCCTGAAAAATCTAATTGAGAGGTGTTGAGGCGCATGTTCCGCATCTCGTTGGTTCTGCCTCTAGCATAGCGATAGGCGTCGGGCATCGAATGCTCGAAAAAGGAAAAAAGGGGGAAAGGGGAAAGGGGGAAAGGGGGAAAAGGGAAAAAGGGGGGAAAGGGGGGAAAGGGAGAAAGGGAGAAAGGGGAAAGATGGGAAGGTTGGTTCATCGGATTCGTTTTTTCCCTCTTTTCCCTTTTTCCCTTTTTCCCTTTTTCCCCCTTTCCCCCTCTTCCTTTTCCCCTTGCGCGCTATGTCCCACTTTAGGTTGGTAGCCCACCAGACTCCATGCTCAATTCAACAGATCTTTTAATCGCTGAACGAAGGCATCTCGACCAAACTGGGCTAGCGTCTGTTGTCGCAACCATTGACCGTCACAACGCCGATCTTTGCCAGCGAGGATTTCAACGCAGGCAGCCGCCACAGCCTCTGGATCGCGGTGAGGTACTCGCCACCCCAAACGCCCGTCCTGCAAGGGATCGGCGCTGCCGTCCGCATCGCCGGATAGCACTGGGATACCGCAAGCCATTGCTTCCAAGTAGACGATGCCAAATCCTTCCTGGGAAGGCATGACATAAGCATCCGCGAGGCGATAGTGTTCGACTAAATCTTTGGTTGGAACGAATCCGGCAAATACTACTCGGTCAGCTACGCCCAAATCTTTTGCCAGTTGGGCTAGGCGGGGTTGGTCGTCGCCGCGACCGATGACTAAATACTTAACATTTGGATACGCTGCCGCAATTTGTGGCAAAGCGCGAATCGTTACATCTACACCCTTATAAATATCCCCCGACCACAGCCGCGCTACAGTCATTAAGACCTTAGCACCTGCCAGATTGTATTTTGCGATTAACTCTGAGTTTTTCTTGCCTGGAGTAAAAGCTGCACCATCGATAGCACAAGGTAAAATTTTTACCTTGTGCGGGTCGAGGTGATTGGCAATGCAGGCTTGGTCGCGACTGTAGCGACTGATCGTCCAAATCTCGGATGCCTGCTGCAAAGCTTTTTGGTGCAGTTGCGGTAGGGGTTCCCACACCTCTTTGCCGTAGGTCAAGACCGTGTAGGGTATGCCCAGAGTTTGGCAGAGTACTTGTACTAACGGTGCTAGGTTAATGTGACCGCAAAAAACGTGGCTGGGTCGCCGCCACCACATACACCGAAGTAGTTCCGCCGAGAGTCTGGCTCGCCCTAGCATCGAGGAGCGGGTCTTTAAATAGTGAAATTTGAGCGCCAAGTCACCCGGCTCGTTGCCTTGATTGTCAAACGGATTGTCGCATCCTGGAGCGTCTCGCAACAAGAATGTCTCGGCACTGGGCCAATCTGACAAAGCGAGGTAGGCGCGAAAAATGTCTTTGACATAAGACTGAATGCCGCCCTCGCGAGCAAATATTTCCAGGAAAACAAATACGTGGTTGATGCGGGCATCAACCGTTTGAGAAGATTGTTTTTGGTATTTCAATACCGATTCAGCGATTTGGTTCATGCAAGCTCAACAGGTATGTCACAGTTAGGATCGCACCCGTTCCAACTTCTACGATCTTCATATTTCCCACAAGTTCCTCAGAACTAACTTTACTTTAGTTGAGACACTGTTTGGCTGTGGTGTATTTTTTATCCGAAAGCGTTAATTAAATCCTAACTAGCAGGGGATAAGGTATTACCACAAGCCTCTTTTACCGCTGGGTCGCACAGTCATCCAATTTGTCTTGGCTAAAGCTAACTGTTCTTCGGTGAGTTTGGCGCCGGTGAGATTCGCTCCACAAAGGTTTGCACCTCGCAGATTAGCATTGCTGAGATAGGCATAGCTGAGATCGGCTCCTCTTAAATCAGCTCCTTCTAGATCGGCATAGCTCAAGTAAGCTCTAACCAAATTGGCTTCTCGCAGAATCGCATAATTTAAACTGGCTCTGCCAAAATCGGCCTCGTATAAATTGGCTCCAGTCAAATTTGTTTTGTTTAATTTAGCTTGGTGGAAAATACCGCCGGATAAATTCGCCTTTTGCAGGTTTAATAGGCTGAGATTTTGTTCGGCAAAGTCTCTTCTACCCTTGGAATAGCCTATTTGTACTTCTTGGGCATCTAACTTTCGCGGTATTTTAGTTTGTTTTGCTGCCGAACCGCCGCTGGCAATTGCGCTGGCTGCCACAGATTTGGGTCGGTTCATTCGATGTCCGGTAATTCCAGATTGGTAATCAGTTCCTTCTAACCGGGTACGTCTGGCGCGAATCGCCATTGCCGCCTTTACTACTGAAGGTGTTGATTGGGAACCCCCGGAGATGCGTCCCAACGCCCCTGACACCATATTGGATTTGTTGGCATAGGGCTGATAAATAGTAGAAGGTTGAGTAGCCATACTCTGGGCGAGGCTATCTAGATAAGGCTCTAAATCTAGCGCTCTGAGGACATCATTGGCTGACTGGTAGCGATGGCGAACCGATACTTCCAGCATTTTGCTTAATACGTCCTCCATATGCCTGCTGACGTGGACGTATTTTTGCCAGAGCATTTCTCCCGTTGCCGGATTGTATTCCAGGTCTTTAGGAGATTTAGCACAAAGTAGGTAAATACAGGTCACGCCCAAGGCATAGATATCGCTGGCGTATACCGGGCGCATTGCCATCTGTTCTGGAGGCGCAAATCCGGGAGTACCGATGGCGTAAGCTGTGAGGGCGGTTTGTTCCGATAGGCTGGCTGCGGTGTTGACTTGGTTTTTCACTGCCCCAAAGTCAATCAGCACCAGCTTGCGGTCTTGATGGCGACGAATCAAGTTAGCCGGTTTGATGTCCCGGTGAATCACCTGCTGGCTGTGGATGTATTCCAGCACGGGTAGCATCTCGCTCAGGAATTGTTTGACGCCGCCTTCGCTAAACGGGCCGTTGAGTTTAACTTCCCGCTGTAGCGTTTCGCCTAATACGTACTCCTGAACTAGATAAAATTGTTGATGGGCTTCATCTTCAAAGTAATCCAGCAGTTGCGGGATTTGGGGATGACTGCCTATCCTACCCAACGTCTCGGCTTCGCGCTTGAACAACTCCCGCGCCATTTTAAACACTTGTGGTGTCGTCGCCGAGGGGCGTAATTGTTTGATGACGCGGGACGGTTCACCCGGCAGACTCTCGTCTATAGCTAAAAACGTGGCTCCGAAGCCACCTTGTCCCAAAGGTTTTCTCACCCGATAGCGATCGCGCAGCAGCAGGTTAGCGCCACATGCCAGACACCGATCGACGTGGTTGGGGTTTTCAGGATGGGAACAGGCTGGATTTAAGCAATAGCTCATTCAGCATCACTCGCTTCAAGTATCGGTTCAGCAGTCAATGAAGTGCCCTGTTTCCATTATCTGGGCAAGCATCAATAAATACAGTGCTATTTGTACAATCAATTCCTTAAAGATTTGATGAAGTAGCACCGACAGGGATCTAAGTGTTTTTTAAAGGTAATTCTCCTCAGTGAAATTACTGACTAGCTTTACTCTACACATATAGAATGCCCAAAAGGATGGATTAATTAACAACAAGCGCATGGGAGAGCAATTAACTTGTAATACCACGCCTTGGAAGTAATTTAACAGCTCTACCGTCAATCTAACAGTTCAGGTCAACTAAATGCCAGAGGGGAGAGGGGACAAGGGAGACAAGGGAGACAAGGGAGACAAGGGGGACAAGGGGGACAAGGGAGACAAGGGGGACAAGGGGGACAAGGGGACAAGGGAGACAAGGGAGACAAGGGAGACAAGGGGGACAAGGGGGACAAGGGGGACAAGGGGGACTCTCGAACTAGAAGTAATTTCTTCTTTAGCTCCCTCAGCTCCCTCAGCTCCCTTAGCTCCCTCAGCTCCCTCAGCTCCCT
>CAYXCW010000147.1:0-17929 GCA_964463555.1 uncultured bacterium
GATAGTTGATAGTTGATAGTTGATAGTTGATAGTTGATAGTTGATAGTTGACAGTGGACAGTTGATAGGTAAGCTTATATTTTACAATTAGCAATTAGCCATTAGCCATTAGCCATTAGCCATTAGCCATTAGCCATTAGCAATTTAATAGTGAAGGTGCTACCTTTGTCTAATTCACTTTGTACTTGGATGCTGCCTTGATGTGCTTGAGCGATCGCTTGGGCAATTGCTAAACCCAATCCCGATCCGCCGGTGTGGCGAGATCGATCGGTGTTGACGCGATAAAACCGATCGAAAATTCGTTTTTGATCCGCGTTGGGGATGCCAATTCCTGTGTCTTGAACTTGGATGAATGCTTCGCGATCGCTACGTTCTAAAATTACACTTACTTTTCCACCCGATGGGGTGTATTGAATCGCATTTACGATTAAATTTGCCACCAAACGATAAAGCTGATCGGCATCGCCTAAAACGTGCAGTGGAGTTGAGGTGCGGATGTCGGATTTTAGATGGATTTGGTTAGCGATCGCTAATACTGCTAATTCTTCGATTAAATCGCTCACCAAATCGTTTAAGCAACAAATTTGGCGTCGGGGGGAGGCAGATTGTTTATCCATCCGCGATAGCAACAATAAATCGGCAACTAACTGCGTCAGGCGTTTATTTTGACGTTCGATTGTTTCTAGGATTTCTCGCGCTTCTTTCTCATCTAAGTTATGCATTAATGCCGATTCTACAGTTGCTTGGGTTGCGGCTAAAGGCGTTCGCAATTCGTGGGCAGCATCGGCGGTAAATTGTTCGATTTTCCGGTAAGATTTATAAATTGGTTGCATTGCTAATCCGGCTAACCACCAACTAGCGCCGCCTACCAGAATTAAAGAGATGGGCAAGCCAATTTTTAAAGACCATTTGACGATACTAAGATAATCTTCAAAGTCTTTGAGACTCCGCCCGACTTGGAAGTAACCCCAATCTTGGTAAGTTTGGGTGTGCAGAGAAACGGAAATTTGTTGATAAATGTTGCCTTTACTGCTGGCGATTTTTTGCCAAGTTTCTGGGTTAAATTTTTGAGAGATTCCTTCTGGATAATCGCCCGCGATCGCGATTAATTTCCCCGCAGTATTGTATAAGCGAATATAGTAGTGGCCTTGATTAACGGCGCTGAGAGTATGGCGGGAAGAATTGGCAGGCAATTTAACACAGCTATTCCCAATCATACAGAGATTTGGTAACAGTTCTCCCAGCATTGGTTCTAAGCGTCCGGGTTGTTTTAATTTTAGTTCTAAACTGTCGTGTAGAGTTCCCGCGACTGATTTTAATTCATTGTCTATAGCTACCCAATGGGCGTGTGCGATCGCATGATAAACCCCAAATCCCAACAAGCTTAAAATCAAACCCATCACTCCAGCATAGGAGAAAGCTAACCGCCACCGAGTTTGATTAAATAACTTATTTTGATTCATGGTAATTGCTAATTGCTAATTGCTAATTGCTAATTGTAAAATATAAGCTTCCCTATCAACTGTCCACTATCAACTATCAACTATCAACTATCAACTGTCCACTATCAACTATCAACTATCAACTATCAACTATCAACTATCAACTGTTAAACGATAGCCTACACCATGTACTGTTTCTATTATATTCCCACAGCCAATTGGTTCTAATTTGCGGCGCAGTAGGCGCATTTGGGCGGCTACTACATTACTAAAAGTATCGGCACTTGCCTCCCAGATTTGATTTCTAATTTGGTCGCTAGTGATAATTTGGTTGGGATGTTTCATTAAATATTCTAGCAACTGGAATTCTTTAGTAGTGAGTGTAATATCTTGTTTTTCGTCATTTTTACGCTCAAAATAAACCGTGCGAGTGCCGTAGTCTAGAGTTATGTTGCCTACCTGTAATTGTGGGGGTTGAATTTGAGGCGATCGCCGCTGCAATGCCCTCAACCTCGCCAGCAATTCTGCCATACCAAATGGCTTAACTAAATAATCATCTGCCCCTGCGTCGAGTCCGGTTACTTTATCTTCCATGCGGTCTTTTGCTGTTAGCATTAAGACGGGTAGCGGATTGTTTTTGCTTCGCAATCGACGCAGTAATTCTAAGCCGGATATTCCTGGCAATAACCAATCAAAAATAGCGACTGTATACTGCGTCCACTGGTTTTCTAGAAAGTTCCAAGCTTCATTCCCATTCATTACCCAGTCAACGATATATTTTTCCCGTTCTAAGGTTCGCTTAATAGCCTTACCTAAATCTGGTTCATCTTCGACTAGCAGCAGGCGCATAATACTATTTTAGATTTGAGATTTGAGATTGTAGATTTGAGAAACCGGGTTTCTGCGTCAACTATGATTGTGAAAAACGATTGTAGATAGAAACCCGGTTTCTGAGCCATTTGAGAAACCGGGTTTCTGCGTAGGCTCTGATTGTGAAAAACGATTGTAGATAGAAACCCGGTTTCTGCGAGAGAGTTTCCCTACTTTACTTATTGAAAGAAAAACGACCGTTAACTTTTTCTCCGCCAATATCTGCGGTGATTTTAACTTGATATTGACCAGATGCTTTTTCCGGAAGCAAAACAGCATAATGTTTGCCTTCTGCATCGTATTTCATCTCTAAATTTTTCTGGTTTCCATCAGGTAACTGAACTTGGGCGGTTACTTGAGCGTTAGGAACTGTTTCGTGAGCTTCGCCTTTTAGTAAATAAAAATCTAAATGGGTTCCGCTGTCTTCTTTTTCAGGTACAAACTCTAAATGATAAGTACCTGTTTCAACTACTTGACCGCCTTTTTTAGGTTTGGAATGGTCTGATTTTGTAGCAGTTTCTGTTTTAGTTGCTGCTGGGGTAGCTGCTGGAGTTGCTGCTACTGGGGTGTTGGTTGAAGTTGTGGTGGGCGCGTTGCTACTGCAAGCTGATAAGAATAAGAAAGTAACGATAATTAGCAGGTTTGATTTGAGCGATTGCATCATTTTATCTCCTTATGTAGGCTGAAAACTTCAATTTTGTGTTGCTCTTCGATAGCAGGTTCAGCAGTCACTCGCTTCGGCACTAAAAACTTCCCAACCTTGGCATACAATGCCGGTAATACGATTAATGTCAATGCCGTGGAAGTAAACAATCCTCCCAACACAACAATCGATAGCGGTTGCAATATTTCCTTCCCAGCGCCGCTTTCTACTACTAAGGGAGCTAAACCTAAAGCTGAGGTAAAAGCGGTCATTAAAATAGCATTCAATCTTTCCAAAGAACCTTTAACAATTGCATCTTTAAACGGCATTCCTTCGGCAAACTTTGTATTGTAATTATCTACCAATAACAACCCGTTGCGAGTGGCGACGCCAAACAGCGTTACAAAGCCAACTAAGGAAGCGACAGAAATAATTTTTCCCGTCAAAGCTACTGCGATGACTCCTCCAACTAATGCCAGAGGTAAGTTAATCATAATCATCGCCGTAGAAGGAATTGATTTGACAGAAATGTACATAATTACCGTAATCGCGATACAGGCGATCGCGCTATAAATCAAAAGATTTTGCGTCGCCCGTTCTTGCGCCTCAAATTGCCCCGCATACTGGATATAGTACCCAGCAGGAATTTCTACTTGCTGCTTGACCTTTTCTCGAATTTCATTCACAAGCGATCGCAAATCTCTGCCGCTAGCATTCGCCGAAACCACAATCAAACGGGAAACATTTTCTCGGTTAATAGTATTCGGCCCTGTACCGTTGTCAATCGCGGCAACTTGTGATAAAGGAATTTTATTGCCATCATGAGTATCAACTAATAAATTGCGAATCGTATCTAAGTTTTGACGCGCATCGGGTTTTAACCAAACAATTAAATCGAAAGTTTGTTGTTTTTCCAATACTTGAGAAACTACTCTTCCGTTGAGAGCAGTTTCGATAATTTCGGATAAATTTCCCACGGTTAAACCGTATCGAGAAGCCGCCAATCGGTTAAACTTAATTTGGATTTGTTCTACCGGGACTTGAGGTTCGAGTTGTAAATCGACAATGCCATCAACGGTTTTCATTATTTCATTTATTTGACTTCCCAGAGAGCGAAGTTGGTCTAATTCAGAACCAAAAATTTTGATAGCGATCGCACTCCGCACGCCAGACAATACTTCATCCATTCGGTGCGAGATAAAACCGCCAATATTCGGTGCAACTCCTGGTAATTTATTAAACTCCTCCCGCAGCTTTTCAATCGTTTTTTCCCGCTCTTTCATCGCACTTTCACTTAACTCAATATCCAAATGTGCCAAATTCACCCCCGCTGCATCTCCATCACCAGGCGCGCGTCCAGATCGCAACTGTACGTAAGGAAATCTAGGGTCATCTTTAAGCGCCGCTTGCAGTGCTTCTCCCGCTGCATTTGTTGCTTCTAAAGATACACCCGGATAAAGCATTAAAGTATTAACTAAAGTTTGCTCCTGAAACTCTGGTAAAAACACCCGACCAAACGCAGGAACTATCACAGATGCCGCTACTAAACTTGCAGCAGCTACAACTAAAATAACTCCAGAAAACCTCATGGAAGACTTTAACAAAGGATAATAAAGTCGCTTAAAAAATCTTGCCACCCAAGGTTCTTTTTCTGGCAAGTGACCGTGGGGTAATAAAATTGCACATAAAGCCGGAGTCACAGTCAATGCGGTGATACTAGAAGCAATTACTGCTGCCATATATCCCAATCCCATTGGGATAAAAATACTACCTTCAACACCCGTTAAAGCAAAGACTGGAGAAAAGACAACAATAGTAATAATTGTGGCTCCAAATACTGAATCTCGCACTTCCTGACAGCCATCAAATACTACATCTAAAACCGGGCGCGGATGGGTAGAGTATTTATTTTCTCGCAAACAACGGTAGACATTTTCCGCATCTACAATCGCATCATCAACTGCCGATCCAATAGCGACGGCTAACCCTCCCAAAGTCATCGTATTTAAACCTTGTCCTACCCAATTGAGCAGCAACACTCCCACAAGTAAAGATAAAGGCAGCGCGGTTAAACAAATCGCCAAATTGCGCCAATTCATTAAAAACGGAATTAAAATCAAGGCGACGATAATGCTACCTTCAAATAAAGCTTCTCTAACATTTTCAATCGAAGAATCGATATAGTTTTCTTGCCGGAAAGTTGGAGTAACTTTAATATCTTTAGGTAAGCCTGCTTTCACTTCTTCCATTGCTGCTTCGATGGCGCGAGTGACGGTGGGAGTGTCAGCAAAAGGCTGTTTATTAATCATCACGATAACAGCTTTTTGACCGTTAAAACTTCCATCTCCTCGTTTAATCGCGCCACCAATTTGAACATCAGCAACATCGGAGATTTTTACCGGCGTACCATTGCGTGCAGCGATCGCTGATTGTTGCAATTCTTCGATCGATTCAATTCTGCCAATTCCACGAATTAACTTTTCTCGATCTGGAGTTATTAAATATCCACCTGAAGCATTGACATTTGACGCTTTTGCTGCTTCTAAAACCTCTTCTAAGGTGATATTAAAAGCTTGCAGTTTTTGAGGATCGACTAATACTTGATACTGACGAATATCGCCGCCATAGGCTACAACTTGACTCACGCCAGGAACGGCTAAGATGCGGTTTGTAACTTGCCAATCAACAATCCGGCGCACTTCCATTAAAGAAGTATTTTCTGATGTGAAAGCATATTGTAATACGGTGCCAATTGGCGAACTGGTAGGGGAAATTTGCGGTGTTTCTACTCCTTCTGGAAGTTTAGTTTGAGCTTGCTGCAATCTTTCGGTTATTAACTGACGCGCTTGATAAATATCGGTTCCCCAGTTAAAGATAACCTTGACAACCGAAATTCCCGATGCACTAGAAGAGCGTACTGCTGTTACTCCAGGAGTGCCATTAATCGAACTTTCTATCGGTAAAGTTACCAAAGATTCGACTTCTTCCGGAGCAAGTCCAGGGGATTCGGTTTGAATTTCTACTTGGGGAGGTGCAAAGGTGGGAAACACATCTAGGGGCATTTGGATAATGGTGCGAAATATCCAAATGGTGAGGATAATGGTAGCGAATATAACTAGCCAGCGACGCGCGATCGCCCACTTAATAATGGCACTAAGCATGGTAATTTTAGATTTGAGATTTTAGATTTTAGATTGACGATCTTGATGTTCGCCTCCTATAGGTTGTAATTCATAGGTAGGAATGTCGGGTTCGATATAAGCGATCGCAACTTTATTTTGCTTAGTTTTACGACTCGCCCAAACAGTACCTGCCCAAAATGTGCCAGATGCGATCGCACCCCCAATTGCTATCAATGACCACCAAGGTAAAGCATTTTGGATAGAAGATTTTACTTCTTTCTCCCCAGTTTCTCCGCTCTTATGCTCCCCTGTTTTACTACCACCCCGTAAAGATTGGGCATAAAGTTGAGTGGCGCGCTGGGTAACAATTAAATCTCCCTCAAATAATCCAGTTTTAACTTCAACCATATCCCCAGAAGTTTGACCCAAATTTAATTCAACGGGTTGATAAGCATTGCCATTTTGAAGATAAACAAGTTTTTTACCATTGGCATCAATAATTGCTGAGTTAGGGATCGCTAAAATTGCATTGTTTGTCGTATCTGTTAAAACTTCTAATTCGGCAAACATCCCCGGTTTTAGCACTCCGCTAGCATTTTCCAATTCCGCTTTTACCGGCACAACTCGCGTTTCTCCTTCTACAACCGAACCAATAACGGTTACTTTTCCGCTAAAGGTTTGGTTGGGTAAGCTAGCAACCTTAACGCTGACTTGTTGACCATTTTTGATTTTGCCTAAATCTTTTTCATAAATATTCGCAGTGGCAAAAACTCGACTGTCATTGACAATCGTCATTAACTTGCCGCCTGCATCTTCAAATGATTGACCTAAACTCACTTCTCGATCCGCGACTTTGCCAGAAATAGGCGCGGTGATGGTTACCATTCCTTTATTATTGGCGCGGGTTCCTAATTGTTGCAGTCGAGTTTGATAAGTCTCGTTACTTAAATCTATCCGAGATTTTGCCACTTGAACCGCAGAATTAGCGCGTTTTAATTCCGCTTCTGCTGCTAAAACTTCTCGCCGACTCAGCGCTTTTGTTAATAAAGCTTTTGCTTCTGCCAATTTAGTTTCTGATTCCCGCAAATCTCGCCAAGGTAAATCGACTTCAGCGCGTTTCACTTCCGTTTCAGCTTGGATAACTTCTGGGCGTCCAACTGCCTTCGCTAAAGATGCTTTTGCTGCTGCTAAATGCGCCCCAGATTCTAGCATTTGCCTGCGCGGTAACGCTCCTTGGGCGACTAATTCTCGATCTCGATCGTACTGTTCCTGAGCAACGGCTAATTCTGTTTTAGCTCTGGCGATTTCTGCTTCCGAGATTCTTAGCTGACGCTGATAGTTTTCTTGAGCAACTTTTAAAACAGCTTTTTGATTTACTAGCTCTCGATCTCGGTCATATTGTTTTTGAGCGGCTGCAAGTTGGCTGCTTGCTTGTGCTATTTCTGAAGCGGCGATCGCTTGCTGACGTGTGTAGCTTTCTTGAGCGAGTTTTAAGTTAGCTTGTGCCTGTTGTAAAGATGCGATCGCTTCTGCCCTTTTCTCTGCGGAATTAACCCGCAATTCCACCAACTCCGGTGCAGCAATAACCGCAATTATTTGACCCGCTTTGACATTAGCACCCGGTTCTACCAATAACTCAACAATTTTCCCCGGAATCGGTGCAGTAACTTCGACCTTTTGACTCGGAAGCGTTTCAATTTGTCCGGTAGTTTTAATCCCAATAGCGAGTTGCTGACGAGTCACAGGAGCAACTTTAATCCCCAATCTTTGAGCGGTTTCGCTATCAACCTGAATAGAATTAGAAACCTGTGTAGTTTCTCCGCCACTATGAAATTCATCTCCATGCCCAGCGTGAGCTAAAACAGCACTGGGAGCAGCCAGCAAAACCAGACTCAGCAGTGTAGAAGAAACACAACTGAGCGCCGCCGGAGATGGGTAACCATAAGATTTGCTCGTCATTGGTTAAAAGCCTCAGAGAAGCGCTTATCCTTACAGTGTTTCACAGAGAAATGAAATTAGGATGAAATTGGCAAAAAAGTTATCCCCCAATCGGGCGATCTATTTAGGTGAAGTCTAAGCTGAGCAACTAACTTTATGCTAAAAGTGTTCCAGCATACAATGAGTAGATAAATAACTATGAAAGCTTTTAGCGACAAAAATCTCACCCCCCAACCTATGGGAGACGCTCGCATAAAAAAACCCATCCTGCGACGCGGTGCTTCTGGTTCAGCAGTCTTAGAACTGCAAAAACTCTTAATTCACTGGGAGGTTTTATCCACATCTCCGAATGGTTTATTTGACAAAAAAGTTGAGGCTGCTGTTAAAGCATTCCAGCACCGAGTTTTCCTCAAAGAAGATGGCATTGTAGATCCGCTCACTTGGCAGGCACTCTACACAGGAGTACCTCTAAATATGCCAATTTTACAGCACGGAAGTCAGGGTGAAGCTGTTATAACATTGCAGACAGTATTAAAGAGTGTTAGCTTTTTTAAAGGTGAAATTAACGGTAAATTTGGTTTAGATACCGATGCTGCTGTGCGATCTTTTCAGAAGCGCTACGGACTTGTACCAGATGGAATTGTTGGCGCTTATACTTGGTTGGCTTTGAGTAAAGTTCCGCATTAATAATTGGTAATTGGTAATTGCTAATTGCTAATTGGTAATTGGTAATTGGTAATTGCTAATTGCTAATTGGTCATGTGGGCGTTGAATAGCCCATAATAAAAAAACCTCGCAGAGTTGTTGCGTAGGGACACGGCATCAGATATTTCTCGGAAAAACAGATAAAGTTAATAATGCCGTGTCCCGGCTTCTAATTATGGGTAATCGATAGGACATGATATCAGATCGTCTCCGCTTGCATCGGCATCGCGCGGGGGCGGGTTTATCAATACAATTCGTTTGGCATCAAAAGTAACTGGTAAAACCCGCCCCTACAACACCATTTACCATTACTAGCGGACTGAATATTATTACTAGAATTGTAGGGTTGGCGGGATCGAATCTCAAGCCCCCCTTGGCAAGGGGGGTTGGGGGGGATCGATCCGTAAATAATGATTTATCTCAAAATCAATACATAGCTAATTACCCGATACAGGTAATGTAAACCAAAAAGTTGCTCCAGCACCAGGGCTGCTATTGACACCAATTTCGCCACTGTGAGCGATAATAATTTGACGGCACAAATATAAACCCAAACCAATGCTAGTTGAGCGTCGATTGTGGGAACCTCGCACGTAAATTTCAAACAGATGATCGCAGGTTTCTTGACTCATGCCAACGCCATTATCTTGCAGCGTAATCCGAATTAGCGAATTGGTAATAGGTAATTGGTCATTGGTAATGGGTGAGTTGCGGCTCAAATTCTCCCCTACTTCCTTGTCTTCCTTGTCTTGCTTTTCCCCTACTACACTCTCAACGGTGGCGCTGATTGTGAGGCAAAGTCCGGGTGGATTATGGTTTAAAGCATTGGCAATCAGGTTCTCAAAAACTCGCCATAGTTGGTTCGGATCGGCATTAATAATTGGTAAATCATTGGGTACTAAATTGGTCAGATTGGCTTGATTTTTGGCTAACAATGGCTCTAATTCTGCCAAGATGGATAAAATTAGCTGGCTTAGCTGTATTGGTTCGCGGTGCAGCACAATCCCGTGGATTTCGCTTGAGTGTACTTCTAGCAACGAGTTAATTAGATAGAGTTGGCGATCGCTACTTTGTACCATGCGTTCTAAAATCGAGCGAGATACGGGAATTGCTAATTGTTCGTTGCCATTATTTAACAAGTTTTTTAACACCATTAACCAACCCATTACGGGGGTTCGCAAGTCGTGAGTCACCGCATGTAAAAATAAATCTTTGATTTGGTTTAATTCTTGCAGTTCTTGCATTTTTTGTTCGAGTTGCGCCGTGCGTTCTTGCACTTGCCGTTCTAAGTTTGTATTGAGTGCTTGAACTTGTTGATAGAGTTCCGCTTGCTGGATTGCGATCGCTACCTGAGTTGCCAGTTGTTGTAACAAGTCTATTTCAAAAGATTGCCAGTGACGCGGTGCCGAACATTGGTGCGCTGCTAACACTCCAAACGCTTCATCCCCCAGCATAATCGGCACCACTAAACCGGCTTTGATGTGATATTGCTGATAAAATTTCGCAAAAAATGGCGGTACTTCTATAGTAGAAGTATCATCTATTACTCGAACGCAATTTTGCTGAAATAATCTTTGAGTAGCGGCAATTTCTGTTCTATTTTCAATCCGCCATCCTCGCATCGAAGGCCATTGTAAGTCTACAGATTCGGCGACAACTTTAGCAGTTCCTGTGGGAGTTCCCTGGTAGATGTAAACGCGATCCGCGTGCAAAAATTGCCGCACTTCTGCCACGGTGGTGTTAAGAATTTGGTCGAGATTGAGACTGCGACGAATGCGGAGGGCAATTTGAGCTAATAAGCGATCGCGTTCTGCTGCTAGTTTAATCTGTTCTTGATCTCGGATGCGATCTGTGATATCGGTGACCACCAGTAAAATGCATTCTCGACCGCCTAAAACAATCCGTTCTGCCGAGTACAAACCCACCATTATTTCCCCCGACTTTTTGCGGAATTGAAATTCAAAGTTGCGAATTGCCCCCTGAGTTTGCAACATTTGAATCGAGCGCCAGCGGTCTTCTAAATTAACCCAAAGATTTAATTCCAGCGCAGTACGACCGATAACTTCGGCACGTTCATAACCGCTAATTGATGAGAAATTGTCGTTGATATCGATCAGGCGTCCTTCTGGGAAACTAGCAATTGCGATCGCGCTAGGACTAGATCTAAAAGCTTTAGAAAACTTTTCCTCTGATTCGCGCAATGCGGCTTCTGTTCGCTGGCGTTCGTGCGCTTCAATTGCTAAAGAAACTAAATCGGCAATCGAACCAGCAAAATTTTCTTCCTCCAATGCCCAATGACGCCCCGGTTCCACTTGTTCGTGACAGACAACGCCCACCATTTGACCTTCTAACCAAATCGGCGCATCTAACATCGATCTCAACCCCAAACGAGTTAGATAATTTTGGGAAAATTCTTTGGTTCTCGGATCGGTATGAGCATCGTCGGCGGCAATAGTTCGCTCTGTTTCTAATGCTTGAAAATAATTTGGATAAGTATCTGCTGCCAATTCTAACCCTTGAGAATGACGATTGGTGCTGCGTTCGTAAAGGTCAAGGCAGACTAATTTTAAAGCTGAATTATCATATCTATCTGCAATCTGCAATTTGAAATTATTGTATAACCAAACGCTGACGCGCTCAACTTCTAGAGTTTGAGCGGCAGCTTCGGTAATTTCTCGAATCGCTGCCTTCAAATCCCCTCGATTCAGGGTTTTACGCCTTGCCAGTGTCATCAGAATTTTATTTTGGCGGCGCAGGCGTTGTGCGCTTTCCCGTAAAGCAATTTCTGCCTGCTTGCGTGAGGTAATTTCTTGGGACATTACCATTCCGGCTAAAATTTCCCCTTTATCGTTTTTGACTGGCAGAGTATGCAAACTAAAAACGCGATTGTCATATTGCACTTCAAAAGCATTTGTTTCCCCTGCAAGTGCTGCGCGATAATATGGCTCGATGATGTGGCAAATTTGGGCAGACCATACTTGCCAAATTGTCTTACCTTCTAATAATTCTTTGGAAACACCGATCGCTGCCAATCCTGCACCTTCAGCGATGCAGTAACGCAAATCCCGATCGAACAAGAAAACGCCACCGTTGGGAAAGTTTTTAGCGAGGGTGCGGTATAAATCTTCGCTTTCAAGCATAATTAATTAATCCTCCAAAATTGGCTCTTCTCCATTTTTTTCAGCCGATCTATCTTCCTGGATACCACGGCTTCGCTAAACTGGGAATGGAGCGCGTGCATCGCGCCCTCAAGTTAAAGTGGCGAATAGCAGGAAAGAGCGATCGCATGAACAAATCCGGCAAACAAACCAGCAAACAGCACCCCATCGCCAGAGGCAAAGCAAATCTAGGCGCGATTGCAGCCACTTGGCTGATCCTCCAAGGAATGCTAGCAGCTTCCCCAGCCTTAGCCAATTCTCCCCCGGCGCAACCATCCCTCACCTATGGCGAACTCCTAGAGAAAATCCAATCCCGTGAAGTTAGCAACGTCGAAATTGACCCAACTCAGCAGGTAGTAAGAGTCAAGTTAAAGACTCCCGTTCAAGGCAAATCTGAAGTAGTTGTACCGATATTTTTGCAAAATCCAGAACTAATTGAAACACTGCGGAAAAATAAAATTCCGTTTTCGGTACAACCAACTACCGATAACAGTGCTGCCTTGGGATTTGTCGTCAACCTGCTATTAATTATGGTATTAATCGCAGGGTTGCTGATGATTTTGCGTCGTTCGGCGAATGTTTCCAACCAAGCGATGAACTTTGGCAAATCTCGCGCCCGCTTTCAAATGGAAGCCAAAACCGGCGTTAAATTTGATGACGTAGCAGGGATTGAAGAAGCTAAAGAAGAACTCGGTGAAATTGTCACCTTTCTCAAACAGCCAGAAAAATTTAGCGCCATCGGTGCCCGCATTCCCAAAGGTGTTTTATTAATTGGCCCGCCGGGAACTGGTAAAACTTTATTAGCGAAAGCGATCGCAGGCGAAGCAGCCGTGCCTTTCTTCAGTATTTCCGGTAGCGAATTCGTCGAAATGTTCGTCGGCGTCGGCGCATCCAGAGTGCGAGATTTATTCAAAAAAGCCAAAGAAAACGCCCCCTGTTTGGTATTCATTGATGAAATCGACGCCGTAGGCCGTCAGCGCGGCGCTGGCATCGGCGGCGGCAACGACGAACGCGAACAAACCCTCAACCAATTACTCACAGAAATGGACGGGTTTGAAGGCAATAGCGGTATTATTATCATCGCCGCTACGAACCGTCCCGATGTATTGGATGCGGCTTTATTACGACCGGGAAGATTTGACCGTCAAATCTTAGTCGATGCCCCCGACTTTAAAGGCCGCTTAGAGATTCTAAACGTCCACTCCCGCAACAAAAAACTCGACCCGGAAATATCTTTAGAAACCATCGCCCGTCGCACTCCTGGATTTACCGGCGCTGACTTGGCAAACTTGCTCAACGAAGCGGCAATTTTAACTGCCAGAAGGCGCAAAGAAGCCATCACCATCGACGAAATTAATGATGCCGTTGACCGCGTTGTTGCCGGGATGGAAGGCACGCCTTTAGTAGATAGCAAGAGCAAGCGATTGATCGCCTACCATGAAGTAGGACACGCCATTATCGGCACCTTACTGAAAGACCACGACCCAGTGCAAAAAGTAACCTTAATTCCACGAGGACAAGCGCGGGGATTGACTTGGTTTACGCCCAATGAAGAACAGGGATTAATTTCACGCGCTCAAATTTTGGCCTTAATTACTAGCATTTTGGGAGGACGCGCCGCCGAAGAAGTAATCTTTGGCGATGCAGAAATTACCACAGGTGCTGGTAATGACTTGGAAAAAATATCATCCTTGGCGCGGCAAATGGTAACCCGCTTTGGCATGTCTGACTTAGGGCCATTGTCCTTAGAAAATCAGTCGGGCGAAGTATTTCTAGGACGCGATTTTGTGGCGCGAAACGAGTACTCGGAAGAAATAGCCGCGCGGATTGATTCCCAAGTTCATACGATTATCCAGCATTGTTACGAACAAGCCAAGCAAATTATTCAGGAAAACCGCACCTTAATAGATCGCCTGGTAGAAATTCTGGTCGAACAAGAAACAATTGAGGGAGATAAATTCCGTCAAATAGTTGCCGAACACGTACCACTACCAGAGCAACAATTGGCATCGAATTTTTAAGCTGTAGGGGCACGGCAGCTGAAATAGGACTTACGCGCCGAGGCCAGAAACCCGGTTTCTTCGTAGATCTCTAGTTTCCAAACCAAAGATTTTTCACAGAAACCCGGTTTCTTCGTCGAGGCCAGAAACCGGGTTTCTTCGTAGATCTCTAGTTTCCAAACCAAAGATTTTTGATAGAAACCCGGTTTCTTTGCGTATGTCCGATAAAATTTATTTCATACCAAATCCGGGGGTTCTAAACCCCCTTTATTTTATAGCCCGCGAAGGCGGGCTTTGTTTCTGTAGCCGCGACTTTAGTCGTTCGGCATCAAAGGGGCGATCGCAGCGGATTTGGTATCATGTCCGGTAGCATCGGTAGCGTCAGCCGGGGCGGGTTTAAAAAATTTCTCGCGCTCTTCCAACATGGCTGGTAAAACCCGCCCCTACAGCATCAAAAATTATACGCTACCTTTGCTAGCGGACATCATATCAAACCATCCGCCACCGCTTTACAGATGCTTGCAATTCCACAGATAACCATTCATCATACTGAGGATAAACAGGTAAGCGAGGCATTAATTTCCACCCAGCAGGCTGTAGAATTTCTTCTAATCTTTGATACTCAGGATGGGGATAATCGGGATTGACTTCATCTTTTGGCCCAATTCCGCCTAAATCTCTCGCCCCTGCTGCTAAACAAGCTAATAACCAATGCTCATCTTGTACTAAGTTAGGCGGAATTTGGATTGTAATATCCGCAGGCAGAATTTGACGGGCAGTGGCGACGATTTCCGGTAATTGAAGCAAATCAAAACCTGGTGCATCCCAAATCTGCCGCTCGCCTGGACTATAAGGTTGTAAAATAACTTCTTGAATATGTCCCCAGCGTTGGTGAATTTTTGCTATTGCTTCTAAACTTTCCCAGCAATCTGGCTGTGTTTCTCCAATTCCCAACAGCACTCCAGTAGTAAAAGGTATGCGTAATTCTCCCGCCCATTCTAACTGTTGCAATCTGACTTCTGGTAACTTACTCGGTGCGTGGCGATGAACGGTTTGCAAAAGTTTGGGCGTTAATTGTTCTAACATTAGCCCCATTGATACATTAACCTGTTTCAACTGAGCCATTTCTGTATAACTTAATGGCCCTGCATTTGTATGGGGCAAAAATCCGATTGATAGTGCTAATTTACACAGATCGTAGATGCGTTGGAACCAGAGCGATCGCATCGCCGACCGCGGATGCACCTCGCCGCTGAGGATTAATATCTCGCAAATTCCCCGATTTTGAAGCGATTTCAGAATTTGCTCTGCCTCTGATAGCGCCAGCCAAGGACTTTGACCCGGTTCGGTGCGAAAGTTACAATAATCACATTGATTAAAGCATTCATAAGTGGGTACAACGGTATAAGCCGAACTGTAAGTGATAACCCGATCGTTAGAAGAGGACATAAACTAGCAAAATAATGCAACCTACCAAAAGTGTAACCATCTTCGTAGATTTTAGATGGCGAAACAGGTTGATAAAGTTAACTCCAGAATCCCGGTTTCTTGGAGAAACCGGGATTCTCAAACAGGACTATTTTCACTTGATTTACCTACCTGCACTTACAGCACAAGTTCTGGCATGTTTGAACATCGCTCTTACTCCCAAAATACAAAATATAATCATGCACCCTGATGAATCTCGGTTTATCCCTCAACTCACCAGATGTTTTTCTCCACCCTGATTCCACCGTTTCTTGGCATAGATATTTTTGACGTGGGTTTTGACCGTGTTAAGACTAATATGCAACTGGGCAGCAATTTCTTGATAGCTATAATCCTGGCGCAGTAAAGACCAGATTTCCATTTCTCGGTCGGTAAACTGGTATTTTTGCTGCTCGAATTGCAATTCTTCTTGCAGAATTTCGTTGCGGTTTTCCAAGAATACCAAGATATATTGGGCGCGTCCCGTTCCTCTGGAATCGCCAGTGAAATCCGAGTTTAGCCAACTCGCCCGGACGCGAATTGTTTGCTCTCCAGCAGCAAGACACTCTAAAACCACGGTTTGATCGCTAGCATTGCCGTTTTTGATTAATTTATGGCAGATTTCAGAAACTGCTTCTGGCATACCTGCCCAAGTGCGATCGCTCTGTGCTAAAGTTTGACACAGTTCCAAGGCTAGTCGATTCACGTAGACTGGTTTAATGTTGCGGGAAATCACCATCAAACCTTCGCGTAACGACTCAGCCAGAATCTGCCAAGACCAATCTAACGTGGCGGGCTTGGGTTGGGAAACTTCTTCGTTGGCTAAGCGCCGATCCCACCTTGAATTTAAAATCCGTGTATTTTCTGAGGCAATAGGCAGTGCGTGGACTGTCATCTGTATAATCCCTTAACTCCTGATGCCATCTTCTTGTAGGCTTTAGTGAAGTCGCAATGAGCAACCTGTAACCCTCACCAATTAAGTGAAGTCAAACCCCATCAGTAGAAACAGGGTGAATCGCCCTGAAGTAGGGTGAAGTTTTTTGTAGAAATCAGCTTTTGCAGTTGTTACTGCGAAATAATAAATCTCAGGCTACGCGATCGCCACCAAGAAGCCAAGTCCGAACCTGGCTCAATCCCAAGCAACGTTGATGTAGAGAGCGACCATTTGAGTGCAATTGCGCTCAAATTAGAGTAAAAATTGGATTTGGCGACCGATTCTTTGAATAGAGCGACCCCAAACTAGCAAAATCGAGGGTGTGAATCGGTTTATCTTTTACAACATCCTCTGCATCTATATTCCAACGAGCGATCGCTAAACGCCTCACCCGTTTGGGTAGTTCTTTAGACCATCACCGGAAAATCCCATGAACCCAAGCAGCTTAAACCAGTGGTTTTCCCCCGAAGAACAGCGTAAATACGTCTCAAAGCTAACGGGGCGCAATGGTTTAACTCGTCGTCGGGCGGAGTATTTTGTCAAGTTGTGGGCGTATTTACAGCTGAAGCAGCAAAATGAGATGGGGCAGCGTTTGGTGCAACCGCTGACGGAACTTTCCCCACTCACCGGGGCGATTCC
This sequence comes from uncultured bacterium, assembly GCA_964463555.1. GTDB lineage: Bacteria > Cyanobacteriota > Cyanobacteriia > Cyanobacteriales > Aerosakkonemataceae > Microseira. The sequence goes on from CAYXCW010000147.1 coordinate 16,919, forward strand.
CTGTACCCATCGCGAGGCGGCAGAATTATTTTACTCGCACAAAGACCGGGGGAGCGATCGCGCTGCCGGAATGATGATCGACCAGTTGGCGTCCCTCGGTTTAATCAAAAAAAAATTTGACGGCAGCACAATTTGCATTCAAATCCGTCATCTACCAGAACTCACCCCACCACCCCAACCCTCTCAACCGATACAGGTGAAAACCGATGCTTTCAATCCCCGCACCGATGCCGTCCCCGCCGCCAATCTAATTGTTCGCAACTACAGCTGGTTGAATCCAGAAGGGACGCCTACCCACAGAATTGCTAGATTGCTGCGGGGTTGGGCGCAACAGTATTTAAGCGGGATGCGGGTGCTGCGTCGTTGCGACAATGAAAATGTAGTGGGATTTTACATGCTGTATCCCACCGCCAGGGAATCCGAGGAAAGGTTTTTTCTGCCGCCCAGCAAAAGCCTGTACGTGACAGTCAACATTGAAACCGATCCGATGGCACTTGCAACACCAGGCGATCGCGATTGTACCGTTGCCTTTGTCCGCTCTTGGACGGTTGATGCTCCTTTCCTACAAAAAGACTACCTAACTCAATTTGTCCAGGACGTGCAGCAGACACTTTCCCGGATGCAGCATGAATTTCCCAACCTCTGCGACCTCTATGCTATGGTGTTCCATCCCGAACACGACGAACTGCGAATAGCTTTGGGCTTCCAAAAAACCGTTGAAGATACCCAGCTACCCCTCAGCTGGATCTATCAACCAGTAGATCGATTTTTAGCCTTGGATGTCCCTCAAGCACTGGCGAACTTTCAACCATCTCTGCCTGAAGAATTGTGAACCGTGCAGCGCCTATAAGCTGCGCTAATACCACCGATAAATACTACCAATCAAAAATAAATGCAACAGATATTTACAAAACTAAATAAGTGCTTTAATCTAGAGACATCGGAAGGCAAAACCGACCGAGAACCTTGAAAAATCAATCATTCCAGCAATCATACACTCATGACCACCAC
>CAYXCW010000148.1:0-17724 GCA_964463555.1 uncultured bacterium
CCACTGTCCACTGTCCACTGTCCACTGTCCACTGTCCACTATCCACTGTCCACTGTCTTTATCGCAGGATCAAACTTAAGAGCGCCAACAGTCCGTTGATGATGTAAAAGGTGGTAACGACTTGAATTTCTGACCAACCGCTGAGTTCTAGATGATGGTGCAGCGGTGCCATTTTAAACAGTCGCTTACCGATGCCGTCGGGGCCTTTGGTGGCTTTGTAGTAGCTAACCTGTGCCATGACCGACAAGGTTTCTACAAAGAAGATACCGCTAAGCAGGAATAAGCTCCAAAGACTGTTGCTGACTAAGGCGACGGATGCTAAAGCGCCTCCCAGTGCTAAAGAGCCAGTATCGCCCATAAATACTCTAGCCGGGTTGCGGTTGTGGGCGAGGAAACCCAAGCAACCACCGCTCATACTGGCGCAGAATATGGCTAATCCGGGGTTGGTGGGAGCTACAATCGCACCGAGTGCTAAAAGAGCGATCGCGCATGTTCCGCCTGCGAGTCCATCGACGCCGTCGGTGAGGTTGGTGGCGTTGCTTTCTGCTACCAGGACAAATGCCGCTAAAGGCCAAAACAGTAGCCCCAAGGGTAAAACCATCCCCAATGGTAAGTTGATGTTGGCGATCGCTGCTGGTTGGCTCAACATCAGCCACAGACAAAATAAAACGCCAAACCCGATTTGCAATCCCAGTTTGGTGCGGGGCGAAATGCCTTTGTTCGATTTGCGGCGCAGGATTTGCCAGTCATCTATCCAACCGATAAATCCATAACTTAAGGTCAAAATCGATACTGCCACTACGGAACCGATGTTAGTGATGCCGAGGGTGACAGCAGAAAAAATCAGGGCGATCGCTACGGCAGTGGGGATAAAAAAGACACCCCCCATTGTGGGAGTGCCTCCCTTTTTTAAGTGGGATTGGGGGCCATCTTCGCGAATAATTTGTCCGGCTTTGAGCCGCCGCAAGACGGGCACTACTTGATAACCCAACCCGGCAGTTGTCACGGCGGAAACTAGCAAGGGTAAGCTCAGGGAGGCATCTTGCCACAAAGAGCGACCGGCGATCGCATCGAGAACCAAAGCGACTACACTCAGCGCTACTGCGAGCAATAGAGCTAATCCGGCTCCCGTAAAATTTAAAGACCTACCAGGCGATAATTTTGCATCCACGGTACTAATTTTTACTCCACACACCACTTTCCACACCACCGACGACAACATCGGTACAAAATTAATGCTGGCTAGGATTAGTCGTCATCCACAGCCGCATCATCATCGAAGTCATCGTCGTCGTCGAAGCCGACATCGTCACTTCCCATCAGATCTGAGATTTCCTCATCGGCTTCATCGAGGTATCCTGCCTCTAGCTGAACTTCATCGCGCGCTAAGAGACGACCTGTGGATTCCAACCAGTCCAGAATCGATGATTCGTGTTTCTGGGGAATCACGGCTGCTGGTTGATCTAGGGGTTGTTCCCGTAAGGAAGGATTGTACATACTTAAGTAGCGTTGCAGCTGATTATTTTCGCCGCCGATCGATCGAACACTAGAAGTGTACCAAAACTATTTGCGATCGCTGTACCTACCAAGTATAGTTATCCATACTTTTAGGACATGCTGGCAAGGATTATCCTGGAAATGGGAGGCTTTTGTAAAGAGGTAATCGATCGTGATTGGCAAAAGAGAGTTACTGGAAGCGATAGCGGGCAAAAATCGCGGCTTATTAGCAACAGCCGCTGATAAACAAGCAATTTTGTCTCTTATCGCCCAATTAGAAGACCGCAACCCCAATCCTCGTCCTACTGAAGCTCTGGATTTATTAGAAGGCGACTGGCGACTGCTATACACTACCAGTCGCGGGATTTTAGGCATCGACCAACTGCCGTTGTTCAAACTCGGTCAAGTTTATCAATGCATTCGTACTAAAGACAGTCAGGTTTACAACATCGCGGAAATTTACGGACTGCCCTATTTAGAAGGAATTATCAGCGTTGCTGCTGAGTTTGAGGCTGTTTCAGAACGCCGGGTTAAGGTGACATTTAAGCGAAGTCTCTCTGGTCTACAACGCTTAATCGATTATCAATCACCTAGTAATTTTATCGAGCAAATCGAATCTGGTAAAAAGTTTACCGCCATCGATTTTACCATCGAAAATCGCGAGCAAAGAGGTTGGCTGGATATTACTTATCTCGATGAAGATATGCGAATCGGGCGGGGTAATGAGGGTAGCACGTTCGTTTTGACTAAAGGCTAAGTTGCTAATTGCTAATTGCTAATTGGTGATTGGAAGGAGGAAGGATACAATGTTAGACTTCATAGCTTTTGAGAACTTACGCCAAGAAACCCGGTTTCTATGCAAAATTGCCAGTTTGGCAGCCAGAGATCTACGCAGAAACCCGGTTTCTTTTCTCGTTGCGCCTAAGTCCTGTCTGAAATCTAAAATCTAAAATCTAAAATCTCTATTATGCGCTTATCTCAAGGACACTTAAATCTACTTACTACCTGTCCCCGTAAATACCAACATACGTTTATCGATCAACTTGGTTCGCCGACTACTCCAGAACAACAGGAAAAACAAGCTTGGGGAAGCAGGTTTCACTTGTTGATGCAACAGCGAGAATTAGGATTGCCGATTGAATCGATAATTGAAACAGATGCTCAATTACAACGCTGGGTGACGGGGTTAGTTGGTGTGGCTCCAGATATTTTAACACCCAATCCCAATAGCGAAGCGTTCCGCGATAGCGAACATTGTCGCACTCTGGCGTTTGGTGACTATTTGCTGACAGCGATCTACGATTTATTGATTGCCGATACCAATTCTGCCCAAATTTTGGATTGGAAAACTTATCCCAAGCCTCAAAAACGACAATGGTTAGCAAAAAACTGGCAAACTCGTTTATATCTTTACCTATTAGCTGAAACTAGCGATTATTCACCTGAACAGATTTCGATGACTTATTGGTTTGTGCAATCTCAACCCGAACCAACCAGCCTTAAATTTACCTACGATGCCGGATTGCACGAGAAAACGCGACGGGATTTGTCTCGGTGGTTGAATCAATTAACTGATTGGTTGCAACGGTATGAGCAGGGAGAAGAATTTCCACTGGTTGTAAAACCAGAAGGGACTTGCGATTTTTGCCAGTATGCGGTAAGGTGCGGGATTGATATACAACGCGATCGCACAGCCGCAACTCCCGACTCTGAAACTAATAAAGACTTGATCTTAAATTTGGCTTCCATTCAAGAGGTTGCGTTATAAACTGTTTTTCAACTTAATAATTCATCCACCCCTATACTAAAGCCTGGTAATACTTTTTTTGTGCTAACAACTTCACCGGAGATAAAAATTTGTCTGGTTTCCTGAGTAATCACAATAATCCAACGATTCTCAGGAAAAACTAGCCAAACTTCTTCGCCTCCAGATTCTAAATATTCTTGGGCTTTAGCAATAACATCTTCAGCTAAATCTGTTGGGGAAACAATCTCGGCACTCAAGGGAAAGCTTTGCGGCAAAACTTTAGCATCGCCAAATTGTGCTACCAGTTCGGGAGTAAGATAAGCAACATCTGGATAGCGTCCTTGTTTGTTTGTGCGACAGGGAACTTCGGTATAAACTTTTCCTCCCTGCCCGCTGGAGTCTTTATAATTCCTCCAGCAAAAATATAGATTACCCTGAGATTTGCTGTGCTTAAGTGTGATGCCGTTTTTCTCCAGTAATTGCCCATTCACCCATTCTTGACGAGCGGGGGGATTTTGCATCCAGTCTTCTAGAGAGAATACTTCTAAGGGATTGGTGATGACTGTGGTGGCGATCATTGGTTAACTATATTTCTTTTGCAACTTTGATTCAAGCTTAGCGCGATCGCGCTCTTAAAACCAACTCTCAAAAACCAGATATCCTAAGAAAGGAAGTATTTGTTTAATTGTTATGACGAACGATACAAATGACGGGGATGCCCCTAACAACGTATATATCGACATCCGCGAAATGGATATTGATGACCTTGCCCATGTCTATCACTTGGGAGAAGATGTATTTACCAGCGATTTGTATCCTTATATCTATCGCACTTGGGATGAGTGGGAGGTAATTGGACTTTACAACACCGATCCGGAATATTGTTTGGTTGCCGAAATAGATAATCAATTGGCAGGATTTATTTTAGGAACAGTGATTACCAAAGGCAACTGGACTTATGGTTATATTATGTGGTTGGGTGTGAATCCTAATTTTCAGCGTCGCGGTGTAGGAGATAAATTAGTTGATAAGCTAGTAGAACGCATGATTGAAGATGGAGTGCGTTTCATGATGGCTGATACCGATCCGGCGAATAATCCAGCGGTAAAGTTTTTTACGCGCAAGGGATTTGGTAATACTCGCCAGCATATTTTCTTGTCGATGAATTTGAGCAAGCACGAATATTATGGTAGACTAATTGCTTACGAAAGAGAGAAAGCTGAACGGGCGGCTTATAAGCGATCGCGTCGTCGTCCTTCACCTAATAAACCTCAAGAAATTGTCAGCGAAGCTGCTACTAAAGTTATCGGCGCAGATAACGCATCTGAAAACTCAAATATACCGCCAATTTCTTGACCGATCCCCCCCCTGCCCCCCCTTGCCAAGGGGGGGTGCATCTGAAAACTCAAATATACCGCCAATTTCCTGACCGATCCCCCCCCTGCCCCCCCTTGCCAAGGGGGGGTGTATCTGAAAACTCAAATATACCGCCAATTTCCTGACCGATCCCCCCCCTGCCCCCCCTTGCCAAGGGGGGGTGTAAAATTCAAGATTATCTCGTATGATTGAGAATCCGGGTTTCTTAAAGAAACCCGGATTCTGCAACCCAGTTTGATTGAAAATCCTTTTGCTCTCCCCCTGCCCCCCCTTGCTAAGGTGGGTGTTTGAAAGACAAAATTATATGCTTAATCAACCATCCCAGTGGATAATTTCTCCAACCGTTCAACCGCCTGAATGGTTTATTGATGCCGTCAGACAACACGCACCGGATTTATCGGGAAATTATGCTGCTCAGCTTTTATGGCAGCGGGGTATTCAAGATGGTGAAAAACTAGCTGGGTTTTTGAATTATAAACTCTATAAACCTGCTAGTCCGTTTGAGTTTGGGCAGGAAATGGAGCGTGCGATCGCTAGATTAAAACAAGCACAAGAATTGGGCGAACAAGTGGCGATTTGGGGAGATTTTGACGCCGATGGCATTACTTCCACTTCCGTCCTTTGGGATGGATTGGGGCAGTTTTTTGCCCAATATTTACAATTATCTTACCACATTCCCAATCGTTTAACCGATTCCCACGGGTTGAATTTTCACGGAATTGAAGCTTTAGCGAATCGGGGAATTAAACTAATAGTTACCTGCGATACTGGCAGCACGAATATTAAAGAAATTGAATACGCTCAAGAATTGGGAATTGATGTGATTGTTACCGATCACCATACATTGCCGTCGGAACGTCCCCCGGTTGCGGCTATTATCAATCCCCGCTATTTATCGCCGGAAAATCCGTTATTTAATCTTTCAGGCGTGGCGGTTGCTTATAAGCTGGTAGAGGCACTTTATCAAACTTTGCCAGATGTGCCGCAAGAGCCTTTAGAGGATTTATTGGATTTAGTGGCGATTGGGTTAATTGCAGATTTAGTCCAACTCAGCGGGGATTGTCGTTATTTAGCACAATTAGGGATTGAAAAACTGCAAAAGGATTTACAAAAGTCGGCAGAATTGCGGCGGCGTCCCGGTGTAGGAAGGCTGTTGGAACTGTGTCGAAAAAACGGCGATCGCCCAACGGATATTTCCTTCGGAATTGGCCCTAGAATTAATGCGGTTAGTCGGATTCAGGGCGATGCTTCTTTTTGCGTGGAATTGCTCACGAGTCGCGAGCTTCAGCGGGTGGAAAAGTTGGCTCAAACGACAGAAATAGCCAATACTCGTCGTAAGTCTTTGCAAAAAGATGTAGAGCAGCAAGTTGATAAAAAATTAGACAAATTAGATTTATCAACTACGGGTATAATTGTCCTCACCGAAACAGGTTGGCCTGTGGGTGTTTTAGGTTTAGTTGCCGGTCAAGTTGCCCAAAAAACAGGCCGTCCTGCTATTTTATTGAGCGTTGAAGAACCCGAAACCAATGATGTAGGGGCGGGTTTCACCGATAGCTTTTCGGAAGCTCAAGAACCACCATTAAATCTAAAATCTGAAATCAACAATCTAAAATTAGCCAGGGGTTCGGCGCGTTCGGTGAATCAAATTGACCTTTATCAATTGGTGCTGGAACAAGCTAATTTATTGCATCGATTTGGCGGTCATCCTTTCGCAGCGGGGTTGAGTTTACCTGTGGAAAATATTCCCTTGTTTACCGAAGCGATTAATCAAAAGTTGCGGTTACAGATGGGAACAGATAGTAATTTGTTAGGTCAACAGGTTATCAAAGCGGATTTATTGGTAAAAGTAGCCGATTTGGGGAAAGATTTATTTTGGGAGTTGAAACTTTTGGAACCCTGCGGGATGGGTAATCCCGTGCCACAATTGCTGATTAAAAATTGTTGGTTTGAAAAGATTTGGCATCGGAATATTCAAGATGCTACGGGGAAAAAGGTACAATATATTAAGACTGAATTTCACCTTTGGGATGAATCGGTGCAGATGGGGTTTCCCGGTACTTGGTGGGGACATTATAAAGATGAAGTTCCTACGGGAAGGTGCGATGCGATTGTAGAAATAGATTTTAATTCTTATGAAAAACGCTATGAAGTGCGTTTAATTGCGGTGCGCTCCTGTGCGGAAGATTATGCTTTATATCATGCCAGAATTAACGGGTTAGATTGGATTTTAGACTGGCGAGATGAGGCGGAAGAAGAATTGCAGATTGCAGATTGCAGATTGCAGATTGAGAATAAAATTAAATCTGAAATCTTAAATATAAAATCTGAAATTCCCCTAATCCTTCGAGATTGTCCGAGTAGTTGGGATGAGTTGCAGGGGTGGATGCGGCGGGCTTATTTGAGTCAGCAGAAATTGGCGATCGCATACCCTCCCCCTCAGTCTATCTCACCTACCGAAATTTGCGAACAATTGCTAGGTATCGCCAAATTCCTCAGCCGCACGGGGAAAATTGCTACCCTAGAGCAAATTCAACAAAAATTGGGTATTGGTAATGCTACCTTACTGGTAGGTTTGCGAACTTTAAGTCAGTTGGGTTTCCAAATTTGTAACGCTGATGGCGGTATCCGGATTGAGGGTTATTGTGAAGTCGAGGATGCTGTTGCAGATGCGATTACCCAGTTTTTAGCCGCTATCCGCGAAGAACAATTTCGCCGTCAATTTTTCTCTAAAGTTCCGGTGGCGACTATTCAATCGGCGTTTCAATCTTTGATTTAGTTTCAATCTCTGAGGCGGATTATGGTTAGGTTTACATTTTACGCTCTCTTGCCAACCCGCCAGGGAATAAATTCCCTGGCTAATAGCTAAAGTCCATTAAAATGGACTGAAATCATAAGTATTTCATCCCTTGCCGCTGGAAGAATATCGAATGATTAAACCGCGAAGACGCAAAGGACACGAAGGAAGAGAAAAGAAGAATGTAGAAGATAATTTTCTAGCGGGAAAGCAGTAATCCTCTTTAGAGGATTTTAGCTATTAGCCAGGGAATTTATTCCCTGGCGGGTTAGGGATATTATTGCCACTAACAAGAAAACCCTCACCGTTTCAATCCCTAATAGGGATTTAAGTATGTTGCAACTTAGCATGAAAAACCAGTCCCGTCCGCTAGTGGAGTTTCAATCCCTAATAGGGATTTAAGTATGTTGCAACTCCGCGACAAAATCTGATTCCTTAGTAATGTACTTAGTTTCAATCCCTAATAGGGATTTAAGTATGTTGCAACATTATGGGATGTGACATATTGAGTGCATTGAAGACAGGTTTCAATCCCTAATAGGGATTTAAGTATGTTGCAACTTTTTCTTTCTCATCAGAGAGAGAAAGAGACGAGAGGGGAGTTTCAATCCCTAATAGGGATTTAAGTATGTTGCAACAGGAAGCGCGGGAACTAATGGAAGCAATAGAATGGGTTTCAATCCCTAATAGGGATTTAAGTATGTTGCAACTAGGGTGCTTCGGTTTCATCTCTGGCTTTTTTTAGGCGTTTCAATCCCTAATAGGGATTTAAGTATGTTGCAACTCAAGCAAGTGACGGTGACCACTTTTCCGAGCCTTGTTTCAATCCCTAATAGGGATTTAAGTATGTTGCAACACTTTTTAGGAAGAAAGGACAGCAAACCAACCAAGTTTCAATCCCTAATAGGGATTTAAGTATGTTGCAACGTGCAATATCAGTCAAAGCAGCAATCATTATTAATGTTTCAATCCCTAATAGGGATTTAAGTATGTTGCAACTACTATCCAGCCCATCTCATCTGAAATATCCTCAGAGTTTCAATCCCTAATAGGGATTTAAGTATGTTGCAACTAAGTATCAGATTCGATAGCAGTATAATCTCTAATGTTTCAATCCCTAATAGGGATTTAAGTATGTTGCAACCTTGAACACAATAACTGAGATTCATTTGCCATATGTTTCAATCCCTAATAGGGATTTAAGTATGTTGCAACTTGGGAAAAATTGCTCCTGATGTTTTTCCTGGAGAGTTTCAATCCCTAATAGGGATTTAAGTATGTTGCAACTTGCCGTCTACCGCTCTACGCTTTATGCGGTCTGAGTTTCAATCCCTAATAGGGATTTAAGTATGTTGCAACGCGACCATCTTGGGTCATGGGGTTGATGATATCCAGTTTCAATCCCTAATAGGGATTTAAGTATGTTGCAACTTGAAGGGCAGAATAAATAGCTGCCCAATTAGATGATATCCAGTTTCAATCCCTAATAGGGATTTAAGTATGTTGCAACTAGTGTTTTACCACTACCCATCTCTCCAGTAAAAGCGTTTCAATCCCTAATAGGGATTTAAGTATGTTGCAACCTGGTGCTGCGCGATCAGGGACGCAGGACATAAAAATGTTTCAATCCCTAATAGGGATTTAAGTATGTTGCAACTTTGTGGCTCTTGTTCACCGCATCTTTGGGGCTGCAATGTTTCAATCCCTAATAGGGATTTAAGTATGTTGCAACATTTCCCCGCAGTAACTTGCTATTTGCCCACAAAGTTTCAATCCCTAATAGGGATTTAAGTATGTTGCAACGCCTTTTATCTTTAAAAGATGGTACGTTGCTTCTGAAGTTTCAATCCCTAATAGGGATTTAAGTATGTTGCAACCTTGCATACTGGTAATATGCTCTGTCCGCAGGGGTTTCAATCCCTAATAGGGATTTAAGTATGTTGCAACGTGAACGGCGTGCCAGTGAGTATCAAATGCAATAGTTTCAATCCCTAATAGGGATTTAAGTATGTTGCAACTCAAGCGCCGGATCATTAGTTCCAACACTTCGGGTTTCAATCCCTAATAGGGATTTAAGTATGTTGCAACTTAAAAATTTGTCGAGCGGTCAGATTCAATTCCGGGGTTTCAATCCCTAATAGGGATTTAAGTATGTTGCAACCGCTTGAGGCTGGAACGCTTTGTGTATGTAGTTTTCAAGGTTCGTTTCCGAGGATCGATCGTAAAAGTACCATTTCAGCGATCGCTCTGTCAACTCCATTGTTTTTCACCCTGCCTCAAATCGAATCACAGTAAGGGTTTGAGCGTTACCGGGAGACAATTTTTGCTTTCATAGGCATGAAACGCTTGTGGGGTAAGGGTTCCAGCCGAAAAATTTTACCCAGCTTTTCCAACACCTACCCTCTCCCGGAACTGTTGCTTCAATACCCCAGATTTCCTTGACGCTCGCACTTAAACCCTTTCGCCTTCCACTCTACCAAATTTACCTGAGACAGCGGCCTGACCTGGGCACACTGGGGCGAGTAAAATTGACCGATAATCGCCCACAACAAACTGCGAGTGACATCAAGTGCAGTCACAAAATTGTTTTCCCGATTCCCAGGAATGCCCTTTTCTTTGACGATATCTAACTCTACCCAAATTCCCTTGGCACCTAAAATGATTTGCCCCATCCATTGAGCGCGGGGTAAATGGGTGGGCGAAGTGATTAATAGTACTTTATGAGCTTGCCACTTTTGCAAAATCGGCAAGCTGTAATAGAAGTTGCCAAATGTGGAATCGGCACACTTTTCTACCCACACATTTTCTAGGGAAGCTTTCGCTCTTTGAAAAATGAGTAATATACAAGGATCTTGCGAACCTTTGGATATCAAAATCGGTATTTGAGGATATTGCTTGGCTAACTCGGCAACGTGTATTTCCCTGGTAATGCTGCCTCCGAGTACGAATAAGGCATCAACTGGCTTTTTTGCTGCTGCTTGCAATGTCAGGGTGAGATTAATCAGCCAAATTCCGATTATCAGGCAGAAACCAAGAATACCCAATCTCAAAAATTTCTGGCGACGAGGGTTCATAATTGGTAATTGGTAATGGGTAATGGGTAATTGGTAATTGGTAATTGGGAAGAATCTGCTTTCTGCAATTCCCCATTACCTATTACCCATTACCGATTACCCATTACCCGTTTTTAATTGGGTGACTAGATGAACTAATTCTGGCAAAATTAACTGCGAAACGGCTAGTTTGACGGCGTTGCTGGAACCGGGGAGGGAGAATACCAGTTTACCTTGATAGATGCCCGCGATCGCTCTCGATGCGATCGCTCTCGAACCAATCTCCTGGTAACTCAAGTAACGGAACAATTCCCCAAACCCAGGTAATGTTTTTTCTAGGATGGATGCGATCGCATCATATGTCGTATCTCGCGGCGCTATCCCCGTCCCTCCATTCAAAATTACCGCATCCAAATCGGCACGCTTTCCCCATACTTCCATCTGCGCCCGAATTTGTTCCGGTTCATCTTTGACAATCGTATAATCTATTACTTGATGTCCGGCATCTACGAGCAATTGCTTAATTATCTGACCGCTTTTATCCGTTTCCTGTGAGCGCGTATCGCTGACGGTAATAACAGCGCAATTTACGGCAATTTGAGTCGAGTCGGGGTGAGGTTGGGGTGTCATAGTAGTGAATTGGTAATTGGTAATTGGTAATGGCTAATTGCTAATAGCTAATTGGTAATTGGTAATTTGTGAACAGGATTTCATATTTACAATTTAAATTTAATCCAATATTACCAATTACCCATTACCCATTACCCATTACCTATTTAGACTTGCTGAACCCTAAACCATTTTCTTCGGCGTAGCGTTGCATAAACCGCATAAAACGATCCCATTCTTCGGGCGATCGCATGATGTACAGTGCTTCTAATGCTTCCGGTTGACCATTGATAAATTTGGCTTTTACTTCCCGCGTCATCAATTCGCCTTCTTCATCAATTAGGTACATCCCGGTGATTTCGTCCGTAGTGTTTCTGCTAAGCGCTTTCGGTTTCTCAAAATAAAACGTCGCTGTGCCGGTGCTACCATCCTTGGCGCGGGTTAGGCGCACGTCGGGAATCGCGTCTTCGTCAACACCTCTGGAAAACTGGATATGAGCCATGAGATCGGAACCGTTAAATTTTGTAAAGGTTTATCATCATATCTTCTCATCAAATGCTGCTTTCTGGCATTTTTGTCGCAAAGGACACTCAGTACAGCGGGGAGTTTTGGCGGTGCAGACTGCGGCACCAAAGTCTAACAAGGCTAAATTCCAGGTGGCAACGTTGGTATCGGGGGCTACTTGGTCGGCAGCTTGTTGTAGGGGCTTAGAACGGGCTTTGACGCGATCGCTCGTAACCAACCCAAAAAATCGCTCTAAAATCCGCGCCACGTTGGTATCGATAATCGCTTTGGGCTGTCCGAAGGCGTTGGCACAGATAGCGCGGGCGGTATAAATTCCAACTCCGGGTAATTTTAATAACTCCGCTTCGGTTTTGGGGATATTGCCGCCATATTTTGATTGAATCATCCCGATTGACTGGCGCAACCGTTCGACGCGGAATCCCAGTCCCAAAGGCTGCAAAATGTTGGTAATTTCTGTTACAGGTGCAGCAGCTAAAGCATCCAAAGTCGGATATTTTTCCATAAACGCTTGGTAAATTGGAGCGACTAAAGCTGCATTGGTTTTTTGCAGCATTAATTCTGCCACCAAAATCGCGTAAGGATCTGTTGTATGCCGCCAGGGGAAATTTCGCAAATGTTGCTGCGCCCAAGTTTTAATTTGCTGGCGAAACCATTTAAGTTTACATTCATCTTGTAGAGACGTTACATGTAACGTCTCTACATTATTGACATGTAACGTCTCTACATTATTGACATGTAACGTCTCTACATTATTGGCGAAATTGATTTCTGGACGCTTCTCAATCAAGATGCATCTCGCTCCAATATTAAGGTAACGGGGCCATCATTTTCAATCGAGACTTGCATCATCGCGCCGAATTCGCCGGTTTCGACTTTTAATCCGGTTTGGCGCAACTTATCTACAAAGCGATCGCATAACTTTTTTGCTATTTCAGTTGCGGCTGATTTATCAAAAGAGGGACGGCGACCTTTGCGACAGTCTCCATACAGGGTAAACTGACTGATAACTAACAGTTCGCCGCCAATTTCTTGCACCGATTTTTGCCAGCGATCGCCATTATTTTCATCGTCTGGAAATAAACGTAATTCCAAACACTTGCGCGCCATCCACTCAAGTTCGGTTTCGGTATCTGTGTCAGCAATACCGACAAGTAAGTTGAGTCCTCGCCCAATTTTACCCACCAGGTTACCGCCAACCGTAACTTGAGAAGATTTAACTCTTTGAACAACTACGCGCATGGGAATTTTAGATTTAAGATTGCAGATTGCAGATTAGACCAGAAACCGGGTTTCTTTGTAGATCTTTGACAACCAAATCAACGATGTTTCATAGAAACCCGGTTTCTTTGCGTAAGTCTAGGAATTGTAGATTGCAGATTGCAGATTGCAGATTTTAGATTTTCTATTAAATCTGCAATCTTAAATCTTCCTAAATCTGCAATCTTAAATCTTAAATCTACAATTATTTACCAAAGCCTTTACCGCGATTGGTAGAAGGCAGACAGACACAGTTTTCTAGCTGCGATCGCAACTTTTCATGGTCTAAGTTCTGCCCGATCAATACCACTTGGTTTTTCGGCTGACCTTGCCATTCTTCATCTTCTAGGGTAAACCGCTTGCCGCACAAGTGGAAAATATGCCGCTTCGGACTTTCATCAAACCACATAATGCCTTTGGCGCGGAAGACATTTTCCGGTAGTTGATTATCTAAGAAATACTGGAACTTTTTGATCGAAAGCGGTTGGTCGCTTTGGAAAGATATGGAAGTAAATCCATCATTTTCCAAGTGATCGGAATGATGGTGATGGTGATGATGGTCGTGATGGTGGTCGTGGTGATGGTCGTGGTCGTGGTCGTGGTCGTGGTCGTGGTCGTGGGCGCATTTCCCGTGGTCGTGGTCGCACTCTGAATGGTCGTGTGCGTGCGCGCGATCGTGGTCGTGGTCGTGATGTTCGTGTTCGTGTTCTTCGGTGTCGAAATATTTATCCGACTCGAATAAACCGACGCTGAGAATTAAAGGCAGAGGAACTTGCGATCGCGTAGTTCTTAAAATTCTCGCACCTTGTTTGATATCGCGAATTCGGATTTCCAATCTATCGAGATCTGCTTCATCCACCAAATCGGCTTTATTGAGCAAAACTACATCGCCGTAAGCGATCTGACTGTAAGCTGCTTGAGAATTAAATAAATCGAGGCTGAAATTCTCCGCATCTACTACCGTAATAATCGAATCCAAGCGAGTCATATCTCGCAGTTCGGTGCCCAAAAATGTCAGCGCTACGGGCAAAGGATCGGCAACTCCTGTCGTTTCTACTACCAGATAATCTACTTTATCTTGGCGTTCTAAAACCTTGTAAACTGCATTTACCAGGTCGTTATTAATGGTGCAGCAAATACAACCGTTACTTAGCTCCACCATATCATCGCCGGTGGTTACGATTAACTCGTTGTCTATACCAACTTCGCCGAACTCATTCACCAAAACCGCAGTCTTCAAACCTTCCTGATTCTTCAGGATATGGTTAAGCAGAGTTGTCTTGCCGCTACCGAGAAAGCCGGTAATAATTGTAACCGGCATTCCGTGCTTTGGGGCGTCGATTGTCTGGGATGATTCGGAAGTAACAACGTTTTGCATAGCCCAATTGTCCAACAACGTTAGAAAATGAGGATCGAGGTCGATCTTTCTAATTTAGCGTACTAGATTGATTGTAGAAGCTGCCGCGAGAGAGAAAAGTAGAGCGATCGCTACGCTCAACCCAGCACAAATGTACAATAGTTAAACAGAAGCACTCTATATTTTTAACTTTTCAGAATGACCCTAACGCTTTACAATACCCTCACTCGTCGCAAAGAACCGTTTCAAACTATCGAACCGGGCAAGGTAAAAATGTACTGCTGCGGCGTGACGGTGTATGACTATTGCCATTTGGGTCACGCTCGCGCTTACATTGTCTGGGATACGGTGCGCCGCTATTTACTGTGGCGGAGCTATGATGTCCGCTACGTCCAAAATTTTACCGATATTGACGATAAAATTCTCAACCGCGCCAGGGAAACTGGTTCGACGATGGAAGCCGTCGCGGAACGTTTTATCGCAGAATATTTTACCGATATGGATCGGCTCAATGTCATGAGAGCCGATGAATATCCCCGCGCCACTCACTCCTTAGATGGCATTAAGCGCCTGATTCACGAGTTGGAACACAAAGGTTATGCTTATCCATCCGCAGGTGATGTTTATTACACCGTGCGCCAGTTTCCTGAGTATGGCAAACTGTCTGGCAAGCGTTTAGACGATTTGCAGGCAGGAGCAAGCGGTAGAGTTGATACCCAAGATACTGAGGCGGCGAAGAAACAAGACTTGTTTGATTTTGCCTTGTGGAAGGCGGCGAAAGAGGGGGAACCCGCGTGGGAATCGCCTTGGGGTAAAGGTCGTCCGGGGTGGCACATCGAATGTTCGGCGATGGTGCGCGATCGCCTCGGTGACACCATCGACATCCACTGCGGCGGCGAAGACTTGCAGTTCCCCCACCACGAAAACGAAATCGCCCAATCAGAAGCAGCGACTGGTAAAGCTTTAGCGCGTTATTGGATGCATAACGGCTTTATCAACGTCGATGGCGAGAAAATGGCGAAATCTATCGGCAATTTCACCACAATTCGTCAATTTCTCGATGCAGAAAACGGACTCTCAGCGATGGCGCTGCGGTTGTTTGTGCTGCAAGCGCATTACCGCAAACCAATTGATTTTACGCCGGATGCGATCGCTAGCGCCAAAAACAGCTGGGAAACCCTCAAAGAAGGCTTGCTTTTTGGCTATGAATATGGTAATAAATTCGGCTGGAGCTTAGAAGATGGGGAAAATTCCTCAATCCAAAATACCTACGCGGAGCGTTTCCAAGAGGCAATGGATGATGATATTAATACCCCCGGTGGTTTGGCAGTTTTGTTCGAGTTAGCGAAAGAATTGCGTCGCGAAGCCAATATTCTGGTACACCAAGGCAAGACGGAAACATCGTCACAGGAATTAGAAAAACAGTGGCGCACTCTCGTTAGTCTCGCCGCTGTTTTGGGATTGAAAGTTGAGCCAGAAGCCGAAACAATTGAGGAAGCGGGTGGTTTAAGCGATGAAGAAATAGAAGCGCTGATTCAACAACGGCAAGATGCGCGAAAAACGAAGAACTTTGCCGAAAGCGATCGCATCCGCAACGAACTGCAATCCCAAGGTATCGCCTTAATTGATACCCCACAAGGCACGCGCTGGCACCGCAACTAAACCTCACCCCGTAGCGTGAAGTTTACCTCGAAGTCGGAATGCCAAAATAGATCTAGAGGAATATATCCGGCGATAGAAAGCCATCTCTTTTTGCGACGAGGAGGCAGCGATGGCAAAAAAGGTAGAGAAAGAAAAAGATATCCGACTGAAAGTTACCACCAGGATCTGGGGTTGTGCTGTGGGAATGTTGGGGATTTGCATTCCGCTGACAGCCGTAACCAATAGCGGCCCAATTATACCGTTAGGAGTGGTGGCGGGGGCAGCTGTTGGTACCGCTGTCGTGTGGCGATCTGGTGACAAAAAATCTCAAACTGAACTACAACCAAATCAATTGCAGCAGATCGAACAACGCCTTGCTAACTTAGAAACGATTGTGGGTAGCGATGACTTAGATCTGCGGTTAAAAATCAAACAACTCGAATCAAGCGATCGCAAGTTGTAAGCTTAACCACCCCACGACAAGTTGTTTCAAAGAGGTACACCTTCGTTTGTGTAGCGGCAGCATTAATGCTGCCGCTACACAAACGAAGCGAAAACGCTGCACCTCATCCACTTGCAATCTGCTGTATGCTGTTGTAAAGCGTTCGGTGTGGAGTCAGCAGAGAGGTTAAGTTTCCATGAAATTGGAAAAAATGCAATGGTTTAAAACTGCTTTACGATGGCAAGGTTCGGTGATCCCCTCGGTGCTTCCACGTTCCTTGGTCTGCGGGTTATTTGGCATTTTTATATCGTTATTATATGCTTACGGATTTTCAGTTTCCTTGCCGGTTTTAGGGACTATTATTCCCAATCTAGTCTTGGGTTTATTGTTGGTTTTTAGAACGAATACCGCTTACGAACGATTTTGGGAAGGCCGGAAATTGTGGGGAATTATCAATAACATTATCCGCAACTTAGCTCGTCAGATCTGGGTATCAGTCGATGAGCGCGAACCAAAAGACCGAGAAAATAAAGTTGCAGCCTTGCGATCGCTCGTCGCTTTTGCCGTTGCTACCAAGTTACATTTAAGAGCAGAGCCAGTCAACCGGGAGTTAGAAGAACTGCTATCACCAGAGCGGTATTCTAAACTCCAAACCATGAACAATCCCCCCCTAGAAATTGCTTTCTGGATCGGGGATTACATGCAGCAACAATACGAACGAAATCGCCTCAATATTTATCAGCTAACTTCGATGCAGGAATTGCTCAACAATTTGGTAGATTGTTTGGGAGGATGCGAGCGGATTCTCAATACACCAATGCCCCTTGCTTATGCAATTCACCTCAAACAATTGTTATTGATTTATTGCTTGTCATTACCATTTCAAATCGTCAAGGATATGGGTTGGTTTACCGGGCCAATAGTTGTTTTAATTAGTTTTACATTACTGGGAATTGAAGCCATTGGTCTGGAAATAGAAAACCCCTTCGGTCACGATGCTAACGATCTGCCTTTAGATAAAATCTGTGCTAATATGCGCCGCAACATGGAAGACTTAATTACCTTAGCTCCTAGTGTCAGAGATTGGAACACAACACCCGCAGATCTGCGCTCAAGCAATCTTTCCTCTTAACCAATTAGCAATTAGCAATTAGCAATGAACAATCAAACTGGACTCATTTTGAAGGTATTGGTCTTTTCCGCAGCATTATCGGTTTTAATTAAGTATGGTGGGCCAGCTTTACCTTTAGGTGCAACCTCAGTCAACGCGCTGATACTGGTTTTGATGCCTACTTTGATTTTAGCGATCGCTCTCTGGTGGCGATCGCAAAAGCAAGCACAGCAAAACCAATAGCTAATGGCTAATGGCTAATCGCTAATAACGCAAGTTGCTAGTTACAAATATGGTTGGTTTGATCCCCCCTA
>CAYXCW010000149.1:0-17719 GCA_964463555.1 uncultured bacterium
AGTGGACAGTGGACAGTGGACAGTGGACAGTGGACAGTGGACAGTGGACAGTTGATAGTTGACAGTTGTCAGGTAATGGGTAATAGGCAGATACGATCTTTTTTTCTGCAATTACCAATTACCAATTACCAATTACCAATTACCAATTACCAATTAGCAAACAAACTTGCTGTCACTTCCTGTAGCGCGCGCAGTCCCTGTAACGATCCCTGAATCAGTCTTTTGGCGGCGATGGGTTGTCTCATCATTCCAATTGCTAAGGCTAAAGGTTGCAGCGAACCATCAGGACTAAACGCAGTGCTAAGATCGGGCAGATCGCGATCGCAGTCATCGCTAATAACTCTCACCATAGCTACGGCGATTCCAGCTTGAGAGAGCATTTCTAAGGCGGCGAATCCCTCCATATCGATGACATCGGCTTGATACATTTGATTTAAAAGGCGCTTACTAGCGGCAGCATTAACAAAGCGATCGCTAGTCAGCGCCTTGACAATTGCGGCTTTTTGTGCTAATTTCCGGTGAATTTCGGTGGTGAGGTAGCGATCGCAGTTCAACGGCTGCGGTAGTGTAGAAGGAATCAATGGCAAATCTTTTTCATCCCTGACTTCATCCCACCTTTTGACGCAACTTTTATACAGCACTATATCGCCAACTTTTTGGGAAGGATTTAAACTGCCGCACAAACCCATCAGCAAAATTCTGGAATGGGGATGGAAAAAAGAGCCGGTTTTTTGCAGATTTTCTAAATATTGAGTTAGGGGTTTTGGTCCCATTGGAATGGGTAAAACTGGCGGAGTGGAAGTGCTAACGCGGCTTAACCCGCGACAAACAGCTTGATATTCGGCTCCTTGAGCCACTAGAATTGCTGAAATCAGATTTGATTCAACCATCGATATTAGTACTTTCCTATCAGGCGGGTTTCTGGTTGCTGGTGAAGTTGGGATGCCTGGTTGGGGCACGGCAGGAGAAAAACTTTGAGCTAGCAAGAAAAATTGCTGATGCCGTGCCCCTAATTCTGTTGATTATTTGGCAAAAAAATCGGGTTTTTTGTTGCTACTCTTCGTTATTTTTTGGCGGAATTTCGCTGACTACTTCATACAAAGCTGTGGTTGGTGGGTGAGCAAATAACGGCGTCATTTGTTCGACAATTGCTTGATAGGCTTCGCTACGGCTGGCTTCCATATCTTCTACGCTGTCCCAAAAAATGACGGCAATTCCTCTATCAGTTCCGGGTTCTTGCATCAGGTAGGCTCCCTTAAAACCGTGAGTATAAGTTGAAACAGCTTTATCGTAGAGTTGTTCTGCTGCTTGAAACTTACCTGGTTTGAACTCTCCTATAGCGACGTAGGCAAATTTATGTTGCAGAAAATCTTGAAATTCTGACATTGTTTCCTCTTTCGCACTATGTTTTGACAACATCGCTACCTTAGCGCTTTCTTAGTCAAGAGGGATAGTAGACAGAGAGAATTTGTAACATTATGACTTAGGCGCAGCGAGATCAGAAACCGGGTTTCTTTGTAGATCTCTAGTTGCCAAACCAACGATTTTGCATAGAAACCCGGTTTCTTTGCGTCAGTCCTGAACATTTTAGATTTCAGATTTTAAAGAAAATATTAAATCTGAAATCTAAAATTTGCCATCGATTATGCCAGACTCAAAGACATTAAATCCTCTGCCATATCGAAGTTAGCGGTAACGTTTTGCACATCATCGAGGTCTTCGAGGGCATCCATTAATTTTAGAAGCGATCGCGCCTGCAAGGGATCGGTAACTTCGACGGTATTGTTAGGTATCCAGCGCAATTCCGATTGCTTGACGGCAAAGCCTTTTTGTTTTAAACTTCGTTCCAAGTTTTCCAGATTTGCCACCGAGGTAAAAACTTCAGCCCCCGCTTCATCAGAGTCGTCTTCGTCTTCGATTAATTCGTAAGACTCGGCGCCCGCTTCGAGGGAAGCTTCTAACAATTCATCTTCATCGACTGCGCCAGCAATTAGCACCACGCCTTTTTGCTCAAACATCCAAGACACGCAGCCAGTTTCCCCCAGATTACCGCCATTTTTGCTCAAAGCGGCGCGCAAGTCACCGGCGGTGCGGTTACGATTATCTGTGAGCGCTTCGATCACAACAGCAACGCCGCCTGGGCCGTAACCTTCGTAGCGAATGGCTTCCAGGGCATTGCCATCTGCGCCTAGTTTACCAGCACCTTTTGCGATCGCGCGTTCTATATTATCATTCGGAATCCCCGCCGCCTTCGCCTTTTCAATTGCCGTCCGCAACTGAAAATTTCCCGCCGGATCTGGGATACCCGTGCGCGCCGCCACTATAATCTCCCTAGAAATCTTCGTAAATACCTTGCCCTTAACGGCATCTACTCTCGCCTTCTGGCGTTTGATATTAGCCCATTTACTGTGTCCAGCCATAGCGGAGAATGCTTAACACTCTGTCTGCAAACAAAGTAAATATGATAGCTCAAAAAATGTGCAACAGTGGACAGTGGACAGTGGACAGTGGACAGTTAGTAGGTAATTGGTAATGGATAATAGCTAATGGCTAATGGTAAAAAAAGCAATTAGCAATTAGCAATTAGCAATTATCATTTGCCTCCCGTAAACGTTACACCGCGAATAAAGTAGCGGTTAAAAAAGGCATAAATTGCCAATGCAGGTAGGGTAAAAACCATTGACGCTGCCATAATATAGTTCCAATAACTGATGTACTGACCCTTAAAAGTATTTAAACCCAAGGGTAAAGTAAACAGTTCCCGGTCAGATAAAATAATCAAAGGCATCATAAAATTGTTCCAAGCGCCCATAAAGATAAATATCGCTTGGGCGGCTAATGCTGGTTTGGCTAAAGGTAGCACCACTTGCAGAAAAGTTTCCCACCTACTCAATCCATCTAATGCGGCAGCTTCTTCCAATTCCTTGGGAAAGTTAAGAAAAAATTGCCGCATCATAAAAATAAACGTCGCATTCACCACGTTAGGCACAATTAATCCCTGATAAGAATTGAGCCATCCCAGAGATTTTAAAATTAAAAAACTGGGAATCAGCGTTATTTGTCCCGGAACCATCAAAACCGCTAAAATCAGCAAAAACCACAGTTTATTTCCCGGAAACCGCATTCTAGCAAGAGCGTAACCTGCCATCGAGTTAAATAACAAATTGAACCCAGTAATACAAGCGGCAATAAATGCGCTATTCACCAACCAACGGATAAATAAAGGTTCTTGGATAAAAATCTTTTTGTAGTTATCGAGGGTAAAATTTTCTGGGATAAAATTAGCGCCACCCGCGACAATTTCCGATAGAGGTTTGAACGAAGCAGAAAGCGCCCAAGCGAAGGGGAGAAAGGTTGCGATCGCATACCCCACCAAAACAATATACAGAATAACCTGTAACCACCGAAACCGAGCCATAATAATTTCAGATTTGAGATTTGAGATTGCAGATTTTTAATTTAAGATTTGAGATTTTCAAGCAGATTTCTATTTTAAATCTGAAATCTGCAATCTGCAATCTCAAATCATCTTTCCTCCTTAAAAAACTGCCGCTGAATCACAGTAGCCACCATAATCACCCCCGCCAACATCAAAGCCAAAGCCGCCGCATAACCCATATCCAAACTCTTAAAAGCATACTGATAAATCAACAAAACAACAGTCAAAGTCGAATTATTTGGCCCACCCGAACCCGCCGAAAAAATATAAGATTGGTCAAACAATTGAAACGTACCAATAACCCCCATAACCATGATAAAAAACGTCACCGGCTTCAGCAAAGGCAGAGTAATACTAAAAAACCGATCCAATCCATTCGCCCCATCAATTTTAGCAGCTTCATAAAGACTTTCCGGAATATCTTGCAGCGCTGCCAGATAAATTACCATAAAAAAAGGAGCCGTTGACCAAATATTCATAATCATAATCGCTTTCAGCGCCACCGCCGGATCGCCCAACCAATTATAAGTTGGCAATCCCAAAAAAGCCAGTAAATTATTCAGCAACCCATTTGAGTTATAAATCCACATAAAGATTAAAGTTAAAACAGCCGAAGAAGTGACAGTCGGCAGAAAAAAGATAATCCGAAAAAAGTTTTTACCCTTGATTTTAGAATTGAGAATCAGCGCTAAAACTAAAGCCAGAATTGTTTGAATCGGCACGACAATAATTACATACTCAGCCGTATTCTTCAGCGCAATCCAAACTCGCTCGTCTCCAGCTACCCGCAAAAAGTTTTTCCAGCCAATAAAACGATAACTTAACTCGCCTAAAATCCGCACTCGATTAAAAGAAAGAAAGATAGCATAGACAATCGGTAAAATTGTAAAGATTGTCATCACAATTACCGTTGGCGCCATGAAAGAATATCCTGTCATGGCTTCTTGGATATTTTTATTGCGAGATTTTAGTAGCATGGTTCTTAATTCGCAGCTTGGATTTCTTTGTTAGCGGTAGTTTGGGCTTTGAGCATGGCAGCTTTTAAAGATTGCTCGCCAATTAAAGCACTAATAAACTGATTGTTAAAATGGGTTAAAATTGTCGGTAAATTTTCCCCAGCTTGCCAAATGGTTGCATAAGCAGCACCCGCGACGAAAGGAGCATAAAGCGGATTCTTA
Organism: uncultured bacterium; assembly: GCA_964463555.1. Lineage (GTDB taxonomy): Bacteria > Cyanobacteriota > Cyanobacteriia > Cyanobacteriales > Aerosakkonemataceae > Microseira. The sequence continues at coordinate 4,618 of CAYXCW010000149.1, forward strand.
GCATAGCCTAAATCTGCTAGAACAGATTCACGACTCGGTAGCACCAATCCTTCCCGCGCCCAAGCTTTCATTCCCTCTTTACCAGTTAAATAAGAAATCAATTCCCAAGCGGCTTGTTTATGCTTGGCTTTTTTATTCATGACGTAAGCAACTGTATAAGCCATCGTTCCTTTTTTACCGTTAATTTTAGGCACTTCAGCGGTAGCAAATTCAATCTTAGGAAAAGTGTCTTTTAAATAGGGAATTGCCCAGCTACCTTCGATTACCATTGCTGCTTGTCCTCGCCCAAACATTTCGCTACCATTACTTGCACCCACATCGGAAGGTTGGGCTGAAGTTCGCTCTTGGCGATATTGATTTACGATTAATTCAAGCCCTTTTAAACCTTTGGAATTGGCAAAGGCAGCGTATCCCTTTTTGTCGATTAATTGACCGCCAAAGGCTTTGGTTATAAAATATAGGCGCGACAGTTCTGGAGCGAGTCCAAACCCGTATTGTTCTGGTCTGCGATCGCTATTTTTATCAACCGTTAATTTCCGCGAATCATCTAATAGTTCGTTCCAGGTTTTGGGAGGTTGATCTAATAACTTAGTGTTATAAAATAGCGCCAAAGTCGAAAAGTCTTTCGGCAAGCCGTAAGTTTTTCCATTCAGCTTGAAAGCCTTGAGCATTGCCGGAATAAAATCCTTCAAATCGAAGTCTTTTGTAATATAATCATCCAGCGGCTCCAGCACGTTGTTTTTCATCAGTAAAGGCGCTTCAAACGCATCTAAATAAAAAACATCCGGCGCAGCATCGCCAATTAATCTAGTTTTAATCACATCCATATATTGGTCGTTAATCACCTCGTGCTTGACCTTAATATTTGGATGTTCTGTTTCAAAGTTTTTCAGTACCTGTTGCAGAAGTTTCTGTTCGTTGGGATTGCTTTGCCATCCACTCAAAGTTACTGTAATTCCTTGTTCTACGCGGGCAGAACAACTGGTTAGGGTTATAATAACCAGCAGTAACAATACCCATTTAAACCCTATTTTCTGTTTCATTCCTTCTCCTCAGATCTTAGAAACCGGGTTTCTGCCTAAATCTCTAGTTGCAAAGCGACGATTTTTCATAGAAACCCGGTTTCTTTGCGCCCATTCTGTGTAAATCTCTAGTTGCAAAGCGACAATTTTTCATAGAAACCCGGTTTCTTTGCGCCAACAAGCAGATGCACCCTTTGAAAACATTGAATTTTATTAAAAATTGCTTGACAATAGGAAATGTTTAGCCACCAATCTATAATCATCTATTATACGTTCGCGATGAACATTTTACCGCTTTTTCGTTCCAATAAAATGATTTCGCTCTTGTCATCAAGATTTGACAGTTATAAGAATTTGTTACATAAATTGAGTAAGTATTTGCTCCTAGTTTGTTTGGGGATTTGTCTGCTGAGTGCGGCAGGGTGTCAGTCGCAGTTGGCGCGTAATGATGAGGCTGGTGCAATCCGCCTAACTCTGTGGCAAGGGGTGAATCCGCCGCCGAATCGGGATGTGTTGCAAGGATTGGTGGATAAGTTCAATCAAACTCATCGAGATATTCAAGTTGAGTCCCTGTATGTGGGGCAGGCGGATCAGCAAATGCCGAAAATTTTGGCGTCGGTGGTGGGAAATGCGCCGCCGGATATGTTGTGGTATAACCCAACAATTGCAGGTCAATTGGTAGAATTGGGGGCGATTCGACCTTTAGATGAAATGCTCGCTGCATCGCCGGTAAAAAAAGAGATTAATCCGGCATTGTTTGAAACGATGCAGTTAGGAAATCAAATTTGGTCGGTGCCGTTTGCAACTAATAATGTGGGGATTTTTTATCGTCCGAGTTTGTTTAAAGCGGCGGGAATTAGTCAGTTACCAAAAACTTGGGACGAATTTCGGCAAGTGGCGCGCCAGTTGACTCGCGATACTAATGGCGATGGACGTATCGATCGATATGGGATGTTGTTGCCTTTAGGAAAGGGCGAGTGGACTGTGTTTACTTGGTTACCTTTTATGTGGAGTGGGGGCGGCGAGTTGGGCGATCCCCCCAACCCCCCTTCCCAAGGGGGGCTTCAAGTCGATCCCCCCAACCCCCCTTCCCAAGGGGGGCTTGAGCAACAAGTCTCCCCTTCCCAAGGGGGGCTTGAGCAACAAGTCCCCCCTTATCAAGGGGGGATACAGGGGGGATCTCAGGGATTAAATATAGTTAATAACGGGGCGATCGCATCCCTACAATTCTGGCGCAATCTCATCGATGATGGTTCGGCGATCTTATCTTTACCCGAACGAGGTTACGAACTCGATGGCTTTTTAGCGGGTAAAGTTGCCATGCAAATTACTGGTCCTTGGACGCTGGGACAGTTACAGGATACTAAGGTAGATTATGGGGTTTTTCCGATTCCGGCTCAAGCGCGATCTGCTACTTCTTTGGGAGGGGAAAATTTATTTATTTTCAAAACCACGCCAGAACGAGAAAAAGCCGCGTTTAAGTTTGCCGAATACGTTTTAAGTCAGGAATTTCAAACCGAATGGGCGTTGAAAACGGGTTATTTGCCGGTGAACCTCAAAGCTAGCCAAAGTCAGGCTTATCAAGAATTTGCTAATAAAACACCGGCGGTGAAGGTGTTTTTAGAACAGGCTAAGAACGCGCGATCGCGTCCCATTTCCCCCGGTTATAATCGCATTAGCGAAAACTTGGGCAGGGCAATTGAAGCCGTGTTGTTAGGTAAAAGTTCGCCCGCCGACGCACTCAAAGCATCCCAGCAACGGTTGAACTTGATATTTCAATAGGGAAATTTTTAGCGAACCGATAGGCGAACTTGTTATCCCTGAAATTCACATGGCACGCCACCGGATCAGATGAGTTTCCCTTGGGCAGAGTGGGAAGCAACAAACCCAGAAATTGAGGCGGTGGCAGAAAAGTTTATCCTCCTCACATCTTGCATAAAGCCCAGAAATAAATTTCTGGCTGAAAGCTAAAACCCGTTGAAACGGGTTAAAACCTTGATTCTAGTTAGCTTTAGCTAACTTAAGCTTTCAGCCCCAAATTTATTTGGAGGCTGTTTATCGGGTAGGTGCAAGATGTGAGTCCTCGCTAATTGCTTTAACCCGCAAGCGGCTGGTCAGATGCTGATGCGCCAGTGCCAGGTATCGGAAAGCCAGACACCGCATGGGTTCGTGGAAATTAACCCAGAAATAAATCTTTACGATCCGCCGTAAGCCTTAGATGTTACACTTTACAAGTCTCCACGCGAGAGAAGAAGACCCCACACCTACTACCGACCCAACCACCAATTCAACATCAGCTGGGAGGTGTCCCAGGGGGGCATTACGGGAGAAGGTGAGGTCATCGTAGTTTAGCCATTTGTCATTTACACGCCATCCTACGCGATCGCCCAGGCGGCATTCTGTTTCATAATCCACTTTTCCACCCACTTGTTGCCAGATGCGCTTCTGCACGCTAAAGCCGAAGCGCCCATTGCTGTATTTTACCCAAAGCTGGTCAATAGCGCGGAGGTCTTCACAGGGAAAGTTTTGGATGGAATGGGAATCTAGCCAGCCTTCTTTTGTTCTCCCAGCCACCTGAAGCATCACCTTTGCCGTTTCCCCATCCGCCTCTTCCCACTTCCCAGCCTTCAACAAATCCCGCAATTGCCGATATCGCGGTAGAACTTGTTCGCTATCCTCCTGACTGGGGAACAAAGCCAACCAATCCGACACAGAAGCCGGACGCCGATCGGCTTCAAATTCCATCCCGGCAATAATCGCCCGATTCAATCCATTACTGAGACTGGCAACGTGACTTCGAGGCGGAATTAATTCTTCCCCATCCCTGCGGTCATAAGCCTTCGTCGGATATTGACCAGTTACCGCATAGTACAGCGAAGCCGCCAGGGTGTAGATATCCACCTTTGGGTCGCTAAAGCCTGGTTTTCTGCGAAGTAACTCATAGGGTGCAAATATCTCATTCCCAAACAGCTTGGAACTAACGGAAATCGGAACAATTTCCCCCGCCAATCCAAAGTCAATCAGCACCGCCGAAACAGAATTTCCTCCATTCGACCGCAGCATAATATTGCCAGGGTGAACATCCCGATGCACGATGCCCTCGCGATGCACGACATCCAACGCCGAAGCAACTTGCCGAATATACTGTACCGCTTCTGCTTCCGGTAACTTGCCGCGACTGCGGACTAGATGAAACAAGTTCTCCCCTGGAATAAATTCCATCACCAAACAGGGAGTATTCCCTTCATCAAACAGGTCATTTACCCAGACAATATGAGGATGGCGATCGCGCTGGCACAATTGAGCCAGTAACCGTCCTTCTCGGCGAAACTTTCTCACATAACTGGTATATTGCGGGTCGTTTTGTAGCGTTGGATCGGGCGTTTTGAGGACAAAATGGGTGTTAAACTCGGCGTGGAGTGCCTTGTAAGTAATTCCAAATCCCCCGCGTCCCAAAATTCTTTCAATTCGGTATCTTCCGCCCTGTAACTCCTGCCCATCCCGAAACATAGCTGAAGGTTTTTTGATAACGGCATTAATCTTTACATAGCAGCCAGATTAAAATCCGGACTATGGGAAGGCTGACGATTGAAGTTGGGGATACATAATCGCAGATGCGCGTCGGGGCACGGCAGTATAGATATTTCGGTTTGAGATTGATGATTGCTGATGCCGTGCCCCTACAGTTTGGAATCGGCAGATTGATATTTTGTGCCTCCGTCATTGTCCGCCAGGGATTTAAATCCCTGGCTAATAGCTAAAGTCCTCTCAAGAGGACTCAAGAATTAATGATTTCAGTCCATTTCAATGGACTTTCGCTATTAGCCCGGAAATTGATTTCCGGGCGGGTGTGCGGAAAGGTGCAAGATCTTTATTTATTAAGATCGTTAATTTCTAGATGGACTTGGTATCTCCACAGGTGTTGCATTGGGAGAAGGTGTTGCAGGAGGTTTTAAATCAGCGACCAAAGCCACAATAGCCGCTAACACTGTCGCTAATGTTCCTATTGCCTGCCAAACAGTCATCGCATCCGATTGAGGAAAAGGCAGAGAAATTTGTTGTTTCAATCCCAATAAACCTAACCATTCCTGCATTGTCTGCGGACGATTTTTCCCTTCTAATTGCATCCCTTCAAGAATGGCACGATTCACCCGCTCGGAAATTTGAGGATTCAATTCTTTTGGCGGAATTAATTGCACTTTGCCATCCCTCAAATCCTGAGCATCCGGCGGCACTTCTCCAGTTAAAACTGCATACAATGTCGCAGCCAAGGCATAAACATCGGTATAAGCTCCTCTCTCTCTTTTATCGCCATACAATTCCAGCGGGGTAAATCCTTTGGCAATAACGTGACGCGATAACGGATAATTAAAACCCCGCACTAAGTCAAAATCAATCAACACCGCTTCATACTTTGAAGCCCGAATCATAATATTTTCTGGCTTCACATCTCGATGCACCCAACCTAATTTATGCACTTCGATCAAAGCTTCTCCAATTTGCCGAATGTAACGCAATGCTTCTGGTTCTGGCAAAACTCGCTTGACTAACCGATTGAGCGTATCCCCTGGAATATATTCCATGACGATACACCCTTGTTGTCCTTCTTTAAAATAATCAATGACTTTGACAATATGGGGATGTTTTTGTAATGGTTGTAGTTTTTCGGCTTCTAGTAGAAATTTTGCTTCTAATCCATCTCGTTCTGTTTGGGTGAGTTGATTGGTTTGGATTTGTAAGTTTAATTCATCATCATTCAAAGTTTTAATGACAACATGGTTATTGTTGTTATCCTTAGCGAGATAAGTGATGCAATAGCGTCCTCGCCCCAATTCTCGCTCAATTGTGTAATTTCCGTTTTGTAATTGATGATTTTTTTGCCAAACCATAAACCAATTCCCAGATAGCCGCATTAATTATAGATTCAGTCAGAGAGTTTTCTTTTCCGGAGTGGGAATAAGCGAAAAATGCGATCGCTCTGTAAAATCAAAAAATTGCTCCCGTCTGCCAATTTCCATGACTGACTCTATCGAACAAGAAGCTCGCCAAATTCTCGATACTCTTGCTTTTACCCCCTTCGAGCAGTGTTATCCCCTCAGTCGCGACTTCGAGACAATTCCTGCCAGAGTTGGTTTGTACGCCTTTCGACACCGGATTGAAGGATTACTCTACATCGGCAAAGCCAAAAACCTTCGCGATAGACTACGGGGTGGACACAAAGCCTTCCTTTGGGGGTGGCTCGATCGCTACGATCCAGATGATGTGCGGATCGCCTACGTTACTCTCAACCAATGGCAAAGACCAGGGCTATCATATGAATTAGAAACCCTCATCCTTCAAGCTACAAATCCGCCCTATAACGTCAAAATCCCTAGAGAATAATGACTAAAACTCTTAAGATCCAACACTTGCCACCAGAAGCTATTGATTCGCTGATTCCGCATTTGCCTGACTATGTGAAAGTCGCCCTGCTGCAAAAAGCAACTGAGCTAGAATGCTCTCTGGAAGCTACGATTGAAATGGCGATCGCTAGCTTTCTAGATCAAGAAGCTTTTAGCTTTGAAGATTGCCTACTATCGCAACGTCTCAAAGAGCGAGTCTAGGACTATTGCAAAAATGGCGTAAGCTTGGCGATCGCCAGTGCGCGCGCCCTTGCAAAGTTGAGATTATTGTTTACAGAGTATGCTATCAGTTAACTGGCGATTTTAAATTTAAGATTGCAGATTTTCATTCAATCTGCAATCTCAAATCTAAAATCTAAAATTAGCTAACTGCCACTTTTTCCAACATCAACTTAGAACGTTTCACCATCTCTGGCACTGGGATGGGATAATCTCCCGTAAAGCAGGCAGAACAGAAGCTGCCAATTTCCGATCCAGTAGCTTTGAGCATTCCTTCGCGACTGAGATAAGCTAAACTATCAACGCCGATTTGCTGGCAAATTTCTTCCACCGATTTCGTAGCCGCAATTAACTGATCTTGACTATCGGTATCGATGCCGTAGAAGCAAGGGTGCGTTACTGGCGGCGATGAAATTCGCATGTGTACTTCGGTTGCGCCTGCATCCCGCAATGCTTTGACGAGTTTGCGACTGGTGGTGCCCCGCACAATTGAGTCATCTACAATCACGACGCGCTTTCCGGCTAAAACGTCTTTGAGGGGATTGAGTTTCATCCGAATCCCCGCTTCGCGCATTTTCTGCGTTGGTTGAATGAAGGTACGACCGACGTAGCGATTTTTAATCAATCCTTCTGCGTATGGAATGCCCGATACTTGGGAAAATCCAATCGCCGCCGGGATGCCAGAGTCTGGAACTCCCATCACCATATCGGCTTCGACGAGTGCTTCTTCGGCTAACCGACGACCCAACCGCAAACGATAGGTGTATAAACTTTCACCTTCCATGATGCTATCTGGACGGGCGAAGTAAATCATTTCAAAGATGCACAACTTGCGCTGGGGTTGTTGCGTCCAGTGGAAGGATGCTAAACCTTCTTCGGTAATCCAAACTAATTCTCCGGGTTCGACATCGCGCAGGTACTCGGCGCCGATGATGTCTAATCCGCAGGTTTCGGAAGCGAGGACGTAGCGGACTGGATTGCTGCCCAGGGTGCCAATTACTAACGGACGGATGCCATTGGGATCGCGAACTCCCATGATACCGTCTGGGGTAGCGATCGCTAAACTAAATGCACCTTGGCATTTGTGAAAGGCGCGAATCGCCCCTTCTAACCAATCTTGCCCTTCATTGATTTCTTCGGCGATCGCATGAGCAATCATTTCCGAATCCGTCGTCGTTATTAGGTTACAGTCGCGCCGCAGCAATTCTTCGCGCAAGTCTCCTGTATTGACAAGATTGCCATTATGTGCTAATGCCAGGGAACCTAAACGAGTTTCGACAACGGCGGGTTGGGCATTGACCACGCGGCTAGAACCTGTAGTCGAGTAGCGGGTGTGACCCACGGCTAACTGACCTACCATATGTTGCAAAATAGACTCGTTGAATACTTGAGAAACCAACCCCATCTCTTTGTGCAAGTGTACCTGCTTGCCGTCAAAGGTGGCGATTCCTGCTGATTCCTGTCCCCGGTGCTGTAAGGCGTACAAGCCAAAGTAAGTTAATTTGGCGACATCTTCTTCGGGTGCGTAGATGCCGAAAACACCACAGGCTTCTTCTGGTTTATCGGGTCGCGCCTCGCTAGCATTGGCAGAATGTTCGTCAGCAGAGAAGGGATGATTGGGGATCATTGCTACGGCTTCGCTCCTAATTTAAATCGTGAGTCAGGGGAACTACTTCGGGACGGAAAAATTTAGAAAAGTTGACCTATCTTAATAATCTGTTAACGATAGTACCATTAGGCACAATTACTTGGGCACATAGCACCAAATTGTGATGGTGAAGCGAGTAGGTCAACTTGCCACAAGGTACTAAATGTTTAAACGTCGTTCGATGGCGGTGTAAAAGCGATCGCTTATATCTGCCATGCTAGCGTCGATTAAGGAAATGCGATCGCCGGTAAATATCCGCAAATTGCTATCGGTATCCCCGACTTGACCGATTTTTTCCCAAGCATCGGCTAGATTTTCCTGTAAGTATGATTCCCAGGTGGCGGCAGACTCAGGAGATACAGAAACGATAATTCTGGCACCACCTTCACCAAAGAGGAAGCCGTCCCAACGCACAGACGTATCCTGCGTTACATGTAAATTCACCTCTGCGCCCAAACGATTGCCCAAACAAGCTTCTGCCAAGGCAACTGCCAGACCTCCCTCTGCACAATCATGTGCCGAATTTATCCACCCATGACGAATTCCCTCGCGCGTCACTGCTTGCACCCGTCGTTCTAAATCAAAATCTACAATAGGCGGTTTGCCTGCAACTGTATCGTGAATAGCGGCTAGGTATTCAGAAGCAGCCAAAGTGACGCCATCCTGCTTGCCTAGCAGATAAATCAAATCTCCCGATGTTTGCCAACTTTGACCGCAAATCCGCGCCAGATTGGGAATTAAGCCTACCATACCGACAACGGGAGTCGGATAAATGGGTTGGGGATTGCCTTCGCTATCGAGGGTTTCATTGTAGAGAGATACGTTACCGCCCGTGACGGGGGTTTGAAATTCGCGACAAGCATCGGCAATACCGCGACAAGCAGAGGCGAGTTGCCAGTATCCAATCGGTTTTTCTGGACTGCCAAAATTCAGATTATCAGTCACTGCCAAAGGTTCGGCACCGACGCAGCTAAGATTGCGCGCCGCTTCAGCAACAACTGCTTTTGCCCCTTCATAAGGGTCGAGATAGACATAACGAGAATTGCAATCAACTGTCGCAGCGACGCCTGATGGAGGCAGAGCCTCCTGTTGCCCCCCCTTGGCAAGGGGGGGTAGGGGGGGATCGACCGGACGCAAGCGGATAACGGCGGCATCTGCACCGCCGGGTAACATAACAGTATTGTTTTGCACTTGATGGTCGTATTGGCGATAAACCCAGCGTTTGGAGGCAATGGTCGGCGTATCCAAAAGCGTCAATAAAATATCAGTCCAAGATTGCAAATTGCCTTGGATTTCAACTCCATTAATTGACGAAGCGGGTAAAGAATCTGCACTCCATTCCCAAGCTTTGCGGGCATATTCTGGCGCTTCCGCTAATAACTCGCGATGGTAAATGGGGGTATTATCTGCCAAAGCAGTTGCTGGAATTTCTGCGGCGACTTGCCCTTGAAATAAAATCCGCACAATTGGTTCTTCGATCACAGTTCCAGCAACAACGGCCTGAAGTCCCCAGCGATGAAAAATATCAATTAATTCCTGTTCGCGACCTTTGTGGGCGACAAATAACATGCGTTCCTGGGATTCTGATAACAAGTATTCGTAGGGAACCATACCTGTTTCGCGACTGGGAACTTGATCTAAATCGAATTCAATTCCTACGCCGCCTTTTGCTGCCATTTCTGAAGTAGAACAGGTAATCCCTGCTGCACCCATATCTTGGGCGGCGACAACTGCACCTGTTTTGAAAGCTTCTAGACAAGCTTCTATTAAAGACTTCTCTAAAAATGGGTCGCCAACTTGCACTGCTGGACGGTCATCCATTGAAGCATCGCTGAGTTCGGCACTGGCAAAACTAGCGCCTCCCATGCCATCTCGTCCAGTTGTAGAACCAACGTATAAAACCGGATTTCCGATTCCCGATGCACCCGCTTTAACTATTTCTGGTGTTTCCATTAATCCGAGTGCCATTACATTCACTAACGGATTGCCAGAATAGGCAGGATTGAAATAAACTTCACCGCCAACTGTGGGGACGCCGACGCAATTACCATAATGGGAAATTCCCTCAACTACGCCAGTAAATAACCTGCGAGTTTTGGCATCTTCTAAATTACCGAAGCGGAGGGAATTTAATACCGCAATTGGACGCGCACCCATTGTAAAGATATCTCGTAAGATACCGCCGACTCCGGTGGCTGCGCCTTGGAAGGGTTCGACGGCGGAGGGGTGATTGTGGGATTCTATTTTAAAGGCGAGGCGGACGCCGTTGTCTAAATCTACCACTCCGGCGTTTTCTCCGGGGCCGACTAGAATGCGATCGCCCTCGGTGGGAAACTGCTTTAATAAAGGTCGGGAGTTCTTGTAACAACAGTGTTCCGACCACATGACGCCGAACATTCCTAACTCGGCTTTGTTGGGATGACGCCCCAGGCGCTGCACAATTTCTGCGTATTCTTCGGTTTTAATACCAAGAGCGGCAATTTCGTCGGGGGAAAAAGGGGAAGTAGTAGACATGGAACCTTTGCACAGATGGCACAGCCTTTTATTGTATCGGTGATTGCGGCAATCAATAGATTATTGTAAGTTTTTTATTCGTTTGCGATCGCCAGCGCTTCTTGATAAAGTTGCTGGCTAATCCATTTACCTTGACTCAGATCTTGCACCACTATCAACAAGCCTTCAAAAACTGGGTTTCTTGGCGAAAAATCTAGGCTTCCAAGCTGAGCTATTTGCAAGAAACTAAGGTTTAGCCAAGGTGCAAGATGTGAGTTGAGCAATTAGACCATCTAAAACTGGTTTCACCGAAAACGCGCACTCTTATCCCCTGGCTTTAGACGTGACATCCTCTGACGCTAATTCTACGAATATAGCGTCAGATTCCCCACATCACTGAGGGGCATTCCTATTTCATCCGGAGTGCAACCACTTAACCGTCGATAGGCAGCCACCGTGAGTCCCACGGCAGTTAATCCTTTGTTTAGGATATTAATTGCGGCGTTCTCATCTCTGTCTAATTCTAGTTCGCACTTTGGACATTGGTGTAGTCGAACAGAGAGAGTTTTAGGGACTTTCGTGCCGCATTCTGAGCAATCGACTGTCGTGCTGTGGGGATTCACTTTAACAAAATGTACGCCGCTTCTTAGAGCCACTGCTTCCAGTATTGTTAGGAAATTTCCCCAAGCCACGTCATAAATCGATTTAGCAAGCCTGGTTCTTGCTAGTCCCTTTATGTTCAAGTCTTCCACCGCGATCAAGTCATAAGCCTTGACCAGATCGTGAGCGACGTTGTAGTGAAAATCTTGTCTTTTTCTACTTATTCGTTGGTGAATACATGATATTTTCTGTTGTTGTTTCTGGTAGTTAATCGATCCAACTTTCTTTTTAGACAGGCGCTTCTGCTGCCGCCCTAAATGTTTCTGAGTCTTCCTGTAATGTTGCTGTACATTTACAAATCCTCCGTCAGAGGTAACAAGGAAGGACTTTAGCCCCAGGTCAATTCCTGCGGCTTTCTTTACCTCATCAATAGGCAAGGGAGACGGTACAGAATCATCTTCCAAGGACATAGCCACATACCAGCCATCGGCTTTCTTGACAATGGTTGCCGTTTTCAACTCGAAACCATCTGGGAAAGGGCGGTGCATGACCACAGGCATTGAACCGATTTTGGAAAGGGTCAATATTCCTTCCCCTATCTTGTTCGCGCCTGCCTTGGGACAGTTAATTCTGGGAAATGTGAACGAACGCAGTTCCCCTTTTTTCTTGAACCTTGGTCTACCCGCTCTTTTTCCTGTCTTATCAGGCTTTACCCACCTATCCCAAGCCCTTTCTAGTCGCTTGAGATTCTGCTGTTGAACTTCAGCATGAATCTCTTTGTAGACCGGAAAGAGTTCCTTTGTCTGCTTTAGTTCTCCAGCTTGGAAGTTGTAACCAGGAAACTTCTCTGGGATGTCTCCGATAGGCTCTGAAACTAAGCTGCATCTATCGATTTGGCAGCGTGTTCTACGAAGCCAATCGAACCGTTGACCGAGGGCATAGTTGAAATGCCGACGCAGCATCTCTAACCAAGTCTCCATAATGGCGACTTGCTCAGTGGATGGCTTAATACGGTAGACGTGCGTTAGTTTCATGTTAATATTCTACCTTAGCGAGCAGCTTAGTACAATGTCCTATCATGTTACGTCTGGAGCCTGTTATCGGCTTCAGGCTCACTTAGTGTTGGTAACTAAATACCGCAGGAAAGTCATCAACAAGGAAATACTGGCTAGACTAGAGCAAATCTTCCGAGATACCTGCTTTAAGTGGGAATGTAGCGTCGTTGAATTTAACGGGGAGTCAGACCACGTACACTTGTTAATTGATTACAATCCCAAGGTTCAGGTCAGTAAGTTTGTCAACAATTTAAAAACAGTGAGCAGCAGGCTAATCAGGAAAGAGTTTGCCTCTCATGTTGACAAGTTCTATTTCAAACCCGTCTTTTGGACAGGAGCTTATTTCATTTCTAGCTGTGGTGGCGTAACTCTGGAACAACTCAAGGCTTATGTGCAAGCTCAAGACTCTCCAGAATAATGTTGCTGCGCTTTTTCTTTGTTGGCTTCAATTCCCCTGCCACCAAGCGAGAGCTATGGTGGCAGTACCCTTTCAGCATTTCTAGATGGGGAGGAAGTTTGAAAAGCGATTTTAATCGCAGTCAAGCGCCTGGTTTCCACTTTTGATTTTCAATATACTTTTTAACCACATAAATAAATAGAATCATGGGGACTGTCCACTGTCCACTGTCCACTGTCCACTGTCCACTGTCCACTGTCCACTGT
>CAYXCW010000150.1:0-17692 GCA_964463555.1 uncultured bacterium
ACTGTCAACTGTCAACTGTCAACTGTCCACTGTCAACTGTCCACTGTCAACTGTCAACTGTCAACTGTCCACTGTCCACTGTCCACTGTCCACTGGTCATGGGTAATCGGTTATGGTAGCAAAACACCTTGCGGACGATTACCCAGCACCAATTACCCATTACCCATTACCCATTAAGCCGAATGCCGGAATAGGGTTTCCAAATATACCTGAGCTGCCCGACGATAGCTGAGGGATGCTTCTTTGGTGTTGCCTTCTCCATTTTGAAGCAAAAACAGGGACAGAGCTGCTGTAAACACCCGATCCAGATCCCAGTCGGGATGGGTTTCTAGGTAAACCGTGAGCGATTCGTGTAGGGCTTCTGGTATTTCTGCCAAGATACTGACTGTCGCATTCATAAAATTTTCCTCTCGCTGTTGGGGTCAGTTGATGGGAACCACGACCGCTGACAACTGACTCGTTGTTGTAGGTGGGTCGCATCATTGTCTTCTAAGAGGGGGTAGGGTTGTCAATGATGCGAAATGTTACAGGTGCTTTGTGAAACGAAAAAACCTCACGACATAATGGGCTTTTCAGCCCATTTTTTGTTACATAACTTAAAAATAATTGAGGATTTGGTGGCTGATGGGTGTTGCCGGGAAGAAATCCCCAAGCCAACAGGAAGACAAGGATTGTGGGTTAATCTTTGTGGAAAAAGGCAAGCAAGCTGTGGAAAAAGTTGAATGGTGCTGTGGAAACCCTGTGAAATCTGTGGGGAAATTTTGGGCAAAAGATAAGAATTGCAAAAATTTGGGAATTCTGGCACGGGATGTGGGGGAATGTTTCCCCATAACTCGCCGCGTCTTCTTGGTCTTGGGTAGCGATCGCTAATGCCCTAAGACTTGATAAACTTGGCGCTGGTGGAACAAATCAACCAGGTGCGGGTTGAGTTTGTTTTTGCCAGCAGCGGTTTTGAGGATGTCAACGGCTTTCTCTGCGGGTAATTTTTCCTTGTACGGGCGATCGCCTGCGGTGAGGGCGTCGTAGATGTCAGCGATCGCTAAAATTTGGCTGCCTATGGGAATTTGTTCTTGTTTCAATCCTTGGGGGTAACCAGTTCCATCCAGCTTTTCGTGGTGGGACAATACGATCTTGGGGATATTTTTCAGATCGTTCGTCCAGGGAATCCGCTTCAAGAAATGGTAACTGTAAGTAACGTGAGCTTCAATCGCTAACCGCTCTTCCGGTGTCAGATTGCCTCTGGGAACCATCAACTGTCCCATTTCTTGAGTAGTTACTAAGTATTTTAATTGACCATCTAAATCTCTGTATTGATACTGAGACAGTTCTGTCCATAAAGCCAGCTCCTCGTCAGACAAAGGCTGAAATTCCCTTGTTATCGATGGTTCTGGTTCGTTAATTTTTAGCAGCAGTTCCCATAACCGCTCGAGCTTCTCCATCGCTTCTAAGAGCTGCGTATCAAAATTTACTAACTCTTCCGCTAGAGAATCGTCAGCCAGCTGGTCTGGAGATAAGTTTTGTAAATACTGAATCTTGGCTTGGGCGGTGTCTAATTCTAGGGTGCGCCCCGCGACGGCAAAGCGCTGACGAACGATCTCGAGTTGTTCGGGAGACAGTTTTTTCAGGCGGTGTAAAAGCACTTCTGGGACGCCGACTTCGCCGAAGTCGTGCAGCAGGGCGGCGTAGCGGATTTCTTGCAGTTGGCGCGGGGTAAAATAAACTGATTCTAATGCCCCGGAAGTGACGGAATTGACCTCGGTAGCTAATCCCAAGCTCAAAGCGGCGACTCGTTCGGAATGACCGTAAGTGGTTGGTTCTCGCTTTTCAATCAGTTGGATAGAAGCTTTGACAAAACCCTCGAACAAGTTTTCAATACTTTCTTGCAGATGGTTGCGCTCGATAGAAATCGCTGCCATTGAAGCTAGAGAGCGAACTATTCTGGCTTCCCAATCGGAATAAGATTGGGTGACTTGGTTAAGGTTTTCAGGGTTGACAACGGCATCGGGTTTAATTTTACGATTGATTAGTTGCAGAACGCCAATGATTTCGCCCTGTTGGTTTTGCATCGGTAGCACTAAAACCGAGCGAGTTTTATAGGAGAAATCGCGGTCAAAATTAGTATCTAGCTGATAGGGAACTTCTGCTGGCAAATTGTAAGCATCGGGCAAGTTTAAACTTTCACCCGTGAGCGCAACGTAGCCAGATAGACTGTTGCGAGTAATCGGCATGGCGAATTCCCGGAAAGTTACCTGGGGAATTGAATCGTTTTGAGCGGCTTTAAACAGTAACTTAGGAATTTCATCGCTGCGGTCAATTAGATAAAGGCTGCCAGCGTCACTACAAGTAATTTCGCGGCTCTTCGATAAAATTAATTCGAGTAATTTTTCTAAAGACTGGCTGTTAGAAAGGGCGGTGCCGATTGCCAACAGCTCTTCTAGGAGTTCAACCTGTTCGGTAGATGCCGAAAGCAGTTGCTGATTCTGAGCGATCGCAAGCTGAGTATTGGGAACCATAGTAAATTTGTGATAGAGAAAACGCTATTATTCGCCCCTGTCTTATTGGTTATTTGACGATCGGACATTTTGAGTTTAGCGAATCAAGCGACAATCCCCACAGCGTGTTTTTGCGGTGTGGGGATTGATTCCTGATACGTTCGTCTCATGTACTCACATCTTGCACCTTGACTAAAAACCGGGTTTCTTGCAAATAGCTCAGCTTGAAAGTCTAGATTTATCGTCAAGAAACCCGGTTTTTTCAGGCTTGTTGATAATGGTGCCAGATCTGAGATATACCTACTTGGCATCGGTTGGTGCCGCCGAACGGGTAAATAACACTTGAATCGCCAGGGCGGCTAGACCAAGGGCGATTAAGCCAAAGATGCCGGTGGCGAGGGCGCTGACGCCGACGACTAGGGTGCGAACGGCAACGGTGATGTTTACTACTGTAAAGTTGGGCGATTGAATTGGTTTGCTGGCAAAGTTAGAGGCGATGGCTGAGGTGAGCGAGTATAGCGCGATCGCTAGTCCTCCCGCTACTACTGAACCGCTCAAACAGCGCAGGGGTCCCGGTAGCGCCTTACCAGAGGGATTTGGCTGGTTGGCTTGGTTTTGAATTGGTGTTGGTTCTGTCATAAATTATGATAGTTTTTGGCAATTGTTAGCTATAAATTAACTAATAAGTTGCTAATTGCTAATTGCTAATTGCTAATATATCAGGACTTATGCAAAAGCAACCGGGTTTCTCTGAAAAATCGTCGGTTTGGCAACTAGAGAGCGCAGCAAGAAACCCGGTTTCTCAAAGCGTCGTGCGTCAGTCCTAATATCATTTTTCCGAATCGAGCCATTAGCCATTAGCCATTAGCCATTAGCTACTATGTCTGAGATAAGTTGCAACTTGAGTTAGTTAACTATTTCGGTGGGAAAGGTTGTCATTTGGTTGGTAGTTTGATTAAACTACTTTAATTCCAGTTGGGTTAAACTGAGCTAAAAAGAACTCTAGGCTGGGGTCGTTAATCGCTGTTGCTACTTGTTGGCGAACGAGTTCTGCTTGGGTGCGAGATGCTGTGAGGGCGAATACGGTGGGGCCAGATCCTGACATCATCGTACCTAAAACGCCAGCGGTTTCAAATGCTTGTCGCAATTGCTGTACTTGGGGATATTTGGGCAGTACTACTCGTTCTAAATCGTTGTGGAGGGATTGACCAATTTTAGCTGCATCTTTGTGCGCGATCGCGCTCACCAATCCTCCCGAATGTACTCTCGCGGATCTTTCTTTCAGGCTTTGGGGGTCTGAGATGTAGGAACTGCTAAACTGCTGTCGGTAGGTTTGATAAGCCCAAGCGGTGGAAACGCCTAAGCTGCGGTGTTTGGCTAATATAACGTGCAGGTTGTCTAAATCGGGTAGGGGGGATAGTCTTTCACCTCTGCCGGTAGCGATCGCTGTGCCACCGCCGATGCAAAATGGAATATCGGAACCTAGCTGGGCTGCTAGTTCCTGCAATTCCGATTGAGTCAATCCTAATTGCCACATTAGATCTAACCCAACTAAAACGGCGGCGGCGTTGGTCGATCCGCCTGCTAACCCGGCGGCGACGGGAATCCGCTTTTCAATTTCGATATCGACGCCGCCAAATTTGGCAAAGGCGTCGGGAAATTGATGTATCATTAACTGCGCTGCCCGATAGGCTAAGTTGGTTTTGTCTACAGGGACTTGGGGATGATCGCAGTGGAGGCGGATGTTATCGGTGCCGTTGGCGTGTAAGTCTATCGCATCGGCGAGGTCGATGCTTTGCAGAATCATTGCCAATTCGTGATAGCCGTCGGGGCGCGAGCCTAAAATTTCCAGATATAGGTTGATTTTGGCTGGGGCGAGTAGGGAGTAGGAACGCATGAGATTTGAGATTTGAGATGTTAGATTTCAGATTGAGTGTTGGGTAAGTTTTTACTCAATTGCACCCACTCCGAGACGCCCAGGTCTTCGGCGCGGGCTTGGGGATTAATATTTAATTGTTCCAGTAACTGGGTTAAGCGATCGCCCTCTACCACCGACTTCAAATTATTTCGTAACATTTTGCGCTTGGCGGCAAATCCCAGTTTGACCAAAGTCTCTAACCTTTTTGGGTCTTCCGCTGGAGGTTCTGTTAACCTGGGGCGCAAACGCACTACCGCCGAATCGACTTTGGGCGGCGGGAAAAATGCTTGGGCTGGTACGGTACAGATTAACTCGCATTCGGCTAAGTATTGTACCCGCACTGATAAAGCTCCAAATGCTTTTGAACCCGGTTTGGCATATAATCTTTCCGCTACTTCTTTTTGCACTAGCAGCACGATTGACTCATAGGGTTGATCTGCGGGGGCAGAAATTGTACCCAAAAGTTTTTCTATAATCGGGCCGGTAATGTTATATGGTATATTGGCAACTACTTTATTAGGTTTTTGAAACGCGGGGAAAGGTTCTAGTAAGGCGTTTAAATCGATTTCGAGGAAATCGCCTTGCAACAGCAGAAAATTTGCGGTTTGTCCCAGTTGTTTGGCTAATTTCTGGCATAAATCTCGGTCAATTTCTACAGCCACAACAGACTCAGCCATAGGCAAGAGTCTTTTGGTCAAGATGCCAGTACCGGGGCCAATTTCTAGAATGCGATCGCTTCCTGATAATTCGGCTGCCCCGACAATCTGGTTCAAGGCTTTTTCACTTCTCAGCCAGTGCTGAGCAAATTGTTTTCGCGGTCGATGGTTCATTAAATAATACTTAAGGTTGTGAGTAAATCAACAATTTGTATAATAGATTACAACTTGTCAAGAAAGCATATGAATATATTATTCTATTTGCTTCCAAGTTTATGATTTTTTCCACATCATTGAATCACGAGTGAGGGGAAGATGGCAAAACGATATAGTCGGCGTAAATTTATTTTGTATGGTTCCGCTGCGTTGGGTACGAGTGTTTTCCTGAAAGCGTGCAGCGGTAGTGGACCAGATACGCCACAAACAACTGGTAACGCACCAGCGACGCCAGCAGCAACACCCGCCGCAGCAACTCCCACCGCATCGCCAGTCGCAGCAGCGAGTGGAGGAGATACGATTAAGGTGGGCATCCTGCATTCGTTGAGCGGCACGATGGCAATTAGCGAAAAAAGCGTTGTCGATGCCGAACAATTAGCGATTGAAGAAATCAATGCCGCAGGCGGTGTTTTGGGCAAGAGAATTGAGCCAATTGTAGAAGATGGTGCTTCGGATTGGCCTACTTTTGCCGAAAAAGCCAGAAAGTTGATCGACCAAGATAAAGTAGTCACAATTTTTGGCTGTTGGACTTCTGCCAGTCGTAAGGCGGTGCTGCCTGTTTTTGAAGAAAAGAAACACATGCTTTGGTATCCCGTCCAATACGAAGGGCAGGAGTGTTCTAACAATATTTTCTACACCGGCGCAGCCCCAAACCAACAAATCGAACCCTCGGTAGATTGGCTGTTACAAAATAAAGGGAAAGAATTCTTCCTAATTGGCTCAGATTACGTTTTCCCGCGTACCGCCAATACAATTATCAAAGCCCAGTTAGAAGCCAAAGGCGGCAAAACAGTCGGCGAGGATTACTTGCAGTTGGGAAATACGGAAGTCACGCCGATTATTACCAAGATTAAGCAAGCTTTGCCCAACGGTGGAGTGATTTACAATACCCTGAACGGGGATAGTAACGTTGCCTTTTTCAAACAGATGCAAGGCGCAGGATTGACTCCAGATAAATATCCGACGATGTCTGTAAGTATCGCCGAAGAAGAAGTCAAAGCAATTGGCCCAGAATATCTCAAAGGTCATTATGCTGCCTGGAATTACTTTATGACCGTCGATTCGCCAGCTAATAAGAAATTTGTCGATGCTTTCAAAGCCAAATATGGCGCAGATAGAGTAACAAATGACCCAATGGAAGCGGCTTATATTGCCGTTTACTTGTGGAAGCAGGCAGTAGAAAAAGCGAAAACCACCGATCTGGAAGCGGTAAGAAAGGCGGCGTTAGGCCAAACTTTGGAAGCGCCAGGAGGATTGGTAACAATGGAAAATAACCATCATATTGCTAAGGTGGTACGAATTGGCGAAGTTAAAGAAGACGGTCAATTCAATATTGTTTTCGCGACGCCGAAAGCAGTTTCACCGATTCCTTGGAACCAGTTTGTAGCAGAAACAAAGGGTCTTTCTTGCGATTGGTCAGATCCGGCTAAGGGAGGGAAGTTTAAAACAACGACATAATTTAGGATTTTAGATTTAAGATTGCAGATTGAAAACATCTAAAATCTGCAATCTTAAATCAGCAACTGAAGGGGGGAATCAGGTCAATGGCATTATTGTTTGATGTTTTATTTAATGGGCTGAGTATCGGCGCGGTTTTGCTAATTGCGGCGCTGGGATTGGCGATTGTGTTTGGGTTAATGGGCGTGATTAACTTAGCCCACGGCGAGTTAATGATGCTGGGAGCTTATACTACTTTTATCGTCCAAAATATATTTAAAGCTTTGGGCAGTGGCTGGTTTGAAACTTATATCTTTTTTGCTTTGCCTTTGGCTTTCTTGGTGGCGGCAGGCGCAGGATTAATATTAGAAAGGGGTGCGATTCGCTTTCTTTACGGACGTCCGTTAGAAACTTTATTGGCAACTTGGGGCGTGAGTCTGATTTTGCAGCAATTTGTCCGCAGTGCGAACTGGGTGCTGATAATTGGCATAGTTTTATTTTGTTTGTTATTCTTTGGGGCGATGTGGATTCTGCGTCGCCGTCCGGATTTCGATCGGATTCGCAATTGGGTGGTGACGATAATGTTACCTCTGTCTTTGGGGATTGCGATCGCATTCTGTTCTTTTCTAGCCCAAACTTATAAATTAGCGGTGACTAAACCTTGGTTTGGCGCGCAAAATGTCGATGTCACTGCACCTAAATGGCTGCGCGGTGGGTTACCTATAGGTACGTTTCAATTACCATATGCGAGGTTATTTATTATTGGTTTGACGATTGTTTGTATCGTCGGAATCTATCTATTTTTACAGCGATCTGCTTGGGGATTGCGAATTCGCGCGGTAACCCAAAATCGCAGCATGAGTTCTTGTTTGGGGATTCCTACTGCGAAAGTAGATGCGATTACTTTTGCTTTAGGATCTGGATTGGCTGGTGTGGCGGGATGCGCGATTAGTTTACTCGGTTCTGTGGGGCCAAATACCGGACAAAATTATGTGGTAGACACGTTTATGGTGGTGGTTGTCGGCGGTGTGGGTAAGTTAGTCGGTACAATTGTGGCGGCGATCGCTATCGGTACTGCTAATTATCTCATCGGTTCGGGAACTCTGGCGCTGATGCTGACGCCGATAAAACCTCTGGCGGATTTCTTTACTTTTTTTGCTACTAGCAGTATGGCAAAGGTGATGGTGTTTGCTTTAATTATTGCGTTTTTGCAGGTGCGTCCCGCTGGTATTTTTCCCCAAAAAGGTCGTACTGTTGATGCTTAGAATAGAGTTTTGAATGAACCGCAGAGGACGCAGAGAACGCAGAGGAAAGAAGTAGAAAGAGATTTTTTTCAGTTATCAATATGGGAAGAAGTAGGAATTTTTTTGAGGAATTTGGAGTTAATTAGGAGCGAAAAAGATGGATAAGGGGGAAAATAAAGCGATAGACAGGGGGAATGAAGGAGAGGAAAATGGGGTGGAACGGAAAATCTACCACTATCCCCGCGTTAATAAGAGAGAAAGGGCGAATTGGAGTCAGAAGGAAGAGTATTTTTCTAGTAATGTGCCTAGAGCGCGTCGGATGAGTCAGAGGCAGCGATCGCTTTTAATTGAAGCCGGGATTGTGGCGGCGATCGCTCTGGTATTAATTTTAGTGATGCCTGCGCTTCTGTCTGAGTTTCGTCTCAATTTGTTGGGTCGATTTTTAGCCCTCGCAATCGTTGCTTTAGGTATTGATTTAATCTGGGGTTATACTGGGCTTCTGAGTTTGGGTCATGGGATCTTTTTTGCTTTGGGGGGTTATGCGATCGCTATGCATCTGCAATTAGCGCCTCTCGCACCAGGCACTTTACCAGAATTTATGAATTTATATGGGGTTACTGAATTACCTTGGTTTTGGACGCCTTTTTATTCGGTTCCGTTAGCGGCGATCGCTGTGTTTGTTATACCTGCTTTGATGGCTGGAATATTGGGCTATTTAGTATTCCGAAATCGGATTCGCGGCGTTTACTTTTCAATTTTAACTCAGGCGGCGACGATTGTTTTTTTCAATTTCTTTAACGGGCAGCAAAAGTTATTCAACGGCACGAATGGTTTAACGAATTATCAAACTTTTCTAGGATTAGAAGTAAAAGCGACTCAAACTCAGTTTCTGTTTTATACTTTGACGATATTATTATTAGCAGGAAGCTATGCTCTCTGTCGGTGGTTGACTAGCGGACGCTTTGGCAGGCTACTAATAGCAATTAGAGATGATGAAAGTCGGGTGCGGTTTTCTGGCTACGATCCAACGGGGTTTAAAGTTTTAGTTTTTGCTATTTCTGCCGCCCTCGCTGGTATTGCTGGCGCTATGTTTACGCTACAAACTGGCATTATTTCACCCAAAGCTATGGATATTGCTTTTTCAATTGAAATGGTAATTTGGGTAGCGGTGGGAGGTCGTGCTAGTTTAGTGGGTGCGGTTTTGGGAGCTGTGGTGGTAAACTTTGGCAAGAGTCTTCTCAGCGAACAATTTCCCGAAGTTTGGCTATTTTTCCAAGGCGCGCTGTTTTTATTGGTGGTAACAGTACTTCCCGGCGGTATCGTAGGATGGTGGCACGAACAAGGGATGGAAACAATGCGAATTCTTCTAAGAAGACCCAAACAAGTATCAACCTATCCCAGTCTAGAAGAAAACCCCGAAGTGCAACAAGAACGAGAAGGATTGTAGAATTTGAGATTTAAGATTTCAGATTGCAGATTTAAGAAAATTTTAGATTTAAGATGTGAAATGACAAATTTAATTTCAGCGTTCAATATCTAAAATCATCTCAAATTAGGCAATCTGAAATCTGCAATCTAAAATCAACAATTCCTAATCGCCAATCTAAAATTATCAAATCTGAAATCTGAAATCTGCAATCTAAAATCAGCAATCGCCAATCTAAAATTATCAAATCTGCAATCTGAAATCTAAAATCAGCAATCCCCAATCTAAAATTATCAAATCTGCAATCTGAAATCTGCAATCTAAAATAAACTATGCCTGCCAAAATCTTAGAAACAGAAAACGTGACGGTTAGCTTTGATGGGTTTAAGGCGATAAACCAGCTAAATTTTAGTTTGGATGTGGGAGAGTTGCGGGTAGTAATTGGCCCCAACGGTGCGGGGAAAACAACTTTTTTAGATGTGATTACCGGGAAAGTTCAACCGACGGAAGGGCGAGTGTTATTTAAAGGGCGCAATACGAAAAAGCTTTCGGAACATCAAATAGCCCGTTTGGGAATTGGTCGCAAATTCCAAACACCTCGGATTTATCTTAATCTGTCCAGTCGGGAGAATTTGGAACTGAGTTATAATCGCAATAAGAATGTTTTTAGTACTTTGTTTGGCAAAAGTTCTAGTAGCGATCGCAACCAAATAGCAGGTTTACTAGAAACCATTGGTTTAACCGCAAAAGCTGATATTCAAGCTGCTTTGCTGTCTCACGGAGAAAAGCAACGCTTAGAAATTGGCATGTTAGTCGCTCAGTCTCCCGATTTATTATTAGTCGATGAACCAGTCGCCGGACTTACGGATGAAGAAACTTATAATGTGGGTGAATTGTTACTAGCTTTAGCCGAAAGCCATTCGATTTTAGTCATCGAACACGATATGGAATTCGTGCGCCAAATTGCCCGCAAAGTAACGGTATTGCACCAAGGTTCGGTTTTGTGTGAAGGAACTATTGAAGAAGTACAAAACGATCCGCGCGTGATTGAAGTCTATTTAGGACACCAAACAGATTAACGCTAACAGCTAATAGCTAATGGCTAATAACAGGAAAAATGCTATATTTATTAGCAATTAGCAATTAGCAATTAGCAATTAGCAATTAGCAATTAGCAATTAAAGGTATCAATGAATAGCGCGATCGCATCCCAACTTAACACGCCAACTGCACTAATGCTGCAAGTTTCCGGCTTAAATGTCTACTACGGTGAAAGCCACATTCTCCGCGATGTAGATTTAAGCGTACCAGCAGGAGAAATGGTTTGTTTAATCGGACGCAATGGCGTCGGTAAAACCACGCTGCTCAAAACTATTATGGGTTTAATTAAACCCCGCACTGGTACAATTAGTTTGACGGATGAAATAATCAATGATAAATCCCCCGATCGCCGCGCCAAAATGGGGATTGGTTATGTTCCCCAAGGACGAGAAATTATTCCCCGGTTGACGGTAGAAGAAAATCTATTGCTAGGTTTTGAAGCTTTACCTACTGGGAGAAAAACCAATCAAGCAATACCAGAGGAAATTTTCGATTTGTTTCCGGTGTTGAAAACAATGCTTTCTCGCATGGGCGGAGACTTGAGTGGCGGGCAACAACAACAACTAGCGATCGCTCGTGCTTTAATGGGACAACCCCGCTTACTCGTCCTCGATGAACCCACCGAAGGCATTCAACCTTCTATTATCTTGGAAATCGAAGCCGCCGTCCGCCGCATTGTTCAATCTACAGGTATTTCCGTTCTCTTAGTTGAACAACACTTGCACTTTGTCCGACAAGCAGATCGGTACTACGCCATGCAAAAAGGCGGTATAGTCGCTTCTGGTTCCACCACCGAACTCAGTCAGGATGTAATTCAAAGGTTTTTAGCAGTTTAATTTTAGGTAATTGGTAATTGGTAATTGGTAATTGGATTGACAATAGGGGCGGATTTTACCAATAACCTTTGATACGCCCCTAATCGTTGTCAAGAGCTGGCAATGAAAATTTATCAAGCGTAATAAAAGTTTGTTAAAGCTAGGTTGAGAGTGAAATTAGTTGGCGAGCAAAATTATTTTTGTTGTATAAACAATCCAGGTAAGGGCAAGGTCAAAAATACCTTATAATTGTCGGGTTTTGCAGGTTTAATCGTGTAAGTTGTATCAAGACTTAATGAAGTATGGATAAAGTATAAAAAAATAAAATAAGATAAAGTTAAAATATTGTCAGGATGGCTCGCCCAATTATGTGTACTTACTTGAAGCGAGTGATGAAATCAGTAGCCAGTGGCAGTTCAAAAGGCTGAATCAAAACTATGGGGAAGGTTGCAAAGGCTGCAACCGAAAATACTCATTTTTACCTTTGGAGCATCATTGCTGCCAGTTTTGTTTGTGCTGGGAGTAGGAGGGAGATTTCTCCATCAACCGCTGACTGAGTTGGAAAAAACTCGACTTGACGATCAAGTGCAGGCGTTTCGGGGATACACTTCTGCTACTGAGAAGGGATTGCAAAATTTAGGCAAAAGCTATGCGATCTGGACAAGTTTATACAATGCGATCGCACAGCAAAATCGCGTTTGGATTAAGGATGAGGTCACCGATCAGTTAGTTTTCTCTACGGATGTGGATACCGTGCGCGTGGTCAACCTGCAAGGGGAAATCTTAGGAGAACGGGGAAAAGCTTTGCAACAAACTGGGGTGCAACAGCGGATTAAGGCTTTAACCAAAGCAGGAAAACCGATGCAGGAGTTGGTTGTATTGGGGGAGCGGGAAGTTTTGGCTTTAGTAACCGAACCTGTTGTCCGCAGCGATGGGACTGGTAATTCACAGGGAACTCTGGTTATCGGTCAAACATTAGATGATGCTTGGTTGCGAAAGTTTTTAAGTTTTTCCCAACCAACTACCAAATTAAAAATTATTTCCCTCTCCGGGTTGTCGGTGGTTTCCAGCAGCGACAAGACAAGCTTTGATAGCTGGGAGAAAAAGAATTTAATTGCGGAAGTATTACCGGCAATTAAACAAGATGAGTCAGTATACCGGATCGAACCGGATTCGGGGGTAAATACAGTTTATGCGCCGCTGAATTCTGGGGGCAAGCTGGTAGCGATCGTTAAAATTCAAATTGAGTCTGAGTATTTCCAAACAGCAGCAGAAACCCTGGGGCGGACAATATTTATTGGACTGGTTTTTGCCTTGGTGCTATCGGTGGCGATCGCGCGTCTTTTAGCTAAACAAATTGGCAAACCAATCAATCAATTAGCCGAACGCAGCAAAACCCTCGCCGCCTTTGATTTAACTGCTCCCATTCCGGGCATTAATGCAGGCGGCGAAATTGGTCAATTAGCCAATGCCTATCAAGAAATGGCATTAGCTTTAAAAACCCTAATCGACAACCTAGAACAGCGAGTTGTAGAACGCACCCAAGAATTAGAACAATCACGCCAAACATTAGAAGAAAGGGTGCAAAAACGGACTGAAGAACTGTTATATAAAAATCAGCAATTGCAGCAAGCTTCCGAGCAATTAAAGCATCTCAATAGCACCTTAACCGACCAAGCGCAACAACTGAGCCAAGCTTTAAACCACCTGAAAAAAGCTCAAGCCCAATTAGTTCACACTGAAAAAATGTCCTCTTTGGGTCAACTGGTAGCTGGTATTGCTCACGAAATCAATAACCCGGTTAATTTTATCTACGCTAATTTGTTTCACGTCAGTAACTATACGACAGATTTGTTTGAACTGGTGCGCCTTTATCAAGAACGCTATCAAGACCCTGAAATTGAACAACAAATTGAAGCAATAGAACTCGATTATATCACCACAGACCTGCCGAAAATTTTAGCTTCGATGCACGTCGGAGCCGAGCGCATCAGTCAAATTGTCCAAACTTTGCGGAATTTTTCTCGGCTCGACGAATCGGGTAAGAAGCGGTTTAACATCCACGATGGCATCGATAGCACGCTGCTGATTTTACAAAGTCGCTTGCGTTCCCAAGCTGGAGCTTGGGGCAGAGGCGAAGACAACGGATATCCAGAGATTCAAGTAATTAAAGAATACGGGGAGTTACCATTAATTGAATGCTATCCCAGACAAATGAATCAGGTGTTTATGAACATCATCAGCAATGCAATTGATGCCATCAACGAGTCATTAGTCAATGGGTTATTTTCATTGGATAATCCCCCGAAAATCGCAATCAAAACTCAAAGCCTGGATCAAAATCAAATTCAATTGGTTGTTTGGAATAATGGCCCTGAAATTCCTGAAGAAAATATGGGCAGAATCTTTGACCCATTTTTCACTACCAAGCCAGTAGGTAAAGGCACTGGTTTGGGACTTTCCATTTGTTACCAGATCGTGGCAAATCACTCCGGTAATCTTAGTGTAACTTCGGCACCGGGGCAGGGATGTGAGTTTTTAATTACATTACCTATCTCAGCAGCGAATATCTAATTGCTAATTGTTAATTGTTAATCGCTAATTGCTAATTTAATATATAACGCAAGTTGCTATTTATATAGGATTGGAGGTAAGGAAAATTCACGTCTAGCGCTTTCTAACAGTAAATAAGTTTCATTTTCTATTTGCACCAATCGTTGCTTGTAAATCATCTGTTCCGAGGCATCTTCAAAAAATATGAATAAAAGCCGTTTCCCAGATAGATCTTGCTGAGTTGAATCTTCAGCGATCGCATAAAAATTGATATACTCAGGTCGTTTAGGATTGCAGCTTCTGGCAATGCCTTGAACTTCAAAGCGATCGCACTCTTTGTTTCTGACTTTATCGAAAGCTTCTTCAAACCCAATAAATTCAGCAAAGGCATGTCTGGCATCAATTCCCACCTGGAGAGATTCGGGATAATCACAATAATCATCCAGCAATGGGGACATCGATTTAATCAGGAAATTTTCATCGATAACTAAATACTCTATAGCTTGAGCTTTGAGGAATTTTTTCATTACA
This sequence comes from uncultured bacterium, assembly GCA_964463555.1. Lineage (GTDB taxonomy): Bacteria > Cyanobacteriota > Cyanobacteriia > Cyanobacteriales > Aerosakkonemataceae > Microseira. The sequence goes on from CAYXCW010000150.1 coordinate 14,390, forward strand.
GAAAGTGAAGGTGAAATTTCTGTCATCAATTCTTTCTGTTTTTTAATTAAACTATTTAATCTATAGCCGATGCCGTGAACTGTTTCAATTATTTCTTCATTAAAATTAACTTTCTTGAAGGCTTTTCTCAAAGATCTGATATGAGATCTAATACTGCTATGAGTGGGAATCCGATCGAAATCCCACAGTTTATCAATTATGACTTCATAGCTTAGAACGTGATTGGGGTGGTTTAAAAATAGCAATAGTAGCTCGTATTCTTTGCGATGCAAATTAACAATTTCGCTACCATAATTGACAGTGCGAGAATCGGTATCGACCAAAATGTTGCCACAAACTACCATTGTAAAAAATATCTTTTATATAAATGTATCTCACAAACAAGCTAATTTATCATTTCAACATAATAAATCTTTTGCTGTCATCTGTCAAACCAGAAAAATACAACTTAACGATTTGATTTTTCCTACTTTTCCTACTTTTCCTACTTTTCCTACCTGGCATTACGGCGATCGCGCTAACCAATCAAAAAAACTTGATGATAATATGCCTGATTGTCATTCTTAAAACCGAATCAAAACAGTTGAGAAATATAGGAGATAGCATAATATTTTAAACCAAAACTGGTTTGTAGATCTCAGATCTTGCACCGTGGCTAAACCTTATCCTAGTTTGACTTAGTGTGGGGTGGGACAAGCAAATTTAAGCTGCAACCCAGCAAGGGTGCGGCTGCAAAAACAAAGCCCGCGAAGGCGGGCTAAAGCTTTTACTTTTAAAGCGTGCAAAGGCAGGCTTTGTCTGTGTAGCGACACTATGCGCGGGTGTCGGCTACAAACTTGACATGCTCCCGCGTGCGATCGCACCCATCCTCCCTACCTCATGAAACTGCAATCTGCTATAAGAAGCTAAACCTTTGCTGGTGCCAACTTATAGCAGTAGCAAACTATACCTGAAGCGAGGCTTTGATTTGCCGAATCCGCGCTAAGCGATTGAGCAAAACTCGATCCGCAGCTATAGATCCAGCAGCATAACCTTTGAGATATTCGATGGCATTTGATTGTTGCTGCTTTCCTAGCTGGGCATCAGAATAGCCGAAATCAAATAACAGACATGGACTTGAGAAGTTCATAGTAGATACTCCTTGATCGGCATTTACAGGGAAAAAAATCGCCGTTGAGGCTGAAATTTCTACTATGGTCTAAGCTTAAATTTCAATTGTGCATTTCTTGTGCAGATGCAAGATAAATTTTTCAGCCAGCAGGGGACACACGCCCCCCAGCTAGCTCAACAATTAGGATGGTGAATAGTTTGGAAAGAACGCGATCGCTGCCAATTCCCTTCTGAGGGAGTGTCAACCACGGACGCCCGCGATCGCTATTTTCCCCTGATACTTTACTTTGTTTGATTGCAATTGAGTCAAGTTTGCATCGTAAAAAACAATTTAACCAAACGAGTGTATTTTTTACTACAAAAATGGCAAATTTATTGTAAATCTTTGAGTTAAATTCTTAAGAAAAATCAAAAACAAACATGAGGATTATAATCATATAATTGTAACCTATCGCTTGCTAAGCACAAGACAGATCGCTATTCTCAAGAAACAATGTCGGATTGCCTCACGTGAACCAAATTCCCAAAACAACAGATAACTTGTCATCGGACTGGCAAGGAAGCCAGAAACTGTCCACTGTCCACTGTCAACTGTCCACTGTCAACTGTCCACTGTCATCGGGCTGGCATGGTAGCCTAGATTTGGCCTACGCTCGTCGCGGGAGCGTTACTCAGGTAATTTACAATCGAGCGCAAGCGCCGCTAAAGGTGCAGCGTCCGTTTTATCCAGAAGGGGAAGCAGTTTGTCACAGTGTAATTTTACACACGGCTGGCGGGATGGTGGGAAGCGATCGCCTCAAGTTCAACTTCCACCTGCAACCAGAAGCGCAAGCTTTAATTACCACCACTGCTGCGAGCAAAATTTATCGCAGCAACGGACAAACAGCGCAACAAACAATGGAAATGCAAGTAGACGCAGGCGCAATTTTAGAATGGTTACCCCAGGAAACCATAATTTTCAACGGCGCGATTTATCGGCAAGATATTCGAGTAGAATTAGCACCAGGAGCAAGTTGGTTAGGTTGGGAAATTACCCGGTTTGGACGCAGTGCTAGAGGAGAAAGATTCTTGCAAGGAGAGTGGCGAAGTAATACGGAAATTTGGCAGCAAGGACGCCCTTTATGGCTCGACAGACAAAGGCTATTTGCTAGTGAAGAGACTATCAACAGTCCCCACAGTTTAGCTGGATACCCAATTGTCGCCAGTTTAACTTGGGTAGGACAACCCGTAACCCCGGAGTTAGTCGAAAAAGTGCGAAATCTCTGGCAAACACACCCCCCCCTTGATAAGGGGGGGGCAAGGGGGGGGATCGGCGTCACCCGCTTAACCGAAGGGTTATTATGTCGATATCGCGGTAGTTCTACAACAGAAGTGAGAAATTGGTTTATAGCAGTATGGCATTTGTTGCGCCAATCTTTTTTAGCACGTCCCGCCATATTACCGCGAGTTTGGCAACGCTAATGACGGGAAACCTACCATGAAAGTTCAACAGCTTCCAATTGACATTCCCCTCGACAAAATCACCGAATTTTGTCAGCGCAATCAGATCGGTAAACTATCCCTTTTTGGCTCAGTTTTGCGAGATGATTTTAGGATCGATAGCGATGTCGATATATTAATAGAATTGCTCGAAGCTGCATCTCGGATTACAACCCAACGTCAAAATGAATTGCCCCAAATACCTTGGGCGCAAATTACTGGCATGAGAAATCGGCTGATTCACGGCTACTTCGATATTAAGTTGGATCTAGTTTGGGATACAATAAACCAAGATTTGCCACCCTTGATAGCCGAACTTGAGAACATTATTGCATCTGAACAGCAAGAATAACCATGCAACTCACACCCCAAGAAAAAGATAAATTACTAATTTTCACCGCCGCTTTGTTAGCAGAACGTCGCAAAGCTAGAGGATTAAAGCTCAATTATCCAGAAGCAGTGGCTTATATTACTGCGGCAATTTTAGAAGGGGCGAGAGATGGTCGCACCGTCGCAGAATTAATGAGTTACGGCACAACTTTATTAACTAGGGAAGACGTAATGGAAGGAGTAGCGGAAATGGTGCATGAAGTGCAAGTGGAAGCAACTTTTCCAGATGGAACAAAATTGGTGACGGTTCACGATCCGATTCGCTAGTAAAACAGTTGATAGTTGATAGTTGATAGTTGATAGTTGATAGTTGATAGTTGATAG
>CAYXCW010000151.1:0-17461 GCA_964463555.1 uncultured bacterium
GAATCTGGCCTAATGTTTCTGCTATTTTGCTAGCGATGATGAGGAATTCTGGTATAAGAAAACCCCCGCCACCAACTGTGCCACAATTATTCATTAATAATTGTTTTAAAGATAAGGCGCCAAAATCTTCTAAGATGATGACAAAAGTTCTTTGATAGGGTTCTAAGGCATAAACCTTAACGACACCGTCCAAATTCAAATTGCGGGTAATTTCGTATTCCTGTTTGTATCGAGTTAATTCTTGTTGTGTAGGATAATCTTGTTTTAGTACTTTGAGGATAACTGCTGTTTGATCTTCCTCTCGCATACCGCGATAAACTAGGGAGTTGGCACTTTCATAAAGTTGCTCAATAATTTCATAGCCGCGAAGTGCAATCATATGCAGTATCTAAAAAAAGCTAGGTTGTACTTGAAATCTGAATCGTCAAGATGACCCCTGTAAGCTTTAATACTCTAGAAGCCTCTGTAAATCCGGATCGGGAAGGATACTTGCCCATTCCCTGTCTCCGCCTACAAGGCAGCCGCAAAGTCACTGATTGCACCCCGATGACAGCAGGTTTGAGTGGAAAAATGCGCTGGCGAAGCCTGACGGAGGCATATCGCCAGCAAGCCCTATTTTTGCTTATTCTACCATTAGCTTTTAATTCAGTTATCCCCAACTATGGCAAAAAGTCAGGTCGTGCTTGTTGAGTTTGCTTCAGTTGCTGTTCTAAACTGTCCCAATCTTCCCGTTCAATATCAGCAATCAATTTGTCGAGGGTGTGGCGATATTGTTTCAGACTTCGCAACAACTCGCCCCGATTGTACCGTGCCATCATTACCCCTAATTCTGGATTTCCGCCTCCTACCCTAGAAGTATCTTTAAAACCAGAACTTGCCAAATTTTGGGCTAATTTTAAAACCGCCGCATTGGGTTCGCTGATACAGCTAGCAATCAACCCAGCGCTTACCATCACTGGTAAGTGGGAAATCCAAGCAACAGCGCGGTCATGGTCTTCGGGCGTGCAAAAATAGATTTGGGAACCAAGACTTCTGGCAATCTCTGCTACCGTTTTAACTGCCTCTGGTGGCGTTGTTTCAATCGGCGTTAAAACATAAGGTCTGCCCACGAATAAATTCGATATAGCCGCATCTAAACCGCTTTCTGCGGTTCCCGCCATTGGATGTCCGCCGACAAAATTAGGCCAAATCTGACTAATTTCTTGAACAATTGGCGCTTTCACTGACCCCACATCAGTCAAAATTGCCTCAGCAGAAAGATGGGGAATTAATTCCTTGACTATGGGAACAATCAATGATATTGGAGAACAAATAAAGATTAGATCTGCTGTGGCGAGCAAGCTGAGATTGGTGCTGGCATCATCTACTATGCCGCGATCGCGCGCTGCCCGACAAGTTTCTTCTTTCCGACTAACTCCCAGTATCCGATCGCCTTTTGGGCGCAAATCTAACGCCAGGGAACCACCAATCAATCCCAATCCAACAATGCCAACGTTCATAGTTTAATTTTAAATTTTAGATTGTAGATTTTAGCTCTCGTGTCGCTTTCCTCTCAGCACTAAAGTGACGCTCGTTTCTCGCTTCCCGTTTGCTCTATGAAGATGCCTACTAGCAGGATAATCGCGATCGCCATCGGCATCGACCAACCGAGTGCTGGTAGCTGCCAGCAGCTACCAGCACCAGCAAAATTTCCTCCGTCGCGTCAGCTACTGACGAAAGGGCATCTGAGTTTCTGGGTATTACTTTACTCAAGAGTTGTAGCTTAGTTGCGTTTGTGGTTAACAATAGGAAATAGGGAGGCTCAAGAACCGACTTGTACCATTTCACCCATGCTCGTGCTAAAGTTCATCGGAAGGTATCGGTTTAGGCGCTCCTGTTGGGGGGCTTGAATGTCACGCTTTGTTGTTACCCGTTCCGCTTCCCCGATCGAGAGTACCTGATCTTTTCTGCAACGGTACCGGATACCAATACCCAGGTTCTCTGTCTGCGTTTAATACTTAAAAACGAAGTAACATATTTATCCTACCGTTTAGTAAGGGTCATCAATGGTAATCCTCATACACTATGTCTATAATCGAGCTACTCGAATTTGTTGGCTTGGTCGGGTTTAGTCCCGTGCATCCAGTGAGGATGTTTTCAAGGTAGCCATAATGACAGTCGAAGAATTTTTAAAGCAATACGCCGCAGGCTTGAGACACTTTGGTGCGATTAACTTGAGCGAGGCTAATCTGAGTGGTGTCAACCTGAGCGGCGTCAATTTGAGCAAAGCCAACCTCAGCGTCGCCAATCTCAGCGGCGCTAACCTGAGCGAGGCCGATCTCAGCGGTGCTAAACTTAACGTTGCCAAACTCAGCGGCGCTAACCTCAGCAAAGCCAACTTAAATGGCGCTATTCTCAACGTTGCCAATCTAGTGCGAGCCGATCTGAGCGAAGCCGAACTGATCGGTGCTTCGTTAATCAGAGCCGAACTGCTCCGCGCCGATCTCAATGGCGCTAACCTCAGCGGCGCTAATCTCACAGGAGCCGATCTGAGCGAAGCAACGCTGAGAACGGCTAATCTCAGTAGCGCCAACTTAAGCGAAGCCAATCTCAGAGGCGCCGATCTAACCGCAGCCAGCTTGGAAGAGGCCAACTTGCACGGAGCGGAACTGAATCGCGCCGATCTGGGCGCAGCCGACCTCAGAGGCACGGAACTCAGGCAAGTTAACCTTGGTTTAGCCAATCTCAGCGGTGCTGACTTAAGCGGGGCGAATTTGAGATGGGCCGACTTAAGCGGGGTAAATTTGAGCTGGGCTAACTTGAGCGAAGCCAAATTGAGCGGCGCTAACTTGAGTGGAGCCGACTTGAGCCATGCTAATTTGTTGAATGCCAGTTTGGTTCACGCCGATTTAACCGCAGCCAACTTAATTAAGGCAGATTGGGCAGGAGCCGATTTAACCGGCGCCACGCTCACGGGAGCTAAACTCTACGCTGCTTCACGTTTTGGTCTGAAAACGGAAGGATTGATCTGCGAGTGGGTGGACATGAGCCAAGAAGGCGATCGCAGTCAAATTTACCGCTTCTCTAAAGCTGAAGCCAAAAAGTTTTTTCTCCAAACCTTACCCACCGTCCGCACCATCGTCGATGCTCCACTCGACCAAGATGCCAATTTAGCTTTAGCTTTCACCTACCATCAACTCGCCCAAGCCTACCCCGTCCTCAGCCGTCCCCCCAGCATTGAAGTCAGCGATCGCCGCACAACTTTAACCTTTAAAATTGATACCGACGAGCAATTGTTTGCTACGGCTTACGTTGCCGTGTTTCCGTTTAACGATGCTGCGATCGCTCACAAAAATATCCTCACTTTATTCCAGCAAGTTAAGCAAGAAGAACAATCCCTTGGCATTCAACAGCAATATTGGTTAGAAAAAATCGCCATCGCTCTAGAACAAGTTGTTAAAATTATTGAAAAAGTGAAACCAGAAGAAGGTTTAATTACTGCCAAAAAAGAAAAGTTTTTTAAAGCACCGATCCAAATTGTGTTAACAAATTCCAGCGCTCAGGCTTTAAATTTATACGATCATCCCAGCTTTGGCAAGCGATTGATTAGTTCATCAGAAGCACTTCAACCTCCTCAAGGAATTGCTATCAAAACAAAAAAAAACATCCGCATGACACCGGCTGGGTTGTTGAACTTCCTAAACAGCTTTCATTAAATAACCATCGGCTTGAGGGATTTAAAAAATATTATGATAGACTAATGTTATTTAAAATCTGCAACCCAAACAATCTTTAAATATCCATCTGCTGACAAGGTAGCCCGAATGGAAGTAGAAGAACTGCTCAACCAATATGCAGCAGGAGAAAGAAACTTTGCTGGTGTCAATCTCACCGAAGCTAAACTGAGCGGCGTCAACTTGAGCGGCGCCAATTTGAGCAGGGCAAACTTGAGCGTAGCAAACTTCAGCGGTGCCAATTTAAGCGGCGCCAACTTAAGTTATGCCAAACTTAACGTCGCTAGACTGAGCGGAGCCAACTTAAGCGGCGCTAACCTCAAGAGAGCTATTCTCAACGTCGCCAACTTAATTCGGGCTGATTTTACCGGCGCCGATCTGACAGGCGCTGCATTAATTAGAGCTGAATTGATCCGCGCCGAATTGAGCAAAGCCAACCTCAACAGTGCAGATCTAAACGGTGCAGATTTTCGAGAAGCAAGGCTAAGACAAGCTAACTTGAGTCGAGCTAACCTGAATCAGGCTAACGGTAGGGGTAGCTCATTCACTGAAGCCGATTTGGAAGGCGCTAACTTGCACGGAGCAGATCTGAACCGAGTAGATCTCAGCGGCGCTAATTTAAGAGATGCGGATCTCAGGCAAGCCAATCTCAGCTGTGGCAACTTGAGCGGAGCCAACTTGAGTGGCGCCAATCTGAGATGGGTGGATTTGAGTGGCGGAGTGCTGAGATGGGCAGATTTGAGCGAAGCCAAATTGAGCGGTGCTAACTTAATGGGAGCCGACTTAAGTGCCGCCAACTTACAGAGTGCCAGTTTGGTTTACGGCGATCTGACACAAACTCGATTGTTGCGGGCAGATCTAACCGATGCCGATTTATCGGGAGCAATTATTACTGGCGCTAAAATTTATGGTGTTTCACGCTTCGGGCTGAAAACCGAAGGCATGATCTGCGAGTGGGTGGATTTAAGTGCGAATGGCGATCGCAGTCAAATCCAACGCTTTAATAGTGAAGAAGAAGCCAAAAGGTTTTTTCATCAAACCCTACCCACGGTGCAAATCATTATCGACGCACCCTTGGATCAAGAAGCTCACTTCACCTTAGCTGCTACCTACTATCAACTCTCTCAGCAATACTCGGTACTTTCCCAACCCCCCAGTATTAAAGTAGGCCGTCGCCGCACGCTGCTGACATTTGCTATCGACAATGAAACTCAGTTATTTTCTACAGCTTTTGTGGCAATTTTACCCTTTGAAGATGCAAGTCAAACCAAAAAAACCATCATCGCGTTAATGCAAATGCTGCAATCACCTGGATCGGAAAAATTGGAGATCAAAGACTTTAAAGTTATCCAAAGCTTGAGTAAAATTCTCAGTCAAACAGTCAGCGAAGTTTTCGAGATTCAGGTATTAAATACTCAGTTAAGGGCGGAAAAAAAGAAGTTTTTCAAAGCACCGACCCATACAGTTTTGACTAACTCGAGTTCCCAAACTTTTAGCCTCTATCATCACCCGGAGTTTGGCAAGCGTCTGGTGAAAGCATCGAGTTTTAACAGCCCCGATACAGTCACATCGATCGAGCCGATGCAATTTGCCTTACCTCCACTCAGCATCCTGGTTGATTTTATCAAAAACTTTCCAACGGAAAGATAGCCGGATAGAGGCGAGAAATCAACCCAATTATAGACCCAAGCAGCGCCGCAGAATCGATAAAATTAATAGGTCTTACGCAAAGAAACCGGGTTTCTTGGAAAAATCGTTGGTTTAGAAACTAGAGATCTACGAAGAAACCCGGTTTCTGGCCTCGGCGCGCGTAAGTCCTAATTAAGAGAGAAAGGACGCTTTGAAGTCAACGAAAAGCGCTAATATCGAGAGTCGGGAAAAATTGTAGCGCGTTGTGAGGGAAAAATCATGAGTGGGTGGCGCGATCGCTTCGGAAAAATGATGGGCAAAACTCGCTTTGTCGTGTGCCGCCTATCGATCCACCTCGCCGGTGACCAAGTAGCGCCCCTGTTGGGCGTCCTCAATCGAGTCGCAAGGCAGGCGATCGACTCCGAAGGCGAAATCGAAGTCTTAGGCGAAGGATTGGTGGAAATCTGCGAAAGTCTGTTGCAATACGATACCTACTGGCTATCGGCTGCCAACGAAGGCGATGTATTCTGGGACGAAGGCGAAGCGGGCGACTATTTCAACGACTTGTTTACCGACTCTGCCCAACGCTACCTCAGCGAACCCGATCTGGGAACGCCTGCTGGAGCAAAGGATACATTCTCCTTACCAGTGACTCGCAACCTAGTGGTAATGATTACAGTAGCCTTTGAAGGCGAAGTACCGCAGTTAGAAACAGATTTGGCGAATATCGCCGCCCTCAAAGCCGGATTGAAGGCGTTGATCAACCTACACTATCAAAAAAGGCTGCGGGCGATTCAAATTCATTTCTCGCCTGCTCAATTGGGAGATGAGTTAACTAGCGACCAACTGCTAGAGCATTTCCCCGAATTAATTCCGCTGTAACTCGGATTTAGTGTCAAATTGAACCCTTGTCGTGCTAAATAATTAACCACTCTTACAAACTGAAACAATCGTGATTGCTTACTCATCCCCGATGCGTAAAATCGCAGTAATTTTCTTAACCCTGACCTTGTGTTGGACAACCGTTGCCTGTAGCGGTTCTAACACCACAACACAAGCACCCCCGAACCAAAATGTTTCGGTAAGACCCCAGAGTAACTCAAACCTGAGTAACGGCGAGTATGCAGTGCAACAAGCCAGCTACAGCGACGCCAATGGGGAATACACCCTGTTTTTACTCAATACACCTGCGGGTAGTCCCCCAACTTATCGCACCACTAATTTACAGATGGCGCGACTGACACCAGAAGAGGTTTCTGCCGGTAAAAAGAGCTATCTCAAAATTGACAACAATCAAGCGTCGTTGCACTTGACGGAAGACTTCAAAATCGAGTACGTCCGCGCGGTAACCGAAACCAGAACCGATCCCCAAACCGGACAACCTCAAACCGTGATTGTACGTCAGGAATCTGGCGGCTTTTGGGCACCGTTTGCAGGCGCTGTGGCAGGTAATATTGTCGGCAATCTGTTATTTAGACCCCAGTACTACGTGCCGCCAGTATATCAACCCGGAGTATCGGTAATGACTGGCTTTGGCGGATATGGCAGAACCTATGACCAAGCCGTCAACCAGTATCAATCGCGTTACCAAGCACCACCACCCGCAGTCAGAAATCGTCCCGCCTATCTCCGTACCACGGGACGAATCAGAAGCTATCCTTCCGGCGGCTCGACGGTGCGGACAAGTCCGCGGGTGAATACAAGCGATCGCCCCACAGGTTCCGGTTTCGGTTCCAGTACCCTGCGCTCCTCGGATAAATCCCGTCCCAGTCGCGTTGATCGCACCCCCAGCTTCGGCAGCGGACGCTCTTCCCGCCCCGCTCGCAGCGGCTTCGGCACCAGGCGGCGTTAGTATTTTCTAGATTGGGTTGCACGTGCAGAGGAGACAGGGAGGACAGGGAAGACAGGGAAGACAAGGGAGACAAGGAAGACAAGGAAGACAAGGAGGACAAGGAAGACAAGGAGGACAAGGAAGAATCTTGAAGTAAAACTAATTTTTCCCCCCGCTCCCTCAGCTCCCTCAGCTCCCCCATCTCCCCCATCTCCCCCATCTCCCTCAGCTCCCCCCGCTCCCTCAGCTCCCCCATCTCCCTCAGCTCCCCCATCTCCCCCATCTCCCTCAGCTCCCTCAGCTCCCTCAGCTCCCCACCCAACCCGCAGGGCTGATTATCGGCTGTGCCAAAATAAAGGACAGTCCAACAATTGCTAAACTCTTCAGGTGATAGAGGTAGAAGTCCACAACTCACTGCGCGCTTTTCTGCGCTCAGCAGGCGAACCCCACTGGCCCCATCATTTGACGATGGCAAGGCTGGTAGCACGGGCTTTGCGGCTGGGGCGCAGCGCGCTGATGCAGGTGGGAGCTTACGGGGGCTATGGAAGATATCGCCTGAGCTACTTGACACCTGCCCTGATTTGGCCTGGGGCTGCAATCTTAGTGGCTTCCGAAGCAGTACAGCAGCGTCTCGTTAAGGTGGAAATTCCCCAATTGCGCCAATGGATAAAAACTTCTAAGCCAATTCGGATGGGAGACGCTTTGCCTGACTCGGAGTTTCAGGGACTGCTGTTGGTAACTCCCCAAGTTTGGTTGCAAGATCGATTGACAGGGCAAAATCGCTTTGGCACAGGCATTCCCACCATTATCGATGGCGTTGACGATTTGGAAGATTGGACGCGCAGCGTGCTGACTGCCTGCATTCAACCCCAAGATTGGGAACAGTTGATGCTAGCTTGTCCGGATAAAGCAGAGGCGGTGCGAGAGGCGCGGATACAACTAACCAAGGCGATTTTCCAGCATCCCCCTAACCCCTACGAATGCTGTCTGATCGAGACAGCCGAGCAAGATATTATCAGACGCTTGTATGAGTATCTAGGCGAGCCAACCACTGCCCCCGATGGCGAGAACGATCGCACATGGGAACATTTACCTGATGCCTGGAAAATTTTCTGGCAGCGATTTCAGTTTACAGGGCAGCTAATCTGGGCAGAAATTGACCGCGCTTTGGGCCAATTTTCCTTGTATAGCGGCCCGGTGGAGGTGGCAAGCGCGTTAAGCAAGATTTGGCATCAGCAACCAGTGGTGTTAATTGGCGGTGCTTTGGAGTTAGAGGCAGAAGCACCGATTTATCGCCAGCGGATGGGATTGGGAGATTTGACTTGCTTGAAGTTTGCTCCAGATCGCAACAGCGAACTGATTAAACTGTACCTGCCTGATGGTCTGCCCCTGCCCAATACGCCCCAATTTCAGACAGTGCTGTTGCAAGAATGCCGCAAGTTGCTCGGTGCGATCGCCTCCACAGGCGGACTGACTGTACTCTTAGTGGGTGATGTGCCGCTGAAGGCAATTGTGGCAGCTACCCTGGCGGGGGAGTTTGGTTCGCGGGTGCAGGTGGAAAAAACTTGTTTGGATGATAACGGTATTTTGGTCACGGGATGGGAATTCTGGCGGCAGCATCAAGGGGTTTTACCTGCCCCCAATGCGATCGCGATCGCTACTTTACCAATTCCTTCCCTTGAGAATCCCCTGGTTGCCGGTAGAGTTGCCTACTACAAGCAGCAACGCTTAGATTGGTTTCGCTTATATCTTTTACCCGAAGCTTTAAGCTTATTGCAGCGCGCGATCGCTCCCTTACGAGAATCTACTGGTGTCGTGGCACTATTTGATACTCGTTCTATCCACCGCAGCTACGGTAGTTTGGTGCTGTCTGCCCTCAGCCCCTTTGCCCGGATTAACTATTTAGACCCCACCTTGTTTCCTGGCGATCGCGACGAGCCGGTGTAAATGCGCTCGGCGATCGCCGAGCGATCCCTATGTTGTCTTTTTATGACAATCTAGGCACAATTTTAAAGTCAACGCTATCATCAAGCCAAAGTTACTTTAACTTTCACCGCAATCAGTCATGGGCGAAGCTAAACGTCGTAAAGAGGCACTGGGAGAAAAATACGGTCAGGAATCTAATATTGTTCCTTGGCTCCCAATCACCAAAAGCCAAGCGGAAAAGCTTGGCAAGTTAACTAACCGTGGCACTTGGATCGGAATTGTTCTTCTGATTGTTTACTGGGTGACGATCCGATTTATTGGCCCTGCGTTTGGTTGGTGGCAAGTGGATTAAATTCTCCTACCGGGCATGGCACTAAACTTGGTCTGGCGCAACTGGTGCCAGACAGAGTTCTAAGACAGCATCAGCCGTGACCAGATTCTCCCGGCAGACAGAACCAACACCCGGTAATGGGTGTCTAAGATCCAAGTAGATTTAGCCAAATGTCTGTTTTGCTACTTTGTTGCTTGGGCGACTCGGTTAAAAAGGTTATAGACCTCTAGTTTACAAGAGTTCTGGCTCAGGATAACAACAAAGTGTAAAGTGGTGAAATATTAAAAAAATATAAAAAGGTCTAAAATTAGGTGTGGTGTTTGGAGGAATAGCGTGTTTATCAGATTGGCAGAGCAGCACCGACAATTTGTCCAAGATCTGGTGATGAACCTCCAAGCCCTAGCAATAGTGCTAGAGCGACGAGGATACCCAGCTTCCTGCTATACATGTGGGAATCAAATGACCAGCGCGTCTTTTATGGTGAGCTTGGGAGAAAATCATCTGATTAGGTTTTTGGTGTCGGACTATGGCATCACCTGGACTGAGATGCGCGACGATCGAGAACTGATGAAGCTAGAGGGTGCTGAGGCGATTTCTCAGTTGCAAGAACTAGCCAATCTCATCAAGTACCAAAGCGAATCCAGCAAGCCATGCGATACCATTTGGCAAGGCAAAGCCCCCGCAGCGGTAGTGGGTGAATATACTTCAAGTTAAACCCACCGTTAACCCGATTGAGCGGAAAAACTAAGGATGGGTAGATTCTGGCTGGAGATAGAGTGTAGGGTGTAAGTAACCCAATAGCAGGGATATAAACTCAACTAATGCGTTGTGCGTTGCTTTGGCAGATGTTTCTGAATTCGACCCGATGCGATGAGGGGCTTGCTGCCTACATTCACTAGACCGGCGTTGTGGAGATGACAATAGTATATTTGTGTCCGGTAATCTGTGTTTGGTACGTTGTACGCGATCGCAGCGGTTGCTAGGCGGGTTACACATTGCGGCTTACAGATCATAGAATCGAAATGGCTTAGCCTGCCCGCGCTCAGTTTTGATTAAGATTGATTTTGATTAAGATTGATTTTGGTTAAGATTGATTGAGAGTTACCCCTAGTCCCAGAGTAAAATTAATTATTACATAACCCTTAAGAATTTTGGAAAAAAGTGCTAGCTGGCTCTTTTTTTGCTCGACTTTTCCAAAAATTTAAGATGATTCAGTAGTTGTGCGGGACACACACAACAGGGGTACATTCTAACCTAAGATGTGGTTAGTTTATCGACAGCGATTTGTGCGTCAAGCAAATCAGTCGAATTGCTAGCGTAACTTACTGTATCGACATTGTCAAGTGCTGGCTCGTTGTATGAAGCCATCCTTGGTAGATATGACAAACCAATAGCAACAACAACTTGAATTCCCCATGTAGTTTGAAAATAAACGGCAAATTTATGATGATTGACCCACATTCGAGGACGGCATTAATCTCATCGCTCCTAGAGTCGTCTCAAGGAATGGAATTAGAAAACCGACTAGGTTTGTATCAAGTATTTTTAAAGCTCTACGAGCATCATCGCAGCCTCTTGGATGATATTCTGCGATTAGAAAACGTAGCGAATCACTCTCTTAGAAGTTCTGCACCGGGTTACATTCAGGCAGGAATTGAACAGGGGCAACCTTATCTAATTACTAATTTGCTTGATGGTAAAACCCAGGGACTGTTTCAACCTGAGGGAGTCTGGATATTTGGGCGCGATCGCCGTGCTAATATACCGATTCGAGAGCAATGCATGTCTCGCCTTCACGCCGCAATTCACTATGTACCCAACGAAGGATTTTACCTAATTGACCTGGGAAGCACCAATGGTTCATTTGTCAACAGCGAACCAGTCTGGCAGCGGCAGTTACTCAAAGATGGGGATCAAATTCGTTTAGGCAGTGTAGCGATTTCCTTTTTTACCTGTCTCAGTTCCCAAACTTTAAAACCAGCATCGGCAGAAATCCTAGCTAAAATCCAAGCCATGACTGGCAAAGAAGGTAATTCCCCGATAGAGGCTGCATCTACTGCTAATTCAGAACCACCTCTGCCGCCTGAGACATCTAAAGAAACAGACAGTTTTCCGCCCCTGACTAGCCTCAAAGAAGAGCCGCCTTGTGAATCTTCCCTATCCCAGTTGAGTTCATCGGTACAATCAGAAATTTTAGACCGCTTTATGAGCCAACAGATGCCAGGTGAGCGCAACTGAATCTATCTGGTGAACTACCCCCACTAAGTCGGTACTCCGACTTAGTGGGGGCTTCGACAATCACGGGTAAAACGCGCTTGTTGGTGTTGTCGTTGTCAATTGCGCCTGGATTGACTGGACGCAATTGACCGCGTTTCATCCCACGGCTAAGCCTTCGGGGGTACTCGCTCGTGTAGGCTCGATATGTCCCCCTTGGCTATAGCGGGGGACTTCCCGGCGAATCAGTTAAATACAACTAACCGCTTGAGAACTGTAGGGCAAAAGCCCTACAGTTCTCAAGTTTTGAAGCTATTCTTCCTCTTCTAAAAGCTCCTCATCATCATCATCATCAGCATGAGTCACCGAGTTGGCGGAAATGACCGCACCCTTATCTAATTTCTCGCGAATCTGCTGTTCGATTTGCTTGGCAAAGTCGGGCTTTTCTTCCATGTATTTAATGGTGTTATCCCGCCCTTGGGCGATATTGTCACCGTTGCAGCTGTACCAAGCGCCCTTGCGGGTAATCACGCCGGTTTCTTCCGCAATATCGACAATGCAACCCATCCGGGAAACGCCTTTGCCAAAGATAATGTCAAACTCAGCAACGCGGAATGGGGGGGCGACTTTATTTTTGGCTACCTTGACTTTGACGCGGTTGCCAAACTCCTCGCTACCCTTCTTCAAAGTTTGAATCCGACGAATGTCGAGGCGCACCGAAGCGTAGAACTTGAGCGCGTTGCCCCCAGTCGTCGTTTCTGGGTTGCCATAGGTGACGCCGATTTTTTGGCGCAGTTGGTTGAGGAAGATGACCGTACAGCCAGATTTACCGATGTTACCTGTAATCTTACGCAAAGCTTGGCTCATCAAGCGCGCTTGCAAGCCGACGTGAGCATCGCCCATATCGCCTTCAATTTCAGCGCGGGGGACTAACGCCGCCACCGAGTCAATGACTACGATGTCAACCGCGGCAGATCGTACCAGTTGATCGACAATTTCTAGAGCTGCTTCGCCGTTATCGGGTTGAGCGACGAACAAATTGTCAATATCTACGCCCAATGCAGCCGCATAGGTGGGGTCAAGGGCGTGTTCCGCATCGACAAATGCTGCCACGCCGCCCGATTTTTGCATTTCGGCGATCGCGTGCAGCGCCAGCGTCGTTTTCCCGGAACTTTCCGGACCATAAATTTCAATTACCCGCCCTTTGGGTAACCCACCGCCCAACGCTATATCTAAAGTCAGCGCACCGCTGGGGATAATTTCCACCTTCATCCGGGTGGCGTCTCCCAAGCGCATGATTGACCCTTTACCAAATTGCTTTTCAATTTGGTTCAGTACCAGGTTCAGGGCTTTTTGCTTGCCAGCGGTATCGTTTGATGCAATAACCATTATCCGCCTCTAGGGTATGAGGTTTAAATATTGTATGTTCTCTTCGTCAGCACTAGAACAGATATACCATTCTAGTTTAGATTTCCAAGTGCGGGAATGTCCGCCCTCGCCTAATCTATATTTGGTTTAGAGTTGCTTTGATGTATCGGAGTTTAGCATTTGACGAGGGTAGCTGGAGCCGTAATATTTCTTAAGTAATTTGCTCTAGGCTGGGAATAGCTGCGAATACTGCTGGTGGATTGCAATCCAGACGCGATCGCCCGTTGAGTCGGAAATCGTCGTTACGCCCTTGAAGTGAAGAATTATGGATAGATCGCATCTCAATCGCCTCGTCAAAACCGTCCGTTCTGAGCTACTTCCCAGCTTGGGGATCGAAAGTGTCGATCCTCATGACCCAGTGATAGTCCGCCACCTTGGAGAACCCTGGCGGCTCCTGGGAGCGGGAAATTACGCTGTGGTAGTCTATCATCCTGACTACCCGGAACAGGTAGTAAAAATTTATGCCCCCTCCCGTCCAGGCTTTGAGGAAGAGGTAGAGGTTTATCGCCGCCTGGGTTCCCATCCAGCCTTCTCCGAGTGTTTTTATGCTGAAAATGGGTTTTTAATCCTCAAGCGGCTGTATGGAGTCACCCTCTACGACTGTATGCACCTTGGTAAGCGGATACCAAAGCGGGTGATAGAGGACATCGACCAAGCACTAGATTATGCCCGCAAGCGCGGTTTGTATCCCCATGACATTCACGGACGCAATGTGATGATGTACGAAGGTAGGGGACTGGTGGTAGATATCTCGGACTTCCTGCAAGAGGAAAAATGCTCGAAGTGGGATGACTTGAAAAAAGCCTATTACTGGTTTTATCGCCCGATCTTATCGCCACTGAGGTTGCGGATACCCTACTTTCTTTTGGATGTTGTCCGCAGGAACTATCGGCGCTGGCGTCGCTTTGGTGCGCGACTGAAGCAGTTGTTTAGTGGAAAATCAAGCGATCGCATCCAACTAAAAATGTAGAACCTACTCCGCCGTTGCGACGAGACTAATATGAACACAAGCTACTACGAAACAATGGCAGAGTATAACCAATGGATGAATCAAAAACTCTATGCCATTTGTGCAGAAATACCAGATGAAAAACGCAAAGAAAACCTGGGGGCGTTTTTCAAGTCAATTCACGGGATATTAGAGCATATACTGTTTGGCGATCGCGCGTGGATGGGACGCTTCACCAAACAACCTTTTTCAGGTAAAATAGGACAGGAGTTCTATTCCAATTTCGACGAACTTCGCCAACAGCGAAAATTGATGGATATTCAAATAATTGAATGGTCAAAGACGCTTTCTCCAGAATGGCTGGCTCAAAATTTTGAATATACTAGCAATGTGGATGGTAAAACTCGCGTTTTACCATCTTGGATTTTGGTAACGCATATGTTTAACCATCAAACTCATCATCGCGGTCAATTAACCACTTTGTTGAGTCAATTAGGTTACGATCCTGGGATTACCGATCTGCCTTGGTTGCCCAGTTTATCCGAATAAAATTAAGAATTTGGCTGTGAGTTTATCAATTCTTCTCTGAGGGATGGCGTTAGAATTATCAGACCTCTGACAATTTCTGCATCGGTGGCAGTTTTATTTACCACTTTTTCTGTAATTTCCATGACTTTAACTGCCAAATGAGTTGGAATGCCTTGGTTTTCTAAATCTTTCAGATCCAAAATATCAATACCTGCTGCCAAAACTTCTAAATAATCTTCTACAGTCACTCCCAAGTTTTCAATATTTGACATAATCACTCCAGAAGTAAGCGGGATTGGAAATGCGAGAACTTAAGCAAAGAATCTAAACTTACATCTTACACCTAAGCGATAAACAGCCCAGAAATAAATTTCGAGCTGAAAGCTTAAGTTAGCTAAAGCTAACTAATATCGAGGTTTTAACCCGTTTCAACGGGTTTTAGCTTTCAGCCAGAAATTTATTTCTGGGCTGGTTATTTCTGGGCTGATTATTTCTGGGCTTGGTGCAAGTAAACGTAGGGTGCGTTAGCGCTAGCGTAACGCACCGCAACCCCCACATAGGCAAATATTCCATCTGTAAGATGCATATGGTAAATTAGGGAAAAATCTGACCAGATAGAGGGATTAAAGCCTTATTTATCCTTAGCGTTCTAAGACTAACCCCGAATCGTCCAATTAGTTACTTATGAACCGCACTACTCGTCGTCAGTTTTTGCAATTTGCCAGTTCAGCACTCGCAACCATCGGCATCGACCAGCTATTATTCCAACAGCAAGCTCAACGCTACGGTCAAGTGCTTGCCCAAAGTACCCCCCGCAAACTGGCGTTACTGGTAGGAATCAATCAATATCGAAGGCAACCTTTGGAAGGATGCCTCAACGACGTAGAGTTGCAACGAAATTTACTAATTCATCGCTTTGGATTTAATCCCAAAGATATCCTCGTTGTACCCGATGCACAAGCCACCAGGCAAGGAATTTTAACCGCATTTGAAGAACATTTAATCAAACAAGCCAAACCCGGAGATGTGGTAGTTTATCACTATTCCGGACATGGTTCGCGCATCTTTGACCCCAACCCGATTGTAGTTGAACCAGGAAAAGAAGGACTAAACGGCACATTTGTGCCAGTGGATGGTAACTTACCAGATGGATATCCCGAAGTCGGAGGGTTAGTGCAGGACATCATGGGCCATACTTTATTTTTGCTGATGTCTGGCCTCAAAACTGAAAATGTCACCGTTGTTTTAGATAGTTGTTTTTCCGGTGGCGCTACCAGAGAAGCACGGGTACGTTCTCGCGATGGTGGCAAGAATATCTTAGTTTCTGCTAATGAAAAAACTTACCAGCAACAGTGGTTATCCCGGTTAAATATGTCGCCAGATCAATTTGTCAGGGGTTATCGCGCCGGGGTTGCTAAAGGTGTGGTGTTAGCGGCGACTGCGCCTAACCAACTGGCAAGGGAAATTAATATTAATGGCTTTAAAGCGGGGATATTTAGTTATTTACTGACTCACTATCTTTGGCAGGAAGATAGCAATATCGAGCGCATATTTCCGAAGCTTCTGCCAGAAATTCCCCAAAATTTTAATCAACTGCCCCGTTATGAAGTGAAACCGGGGAGTAGTTATCAGCAGCAACCTCCCTATTTTATTGGTTCTCCCAATTCGACAGCACAGGCGGTGGTGACGCGAGTGAGTGGTGATACTGCCCAATTGTGGTTAGGGGGAGTTGATTTGCGAAAGGTGAATGCGGGAACGGTATTTACTGCTGTTAAGGGGAGAGGACAGGTGAGAGTTTTGTCTCGCGATGGGATAGTTGCACCGGCAAATATTGAGAAAGCGGTAACGGAAGGAACGCCGTTGCGTTTGATGAGTTAAATGGGGATGGATGTAGGGGCAAACCCCCCGTGGTTGCCCGATAATTGTAGGGGCAAACCCCCCGTGGTTGCCCGATAATTGTAGGGGCAAACCCCCCGTGGTTGCCCCTAAAAATCCGGTTTAGGGTGATATTTTTGCAAATGCAACGGTTTAGATTCCCACGCTAGAGGATTATTGAGGATGTATTCGCGAATTTTATCCAAAGATTTTTGATTACGAACGATCTTCTCAAAATAATTTCGTTGCCAAAACCTTTTCTCAAAACGAGTCCAACCTAATTCATTAACTCCTTGTCTGTATTTGGTAGTGGTCAAAGATTTGAACCGATGAACCACATCCCCCAATGTCATTGGTTTGTAGGATGGGGGCGGGCACGGGGGGGGCGGGCACGGGGGGGGCGGGCACGGGGGCACCGCCCCTACGGTGTTGTTGGTTAAAATAATGATTCCGTGAATATGATCGGGCATTAATACAAAAGCATCCACGGTTACCCCAGGATAATGGAATGGCAATTCATTCCATACAGTTTGCACCATCTGCCCTGATTCGCTGGGGTATATTTCACCATTTTTGATTTGACCTAGTGTGTGCAAACCTCCATTGATGCAGATAGTGACAAAATAAGCCCCTGCTTGGGAATAATCGTATCCTTTGAGGCGAATGGAACGACGGTGATGCTTACTAGGATCGTATTTCATGATTTTGATGTGTTTTGAGGGGCGGTGTCCCCGTGCCCGCCCCGGTTACCTACCAATCATTGTGGCGATCGCACCTGGGTTGCCACATCAGCAATCCCACCAAAATCGTAATTTCATGATTTTCATGTAACTGGTAGGGGCGGTGCCCCCGTGCCCGCCCCGGCGTGATGTATGGTCAGGTATAACCATCAAGGTAGGGACACACCGCGCAACCACCGGGCAACCACGGGGGGTTTGCCCCTACAATTATCGGGCAACCACGGGGGGTTTGCCCCTACAACTATCGGGCAACCACGGGGGGTTTGCCCCTACAATTATCGGGCAACCACGGGGGGT
>CAYXCW010000152.1:0-7389 GCA_964463555.1 uncultured bacterium
CAGATGAACGAGTCTCTGAGACAGATGAACGAGTCTCTGAGACAGATGAACGAGTTTCTCAGACAGATAAACGAGTCTCTGAGATAGATGAACGAGTCTCTGAGACAGATGAACGAGTCTCTGAGACAGATGAACGAGTCTCTGAGATAGATAAACGAGTCTCTGAGATAGATAAACGAGTCTCTGAGATAGATGAACCAGTTTCTCAGACAGATAAACGAGTTTCTGCGCTAGATAAACCAGTCTCTAAGTTAGATAAACCAGTCTCTTAAACAAATCAATGAACCTCTAAACTCTCCCCAGCTCCAAAAGCTTCTCCAGCTCCAAAAGCTCCCCCTTAGCCCCATACCGTTGACCGTCACCTAGATTTACGGTACTCTGTTGCAGCGACCTTGCTCAGTCCTGAATTTAGTTATCTCCAGGGGAATTATGTTTAACCGCACCAAAAATTTGTTTTTGCTCTCAATCCTCACCGTTTCATTAGCTGCTTGCTCAAACGGTTCTCAAACTGGGGGAGATGCATCAACACAAGCAAATTCCTCCCCGGCGGCAACGCCAGTTTCAGCTTCCGAGCAAAAAGCAAATCCCACAACTAGCACCGCCATTCCTGGGGTTAAAGATGTCAGCGAAGTAAAATTTAAAACCCCATCAGGCCAAACCCAAACAGGTTTTTTTGACACAGTAAATGACACAGCCACCAACAAACACAAAGTAGATCGAACAGCTACCATAAAAATGGCTGGATGGGCGGTTTTACCTGGCGGCGGCAAAATAGCAGATCGGGTAATTATTACCTTGGCAGACAATAAAACCGTCGTCGCAGTTGCTCCGGTAAATTTAGCTAGACCAGATGTTGCCAAAACCTTGAAAAATCCTGCATATCAAAACTCTGGTTGGAACGCTACTGTTAATGCTTCTGCCTTACCCGCAGGTCAATCAGTTCTCAAAGCTTGGGCTTACAATTCTGCCACCAAGGAAGCCACCCAGCTGAACCGTACCCACGAAATTACCGTGGAATAATTATTCGGCTATTAAGGCTACCAACGTAAAGCGGGACACAGCAATCACGGGGAAAAGGGGAAAAAGGGGAAAGGGGGAAAGGGGGAAAAAGGGCAACATGGGCAGCGAGGAATAGATATTTGGTAAAAGTGCGTCTGTGGGAATCGACTTTGACAATATATCTCATGCTTTAGCTTTTCCCTTTTGCCCTTTCCCCTTTCCCCTTTCCCCCTTTTCCCCCTTTCCCCCTTTCCCTATCAACATTTTCAAATAGCAACACAATTGTGCTAGCTTAAAGATTGTCGTCAAAAATCGCACATCCAGGGCTTCGGGTGTTTCCGGGGAAATTCACCCTCGCGAGATCCCTCTGGATGGAGGATTAACCCGAATCAGGAGTAAAAATCAAATGCCAGTAGTTTCTTTGGCTCAAATGATGGAGTCAGGGGTTCATTTTGGGCACCAAACCCGCCGTTGGAACCCCAAAATGTCTCCTTATATCTACACGTCGCGCAACGGGGTTCACATTATCGACCTCGTGCAGACGGCGCAGCTGATGGAAGATGCCTACAGCTACATGCGGAGTGCTGCCGAACAAGGGAAAAAATTCTTGTTTATCGGCACCAAACGTCAAGCAGCGGGCATTATCGCCCAAGAAGCGCAGCGTTGCGGCGCTTACTTTGTCAACCAACGCTGGTTGGGTGGAATGCTCACCAACTGGGCAACAATTAAAACCCGGGTAGAGCGTTTGAAAGACTTGGAACGCCGTCAAGAAAGCGGCGCCCTCGATTTGTTACCCAAAAAAGAAGCCGCCGTACTGCGCCGCGAGTTGGAAAAGCTGCAAAAATACCTGGGCGGCATTAAACTGATGCGGAAAGTTCCCGATATCGTACTGATCGTCGATCAGCGACGGGAATATAATGCTGTCCAAGAATGCCAAAAGCTGTCTATTCCCATCGTCTCCTTGTTGGATACCAACTGCGACCCCGATGTGGTGGATATTCCTATTCCTGCTAACGATGACGCGATTCGGTCAATTAAACTGATCGTAGGCAAATTGGCAGACGCTATTTATGAAGGGCGTCACGGTCAAGTCGCTGGTGAAGTGGAAGAAGATTACGAAGATTACGAAGGCGCAGAAGAAGAATACGAATACGACGAGAGCGATTTTGTGGATACTGATGATGAGGACGAAGACGAAGAATAATCGGCTTCGGGAAACAGTAGTTAGGTAGGAATCACACAAGATGGCGGAAATATCGGCAAAAACAGTCCAAGAACTGCGGAAAAAAACCGGCGCTGGCATGATGGATTGCAAAAAAGCGCTGGCAGAAAGCGACGGTGATATCACCAAGGCTATGGAATGGCTGCGGAAAAAAGGTATCACCTCGGCGGATAAAAAAGCAGACCGGGTAGCCGCAGAAGGTCTAGTAGGCAGCTACATCCATACCGGCGGTAGAGTCGGCGTACTGGTAGAAGTGAACTGCGAAACCGACTTTGTGGCGCGTCGCGATGAGTTCCAAGCTTTGGTGCGGAATATTGCGATGCAAGTAGCAGCTTGTCCCAACGTTGAGTACGTTAGAGTCGCCGACATCCCCCCCGAAGTCGTCGCCAAAGAAAAAGAAATCGAAATGGGACGCGATGACTTGGGGAATAAGCCAGACAATGTCAAAGAAAAAATCGTTCAGGGACGGATTGAAAAACGCCTGAAAGAAATGTCTTTGATGGATCAACCTTATATCCGCGATCAAAATATTAGCGTGGAAGAGTTGGTCAAGCAGACTGTCGGTCAAATTGGTGAAAATATCCAAGTCCGTCGGTTCGTTCGCTTCGTCCTGGGCGAAGGGATTGAGAAGAAAGAAAGCAACTTTGCTGAAGAAGTTGCAGCGCAAATGGGTAGCAGCTAATAGATAGGTTAAGGGGAAAAAGGGGAAATGGGGAAATGGGAAATGGGGGCACGATAAACAAACACTTACCCCTTTCCCCCCTTGCCCCTTTCCCCTTTTCCCCTTCTCTCCTTGGCATGGGTGAAAAAAATCAATTTTGCTTTTGATGCATCCAGGCGCCATCTCTCAGCTACCCTAGAAAACAGGAATTTTATCCTGCGGTTGCAGTTGTACCGTTATGGCTGGAGCAGTTGAGCGCATAGCGCGGGATTTGTCAGCATTGGAGGAAGCGACCAGCGCGATCGCATCCGAACTCTACAATAGTTACGCCGGATATCTCGACGCCTTGGGACAGGCAGTGCGCCATCAATTAGTCTTGGCAAGCTACCACCTCTGCACCCAAGGCTATCCCAACGAATTCCTCAGTTTATCCTTTAGCCAGCGGCAACAATTGCAACAATCCTTGCGCCAAATCGCTGCAATGGCGAAACAACGTTTAGTCTCTCAATTAAAGTTCCCCAGCAGTATATTGACCGAGACATCCGGCGATCGCGATAACCGGGATAATACGGAAGAGGAAGTAAAGTTAGATACAGAAGCAGCAAAACTAGAGCCGGAAGACTTAGCCGCTTGGCTGGAAAAATTGGAAATAGCGATCGCTAAAACCCTACAACGAGCCTCCCGCGATAGCAACCGTTTATTACAGCAAGCAGAAATCTTACCGAAAAAAATACCCGAACCAATTCTAGAAGCAGCCGCTAAAGTAGAAGCCGCCGCCGAGAGCGTTGCTAGCCCGCCCAACCTGTTAAACTTGGTAATTGAAGCCGAAGACGACGACGAGCTGCAAACCTCCACCGTGACTCACGTCTATGCCATTCACCTGCGGTTATCAGAAATTGAATTAGCCGATCCAACTGTAATGGCTTATCGTCACCAAATTCGCCATCTAGTAGCCCGGTTAAGCGGTATCGACCGCGAGTATCAAAAGAAACAGCGGGAACGTGCCGTAGCCGAAGCCGAATCAGCATGGCGTGCCAGTTGGTATGAGGATTAGTTATTTGTTATTGCTAATAGGTAATAGGTAATTGGTAATTGGTGATAGGAGAAAGGAATAATTCCATTACCCATTACCCATTACCCATTACCCATTACCCATTACCCATTACCTATTACCTATTACCTATGAATTCTAACCAATTAGATTGGGAAAGATTGCACAAAGCTTTAATAGTAGAAGCCGAACGGGGTTTTACAGATTTGGTCGGCAGACAATATCGCTTTAGCGAATTTCTCTGCCTCAGTTTCGGTCAGCACCCTGCTAATAGTAACCTCGGAGAAAGACGCCAATGGCAAGAAATGGCATCGAGGTTTGCTAACTATCCTCAATTGAGCCTAGAAGAACGACAGCAACTCGTAGCAGAAGCAGGTCGGTTTCTGACTCAAATGCAGCCGGGAAAAGAGGCAGAAGCGGCGAATATTTCTTTAGAATCCCCCAATTACCAATTACCCCGCACCACCCCTGTAGATCGATCGAACCAAACCATTTTACTCGACCAATCTTTGGGAAGTTTGCCAGGGATTGGGCGTCGGGGAGAATATTTAGCCCAAAGGCTGGGTTTATATACAGTCCGCGACGTTTTGTTTTACTATCCCCGCGATTACATTGATTATGCACGTCAGGTAGATATTGCACAATTAATCGAAGGGGAAACTGTTACTTTAGTGGGAACTGTAAAGCGGTGTAACTGTTTTACTAGCCCAAAGAATAAGAAATTAACAATTTTTGAACTGTTATTGAAGGATAAAACCGGGCAAATTAAGCTGAATCGATTTTATGCTGGCACGCGCTACAGCAACCGCCCTTGGCAAGAAGGAATGAAAAATCGCTATCAAGAAGGGACAATCGTTGCGGCTTCGGGTTTGGTGAAGAAAAATAAGTATGGCATCTCAATCGATAACCCAGAAATAGAAGTATTGGGAGATGAAGAAGATACAATCGATTCGCACGGAATTGGTCGCGTCGTGCCGGTGTATCCTTTAACCGAGGGAGTGCCTGCGGATTTGATGCGACGGGTGGCGATGGCGGCGTTACCCGCAGCAACGCAACTCGAAGATCCTTTGCCGAAAGCGTTGCGCGATCGCTATGGTTTAATGGGATTATCCGATGCGATCGCTAACATCCATTTTCCCGCCGACACCGCCACCAAACAAGTCGCCCGCCATCGTTTAGTCTTCGATGAATTCTTCTACTTACAATTAGGATTTCTCCAACGCCGTCAAACTTTACGCCGCAGACAAACGGGGGCAGTTTTAGCACCTACAGGTCAATTAATCGAACAATTTTATCAAATTCTGCCCTTTAAATTAACCAACGCCCAACAGCGAGTAGTCAACGATATCCTCAGCGATTTAGAAAAAACCGCCCCCATGAATCGATTAGTCCAAGGGGATGTAGGTTCGGGTAAAACCGTCGTTGCGGTTATTGCCATTCTGGCGGCAATTCAATCTGGTTATCAAGCCGCATTAATGGCACCTACAGAAGTATTGGCAGAACAACATTACCGCAAATTAGTTAGTTGGTTTAACTTGCTGCATTTGCCAGTAGAACTGCTTACAGGTTCGACTAAAGCAGCCAAACGCCGCCAAATTCACGCCCACTTAGAAACAGGTGAATTGCCTTTATTAGTCGGCACTCACGCCTTAATTCAAGATCCGGTAAATTTTCATAGTTTGGGTTTAGTAGTAATAGACGAACAGCATCGTTTTGGGGTACATCAGCGGGCGCGCTTGCAGCAAAAAGGCGAACAACCCCACGTATTAACCATGACCGCAACGCCGATTCCCCGTACCTTAGCGCTAACAATTCACGGGGATTTAGA
Organism: uncultured bacterium; assembly: GCA_964463555.1. GTDB lineage: Bacteria > Cyanobacteriota > Cyanobacteriia > Cyanobacteriales > Aerosakkonemataceae > Microseira. Next base: position 5,762 of record CAYXCW010000152.1, read on the forward strand.
TGTGAGTCAAATTGATGAATTGCCACCGGGAAGACAAGCAATTCAAACCACCGTATTATCGGGTAAAGAACGCACCCAAGCATACGATTTGATGCGCCGAGAAATAGCCCAAGGGCGACAAGTTTATATTGTTTTACCCTTGGTAGAAGAATCGGAAAAGTTAGATTTACGTTCGGCAATTGAAGAACATCAGAAACTTTCAGAAGCTGTTTTTACCGAATTTAAAGTAGGATTGCTTCACGGTCGCATGAGTTCGGCGGAAAAAGACGAAGCGATTAATAAATTTCGGGATAATGAAACCCAAATTTTGGTTTCGACTACGGTGGTAGAAGTGGGCGTGGATGTGCCGAATGCGACGGTAATGTTAATCGAACATGCGGAACGTTTTGGTTTATCTCAATTGCATCAATTGCGGGGGCGCGTTGGTCGGGGGGCGGAGAAGTCTTATTGTTTATTAATGAGCAGTTCTACAAATGCTGATGCGCGCCAAAGGTTGAATGTTTTGGAACAGTCGCAAGATGGCTTTTTTATTGCGGAAATGGATATGCGTTTGCGCGGTCCCGGTGAAGTTTTGGGGACTCGTCAAGCGGGGATGGCTGATTTTGCTTTGGCTAGTTTGGTGGAAGATCAGGATGTTTTGATTTTGGCGCGCGATGCGGCTGAAAAGGTGATTGAAAGAGATGAAACTTTGAATCGATGGCCTTTGTTAAAGGCTGAGTTAAACTATCGTTATGAAAGGTTGATGGGTGGGACGATTTTAACTTGAGATCAAGCTATGAACTACGATCCTAAAAAACACCATCGTAGCTCAATTCGCCTCCAAGGATATGATTATCGGCAGGCAGGATTTTATTATGTAACTATTTGTTGTTACCAAAGACAATGTTTGTTTGGTGAAATTGTTAACGGCGTCATGCAACCAAATTTAATGGGTGAAACTGTTGTAGCAGTTTGGAATAGATTAACCCAGCATTTTCCCTTTATAGAATTGGATGCTTTTGTACTAATGCCAAACCACGTACATGGGATTATTGTTATTCAAGAGCGGCAAATCAATTTGGGTGTTGAAGAATCACAAGTTAATAATGCATCACTACCAAGGGGAACCCAATCGGGTTCGTTAGGAGCCATTATTCAAAATTTTAAGTCAGTATCAAAGCGTAGAATTAATCGCTTTGCTCAAAATAAGTTAACAATTTGGCAACGAGGTTATCATGAGGAAATTATTAGAAATGAAAAAGCATACGAAAATATCAGGAAATACATTTTAGAAAATCCGCTTAAATGGGAAGAAGATGCAGAAAATCCTGTAAAAACATCAAAAACCAAATAAATTTTATAGATCGTGTAGGGGCGAAGCAAAAGGGCGACAATTTATCCAATTTACAAAAAATATATGTACCCTTTTGCTTCGCCCTGCCACCTGCGACAATTAATCCCAAATTTATGCTTGAATTTAGAGAGATTTTAGCTGCGCTCGCGGCAAGGGCGAAGCAAGAGGATAAATAAATTATTGTTGTAGCTCGTTAATAGTCGCCCTCTTGCTTCGCCCCTACATACGGGTAAAATCAGATGCCACCTGCGACAATTAATCCCAAATTTATGCTTGAATTTAGAGAGATTTTAGC
>CAYXCW010000152.1:7489-17307 GCA_964463555.1 uncultured bacterium
TCGTTAATAGTCGCCCTCTTGCTTCGCCCCTACATACGGGTAAAATCAGATGCCAGCTTCTGCCTGTCAAACATTTACAATTATGATTGCCAATTGCGATCGCTCAACCAATTACCCTCACAAATCGCTGAGATCGACTTATGGAGAATCAAGGGAATATGTCTGTCAATACTAAAATCTGCTACATGTAGATCTGCGATCGCATCTCACCCTGTCCACCCCATGAACTCACCACGCCAAGAAGCTTACCAAGTTCTTATAGAGCGGTTACTTACCTCTGTCACTAGCGAAGAACCAGAGATTTTACGTACAAACCGCGATTTAGTCGATGCTGGTTTAGTGCAAACAATGCTCAAAATAGCATCGGATCTGACAAAAGGGGGCGATCCAACGCGGGCGAATCGTTTAATGAATATCGCAGGCAGTTTGCTGGGCGTTTCTGGTCATTCTTCTAGTCAGGTTACCCAACAAGAGTATTTTGATTTTTTGATGCAGCTATTGGGGACTATTCATGACAGCAACGGTAATTGGCAAAAGGCGGACTCTCTACTAAGTTCTAACCTCAATCTTTTGGATCAAAATCTGGCTCGCGAGTTACGAAGTTTTGCTACAGAAAGTTTATCCGAATTAGAGCCGGAATTAGCACAAGCTCTGGCACTGGATATCTATAACTTGAGCCAGTTGCTGGCAGAATTCCCGATGGGAAATCGCGGGCATAATTTAGAGATTGCTATTGCTGGCTACGAAATCTCTGCTTCTGTGTTTACGCAGCTAAGTTTTCCGGAAATCTGGGCAGAGATTCACAATCATCTCGGTCATATCTATCGTTCCCGCGACGGCATAAAATCAGAAAATTTGCCCCAGGCAATTCACCATTATCAAGCGGCGTTGCAAGTCCGCACCCGCGAAGCTTTTCCCACCAGTCAAATTGAAACGCAATTTTTCCTCGGTCTTGCCTATCGAGATGCAGGTCAGTTAACTGATGCTTTTACAGTTATAGAAATTGCTATTGATACTCTAGAATCTCTCCGCAGTGAAATCGCTTCTGGAGAAGCGGCTGAATATAATAAAATCTATGCCTGCATCGTGGAAGTTTGTTTAGAATTAGGGAAACAACAGCCGGAATATTATGATCGCGCTTTGGAATTCGTCGAACGCAGCAAAGCGCGCCATTTGGTGGAACTCCTGGTGCGTAAAAATCTTTACCCGCAGCGGCACTTTTATACCAACCAAAACCACTATCAAAAAACTTGTTACTTACTCGACCAATTGCGACGGCAAATACCAGCTAAACAACGCCAATTAGAAGCTTATAAAGATGGGAAATCTCAGCTAGAAAATCGCACCACAAAATTGATTATTCAGCAAGAGTTAAATTACTTACAACAGCAATGGGATAACTTGCTTGAAGAAATTAACCAGTTAGATCCTCGTTTTAAGTCTATCCAACAGGTTGAACCGATTTCTTTTAACAATATTCAAGCCCTCGCAGATAAAGAAACGGCGATTATTCAGTGGTATCTTGCTGAAGATAAAATTGTCACATTTGTGGTAAGCGATCGCTCTTCTCACCCCACAGTCTGCCATTCCCAGCCCCAAAACTTGAAAGCTTTAATAGATTTGGCTTCCTACAAGCAAAACGAAGATTTAGGCCAGGTTTTGCGACAATTATCCCAAATATTGCAGATTGATGAGATATTGGCGCAGATACCATCGGGATGCGATCGCTTAATTCTCATCCCCCATCGCTGCTTGCATTTATTCCCGCTTCATGCATTGCCCCTCAAGCATCAATCAAATAAATGCCTTTTGGATCGATTTCCCCGCGGCGTGGGATATGCACCCAGCTGTCAATTATGGCAATTGAGCCAAAATCAGCAACGGTATAGTTTTAGTCATCTATTTGCGGTTCAAGATCCAACCAACGATCTCGTTTACACTAACTTAGAAGTAGCGAATATCTGCTCGTTCTTCCCCTCCGCCGAAGTTTTGATGCAACACGATGCAGAGGAAGCCGCTAGAAAAGTTGATGGAAATTTGTTAGAAGCACATTGCATTCACTTCTGCTGTCACGGCGAATTTAATCCCAACTTGCCTTTAGATTCCGCACTAATATTAGCCCAAAATATCCGCCTCAACTTAGGCGAAATTTTTCGATTAAACTTAGAACGATGTCGCCTGGTTACCCTTTCTGCCTGCGAAACGGGTACAATCGACCCCATGCGAGACGATGAATATATTAATTGGTCTAGCAGCTTCCTCTACGCAGGTAGTCCCAGCGTCGTCAGCAGTCTTTGGCGCGTTGAAGATTTAGCAACAACCTTGTTGCTGGGTCGATTCTATGAAAATATCAGAAAACATCACCAACTAGAAGCCGGAGATATTGCGATCGCTCTCAAAGACGCCCAAATATGGTTAAGGGATCTCACCAGCAGCGACTGCGAAATTATCCTCAATCAACTTAAACCTAAAATTGACCAAATACTCACCAGAACCCCTAAAAAGGAACGCAAGCTAGTTGCAGTAGCGATTGAAGATGCGATTAAGAAAGTTCGCTTACGCCGTCCCTATCCTTTTGCCAATCCTTATTATTGGGCTGGTTTCACCGCCACAGGATTTTAACAACTGCCAGAAACCCGGTTTCTTCGTTGTTCGCGCAGCGTGCCGGAGGCATATCCCTGGTTGCAAAACTGAAAACGATTGGCTTTTTCATATCGCGTTCGCGTGCTGCGTTATCGCGGTGGGGGCGGGTTGATTTTAGTAGAGATGGTGCTAGATTGGTTTAAGCCAAGCGAAACCCAACTATCTAAGCTCACATCTTGCACCATTCTCAACAAGCCTTGAAAAACCGGGTTTCTTAACGAAAAATCTAGGCTTTCAAGTTTAGCTATTTGCAAGAAACCCGGTTTTGAGCCACGGTGCAAGATCTGAGTAAGCTAATACAGCGGATTGCAGCCGTATGAGGTACAGCATTTTTGCTTCGTTTGTGTAGCGGCAGCATTAATACTGCCGCTACACAAACGAAGGTGTACCTCACAAGGGTTGCAAGCCGCTATAAGTTGGGTTGAGGAACGAAACCCAACCTACAACCTTTATTCATTGAGTTCTCACTGTTGTAACTCCCCTTCTCCCACCAAAGGAGAAGGGGTTGAGGAATAAGATAGAAAAACTTACCTGTCAACTGTCAACTGTCAACTATCAACTATCAACTGTCAACTATCAACTGTCAACTATCAACTATCAACTATCAACTGTCAACTATCAACTATCAACTGTCAACTGTCAACTGTCAACTGTCAACTGTCAACTGTCAACTGTTCAAGAAATCTCGCGCACGTTGGGTTTTCCATCTATGACTTCGCCAACTAAAACTAAGTTGGTAACGCCTACAAACAAGCCGTTTTCTAATACGCCGGGAATGTTATTCAAGGTTTTTTCTAACCCAGCGGGGTCGCCGATATTGTCAAATTTGGCATCGATTACCATATTGCCTTGATCGGTAATTACTGGGCCAGCTTTTTTCACACCCATTCGCAATTCTGGTTTGCCGCCTAATTTTTCAACGGCACGCATAACGGGTGCATAAGCTAATGGTAAAACTTCGATGGGAATGGCAAAAACCGAGCCGAGTTTGTCTACCAATTTAGAGCTATCTACAACAACGATAAACTGTTCTGCCAAACAATCGACTATTTTTTCGCGGGTGTGGGCGGCGCCGCCACCTTTGACTAAATTAAGATGGGGGTCTACTTCATCGGCACCATCGATGGCAATATCGATATGGTCAACGACATCGAGAGTCGTTAAAGGAATGCCGTATTGTCTTGCCAAAACTTCTGCTTGAAACGATGTCGGAATGCCTACAATGTCTTTTAATTCCCCAGATTTGAGGCGTTCTCCTATGTACTGAATCGCATAGGCTGTAGTTGACCCGGTTCCTAGCCCCACTATAGAACCAGATTGCACGCGATCGCTCGCGGCTTTGCCAACTTGTTGCTTCATCAATGTGGTGGGGTTTACTTCTGCGCTCATTTAAACACTCCTGTTGCGGTACAACCTCGGTCTATAGGCTACGATGGCGAAAGGTTGCCGTTCATCCTACGCTGCCTAAGTTAGTCTACTATTTGACTGCCCCTTGCCATGAGCCAAAATCAAGATTTTTCCGAATTTTCCTATTCTCGTCTGACTCCAGAACAACGCCAAGCGCAACTTAGCGATGAAAACCTCCCCGTTGCTTTGAAAGCCCTGTTGCTGTTTCACGAGGGTTTACACTTGGCTAGTTCGGGAAATTATCAGTTAGCGATCGCATTGTACGATCGTTCTTTAGAATTCGTTCCCGATGCTTTTGAAGTTTGGTATCATCAGGGCGTTGCTTGGTTTAATTTAGGCCGCTATCAAGATGCGATCGCCGCTTACGATAAAGCGATTGATTGGAAACCAGACTGCTACCAAGCTTTGAGCGAAAAAGGCTATTGTTTGAGTATTTTAGGTCGTCACAAAGAAGGTTTAACTTATTGCGACAAAGCGATTAAAATTAATCCCGATTATTATAAAGCTTGGTGCGATCGCGCTTACATTCTCACCAGATTAAACCGCCACAAACAAGCATTATCTAGCTGCGATAAAGCTTTAGAACTTAAACCCGATAGCCACGAAGCTTGGAACGTTCGCGGTTTACTATCCAATCGTCGTCAAGAAGCATTAACTTGCTTTGAAAAAGCGTTGGAAATTCAACCAGATTATGCTAGAGCGTGGTATAATCGTGGCCTTTCTTTATTTCGGTTAGGCAAGCACGAACTAGCACTTGATTGTTTTCAAAAGGCATTAGAAATTAAACCCAATTCTCAGGAATTTTGGCATCCTCAAGCTTGGTATGGGCGGGGTTATATGCTGGCGAAGTTCAGGCGATATGAGGAAGCGATCGCTTGCTTTGAAAAAGCATTGTCGCTGCAACCAAACTACCCCGCTCCTGCTTTGTACAAACTGATTATTTTAATCATAAGCGGCAAATTTTTCAACCACATTGCCGAGCCAACAAAAAGAAAAAACCTCTGGCGGGACTTGAAGACAATTCTATATTCTCTCAGGTACCTTTTGATTGGAATTTTGGCTATTATGATCGTAAATACATATGCCAAAGGGGCTGGGATGATGGTCTTGCAAGAAACATTGTCTGTAGTCTTTTCTGCGGGAATTCTTTGCCTATTTATTTGGGAACTATGGCTAAACAGAACTAACTTAAAGTTTGTTTGGCGAATTTATAAAAGGGGAATTATAACTTACATTCGAGCATTTTTAATTTTGATTGTTACCCTCAGTACATTTGTAGGAGTAGCTGCTGTAGTTCCGCCATTTATGCGATGGGGATGGGCAAGCACAGTTTTTGGTAATTCAGGTAATTTAGTATTTCAACCAATAACCACAGTCCAGAAAATTAAACCATCCCAAGAGATAGAGCCACCAAAAACAGCGCCGCCCTTAGAAAAAAAGCCGCCAGCAGCGATCGCACCAAAAAGCCTACCACCTTCAGAAAAACCGACCAAAGTTCAACCAGTAAAAGAAGTTACCCAAGAGCAAAAATCCCTAAAAGTTAACATTGACTATGCGTTGATTATAACGGGTGGAATTTGGGCACTTTTAATGTTACTTGTCCCATTTTGGGCAAACTTTGAAGAAAAAATATTTCGCCAAGGGGCGAACACCTGGAAGCAAATATTAATACGTTCAACTCAATTTGGCTTAGTCCACATTCTAGTAGGAATTCCCATCTTCGCCGGATTTGTACTGATTCTCCCAGGGTTTTTATTTGCTTGTCGTTATAAATACATCCACGACAAGAACTTAAAACAAACCAACGATGAAAAAATGGCTCAAGAAGCAGGAGTAGAAGCAAGCACAGCCGATCATGCTATCTATAACGCAATTCTAATCACCTTTGTTGTCGCAGCAATGATATTGTAAAACAGGTAATGGGTAATTGGTAATCGGTAATTGGTAATGGAGGCAATATCAAATGCGCCAGCAAACAACCTCTATCTACTTCCTCTTGTTGGCGATCTTGGCGTCTTGGCGGTAGATTAAAAAAAGAAATCAACGCAGCGATCGCTAGCGAACCATAGTAAGGTAAACTAGACACCAACGCCAAATTGACAGCACCCAAGACAGCAGATGAATTCCCCGGCTAAAACATACATCGATGCAGGTAACACCCTGAAAGAACAAGGTAGATTGGATGAAGCGATCGCCAATTACCAACAAGCACTAAAAATCGAACCAAACAACGCCTTAGCATACAGCCAAATTGGGGAAATATATGTAATGCAGGGCAAAATGGCAGAAGCGATCGCAGCGTGCCAAAATGCGATAAAATTGCAACCAAATTTAGCCGCAGCCTACAAAAATTTGGGCAACGCCTTGCAAGCTGGGGGCAAAATTGACGAAGCAATTAGAGCATACACCAAAGCAGTAGAAATCGATCCGCAATTTGCCGAAGCATATGCCAACTTGGGAAGTATGCTGGGAATGCAAGGACAGATGGAAAAAGCCATCCCTTATTTCCAAAAAGCGATCGCAATCAAACCCAGCATAGGCGCAGTACACTGGAACTTGGGAAACGCCTTAAACAAAATCAAGCGAGTTGAAGAAGCGATCGCCTGTTGGCAAAAAGCCGCAGAATGCAATCCACAACAGTTTAGCGCCGAAGCGATCAACGATCGAGGATCGATGTGCGCGCAACAGGGAAAATTTGCCGAAGCGATAGATAACTACCAACGGGCGATTCAAATCAAACCGGATTTTGCTTTGGGGTATATTAACTTGGGAACCCTGCTGCAAAAAGAAGGCAGAATAGATGATGCGATCGCGCAATTTAACAAAGCATTAGAATTAAAACCCGACTCGATAGAAGCTTACGCCAAATTAGGAAACCTGCTGATCGGACGAGAAAAATATGATGATGCGATCGCGCAATATCAAAAAGTAATTCAAATCCAACCCAATGCTGTCGAAGCCCATTTTAACTTCGGCACCGCATTGTTACAACAAGGGAAAATATATCAAGCGATCGCCGCTTTCCAAAAAGTGTTGGAATTGCAACCCAACAATGCAGAAGCTTATAGCAACATGGGCGTTGCACTGTATCGACAATTTAAACAATCAGATCGACGCAACATCAATCAGTTCGACGCCGCCTTCAATAACTTTCAAAAAGCATTACAAATCAACCCCAACCTTTTAGCCGCCGATCTCGGCATCTCTGAATTAATTAATAACTCGATTATACTCGTCAGCCATAATTCTTTAGCCCATTTAAGAAAAGCTGCCGAAACCCATCTACAAAATTGTAGCCAAAAAGGCAAACTCGTTGCTACCACCACATATATCAACGTTTATCTCAAATCCGGCTTGCATCAAATTGCCCAAGAGAAATTTTTAGAAATAGAATCCCTGATTTATCACACCGAATTAAGCGAAACAGAAATAACCAGCCTCTATGCCCATTTATTATTTAACCTTAACTACTTGCGCGATGATATAGCCGCAAATAGTAAACTTGCCAAATTTATTGGCGAGCAATATGCAAAACTGATTGCTAAAGCCTACTCACCTATTAACCTACCCCAAAATCCTGGGCAAGGTCAGTTAAAAATAGGCATTCTTTCCGCTCATTTTCGCAGACATTCTGTCAGTTGGTGTAGTGGCGATATTATCCAAGAACTATCCAAACTGACGCCCCATTTATATTTGTATTCTACCAGCCAATATCAACCCGACGACCGCACCAAGCTATTAGAAAAGGTAGCAACAAAGTTTTACAAACCGAGTAAATTCAACAATGGAAACGCAGACGGAAAAGAAATCGTCGAGCAAATATTGCAAGATGAATTGGATGTACTGATTGAATTAGACTCAATCACCATTCCCCTGCAAGTCGATATTATCCATCAACAACCTGCACGGCTATGCTTATCTTGGCTAGGATTTGAACCACCGTTTACCTCAGAGAAAAATTACTTTCTTGGCGATCCGCACACCCAACCAGAAGGCGTCGAACAATACTACCGCGAACAGTTAATTAGGATGCCAGATTCCTTCGTCGCCGTAGGGGGATTTAACTGCTTACCAGTAGATAGAAAAAATGCTAGAAGAGGATTAAGAATAGCAGAAGATCAAATTGTTTATCTCTGCGTATCTCCCGCTTATAAACTAAATGCAGACTTGATAAAATCGCAGGTGCAAATCCTCAAACAAGTTCCGGATAGCGTATTAATTTATAAAGGTCATACAGCGGATATAGAAATAATTCAAGCAGCCTATAAAAAAGAATGCGAAGCCATCGGAGTCGGGTTACACAGAATTAAATATAGCTCAGTAACAAAAACCGAAGAAGAGCATCGCAGAAACTATATAATCGCCGATATTTTACTAGATTCTTATCCTTATAATGGAGGAACGCACAATTTAGAAGCATTGTGGTTTAATCTCCCAGTCGTCACGAGAAGCGGAGAGCAATATCTTTCGCGCATGGGGTATTCTTTCTTACAAACCCTGGGTATTTCAGCCGGAATTGCTAACAGTTGGGAGGAGTACGTAGACTGGGGAGTTAAACTAGGTAAAGACAGCGAATTAAGACAAAAAATCCAACAGCAGCTAGTAGAATCCAAACAACCAGAAACATTATCCCCCTTGTGGAATCCGAAAAAATTCGCCCAAGACATGTATGTAATCCTGGAAAAAGTGTTAAATGGGTAATAGGTAATTGGTAATTAGGAAATCAATTAGCAATTAGCAATTAGCAATTAGCAATTAGCAATTAGCAATGAGCAATGAGCGACCAACAACATCCACTTTATAGCCGCGATCGCGAAGTACTTAACAAACTGATCGAAGAAGGCTTAACCGATTATAACCTAGCCGAATTAGCGCGGTTAAAAATACGTTATAACGGCTTTCCCGGCGCTAGAGACATTCAAGCAGACTTAGAAAAACTGCTGCAAAAATGGCAATTAAACGAAGCAGAATTATACCAAAAAACGCGCCAACTTCATGCAAGCACTCGAATTTACCAAGTGCGCTCAAACAAAAAAGAAGAAGAAGACTGGAGTTAATCTTTAGTGCCACAAAAAACTGATATTATAGCCTGGTTAGTCGGTGAAAAATTGTTTATAGGATGCTATGAAGTCACTCGAAAATACGGCGACTACCACGGTTACAGGAAGATATACAACCCCCGACATTAAGGTAGTTCAATACCTTGCTCCTATTGATGTAGCCCAGTGCAATGCGGATCTGATTGCTGCCTCAATTGGAACGCCCGATAGTGCCGCGATAGTATGTAATAATATCAATGCGATCGCTAACCCTTTATCGCCTCCAGATTCGTTTACTGATAGTTCCTGGGAGGAATTTAAAACGAGTCAAGAATACCGGGGGTACATTCATATTCCATCGTTTGAATTTCAGATTGAAAATGGTAAGATACTAAACTTCGCCCAGCCAACAAGTGATTTCAACTATGGCTATACCAGATTGCCTTTACCAAGTGGCTTAGTTTTCGAGGAAGCCGAACCTTATACAGCAGAAGCTTTTAATAATTTGAGTTCGACCCTCAACGACACAGCCGACACATTAATTGTCACACAACAGCTGGCACAACGCATTGCTACTGCAAGGCGCGTACCAGGAATTAGTTTGACTGGGTACGACGCCCCGTTTGTCTTCTTGCGCTTGAATCAAACAATCAAAGCAGACGGCTCCCCGATTACAACCCACATTCCGCACCCTCAACTGTCACATTGAATAGAATGAGAATCACTCTC
>CAYXCW010000153.1:0-4021 GCA_964463555.1 uncultured bacterium
AACCCCCCTTCACAAGGGGGGGATCAGATTCTTAGTCCCCCTTTTTAAGGGGGATGCGAGGGGGATCGAGAACGCTTGACCTCATAACTAGCAACTTGAGTTAATCGCATGTACGCTCTATTACCCAGAATCATCAGCTGGGACACGGCACGATTAACGTTATCTGTTTGTCCCAGATCTCCTCAGATGCCGTGTCCCTACGCAACAACTCTATGAGGTTTTTTGATTACAGGCAATTCAACGGACATGATATAACCCCTAACCCCTAACCTCTAACCCCTATCTATAGCTCTTTACTCAAGCTTTATACTTCCCAGACCTAATTTTATGAAATTGCGGTAAACACTTATCTGCAAAAATGTAAAAGATTTACGGAATTGCTCCGCGAGTGAATGTAGTTAATTAAAGATAGTTAAACGCTAAGGACAGTCGGATTTATGCTTTTCTCTAACAGCCGTTTACTTGAGCGAAAATATTTTTGCTACACATTAGGCGATCGCGGCTCCGGCAGAATTAGATAATCAAATTTGCGAGCGATCGCCAAGGTATAACGCACCTTCTAAATAGCTCAAACCCTTCATCCAAAGTCCTGATTTCCCTAGCCTCTAACCCCTAATCCCTAAACAAGGAGCCAGATTTCAGAACTTAAGATCCAGAAATTTATTTTCTGAACCCTAAAACCTGAATTCTGACTCCTATGTTTGAGATGGTTAAGGTGAGTTTAACTCCCGCTTACCAAATGACCAGTCAAACTTAGCGCTTGCGATAAGGCACTTTGCTTTCGTAGTCGATGTTGTATGGCGAAACCCGTTGCGGGGGATTGCCTTGAGCGCTGATGCTGCGAGCCATTCCCATAAACAGCGAGGGATCGCCTGCTTTGGCTTGCTTGTCGGGTGGGGTGTAACGACGAACAGAGGTTTGCCAAATGATCTGCGGGAAGCCAAGTTTCCCACGGTAGTATTCGTTGTACCGGGGTGACTTGATGTTGAAAGGCAGCTCGCTAGCACCGGAGGGCAGAACCCGACGACGTTGGAAGGGAACGATGTTGTCGCCGAAGTTATCCAGGTACTCTTGGCTGTTGATCAGGTCATTGACCAAGCCTGCGCGACCTTTGGTTGCTACTACGATCGACCAAGCGATTTTTTCGCGATCGCTATAAACATCGCGGCCCAGAATCTTCTGAACGCAATGCTCAACAAAGCGGTAGTTGCTGTTGAGGTTATAAAAGCTCTTCGTGAAGGTATTGGACAGGCACAATCCCCGAATGAACTCGCGGACGGTGATTTGTCCGTTGCGGAGTTGCGATTCCAAGAAGCGCTCGCGATCTGCTTTAAAGGCATGGAAGAAGATCTGGCGGTAAGCCGCTTCGATCAGGTTGTCCATGTCAGTCGCAGACAGGATGTTGTCCGTCGAGAAGATCCTGGGCTGTTCGTCGCCGGGAACTTCGTAGGCAGCAACCCGAGCATTTTGAGACGAAGGGGCATACTCTAACAGGGGAATAGCCACGTTTAAAAACTTCCTTCTTACGAAACTTTACAAATTTTCCTCATCATAAGGGCAAAGTGGGTCAGAATTCTCAACAATCTGATAAAAAGTTAAGCTTCTTAATATCCAGACAAAGCCTAGATCCGTAAGGTTTCCATCCCAAGCGACTGACATCACTTTGGCACGTTTTGCTTGTATGCACCCACCATCGATGACTATCAGCCTCAGAAGGGGGACAAGGGGAACAAGGGGGATAAAATTTTCTCTGCTTAGTGTCTCGTTTTTGACTGGTATTCCCTCCTGGTAAATTCCCTTTCTCCTCGCCAAAAAGCCAGCGGATCGAGGGCTGGGGGGTACGGGGGCCAACTTCGCAGGAGGGAGCTGATCTGGTTGGGGGGAGGTTCTAGCCCCAAACCCAAACAGAGATGGGAAAGAACCGCGGCAAACTCTTGACCGTGACCGGGATTATTTAGATAAGCGTGGGCGTATTCATGGGCGACGAGGCGCAACCAATCATGCCTAGCAAGACGACCAACATCGACTAGGATCGCGATCGCACCCTGTGAGAGTTGGCATAGTCCATCGACACCAAAGGATGGCGCTAAAGGAACGGCAAAGATTTGTATCGGACGATGATGTTGGGGATGAAAACAATCGTGGCAGGCGACCAGACAGCGCCGCAGATCCGCATTTACCCCATCAATATTTTCACCGATAAAGGTGCAGATAATGGAGCGATCGCGCAGGTTTCCCATCACATCCACCATCGCCGGATCTGGCAGCAGGCTTTGCATCCGCCGCAAATACTCCACCCCACGGTTGTAGGCATCAGCCCTATAAATATTGCTCACCAACCCAGGAAAGAGAAATATTGTCTAGAAGCGTCTTGTTTAGCTTTCAGCACTTCTTGAGCTTTTGCCGGGGTGACATCTCCACTCGCGACGGCTACAGGATGCGCTTCCTTTTCACTCTCCAAGTTTGACCCTATGCGGCTTTCAGTACAAAACGACGCCGTACTAAATCCGCCAAAGCGTTTGACGATGCTGCTTCGCATCCGCAAATCGGGACTGGCAAACCAGAAACGCTCCTCCGAACTCATGGTGTCGTATTCGGTAATTAAAACCAATCCTCCGTCCTCATCCATGTGGTATTGACCCACGACGGGGACGATTTCCGCATAACCTCTGTCCCGAAGTAACCGACCTTGACGAGGATTATCGGCATCGGGTACGAGGGCAAACACGGTCATGCCTTCGTGATTTTCTCCCTCTTTATCCCAACCCATCGAACCACCCCAGCTGACGCGGCAACCCCCACTCGCCTGAGTGGAATCAATCTGATGGAATTCGCACAGGGCGAGAATTTGCGGATCGTCCGCCGCCAAAGCATCGACTTGAATTTCTGACTCACCTACCTCAGATCTTCTGAAGGCAAGGTGATGGGTGGTGCGCTGCGATCGCCACCTGCCAGCACTCCGTTGAAAAAATTCCATTGCATCCATGACTATAATCCCAGCCTCTAGCCCCATGTTTTCACGTACTACGCTTTATAGATGATAAAGCTTTTATCGCGTCTGAGTCCGTATTGCTCGAAGAACAAGCAAAAACGCGGAGACTGTTTCTGCATCAACCCCCGCGTTTTGTTCAAGATTGGCGAAAATCTCACCCCTAGCTAGAAAAAGTGCGATACCGCCACTTATTGAGATGCGCTTCGCCAATCGCAGCAACTGTGTTTTTCTCAACAATCTGCTGCCCTAAATCGATAATGCGTTGAGCATAGCTTGCTAACTCTTGCTTCAGCATTTCGTTGTTGCCTGCTACGGCAGTATGAGCCTGAATTTGCTGGTCTAACTTGTTTTGTAAGTCAGAAATCTTTTGATGTAAACCAGCGATAGTTTCTGCTTGAGCCGAAGATTGCTGCTCTAATTTATTTTGTAACGTCGCTATTTGTTGGTTTAAATCATCGATTTTTTCTAGCTGAACTGCTGATTGCTTTTGTAGTGCAGCATTGGTTTCCTTTTGAGTCGCAGCTGCGGCAGACGCTTCAGCCAAATTATTTTCTAACGTGGCAATTTTTTGGTTGAAATTGTTGATGGTTTCCCCTTGTGCCGCCGCGTGCTTTTGCAACCCAGAAAAATCGGCTACTTGTTGAGCCAATTGGCTTTGTAACGTGGCAACTTGTTGGTTTAATTTGTTAATCGTTTCCCCTTGCGTTGCCGATTGCTGTTGTAATGCCCCATAACTTTCCTGTTGGGCAGTTTTTTCAGCTGCTTGCTGAGCCAGTTGGTTTTCTAACGTCGCAATTTTTTGGTTTAAATTGTTAATCGTTTCCCCTTGCGCTGCCGATTGCTGTTGCAACGCCCCATAACTTTCCTGTTGGGTAGTTTTTTCAGATGCTTGTTCAGCCAATTGGCTTTCTAAAGCGGCAATTTGTTGGTTTAAATTGTTAATCGTTTCCCCTTGCGCTGCCGATTGCTGTTGCAATGCCCCATAACTTTCCTGTTGGGCAGTTTTTTCAGTTGTTTGTTGAGCTAACT
>CAYXCW010000153.1:4121-17221 GCA_964463555.1 uncultured bacterium
AATGCCCCATAACTTTCCTGTTGGGCAGTTTTTTCAGTTGTTTGTTGAGCTAACTGGCTTTCTAACCTGTTAATTTGTTGGTTTAAATCGGCAATGGTTTCACCTTGCACCGCTGCTTGCTGCTGTAAAGTAGCATTGCTTTCCTGCTGAACAGCACCCTCAGCTAATTGTTGAGACAACTGATTTTGTAACGTGGAAACTTGCTGGTTTAAATCCGCTATCGTCTGATTTTGAGCTGCCAATTGCTGTTGTAAACTAGCATTGCTTTCCTGTTGGGAAGCTTGTTCGGCTACTTGTTGTCCCAACTGATTTTCTAAGCTGGCAATTTTTTGGTTTAAATCAGCGATAGTTGCGCCTTGCTCTGCCGATTGCTGTTGAGCAGCAGACTCAGCAATCTGCTGTTCCAATTTGCCAATAATAGCGGATTTTTCGGCTAATTCTTGTTGTAGGGCTTGCAGCTTCTCCAGGTATACACTTTCTTCTTGTGGGGCTGTAGCCTCAGTTGGTGGTTCTAGAGTCGCAGTCGCAGCGATCGCTTCACTCGCAGCTGGCTGTATTTCAAGCGTGGGATCTGACTTTTTAACAGTGCTTTCAGTTTTAGCACGCACCCCAGTTTTTGAGCGTGCAGGTTTAGAACTTTGAGTTTTTTTCGGCATTAAATTCATCTCCCAACGCATTGACCGATTGACATCCGCCTCCCAGTTGAAACACTGAGAATGTTCCCTTTTCCTGCTGCTTAAACAGAACATCCTCTTCCAGGATCTCGACTTTCGCCTACAACATCCTGGCTCTTCGATGTCAAAGACTTCTGCGGCGACCCCATCTACTTCCGGGCAACAAATTCCCCAGCAGCAAAGGAGAACCTCTCCAGTTGTAGGCTTTGTATCGGTTGCTGTTCTCCAGTCCGCCCACAAGCGCGGCTGTCGCACTTTGCCAGTCTTTTAACAACTGACTCACCTGGAGAACTTTCGCGAAACGAGTTCTGCTAGTTCCAATGATAGGGAGGCAACTACCCTGTTTGTTTTCAGCCAGTCGGGCAGGATTTAATACTACATCGAGCTGTTACTATTTGTCAATTTTGAACAGATCGATCTGCCAAAGTTCGATCCACCTTTCATCGATCCTTCGCATTTTGAGTGCCCAGGATGAAAGACTTGTTGTTTGCTATCAAAATTTATTTAAAATTGTCAATAATTAATAAAATTCTTGTCTTAGATATTGACTTTTTGCCAGTTTGTGGATCTAAAGGTGAAAGATGGCGCGATCGCACAACCAATTGATTAAATGGTAGATTCAAGAATTCTAACCAGGCTTCGGCTCATATGCTGACATGAGTGTGAAAAAGCTGCTTAAAGGTGCATAACTAACCATGCGATCGCCCTTAGATCTCGCTGTTTATTCCATCTCACAGGGATTTGAACCCAAAAGCGCGATCGCAAGTTGTAGATCGGTTTGAGGTCTGAAACCCAACTGATTAGCCTGGTAGAGATAAATTTATCAACTTAACTAGGGAAGAGCCAATCCCTCCAAGGGCTTCATAGCGTCATTTTTCTTCTGCTGAACTAGGAACTGTGATTTTTTGGGCAATATCTGGTAATGTTGCCGGGAGAACACCTAATTGCTTGGATATGCAACCTTTGTGCCGAGACAATCTGCCGATTTTGACTATCTTTCAAGCCGAGCAATTACATCTACCTTGGGGCGGAGATTTCACTGAAGCAGCCTGCCGCTTTTTCTCCCCAGCCCTCCTTTGGGCTCGCCGTCAGAAAAAGGCTGTGGTGAAAATCCACGGGTTCGTGGCGTTTAAGGATTGCCTCAACGCAGATCTTGGATTTTGTCGAACAAGCAGAACCCATAGCTGATGAGCAGGAGCAACTGCGCTACCCCCGTTATCGGCTGGAGAAAGTCCCCGCACGGCATCTGTTAACTTTCCTTTATATTTTGTTTGACTTTGGCTTTGCGTATTAATTGGGCGATGGTGCGAGATAAGGAGAGTCCCGCCTCTTCTGCAAGCTTCTCCAGCTTCTCCCTTTCCTGGTCATCCAATGAAACGTTTAACCTACTCTTCTTCTTGGGCACGGTGCAAAAGTGATGTAACTGTGGTACCTATTGCCAAGCTTAAAAGCTCGACTGCGTTTGGATTGTTACCCTTTGTAACAAAACCTTGTTAATAATTCGTAACGAACAAAACGCACGTTCTCATTGTATAAAGAATGTGGAAAGGGAAAAGAGACGGATGCGCGCAAGCTCAACGATTGCTCGGCGAGGCTTGTAAGCTTCCTAGCCTCAATATGAGGTGTTCTCATAGTAGTTACAGAATGTTGCAAAATTAGTAACATTTTGAGACAAATAGCTCGGACAAGATTCGAGAGAGCCTTTCTAAGCTGCCCAGGCAGGCAAAAATTACTTACAACTAAAGTCGGTTGTAAGACCAGATCGTAACTCAAACAACCCAATTAGGAGATCAAAAATCATGCTAGATGCATTTGCTAAGGTTGTTTCTCAGGCTGACGCGCGCGGTGAATTCCTGAGCGGCGCTCAAATCGATGCCCTGAGCGCAATGGTTGCTGATGGCAACAAGCGTGCAGATGTTGTTAACCGCATCACCAGCAATTCTTCGGCAATTGTTGCTAATGCAGCTCGCGCCCTGTTTGCAGAACAACCCCAGCTGATCGCTCCTGGTGGTAATGCTTACACCAACCGTCGGATGGCTGCTTGCCTGCGCGACATGGAAATCATCTTGCGCTACGTTACCTATGCAATTTTCGCTGGCGATGCTAGCGTACTTGACGATCGTTGCTTAAACGGTCTGAAAGAAACCTACTTGGCTTTGGGAACCCCCGGTGCTTCTGTAGCAGTAGGCGTGCAAAAAATGAAAGATGCAGCTGTAGCAATTGCTGGCGACCCCAATGGTGTTACCAGAGGTGATTGCAGCGCTCTGATGGCAGAAGTTGCTAGCTACTTCGATCGCGCTGCTTCCGCAGTTGCTTAATCAACCATCGTCATTAGTCGCGGGTCATAAAAGTTACCTCATGACCAAAGACAGATGGCAAAATTTGTTTGAACTAAAACTTTGTAAAACAAACAATCGGGAGATACCAAATCAATGAAAACCCCCCTCACTGAAGCAGTTGCAGCAGCCGATTCTCAAGGTCGTTTCTTAAGCAGCACCGAACTCCAAGTTGCTTTTGGTCGTTTCCGTCAAGCTAGCGCTAGCTTGACAGCTGCTAAAGAATTGACCAACAAGGCTCAATCTCTGATCGACGGTGCAGCTAACGCAGTGTACCAAAAGTTCCCCTACACCACCTCGATGCAAGGTAACAACTACGCTTCTACCGCAACTGGTAAAGCTAAGTGCGCTCGTGACATCGGTTACTACCTGCGTATGGTTACCTACTGCTTAGTTGTAGGCGGCACAGGCCCAATGGATGATTACCTGATCTCCGGCTTGGCTGAAATCAACAGCACCTTTGAACTGTCTCCCAGCTGGTACGTTGAAGCTCTGAAGTACATCAAAGCTAACCACGGTTTGAGTGGCGATCCCGCTGTAGAAGCTAACTCCTACATCGACTACGCGATCAACGCTCTGAGCTAAATAATTTAGCTTAGCCCGGTAAAGTGAGCAGCTAAGCGCTGAATAGGCGAACAGTTGTTCAGTTTACCGGGCAGTTTTATTCAGCTTGGTAGCGATCGCACTTGGTTGAGAGTTTCTACCGTTACCCCACGATTGAAGAGAAATTCAAGCATCTGTTTGGTCGCGCTCCAAACCATAACCACGAAGATGAGAGTGGCGAAAAAGCAGATATTGATTCCTACGTTGACAGCCACGAATATCAACACCATTTTTTTGGCGAAAATATTATCCCCTACCATTGTTGGGCAGAAAAACGCGGGCTAAAGCTCCAGGTTCCAACTGTTATGGGGATATTCCAGTAGAGATCGCGCCCAAAAGCAAAATCAAGTACGGCTAACACGGGAAGTAATTATGGATCTTGAATCACCAACCTCTCCAACTACCGGCGGTTCCTTGACTGGCGTTGCTACAGGTAGCCGTGGCGGCAGTACTTATAGACTGCAAATCATGCAACCGCCTTCTGCAAACTCAGCAGTATTGCGAAGCGCAACTAGCGAAATTGTTGTTCCCTTCGAGCAACTGTCTAGCAAGTTGCAGCAATTGAATCGTAAAGGCTTCAAGGTAACGAGCATCACGCTTTCTTAAGCTGGGTGCTTGGTCATACTGCGTTTGCGATCGCTGGCTATTAAACCACAACGCACAATAGATAGCGATCGCTAATATCGATTCCGTCTAAATGGTCATAGTTGCATTTATAGTTGCATTTACTATGACCAACTAAACGGAAGCGATATAACTCATTTGTTAATAAGGAGATTTTTGAATGGCAATTACAGCAGAAGCCTCCCGGCTTGGAACATCTGCTTTTAGCGATGCGTCCCCCGTGGAAATGCGTAGTTTGGCAGATACGCCAAAAGTGATTTCAGCTGTCTATCGTCAGTTGCTGGGCAACGATTATTTAATGGCAGCAGAAAGACTCAAGAGTATTGAATCGCTGCTGTCAAACGGCAAGATTACAGTGCAAGAATTTGTCCGCCAAGTAGCGAAATCGGAACTGTACAAGAAAAAGTTTTTCTACAACAGTTTCCAAACTCGCACGATTGAGTTGAATTATAAGCACTTGTTGGGTCGCGCGCCCTACGATGAGGCGGAATTCACCTACCACTTGGACTTGTATCAAAATAAGGGCTACGACGCCGACATTGATTCCTACATTGATTCACCTGAATATCAGGAGAACTTTGGGGAAAATATTGTGCCCTATTATCGCGGCTTCGAGACTCAAACCGGACAAAAAACGGTGGGATTTAGCCGCATGTTCCAGCTGTATCGCGGTTACGCCAACAGCGATCGCGCTCAGTTTGGCGGTAACGCTCCCCACCTGGCAACCGAATTAGGACGCAATAGCGCCACTGCCGTGGTAGCACCCGGTAGCCCCGGCTTTGGCTATCGTGCTTCAGCCAAGGGAGATACACCCAATACCGCGTTTGGTGGCTCGGCTATTTATGGCGATCGCCGTCTGTACCGAGTGGAAGCTACTGCCCTGCTAGCACCTCAATATCCCCGCGTGCGCCGCAGCAACAAAGCTGTGATCATTCCTTACGATCAGCTATCGGATTACATGCAGCGCGTTCAGCGCGAAGGTGGTAAGATTTCCAGCATCACCCCGTTGTAGTCTTTAATAGTTAATTAGCGAGGCAGAAGCCCCTAGTAATGAAGCGAGGCAGAGCCTCTTCTATCTCGTACCCAGGCTGGAGCCTGGGTACGAGGTAGGGAGGCTTTGCCTCCGGTGTTAGGGAGGTAGAGCCTCTGGTGTTTTGCCCGGAGAAGAAAATGTCTGAGTTGGAAAATCTGGAAGCATTTGAACCGGATGCATCGGGAAACAGTGAGTCTTTAACCGTTGAGGCAGCGATCGCTAATTTATCCGGCGCCGATCTCGGTCAAAGATATTATGCTGCTTGGTGGCTGGGCCGATTTCGGGTTCGCACTCCGGAAGCCGTCGATGCATTAATTGCTACCCTGTCCGATGAAAGCGATCTTACCCCCGATGGCGGTTACCCACTGCGGCGCAATTCTGCCAGGGCGCTGGGTAAATTAGGCGATACCCGCGCCGTACCAGGATTGATCGCTTGTTTGGATTGCCCAGATTTTTACGTGCGAGAAGCCGCAGCCCAATCCTTGGGAATGTTGGGCGATCGCGCCGCGGTGCCAAAATTAATCCAATTGCTTGACGGGGGAATCGAAGCCGCACAACCAATTCCCGGTTGTCCCCACTTAGCACAGCCCTACGATGCGATCGTCGAAGCCTTGGGGATGCTGGAAGCCGCCGAAGCTTTCTCCGCCATCGAGCCGTTTTTGAAACATCCAACCGAAAAAATCCAGTATTCCACCGCCAGAGCGCTGTATCAATTAACCCAAGATCCTTTGTATGGCGATCGCTTGATCGAAGCCTTGGCAAACGATAAACTGCAACTGCGTCGCTCGGCGCTGTCGGATTTGGGAGCGATTGGGTATTTGCCCGCATGTGAGGCGATCGCCCAAACCCACGCCGAAAATAGTTTGAAACTAATAGCCCTCAAAGGATTGTTAGAACATCAAATCGATCGCTCTCCTTTCGATCGATTATCCGAAGGCGCGATCCGAGTGATGGCGTTAATGGACGAGCTGCTGTAGCACCGGCTGGTTTAAAATTTGAACAAGATCTTAAAAAATTCCGGCGGCTAGAAGCTTCAACCTTTAGCCGCTCAGCATTTAAAATCATTCAAAATTTATGACCGTTAACCAAGCCCAAGTCCTCATCCGTGCCGTTGAAGAGGCTGATTCCTCTTCTCGTTTGTTAGAAGCGGTGCAGCAACTGTCAGCCGCCAATTTAACAGAAGCAATTCCTACCCTGATTGCAGCACTTGGTTACAACAATCCAGGGGCAGCCGTAGCCGCTGTGGACGGGCTAATTCAGATTGGGGAACCAGCTGTATTACCCTTGCTCGAACTGTTGGATGGCTACAACTACGGAGCCAGAGCTTGGGCAATTCGCGCACTCGCCGGAATTGGCGATCCGCGCGGCTTGGAAACCTTGCTCGAGGCAGCAAAAAATGACTTTGCCCTCAGCGTCCGACGGGCAGCCGCCAGGGGACTCGGTAAAATACGTTGGGAAGAATTACCCAGCGAGCAAGTGCAGCCCGCCCAAGAACAAGCGCTAGCAGCGCTGCTGCAAGTATCCCAAGATCCGGAATGGGTGGTACGCTACGCGGCAATTACCGGATTGCAGGAATTAGCGATCGCTCTCACCCCCTCCCACATCGATTCCGCCCTGCAAATCCTGGCACATTTCGATCGCCGCGTCGAACAAGACGACAATCTCGCAGTCATCGCCCGAATTTGGCTGGCACAAAAAGAGATTGTTGATTATACCAAAGAAATCCTGGAAAGTCAAGCAGATGAAACGGTGACGACGCTGGTTAGCGCCCTAGATATCGACTGGCAAGCCACCTTAGAAAAGCTATATGCGCGCAAGCGGCGGGAAGAACCCCTGCGGGAGGGAGATCCGCGCAAGTTTCGCGACTTGGCGGCGGCAATTTCGCGCGCGATCGCGGTTTGATAAATTGACCGTTGGGATAAGTTGCGTAGATAATGTCTTGACTGGTCAAGCAAGATATTATCTACAACTTATCATGTCCGTTGAATTACCCATCATAAAAAAACAGCACAGAGTCGTTGCGTAGGGACACGGCATCAAAGATATCTCGGACAAACAGATGGGGTCAATCGTGCCGTATCGCGGCTGATAATTATGAGTAATCGACCGGACATGATATCAGTCGTGCAATGTAAATTCAAAATCAGTTTGGCACAAAAGATTAACCTGGTTTAGCATACAGATTGGTATTGATAGGCTGTCCCAAAAGAATTTTTACCAGGAACGGATGTCTAGACCTGTTTTATATATCGCCATTACCAATCACGGATTTGGTCATGCCGTCCGCGCTGCTTCGGTGGCGGCAGAAGTGCAACGGTTAAATCCAGAAATTTTGCTAATTTTAGTCACGACAGCGCCGCGTTGGTTGTTGGAATCTTATATTGAGGGAGATTTTATCCATCGACCTCGGGCTTTTGATGTGGGGGTAATTCAGTCGGATAGTTTAACGATGGATCAAAACGCGACTTTGGAAAAGTTGCGGCACATTCGTTCTAGTGAAAAATCTATTATTGCGGGAGAAGTTAGCTTTATCCGACAAAATCGGGTGGGATTAATGCTGGCAGATATTCCACCATTAGCCCCGGTTATTGCTAAAGCTGCTGGTATACCTTGTTGGATGTTGAGTAACTTTGGCTGGGATTTTATTTATCGCGATTGGGGGGGAGAATTTATTGAAATTGCCGATTGGATTGGGGATTGTTTTAGTTTATGCGATCGCTTGTTCCGCCTTCCTCTCCACGAACCGATGAGTGCGTTTCCGGCGATTGAAGATGTCGGTTTAACTGGGGGGACACCCCATTACACTCAAGAAGAGTTGCGATCGCGCTTTCATCTTACCGCAGCTCCGGAAAAAACCATCTTGCTCAGCTTTGGCGGATTGGGTTTGCAAGCGATTCCCTACCAAAACTTAAGCCAATTCCCCGATTGGCAATTTATCAGCTTTGATGGCAATGCTCCCGATCTACCCAATTTAATTAAAATTGAAGAGCGATCGCTGCGCCCGGTGGATTTTATGCCCCTGTGCGGGCGAGTCATTTCTAAACCCGGTTACAGTACTTTTGCGGAAGCATTGCGGTTAGAAGTGCCAATTGTATCCTTAACTCGCGAAGGCTTTGCCGAATCTCCCTTACTGATGGAAGGGATACAAAATTATGCCTATCATCAAATTATTCAGCCATCGGAGTTCTTTGCCACCAGTTGGGAATTTCTGCATCAACCGCTACAACCTCCCCGTCGGACTGAACAGTTAGATAAAGAAGGCAGCCTTGCGATCGCCCAAGCAATTGTAAATTATTTCCAGCCGTAGTCACGATCGCCCCATGACCCATTACCAACAGTTACTTAAAATACAAACAACTGGCAAATCCCTGTCTAAAATTACCAGCAAAGTTCAGTCAGTTGTAGCCGAATCTGGGATCGAAACCGGACTTTGTACCTTATTTTTGCGCCATACGTCCGCTAGCTTGCTGATTCAAGAAAATGCTGACCCGGACGTGCTGAAAGACTTAGAAAACTTCTTCTCAAAGCTAGTACCAGAAGACGATCGGCGTTATATCCACAACGCCGAAGGCCCAGATGATATGCCTGCCCACATCCGCACCGCTTTGACCAAAACATCGGAACAGATACCGATCCATCGCAGTCGATTGTTACTGGGAACTTGGCAAGGGATTTATATTTGGGAGCATCGGGAACACGGGTATATTAGAGAACTCGTAGTGCATATTTCGGGTAATTAGAGGAGTTCGGCTGGCTTTATACTTTGAATTGGGCAGTGATGCCCAAGTGATAACTTTTGTAAAAAAAATAGCAGCGCCATACCCCCAAACAGCCAAAATTTTGAGGATAATTAAAAAAAAAGAAATTATATTAAAAATCTAGCCTGGGAGGGATGGCGAAATTGATAAGTTACACTTCAAGCCAAACGGGCATCCGGAAAAAATCCCACAGGACAAAACCAGTGGCAGACCGTTTTTTTAATTTATCATTAGATTTGCTGTGTATAGCTGGGCTAGACGGCTATTTCAAGCACCTCAACCCGGTATGGGAAAAAACGCTGGGTTTTAGACAAAGCGAACTTTTAGCCAAACCATTCCTGGAATTAGTTCACCCGGAAGACCAAGAAGCAACGATTGCACAAGTCAAAAAACTCGACAGTGGAATAGAAGCGATTCAATTTGAGAATCGCTACCTGTGTAAAGACGGGTCGTATAAATGGCTGATCTGGAACGCAGCACCCTTCGTAGAAGAAGGTTTAATTTATGCAGTAGCGCGGGATATTACCCAACAAAAGCAAGCTGAACAAGAACTGCGGGATTTGAGTGCAGCGCTAGCCAATGCAGTAGAGGGAATTTCCCGCTTAGATACCCAAGGGCGATATATCAGCGCCAATAAAGCTTATGCGAATGCAGCGGGATACGAACCCGAAGAAATGATCGGCATGGAATGGCCTTTAACCGTTCATCCGGAAGATCAAGAAAAATTAATCGCCGCTTACGAACAAATGCTTAAAGACGGTAAAGTCGAAGCGGAAGCGAGAGGAATTCGCAAAGATGGGTCGATCTTTTACAAGCAAGTGGTGATGGTTTGCGCTTACGACACGCAACATAAATTTATTGGGCATCACTGCTTCATGAAAGATATTACCGAACGCAAGCAGATGGAAGCAGCGTTAATCCAAGCGAAAGAATTATTAGAATTGCGAGTCGAAGCGCGTACTGCTGAATTACGCAGAACTGTCGCACAGTTAGAAAGCGAAATTGCCGAACGCAAGATTGCAGAAGCAGCGAGGGAACAAGCAAAAGAAGAGTTAGAAAATAGCCATAGTTTATTGCATTCGGTGATTGAAAGTACCCCGGATAGCATCTTCGTGAAAGACCTGCAAGGGCGCTACCAAATGATTAACTCTGCGGGTGCGATCGCTATGGGAAAAACCGTAGAAGAAATCATCGGCAAAGACGATCGGGAATTCTTGCCGGAATCAATATGGCGTCAGATTCAAGCAACAGATAGACGCATTATGGAAACGGGGGAAACCCAAATTTTAGAAGAACAAGTCACGATCGATAGCGCGACGCGGACGTATTTATCTACGAAAAATGCTTACCGCGATCGCAACGGTAATATTATCGGTGTGATGGGGATTGCACGAGACATCACCGAACGCAAACAAGCGCGAGAAGCACTAGATCGAGAACGGGAATTTCTTAACGCCTTGCTGAATAACCTGCAAGATGGCATTGTCGCTTGCGACGCCAACGGCACTTTAACCTTATTTAACCGCGCCACCCGCGACTATTGCGGCTTGCCAGAACAACCGATTCCCCCCGAAATGTGGGCAAATTACTATAACATCTACATGCCCGACGGGAAAACCCCAATGCCAACAGAACAGATTCCGTTATTTAGAGCATTTCAAGGAGAAACTATTCGCAACGTCGAAATGGTACTCGTTCCCAAAGATAGAAAACCGCGGACTTTATTGGCTTCTGGGCAACCGATTATCGACGCCTCTGGGAACAAACTCGGTGCGGTTGTAGGGATGCACGATATCACCGATCGCAAAATAGCAGAAGCTGCATTAAAAGCCAGCGAAGCACAATATCGTCGCATCGTAGAAACAGCCAACGAAGGCATCTGGATGCTAGATGAAAATGGGATGACAACCTTTGTTAATCCTCAGATGGCGGCAATGCTGGGATACCGAGTCGAAGAAATGCTAGGCGAACCTTTGGTCGCATTTATGGATGAAAAAGGAATTGCGATCGCTAAAACCAAATTAGAACAACGCCGCCAGCAGGATTTTAAATTTACCTGCAAAGATGGTTCCGATTTATGGGCAATTGTTTCTACCAATCCCATCTACGATACAACGGGTAAATATGCCGGAACCTTGGGCATGATTACCGATATTACCTCGCGCAAACAAACCGAAGAAGACCTCGCCAAACAACAGCAAACTTTAAGAACAATTTTGGATAATGCGCCGATTTGGATTTGGATGACCGATCGCAACGGCAAAATGCATTTTATTAACAAAACCTTCTGCGAAAACGTCGGCATACCCGAAACCCGCTTTCTCGAAGTTTCCCACTATTCGGAAATATTAGGGTGGGAAGCATCAGCCAATTGTATGTCATCCGATGCTGCTTGCTGGGCGCAGGAATTGCCCCATAATTCAGAAGAAATTCTGCCATTTGTAGACGGCGAGCAGCATCATCTGGAAATAACCAAAGCCAAAATTAAAGACAAATACGGCAACATTATCGGCTTAATTGGTTTAGGCGTAGACGCTACCGAACGCAAGCGACAAGCGCAAGAATTGCAACAATCAGAACAAAAGTATCGACTCCTGGCGCAAAGGGAAGCATTACTCAACCAATTAGCTAGCCATATTCGCA
Organism: uncultured bacterium; assembly: GCA_964463555.1. GTDB lineage: Bacteria > Cyanobacteriota > Cyanobacteriia > Cyanobacteriales > Aerosakkonemataceae > Microseira. The sequence goes on from CAYXCW010000153.1 coordinate 15,793, forward strand.
ATTCCCTTGACGTTAAAACTATCCTGGAAACCGCCGTTCAAGAAATTCAAACCCTGTTGCAACTCGATCGGTGTAACTTTGTTTGGTATCGCCCCGAATCTTCACCCCCCGTTTGGCAAGTCGTGACTGAAGCCAAAATTGATACCCTACCTTCTCAAGTTGGCGTCTATCCCATCGAAGCTAATATCCTGGTCGAACAGTTAATTAACCAGGCAATTGTTCGCGCCTCCGACTTGAAAACCTCTCGCCATTTAGAAGGTAGAAGACTATATCAAAAATATGGCTATAGGGCAATAGTATCTTTACCGATACAAACGCCATCAGGGGCAATTGGATTGCTGGTTTGCGCTCAGTGCGACGATCGGCGAGCTTGGTGCGATGAAGAAGTGGAACTGCTGCGGGCAGTGGCGGATCAACTAGCGATCGCACTATACCAAGCCGAACTGTACGCGCAAGCCCAAAACTCTGCCCAAGAAGCCCAAGAAAAAGCTTTGGAATTGCAACAAGCCTTGCAACAGTTGCAACAAACTCAAACCCAATTAATCCAAACAGAAAAAATGTCATCTTTGGGACAGTTAGTTGCAGGTGTCGCCCACGAAATTAACAACCCCGTGAATTTTATTTACGGCAATATCGTTCACGCCGAGCAATATACTCAAGACTTGCTGCATCTGCTGGAGCTTTACCAAGAACATTATCCCAATCCACCCGCAGACATTCAAGAGCAAGCCGAAGACTGCGAAATAGATTTTTTAGCAGAAGACTTGCCCAAACTACTCGGTTCGATGAAAATGGGAGCCGAACGCATCCGTCAAATCGTCCTATCGTTGCGTAACTTTTCCCGCCTCGATGAAGCGGAAATGAAAGCGGTAGATATTCATGAAGGCATAGAAAACACGCTGCTAATATTGCAAAATCGTCTGAAAGTAAAGTCAGACTTTGTCGGTATTGAAGTGGTAAAAGAATACAGCAAATTGCCCGCGGTAGAGTGCTACGCGGGACAGCTAAATCAAGTGTTCATGAACATCATCAATAATGCAATTGATGCATTAGAAGACCACTGGTATAAGTCGGTAAATAAAGGAGAAAAAAACAAGATAGTTCCTACGATTTGCATTCGCACTGAAGTCAAAAATGGCGAAAGATTAGTGGTGCGAATAGCCGATAATGGGCCGGGAATGCCCCCAGCAGTCAAAGCCAAATTATTTGACCCCTTCTTTACCACAAAGCCAGTTGGTAAAGGTACGGGTTTGGGGTTATCGATTAGCTACCAAATTGTAGTCGAAAAACATGGGGGCGTCTTGGATTGTATTTCCCAACTCGGTAAAGGAACGGAATTTTTGCTCGAAATACCGATTCGCCAGGGAATCAGTTGACAGTTGATAGTTGATAGTTGATAGTTGATAGTTGATAGTTGATAGTTGATAGT
>CAYXCW010000154.1:0-16735 GCA_964463555.1 uncultured bacterium
TTGCCTTACAAGCAGGATGCCACTGGTTCAAATCCAGTACTGCCCATTTAGATAGAATAAGCCTTTCAGGCGTTGCAGAGCTTAGGTAAATTTTGGCTCGCGTTGCGATCCCAACGCGAGCCAAAAGCAACTGTCACATCGCTCAAACGCAATATTTATTTAATCCTTATGATCGGGAAAAGCTAAATTTAAAATAATTTAACCAAGTAATCTTTTCCGGTCTGTTATCATTTTTTTTATGCTAACGCTCACCTACGAGTATAAATTAGTACCAACACCTGAACAAAAACAAACTTTTGACAAATGGTTGGAAGTTTGTCGCTCGGTGTGGAACTTTGCGCTTAGAGAACGCAAAGATTTTGCTCGTTCTAGGAAGTGCGATATCAATGCTTGCAGTATCGAGTCGGAATATATTATTCCAGCTGATGCTCAGCGTCCAACCTACGGGACTCAGTGTAAGGCATTAACAGCAGCCAAAAAAGAATATGCCCAACTTAAAATTGTTCATTCTCAAGTTTTGCAACAAGTACTGAAGCAGCTTGAGAAGGCATTTATATCAATGTGGGAACGCGGTTTTGGATTTCCTCGCTTTAAGAAACTAGGGCGGATGCGTTCGTTTCTGTTTCCACAAATGAATGCCAACGATGTTAGTGGGGATATGCTCAGGTTGCCTAGCATTGGCAAAGTGAAGATGCGTTTATCTCGTCCTATTCCTGATGGGTTTGCACTCAAACAGGTAAGGATAGTTAAAAGAGCATCTGGATACTATGCAATGCTATCTCTGCAAGCGGATGTTAATATTCCTGATGTTTTGCCTCATGGAAATTCCATCGGTATTGATTTGGGGTTGGAGAAGTTTTTGGCAACATCGGAAGGCGAACTGATTGCTAGACCTAGATTCTTTGTGGAATCCCAACGTCAGCTGAAATTGCTACAAAGAAGGCTCAAGCACAAGAAGAAAAGGTCTAAAAATTGGCAGAAGTTAAACCAGAAGATAGCCAAGCGTCACGAACAGATCTCGAATAGGCGCAAAGACTATCACTTTAAGGTAGCGCACTATGTCTGCGATCGCCTCTTACTATAAGTCTACTTAATCAAAAACCTATTTTCGCTTCAAATATTTCGATTCAACTATTTTAACTTTTAATAACATTCCGCAACATTTTACCCAGTAGTTGAGAAGAACTCTTAACTACGGACGTATTTACTATCTTTTCACCCTGTAGTACAATTTTTTCATAATCTCGGCGGCGTATATCAAAATTTAAAACAAGACTGAAACCGTCGCAAAATCGTTAGTTAAATTGTAATATTCGTACAACAAGCTGCTCCATTTTAGGGAAAAACCTTTTTTTGTTTCTAAAAAAAATGAGCCGCCTTAACACAACTTAATGGGGAAAACGAATGGAATTGACAGAAGCAGCAAATTATAGTATAGAAACTTTGCCTGATTTAGAGCCAGAACACACGCCAGCGGTAGATTAAATTTGGACTGGTAGTAACTCAATTTGCTAGTTATGTGATGCATAGCAGCTAATGGCTAATGACAAGCTGTGAGTAAAATCCTTGATGAGCAATGAGCAATGAGCAACGATCAACACCGCTAGCTGCCTAACTATTCAATTGCGCCAATGGCGAATCAGTTCGGCGACAGACCAGGCTTGGGCAAAAGCGCCTTTGGGCAGGTGGGGCGGATCGCCATCAAAGATTTCGGAAACCGAACCGAGACAAGCTTGATGCTGGAAGTGATCGAGCAGGGGTTGCCAATCAAAGGGAACGGGTTCGCCTGGGTAGAAGCGTTTCCAACTGGCGATAAATGGGCCGATCAGCCAACTCCAAACCGTGCCTTGATGGTAGGCGCTGTCTCGCTGCTTGGGGTTACCGCCGTAATGACCGATGTATTTGGCATCGGTGGGGTCGAGCGATCGCAAACCATAAGGAGTGAGCAAGCGATCGCGGCAGACTTGCAAAACCCGCCTTGCTTGATCCGGATCGAACCCGCAATGGGAAAGCGACAAAGCTAAAACAGCATTCGGACGAATGCTAGGGTCGGGTTGGTCATCGGGGGAAATCGTATCGTAGAAATATTGCCTGGTGGGATTCCAGAATTTTTGCAGCGATTGCTGTACTTGTTGGGATTGCATGAGGTAGCGCTGAGCTTGAGCTTGTAACTTCTCGGCTTTTTCTGGCATCTGGATTGACAATCTTTCTGCCCACTGACTTGCCCAACATAAAGCGGAATACCACAGGGCGTTAATTTCCACGGCTTTACCGCAACGGGGGGTGATAGGATGACCGTCAACGACTGCATCCATCCAAGTCAGCGCCACACCCGCAGCATCCCAAGTTAACAGTCCATCGGTGGCATCGACGCGGATGTTGTAAAGCGTTCCGGCGCAGAAAGCTTTATAAATTTGCCGCACGGTGGGATATTGCGCGGCTAAAAAATCCCAATCCCCGGTTGCTTCCAAGTAAATCCCTAAAATTTCAATCCACCATAAGGTGGCATCGATACTGTTATAGAAAGGTTCTGCTCCCGCATCTGGAAACGCATTGGGAATCAATCCGCGATAACAATAATGACCGAAGGTTTGCAGCAAGCCTTTGGCAAGGGAAAAGTGTCCCGGTACGATTGCCAATCCAGGTAGGGCAATTAAAGTATCTCGTCCCCAATCGTTGAACCAAGGATAGCCAGCTATTATTGTCGGCCCGCTAATCGAAGCGCGGTAGGCGATGAATTGTTCCCCAGCCCGTAACAATTGCCGCCAAATATCATCCTCAGTTTTTGGTTGCTTTTCTAATGACTGCTGTACGAGTAATGCTCGTTCAAAATCTTTTGCACTCAAAACCGCTGGGGGTGCGGGCCATCCGACTTTCGCTTCGATGACGATAGTGTCTCCTGGTTGTAAGGTGACGGTGATATAACCGGGACTGTAAAGGTCTTCGCGATCGCCCAACCCTCGCAGCGTTTCTTCTGGATAGCGATATCCCCAGTACCACACCCCCTCGGGTTGATAATCTCCCAAACTCCATCGCAACTGCCACGGCGTTCCCACCCAACCCGGACGAATTGCTTGCAGACTAACTTGCCCGACGCCGACTAATTGGGAAAATTGCAAATCGGCTTCCGCAGATTGCTGGTAGTGAAAGTTGCGATCGCCAATCAACGGTCGCAATCTCAAAATCCCCGCCACCGCCCCATCATAACGATACCGAATCAAAATCGAATTGGTAATGGGTAATTGGTCATTGGTAATTGAAGAAGGGGAAGAAATTACTTGCACTTCCTTGTCTTCCTTGTCTCCCCTACCTTCCCCATTACCCAAACCATAAGGCATCACCAACTCGCGGGTCAGTTGCCAATTTTCCCACCTCCAAACCCAAGTGGGTACTGGGTCAATCGTAAAAGAACGCAGCAGTTGATAGCCCAACGGGGAAATCGTATTACTCTGCCAAAAATTCGTTCCCAGCCCCCAAACTCGCCCCCCTACTTCCAAACTTGCTTCTAAATGCGACAGCAACAAAGTTCGCTGACTCGGTGGTTCAAGTGCCGCAACTAACCACCCGTGATAAGTACGAGTACGGGCATCGCATACCGTCCCGCTAGCGAAACTGCCCAATCCATTTGTGAGTAACCATTCCCGCGTATCCAAATTATCCATATTTTTTACCATAAACAATCGCTTTAAATGAGAGAGAAGCAACTGTCCACTACCCACTGCCCACTGCCCACTGCCCACTGTCCACTGTCCACTGTCCACTGTCCACTGTCCACTGTCCACTGTCCACTGCGATCGCAGAGTCTAGGAATTACTCAAAATCGTTATGAGTATGATATAGTCGTCACAGAGCGTAAATCATCGGTCTTAGCGCCGACGGGTAAGTTTGGTCATGAGAAGCTAGCAGCGCAGAAATCTGCTAGAAGACCTGCCCTTACTACCTTACCTGGAAGCAGCGCCCGAGTCGAAGGAAAGTCATCAAGGAGAATTAATTCATGCCCCTAAGTTACAGTTCGGAAGGATGCCTGCGAGTGGGTCAACCCGCACCTGACTTTACTGCAACCGCTGTACTCGATCAAGAATTCAAGACGATTAAACTGTCGGACTATCGCGGCAAGTATGTAGTGCTGTTCTTCTATCCGCTGGACTTTACCTTTGTTTGCCCGACGGAGATAACGGCGTTTAGCGATCGCTACGAAGAATTCAAAGCGATCAACACCGAAATCCTGGGCGTTTCCGTTGACAGCGAATTTTCTCACCTCGCCTGGATTCAAACCGACCGCAAAGAAGGCGGCGTGGGCGATGTAGTTTATCCTCTGGTTTCGGATATTAAGAAAGAAATCAGCGCCGCTTACAACGTTCTCGACCCCGACGCTGGCGTGTCTTTGCGCGGTCTGTTTCTGATCGACAAAGAAGGGATTATTCAACACGCTACCATCAATAACCTGTCCTTTGGTCGCAGCGTTGATGAAACCCTGCGGACTTTGAAGGCAATTCAATACGTTCAATCTCACCCCGATGAAGTTTGTCCCGCCGGTTGGCAACCCGGTGACAAGACTATGACTCCCGACCCAGTCAAGTCTAAAGTTTACTTCTCTGCTGTATAAATACAGGTAATTGCTAATTGGTAATCGGTAATTGCAGATTTAATTGATTGCAGATTTTAGATTGCAGATTGCAGATTTGGCTTCCATACCCAATCTAAAATCTGAAATCTCAAATCTAAAATAATTGCAGATTTGGCTTCCATACCCAATCTCAAATCTGAAATCTGAAATCTAAAATTACCGATTACCGATTACCGATTACCGATTACCCATTACCGATTATGCTGACTTCCACAGATTTTAGCGGTTTAATAAATGAGCGGTTTTTCCGCAATTTTTTGCCGATTCCGGCTACGAATAGTTTAAAGTTGGGGGAAAGAACGCCGGATTTTGAATTGCCGGATATTACTGGCGGACAGTTGGTTAAATTATCAGATTATCGAGGTCAGCAACCCGTGGTGCTGGCTTTTACTCGCATTTTTACAGAAAAACAATATTGCCCTTTATGCTACCCCCATATTGTCGATTTGAATCGCAAGTATGAGGAGTTTAGGATTCGCGGTGTAGAAGTTTTGATGATTACCAGTACCGATGAACGGCAAAGCGAAAAAGTTGTCCAAGATTTGGGTTTAAAAATGCCTTTGTTGAGCGACCCTAGTTGTAAAATTTTTCGCGATTATGAGGTAGGTCAGGCTTTGGGTGCGCCTTTACCCGGTCAGTTTGTGTTAGATAATAATGGAAAATTGCTTTATAAGCATTTGTTTTCGTTTTTAGAACCTAATGCTTCGGTTGAGAAAGTTTTATTGGCAATTGGTAATAGCTAATGGCTAAATTTTAAAATGAACCACAGAGGACGCAGAGGACGCAGAGAAAGAGGTGTAGAGAGAGTTTTGGTAGATTTATGCCAAAATGGTAATTATCTTTTGGGTGAGGTGCTATGAGTTCTGCCGCAGCTTCACAAGATGCAGCTATAACAGGGGAAGGTCAACCTGTGGTGCAAACTTATGAGTTAGGTAAAACTTATCGTACTGGTTTTTGGCTGAATCAAAAAGTCGAATCTTTGAAGCAATGTACTTTGAGTGTGTATCGCGGGGAAACTTTTGGTTTGTTGGGACCAAATGGTGCGGGGAAAACTACTCTGTTGAAGACTTTGCTGGGTATTGTGCGCCCGACGGCGGGGCGGGGGATGTTGTTGGGGGAAGCTTTGGGCGATCGCAGAATCAAACAACGGGTAGGATATTTACCGGAAAATGCCTATTACTATGATTTTTTGACGGGGTGGGAGTTGTTGGAGTTTACCGCCGGGTTGTTTCAAATTCCGGCATCGGTGCAGCGTCAGCGCATCCCCCAGTTGTTGGATTTGGTCGGTCTTGCCCAGTCGGCGGCGAAGAAGAAGCAACTGCGACAATATTCTAAAGGGATGGTGCAGCGGATTGGGATGGCGCAGGCGTTGATTAACGATCCGGATGTGGTATTTCTGGATGAACCGATGTCGGGTTTAGACCCGATGGGTAGATATCAGATTCGGGAGATTATACTATCGCTGAAAGCTCAGGGGAAGACGATCTTTTTCAACAGCCATATTCTATCGGATGTGGAAAAGATATGCGATCGCATCGCCATCCTCGCCCAAGGCGAACTCCTAACCATCGGTTCTTTAGATCAACTTCTGGGTACTACCAACAGCTATCACGTTAAAGGCAAGGGCGGCAATCTCGATATCCTCAAAAAATGGATACCAAATTTAGAAATGGAAAATGACTATTGGCAGGGAATTTTACCAAGAGAACCACAAGATTTTCTCAATCTCCTCCCTCAGATAGATGCTAAAATTATCGGTTTAAATCTGGCGCGTCCATCTTTAGAAGAATTTTTCATCCAGCAGCTGCATCAGCGCGGCATTCGTTACAGCAGATAATAGGGAGGGACAGCAACTGTCACATTCAAGTCTTGATAGGCGACCAAATTCTTAGATCGGATGACGATCGAATTTTATCTCTCTTGTCCCCCTTGTCCCCCTTGTCCCTTTAGGGGGATGCGCCTGGAGTTTTGCGGCTTGTATTGATTAACAAGACGCGATAAAAATTTGGGAAAACTCATGGCTGATATTGTAGAGACTGCTAGCAATGCTGGTACTTTTAAAACGTTGATGACAGTGTTGGAAGCAGCGGGTTTGTTAGATATTCTCAAAAGTCCTGGGCCTTATACCGTATTTGCACCAACTGACGAAGCATTTGCCAAAATACCCGCCCACGAGATTACCGATTTATTGGATAATCTTCCCAAGCTGAAGCGAGTTTTGACCTACCATATAGTTTCAGGAGATGTGCGATCGGATGACCTGATGCAAATCGACGAAGCACCTACGTTTGAAGGTTCGGTGCTGGCGATTGATAATTCCGATGGCGTGCGGGTGAATGGTGCTAAGGTGCTGCAACAAGATATCCTAGCCGATAACGGGGTTATTCATGCGATCGATACCGTACTCATGCCTGCTTTGGTGGCGGCACAATCGTGAACACTTGGATGAAAAATCCCGGTTTCTCTAAGAAACCGGGATTTTAATCTCAACCACCGGACAATACCGATCCGGTTTGGGGCAAATTGCTGTAATCTCTAGATGAGAGCGTTGGCAAAACAGATGGCTGATATCGTAGATACGGCGGTTAATGCTGGTTCTTTCCAGACTCTGGTGAGGGCGATTCAAGCTGCTGGTTTGGTAGAGACGCTCAAAAGTCCTGGTTCGTTTACCGTATTTGCACCAACGGATGAGGCATTTGGTAAGCTTCCGGCTGGCACTATCGATGCGCTGCTCTTGGATGTGGCGGCGCTGAAGCAGATTCTTTCCTATCACGTTGTTTCTGGTGGCGCGATCGCATCGGATCTAATTAAACTTAATTCTGTCACCACCCTGGAAGGCTCTAACCTGAGAATAGATGCCTCGGAAGGCAACCTGAAGGTAGGTAACGCCAAGGTAATTACCCCCGATTTGGCAGCAGATAACGGCGTCATCCACGCTATCGATACCGTTCTGCTGCCAGAATAAGAATAATCGGTGCTAATTGCTAATGGGTAATTGGTTTATTTACCGATTACCCATTAGCAATTAACGGCTACCAATCTAAGGCGGGACATTCTGGGCTTCTCTGGAAGGGGAAAAAGGGAAAAAAGGGGAAAAAGGGGAAAGAGGGGAAAGAGGGGAAAGAGGGGAAAAAGGAATCCGATGAACCAGCATTTCCACCTTTCCCTTTTCCCCTTTCCCCTTTCCCCTTTTCCCCTTTATAACTGTGTTGTCCCGCTTTAGGTTGGTAGCCCAATTAACAATTAGCTAATAGCTACTCTCGAGGATACCCACTCTGCTAAGAGTGCATTCACTTTATCTGGTACTTCATCGTGGGGACAATGTCCGGCTTGCAGATAGTATTCCGTCAGTTGAGGATAGTATTGACGGAACTTTGTGCCCCGTTCTTTCGCATTCATCCAGGGATCGCCTTCTCCCCACAGCATCAATAGCGGACAGGCTAATTTTTCCAACAGCGCATCCACTTTTTCGCCTTGAGGCGTACTGAAAACCGAAGCAAAAACTTGCAGCGCACCTGGATCGCAGGAAGGACGGTAAATTTCTTCCACTAATTGATCGGTAATCGCACTTTTATCAAGATAGACTTTTTCTAGGGTTTGGCGAATTACCCACGGTTGGCGGATGTACTGAAATAGCAGATAATTTGCCCAAGGCTGGCGCAGAATAGACAGCACCGCGTCACCCCATAACCGGCGAAAGGGATCGGTTTGGGGCTGAGGTTTGATTTCGCTAAATGGCCCCGCACTGTTAATTAACACCAAACCCGTAGCAGAAGAAGGACGTTGCGCTGCCAAACACAAACCAGCGTAGCCCCCTAAAGAGTTTCCTGCCAAAACCGCAGGCTGACCGATAACTTCGGTGACAAAATCATATAGTTGGTCGCGCCACAAATTACCGCTATACTGCCAGTTGGGTTTAGCCGAACGTCCAAAGCCCAGCAGGTCAATTGCCCAGACTTCAAAATCCTGAGACAATCCGACGATATTTTTACGCCAGTGGTCTGTGGATGCTCCAAATCCGTGGATTAATAGTAAAGGCGGGCGCTGGGAGTGGCGTTTGCCAGCTTTGACGTAGTATATAGGCTGGTCTTGCCATTGCCAGTAGGCTCCGGGAATAGAATGTTGTGAGGAGGCGATGCTTGCCGACATGGTCACCGGAAATATTAAGTCCGGTTAAATATCTTAACGCGATGAGGAACGAGGCAGAGAAGCCAATGAATGCTTTTAGACCGAAGTTACCTCAGAAGCAGGGCAACCTCAGTTTAGTTTTTCCCCGATCAAATCGGTTGCCGCCTTGCTATCCAAAGGTTTAGACAAAAAGTTACCTTGTCCGCACTGACACTGTAGACTTCGCAGTTGATACATCTGCTCGGCAGTTTCGACTCCTTCGGCAATCACGTCCAGCCCCAGATTATGAGCCAATGTTACAATTGTTCGTACTACTTCGCTACTTTCGTTACTTAAACTCAGGCGAGTGACGAAAGATCGGTCGATCTTTAAAGTATCGAGAGGCCATTGGTGGAGGCGACTGAGGGAAGAATAGCCCGTACCGAAGTCATCAATAGACAATTGTATTTGGCGGGCTTTGAGTTGGTCTAAAACCGCTGGTGCATCTTCGGCTATTTCCATGAAAATTGTTTCTGTCAATTCGAGTTTTAATCTACTTCCATCTAAGTTGGTTTCTTTTAAGATGCGATCGATCTGGTCGATTAAATCGGGTTGTATCAATTGCAACCCTGCCAAGTTAACGCTCATAGTCAAGCAGCTAGCAGAGGGAAATTGCTTTTGCCAAGCGGCAAGTTGGCGACAAGCTTCCCGCAGTACCCAAGTTCCCAAAGGCAAAATCAAACCCGTTTCTTCAGCGGCGGGAATGAAGTCGCCTGGGGAAACTAAACCCATTTGGGGATGGTTCCAGCGTACCAGCGCCTCGAACCCGGTTAGCCTGCCGGTGAAGAGAGAGACGATGGGTTGATAGTGCAGCAGTAGCTCTTGCCGTTCGATGCCTCGTCGCAAGTCGGCTTCTAATTCCAAGCGTGCCAGTGCTTTGGCGTGCATTGAGGCGTCAAACACCGCTGAGGAACCTTTCCCGCCTCGTTTTGCGTAGTACATCGCCGTATCAGCAGCTCTTAAAAAGTCTTCGGGTCGGTCATAATTGGTCATACAGCCAATGGGGGAATTGCCCGCGATCGCAATCCCAATGCTGGCGGTGGTAAAGACTTCGCGCCCTTCGAGATGAAACGGCATCGCGATACTGGTATGAATCTTCTCTGCAATCCGTTGCACTTGCGCCACATCTTCGAGTTGGGTGATGAGTATGGCAAACTCGTCGATGCCAACCCGCGCCACCATATCTGCATTTCCCACGCAGCGCACCAGCCTAGCGGCGGTAGCGCTCAAAAGTTCATCTGCCACTAGGTGTCCCAGGCTGTATTTAATCACATCAAAGCGATCCAAGTCGAGGAACAGAACCGCAAATAAAGCCCCTGACAAGTCTTGCATTTCTTGCTTGCTGCGGCGTTCGATTAGCTGTGCCAAATTTTCCAGAAATGAAGTCCGGTTGGGCAAGCCTGTGAGGGGGTCATAAAAGGCATAAAATCGCAGTTGCTCTTCGGCGTGTTTGCGCTCGGTGATATCGTGACAATTGATCACCACTCCTTTCACACTTGGATCGTCTAGCAGGTTGGTAGCGACGGCTTCTAGGAAACACAAGCTACCGTTGCGACGAAAAAGGCGACATTCAATCGCCGCTTGGCTAACTCTAGGTTGTTTGAGACTGCGCTTCATGGTAGCGATCGCTAGCGACACGTCTTCGGGATAAATATAATCCAGGCAGTTTTTTCCCAGCAGTTCTTCGGTTTTATAGCCAAAAATCCGTTCTTGTGACGGGCTGATATAGCGAAACAGCCCCTCTTTGTCCACAATCACAACGATATCCGTCGCGTTTTCAATCAGCGCCCTGAAGCGTTGCTCGCTTTCTCTGCGCCCTGCTTCCGCTATCTGGTTTTGCCTTCGCACAGATGCTTCGCGCAATTCTCTTTCTACTGCCGGTATCAAGCGGGCGAGGTTATCTTTCATCACGTAGTCGTGGGCACCTGCTTTCATCGCTGCTACTGCCGCATCCTCACCAATGTAGCCGGACACGATAATAAATGGTAGGTCTAATTCGGTTTCCTGCAACAGTTTTAACGCCTCTGGGGCGCTGAATTTGGGCAGCGAATAATCGGATATCACCATATCCCATTCACGCTCCATCAGCTGTTGCTGCATCGCGGCGGCTGTTTCCACTCTTTCTAAGAACAGCTTGTAACCTGTGCGTCGCAATTCCCGCATTAACAATAAAGCGTCTTCTTCGCAATCTTCCACTAGCAAAACTCGTAGATGCGCCTGACTCATAAAATTTCTCCTTATAGTTGGGGGATGGGGCTGGTTAAGCCTTGGTTGGGGCATCATGTTTGGGCTTAGGCGCGCCGAGGCTAGAAACCGGGTTTCTTCGTAGATCTCTAGTTTCCTGTCCCAACGATTTTTCATAGAAACCCGGTTTCTTTGCGTCAGCCCTAATTTTGTCCTTTAGTCCCCAGATATCAATCTTCTTTACCCAATACACCATGTCAAATGCCCTCTCTCCCCATTACTGTTCACAATGGCGGTGCTTCATTTAACACTAACCAATACAGTCCTAGTTGCTGTACTGCTTGGGCGAATTCTGCATAATCTACGGGTTTGCGAACGTAGCTGTTGGCTCTAAGGCTATAGCTGTGCAGTCGGTCTTTTTCCTCTGCCGATGTAGTAAGAACGACTACGGGTAACAAATGCGTGCGATCGCTTGCCCGCAATCGCCGCAATACCTCTAGCCCATCGATTTTGGGCAGCTTCAAATCGAGCAAGATCAGCTGGGGCATGATGCTCAAATCTCGATTGGCATAGTTGCCCGTACCAAACAGATAATCCAACGCTTCCACCCCATCGCTAACTACTACCACCTCGCTTTTGACGGTACTGTGTCGCAACGCTCGCAGCGTTAGCAGCTGGTCATCGGGATTATCTTCAACCAATAAAATGATTTTGTTGTGGCTCGAGTGAATGTCTGCCATCACCATCCGGTGAATAGGTTTTAGGTAGATTAGGTTATTAGTATTTTCTACTTTTTAACCATTCAGGGTGAAATAAAAGCTAGCTCCTTGTTCGACTTCGCCAATCGCCCAGATTTGACCTCCGTGGCGATGAATGATGCGCTGTACGGTTGCCAAACCAATGCCGTTACCCTCAAATTCTGTGACGCTGTGCAGGCGCTGGAAGGGGGCAAATAGTTTTGCGGCATAATTCATCTCAAAACCGGCACCGTCGTCGCGCACGTAGTAGGTAGGACATTGAGCATTGGGGATTAAAGATGTTTCCCCAGGGGGCAAAACGCCGAATTCGATCCGGGCGCTGTTGTGCTTGCTGGTATATTTCCAGGCGTTGCCGAGTAAGTTTTCTAGTGCTACCCGCAGTAGTTTGGCATCTCCCTGCACTTGAATCTCTGGGGTGATGTGAAATTCGACTTGTCTTTCGGGTTGGGTGGCTTGCAATTCGTGGCAAATTGATTGAGCGATCGCAGTCAAATCTACACTGCTCAATCCCATTTGCGATCGCGTAATTCGCGATAAACTCAGCAAGTCATCGATTAACTGTCCCATCCGCGCGGTGGCAGCACACACCCGCCGCAGGTAATCTTGTCCGACTTCGTCGAGTACTTCGCCGTAATCTTCTTGCAGCGCTAGAGAAAACCCGTTGATGCTCCGCAGCGGACTTCGCAAGTCGTGGGACACTGAATAACAAAATGCTTCTAATTCTTTGTTAGCGGCGTTTAGTTCTACATTGCGTCGCTGCAAGTCTTCGTTCAGTTTTTTAACTTCTGCTTCGGTTCGCTTTTGTTCGGTGATGTCATTATTAATTTCCAAAATTGCGGAGGGATTGCCGTATTCATCGTGCCACAGAGTCCAGCGGCTGGCTACGGTAATTTTCTCGCCGCTGCGCTTGGTATGAATGATTTCTCCTTGCCAATGTCCCGATGCCCGTAACTCTAGATCGATAGTTTCTAAAGCTACAAGAAATTGGGTTTGTAACAGGGTGTGGACATTTTGACCAATGGCTTCTTCTTTCGTCCATCCATAGAGATTTTGAGCGCCAGTATTCCAATAAGTAATAGTATTTGATAGGTTGCGGATGGCAATCGTGTCGTTAGCCAAGTCGATCATCTGAGCGTGCTGTTTTAGTTCTTGCTCGGCTTTGCGGCGTTCGATTAACTCTCTTTCGGCGCGTTGGTGGGCACTCCACAGTTCGGCGGTGCGCTTGGCAACTTTAGTTTCTAATTCTTCATTATCTTTTTGCAGTGCGGCTTTAGCCAGCTTACGCTCGGTTACATCTACGCCTATTGCCCACATTTCCCATCCGGGAATCGGGAATTTCTCGGAAATATTCGACCAGGCAATTGTTTTTACCGTGCCATCTTTGCAAGTAATTTCCCATTCCCAATTGCGATAATTATTCCCTCGCTCGGCGCATAGGGTTTGCATAGAAGTGCGATAAGATTCATTGGGATATAGCAGTTCCCAGGCATTAGGATTACCGACAATTTCGTTACTGGTAAAACCCGCGATCCGTTCGCATTCTCGATTCCAAACAATAAATCTGCCTTGTTCGTCTAAAGCATTGAGCATCACCGGCATATTTTCTAACACGGTACGCAGGCGCTCTTGACTTTGACGCCATGCTTGTTCGATGCGCTTGCGATCGCTAATATCCAACACAAAGGCAACGCAAGTATCGCTGTGTGCTTCCACCAGCGCCGCCCCGATCAGCACCGCCACGCGATCGCCATTGGGGCGAAGGTATTCTTTCTCAAAGGGGGTACAAATTCCAGAATTTTTCAATTCCTCCAGGGCTTGTCGATCTACGTGGCAATATTCTGGTGGGGTAATTTCGTTCCACCTGATTGTTCCAGCTTGTAATTCCTCTCTGGTGCGACGGATTGTAGTCAAAAATGCATCATTGGCTTGTGTAATATTACCCTGTAAATCGCAGACGATGGCGCCGATGATATTAGAATCAACCAAGCGCCTAAAACGGGCTTCGCTTTCTTGCAAGGCTGATTTAGTCGCTTTTTGCTCGGTGATATCGCGGGTAATAGTAGCAATTGCGATCGCGCGCCCTGTTTGGGAATCTTTAATCGGGAAACTGTTGTGATGGACGGCAATAGGTGCTAGGGTTTGAAAGTGCCGGAAGCGATATTCACCGCTCCAAGTGCCTTTTTGTACGACGGCGTTCCCCACAACATTTTTGTAGTTTTCGATGTCTTCCGGCATTAAGTAGTCAAAGATCTGAGTATTTTTGGCGGCGGCGTTGCTATGAAGCCCAACCAGTTTCTGCCCTGCTTCATTAACAAATAGAATTTCGCCGTCTAAGGAAGCAATGCTGATAAAATCGGGACTATTTTCAATTAGGGAGATAAACTGCTGCCGCTCTTGTTCGACAATTTTGCGATCGCTGATATCTGCTACTAATCCAACGCTGCCAACAATCGTGCCGTTGGAATCTTTTAAGGGAGCCGTCCAAACGCTAACATCAATTAACGAACCGTCCTTTTTTTGACGGCGTAATTCCAACGCCGTTTCGGTTGCGCCCTGCAACGTGCTGCGAAATCTATTCTGGAATTGTTGCCTTTCTTCTAGCGGAATAATCGGCAGAACTTTGCCCAAAACTTCTGCTTCCTGCCAACCAAAAAGCCTCTCGGCAGCGGGATTCCAGGTGGTAACCTTGGCGTTAGTATCGAGGGTAATAATCCCCAAGGGCGAAGTTTGAATTAAAGTTTGCAGAGTTTGATTGGTAGCGCGCAACTGTTCTTCTGCTTGCTTGCGTTGCATTAACGAACCCAGCTGCAAAGCCACCGCGGAAACTAACCTCACCAGAGTCGGATCTTCCACGCGCTGTTCTACAGTAAAAAATACCAACACTGCTAGCACTTGGTCATCTGCGAGGATAGGAACGCCAAAAGCGGCTTTAATGCCGCATTCCTTCGCCATATCTGCACGGCTAGACCAACTGAGGGGTTGAATAGAAATATCCTGATTCCACTCTGGCTGTTTATTAGCCCAAACTCGTCCCGGTATCCCTACACCAGTTGGGAATGCCAATCCCTCGCTGATGCGACGAAAGATTTTGAGTTTTGTTAAACGGTTGTATCCTACGGTGCTGCATTTAATTTCCCTACCGTTGCCAGATGGTATCCATACTTCTCCGTATTCCCAGTCGATAGTTTCGCATACTTGACGCAAGGTGACTTCTAAAGCCCGGTTGAGATCTTTAGCATCGTTAATTGCTTTGGTAAGAGATTGGTATAAAAGCAGTTGCGCTTCTGTATGTTTTTGATCGGTAATGTCTCTCGCGATCGCATAACTGCATCCATCTTGATATTGCGAGTAGTTCCAAGACAACCACCGATAGCTGCCATCTTTGTGGCGGTAGCGATTTTCTACCTTAAACAAATCTTGTTCCCTGCAAGTTTCGCTGGCGCTCAAGCTGGATTCTACATCATCGGGATGGACGAATTCGATCCAAGGGCGCGATCGCAACTCAGCCGTTGTCCAGCCTAAAATTCTTTTCCAGGCTGGATTCACTAGCTTAAAATACCCATCTTGTCCCACAACGCAGAACAAGTCTAGCGACATATGGAAAAACTTTTCCATTGCCGCTGCTGGTGTCAATGTTGCGATTTGTTTACGTAGTTGTAGATTTATCATCTTCTTCTATTAATTCTTTAATTTAATTTGTACCACCACCTAAAAAGGTAGAGTGACAAAATCCCTCAGATCGATACTCTTTGGTCATAGACATAGAACGCAAAGCAGACTCTTCCTCTCTACCAAGACAAGCGCGGTAGTAAGGTGGCTAGGGATTGCGATCGCTAATAAAAGTTTTGGCACAGGTTACGTCAGTAGTTCCACCAAAGCTAAAGGAGGCAATTTCAACCAAATTTAGTCTTAGGTTAGCCTTTTATCCCACATCCTCCCTCGTGCAGATGTAACAAGAATCACTAAACAATTACGGTCATGTTTATCGTCGCCAGCTTTGAGTGCGATTCAACCTCTCTTTAATGTAAACTGAACAAAGTTAAGAAACGGTAAAATTTTTGGCAAAAGGCTCTATTATCAACTTAATTTAATTGTTTTTGTCTCTATCTTAAGAAAGAAGTTCGCGGCTATGGAGGATTTAGCGCGGGAAAGATGGGAAAATGGGGAAAATGGCGAAGATAGGGAAGATGGGGAAGTAATTACTTCTACTTCGTTACCTCCATCATCTCCCTTTGTTTGTATAAAATTATGCCTAGCGAAGAACAACCAAGTCTATTTGACCTATCAACATTCGGTGAATCAACCCCAGCGGTTAATTTCGAGCCAGATTTGATTCCCACCAGTGCCAAAATTCCCATCTCTTCCGGCACTTATCAAACAATGACCGAGATGGCGGCACATTGCAACAGGTGCCACCGATGTGACTTAGGAAACAACCGTACTTATGCCGTCATCGGACGGGGCAATATCCAAGCAGATGTGATGATTGTGGGGGAAGGCCCTGGTCAAAACGAGGATGAAACCGGATTGCCTTTTGTCGGTAAAGCCGGACAACTGCTAGAGAAAATTCTAGCCTCCGTCGGGATTGATAGCGATCGCGATGCTTACATCTGCAACGCCGTCAAGTGTCGCCCGCCGGAAAACCGAATGCCGACTGGGGAAGAAATAGCAGCTTGTAAACCCTATCTTCTAGAACAAATTCGCATCGTAAACCCGAAAATTATTTTGTTAACCGGCGCAACTGCTGTACGCAGTTTGCTGAACGAAAAGCGCGGTATTACCAAAATTCGCGGTTTGTGGATGGAGTGGGAAGGACGTTTATCAATGCCCATTCTTCACCCCGCTTATCTGTTGAGAAATCCCTCAAAAGAACGCGGCAGCCCCAAGTGGTTAATGTGGCAAGATATCCAAGCAGTGCGCGCCAAACTCGATGAAATTCGGGGCAACAGTTGATAGTTGATAGTTGATAGTTGATAGTTGATAGTTGATAGTTGATAGT
>CAYXCW010000155.1:0-16658 GCA_964463555.1 uncultured bacterium
TCTCGCGCGAAAACCCCGCGCCTTCAGGCCGGGGTTTTCGCGAATTGCTCTATAATGCGACCTTAACCTTGGGAACGATGATTTTCCGCCGTCATTCAATCATTTACTTATAATAATTTATACCTTGCACTGTTGAGTCAAGATATATTCTCAAGGCAAAAGTTGTAGCGATCGCTACTTTTTAACTTAAGATTAATTCTGCCGTTAGACACAGCAATAGGTCAACGATCGCAATCCATTAGTCAGAGGAGAGAAGCAGTTTAGCCTCCTAGAATGAGGTTAACTTCAAAAGGTAGATGGCGATTTGAGTTTTGAACGCGAACATATAGCGAATTACAGCCGCGTGAGGTTATATCATGTCCGTTAGCTCACATCTGGCACCATTGTCAACAAGCCTTGAAAAACCGGGTTTCTTAACGAAAAATCTAGGCTTTCAAGTTTAGCTATTTGCAAGAAACCCGGTTTTGAGCCACGGTGCAAGATCTGAGTTAGCAAAGGTTGTGTTTAATTTTTGAGCTTGTAGGGGCGGGTTTTACCAACAATTAAGTGGAACCATGAGATATCTCCATAAACCCGCCCCGGCAGACGCTATACACAACCGATGCTATTGGACAAGATATTACACTTTTGTGAGGTACACCGAGAGTTTGTATAGCGGCAGCAAAAATGGCAGCCGCTATACAAACGAAGCCTTAAGGCTTTCCCTGACTCGAAAAGCAATCCGCTGCAAAATGAGGAAAAAATGCAAACAAAACAACTAGGTAACTCCGAATTTAACATCACACCGATTGGCTTTGGTGCTTGGGCAATTGGTGGAAGCGGCTGGGCTTACGGCTGGGGTTCCCAAGATGATGCCGAATCAATCGCCGCGATTCACCGTGCCATTGATTTAGGCATAAATTGGATTGACACCGCCGCCGTATATGGTTTGGGACATTCAGAAGAAGTAGTAGCGCGCGCCCTCAAAGGAATGTCCAATCCCCCTTATGTTTTCACCAAATGTTCCCAAGTTTGGAACGATCGCCGCGAAGTAAGTACTATCCTCAAAGCAGATTCCCTGCGGCGAGAACTTGAAGCCAGCTTGCGACGATTGCAAACTGACGTTATCGATTTATATCAAATCCACGCGCCTAATGCCGACATTGAAGAAGGCTGGGCAACCCTCGCGGAATTTCAGAAAGAAGGTAAAGTTCGTTACATCGGCGTTTCTAACTTTAACGTCGAGCAAATGCGCCGCATCCAGAAAACTGCACCGATTACCTCGCTACAACCGCCTTATTCCTTGCTTGACCGCAACATCGAACGGGAAATTTTGCCATTCTGCCAGCAGGAAACTATCGGTGTAATTGGCTACTCGCCAATGGCATCTGGTTTGCTGACAGGGAAAATGACAAGAGAGCGGTTACAAAATTTACCCGATGATGATTGGCGTCGGCACAATCCAAAGTTCCAAGAGCCAAACTTATCGCGCGGCTTGGAGTTAGCCGAGTTACTGCGGCAAATTGGGGCGCGACACGGGCGATCGCCTGGTGAAGTTGCGATCGCTTGGACGCTGCGACATCCTACTATAACGGGTGCCATTGTCGGCTTCCGCAACGCCAAACAAGTTGAAGAAATCATCGGTGCCGCCGAATTCCGCTTAAGTGAAAATGAAATCGGCGAAATTGAAACCTTCTTCAAGAAGAGATTGCAGCAAGTTGGTGTATAAATGCGATCGGGACTGACGTAAAGAAACCCGGTTTCTATCAAAAATGGTCGCAGAGAAACTAGAGATCTACGAAGAAACCCGGTTTCTGTCCTCTTAAATCAATGCTCAACGCATTGGAAACAAATAGATGCCTAATTCAACTAACCAACAAATTCTTACTCAAAAGTCGCCCAGTTGGGGAACCAAAAGAAAGCGATTTTGCCAGTTCGGTAGTAGAGACGTTACATGTAACGTCTCTACTATTGATGTAACGTCTCTACTATTGATGTAACGTCTCTACTATTGATGTAACGTCTCTACTATTATGGTTAATGATTTTGTAGGGGCGGGTTTTACACGTTTCCTGTGATTGTGGCGAATGATATTAATAAACCCGCCGCGCCCGCAATGCCTTAGTCGAGCAGACATGATATTAGGTTGATTGTGTCTATAGGAAGATGTTGAGAACGTTTTCTTGGGGTTGAATTGGCTCATGGCTATATGTATTTACAGCCGATTGCAAGTGGATGAGCGAAAGCGTTATCGCTTCGGTTGTGTAGCGGCACCCTTAAGGGTGCCGCTACACAACCGAAGCCAGAAGGCTGGACTTCACTTACTTGCAATTCGCTATAAGCAATAGCTGGCAGAAAAGAAAAACAAATGTCAGGAAGTATGTCAAATTCAGAAATGCTATATCGAACTCTCGGCAGTACAGGCGAGAGGGTTTCTGCGATTGGACTGGGTGGCTGGCACCTCAGCTTGAAGCACGTTGATGAGGAACTAGCTATCCGGATTGTTCGCAGTGCGATCGATCGCGGCATCACTTTTATGGATAATAGTTGGGATTATAACGGTGGAGCCAGCGAGATTAGGATGGGAAAAGCGCTGCGCGATCGCTACCGAGATAAAGTATTTCTAATGACGAAAATTGACGGGCGCTCGAAGAAAGAAGCGACAAGGCAGCTAGAAGAATCTCTCAAACGCTTGCAAGTTGATTGCATCGATCTCGTCCAACACCACGAAATCATTCGCTACGAAGATCCCCATCGCGTGTTCGACGAAGAAGGAGCAAATTCCGCTTTAATTGAAGCGCGTCAAGCTGGCAAGTTGCGATACATTGGCTTCACCGGGCACAAACACCCCCAGATTCATTTGTACATGTTGGAAGTGGCAGCCAAATATGGGTTTAAATTTGATGCGGTGCAGTTACCCCTGAATGTAATGGATGCCCACTTTTGCAGCTTTGAGCAGCAAGTTGTGCCGGAATTAGTCAAACAAAACATCGGCATTTTGGGGATGAAAAGCATGGCAAACGGGATTCTTTTAAGGTCGAATACGGTAACGCCGATTGAGTGTTTGCACTATGTTTTGAATCTGCCCACATCGGTTGCGATCGCAGGAATTGATAGTATGGAAATTCTCGATCAAGCGTTGGAAGCAGTGCGGACATTCCAGCCAATGAATGAAGAGCAAGTGCGAAGTCTGTTAGCAAAAACCGCACAAGCGGCATCAACCGGCGAGTTTGAGCCATTCAAAACCTCATCAATTTTTGACGGCACTGCCCAAAATCCCGATTGGTTGGGAGAGGAGCCACAGCGCATCCAGCAATTAATGTCAGCCTAATCCCAGAGCGGATCGAATCGATTGATGCGCTATGCAATCTCTTACCTTGTGCGAACAGGATCTATGTTTTTCTTCTATACTGCGAAAAGATTCGAGCAAGGCAGTTATAAATAATCTATCGCTCAATCAAGGGATGGCATGATGGATTTTCTATCTGATACCGTCGTACTGTCGCGGATGCAGTTTGCGCTGACTGCCTGCATCCACATGCTTTGGCCTACTTTAACAACAGGTGTGGGGATTTATTTGGTAATAATAGAAGGGCTGTGGTTGAAAACTAAAAATCCCGACTATTACTATCATGCTCGCTTTTGGGCGAAACTCTATGCCCTCAACTTTGGCGTTGGTGTAGCGACTGGCATTCCGATGGAATTTCAGTTTGGCACTAACTGGGCACCCTTCTCGGAAGCCGTTGGCAACTTTTTTGGCAGCGTAATTGGGTTTGAGGCATCTTGGGCATTTATGCTGGAAGCGGCGTTTCTGGGCATTATGTTGTTTGGGTGGGAGCGCGTCAATCCGGCGATTCACTATCTCTCGACGATTCTGGTAGCGATTGGTGCAAACCTATCCACGCTTTGGATTTTGACGGCGAATTCCTGGATGCAAACGCCCGCAGGCGGAGAGATGGTTAATGGTAAGTTTGTAGTTCACGATTACTTTCAAGCGATCGCAAATCCATTCATGGCTAAAAGCGTTCTCCACATGTTCCTGGCAACTTTGGAAACTTCGCTATTTGTGATCGGTGGGATTAGTGCCTGGTATATTCTGAAAAACCGCAATATAGCGTTTTTTTCCAAGTCTTTTAAGATTGCTCTGGCAGTTGCGATCGCAGTTGCTCCTCTACAAATCTATGTCGGGCATTTGAGCGCCGAACAAGTCTACCACTATCAACCTGCTAAACTAGCAGCAATGGAGGCACAATGGAACACGCTTCCGGCTGGACAGCCTGCGAATTGGAGCCTTTTAGCTTTGCCAAATAACAAAGCCGAAAAAAATGACTGGGAAATTGTCATTCCCAAAGCATTAGGGTACATTCTAGAATTCAAAGAAAAACTATCTGAGCCAGTACTAGGTTTGAAGGAGTGGAAACCACAAGATCGACCGCGCCTTGTAGGGCTAATTTATTATTCCTTCCGCACAATGGTTGGTATTGGTTTTGTCCTAGCTGGATTAATGTTTGGGAGCATTCTCTACTGGCTTTTGGGTAAGTTTTCGCCGGAAAAGATTACCGAGCAAAAATGGCTGATGCGTGCCTGGATGTTTACCGCTCCTTTGGGATTTATTGCCATCGATACGGGTTGGATTGTGCGTTGCGTTGGGCGACAGCCGTGGACGCTTTACGAGCAAATTCGCACTGTAGATTCTGCTTCTCATATTCCCGCTAGCAATGTTTTGGTATCCCTCACAGGCTTTACAGTTACTTACATCTTGTTGGTAATTGCATACCTCTATTTTGGTAGCCGCATTATCCGCAGAGGGCCAAGATTTGACTTACCAGTGCCGGGAACAGAAATAACCAAACCTGCAATCGATACAACTCCTGGAGAGTTCGTTCCCGACGAGCGCCCCGTAGAAGCGCAGCAGTAGGAGAAAAATATGGAAACGCTCAGCTATTTTCTGCCGCAAATTTGGTTTGGCATTTTAGCCCTTTTCCTCTTTCTTTATGTGATGTTGGATGGATTTGATCTGGGAGTGGGCATTCTGTCTATCACCTCTTCCACTGAGGAACGTCGCAGCATTTTGATGACGAGCTTAAGCAACTTTTGGGATGCTAACGAAACTTGGCTGGTATTAATGGGAGGCGGATTGTTTGGCGCATTTCCTCTCGCTTATGGCACCATTTTGACGGCGCTTTACATTCCAATTACCCTGATGGTATTTGGATTCATCTTTCGCGCGATCGCTTTTGAATTTCGCGAAGAAGCCAAGCGCAAATTATTCTGGAATTTAGCCTTTGGTGTGGGCAGTTTCACCGCAGCATTGGGTCAAGGATTCGCCCTGGGTGCAGTGCTAAAAGGGATTAAAGTCGATCCAGAAGGTCACTTTATCGGCGGCAATTGGGATTGGTTGAGTTGGCAATCTGTTCTGGTAGCATTGACCTTAATCCAAGGCTACGTTTTGATCGGATCGACTTATTTAATTTGGAAAACAACCGATGAATTGCAAGAAACCCACTACAAAACTGCCAAAATTGCCGCCTGGACAACGCTGCTAGGTGCAATTTTCATTACGATTTCCACACCAATTTTTTATGAAAGCGCGAGAAATCGTTTGTTCCAGCAACCGCTGGTTTATATCTTTGGTATTATCCCCGTGCTGGGAATTTTGCTGATTTCGCAACTACTTACAAGTCTCGCTCGCAAGCAGGAACGCGCTCCTTTTGTTTGGACAATTCTCCTATTTGTGCTGACCTTCATCGGGCTGGGATTAGTAGTTTTTCCTTACATCATTCCCCCCGAAATTACTATCTACGAAGCCGCCGCCGATCCTAGTTCGCTCGTGATTATGATCGTCTTTATTGGCTTCCTGATTCCCGTCATGTTGTTCTATAACCTTTATCAGTACATTGTCTTTCGTGGCAAAGTTACGGGCGGTCATTATGGGGAATAGCTGAAACTGACAGAAGCCCCACACTGTACTTTGAAAAAGCCAATGTGGGGCTTATATCAGGGCAAAAACCTATCAAGATTATTCCTTGCTATCGGTTACGGGTGCATCAAAAATGACTGCAAAATTAGCATGAGGTATCAATCGCCGCAGGACTTGAAGATGCTCTAGCGCCTCGTTGCAACGACGGAAGCGCCCTACAGTCAACCGCTGTAAGTTTGGCAGATGACGGATGATGCACCAGGGATAAAGTTTTTCTCTATAGGTCTGCTGTGTTGGTATCATAGAGCCATCCTTCCCACGAAAGTGGGATGTTGTACAACAGGCGATCGCTCTCGATTTCTCAGGTCTGTGAGCGATCGCTATCTAAACTTATTTAAGTAAACGATAAGTACTTATCGTTTGTCAAGCGCAGAATGGGATTAGTTCGGTTAAAGATTCGAGAATTGGCGGATGAAAAAGGTTGGACGCTCAAGGATGTTGCGGATCGTGCGAATGTTCCCTATAGCACCGTCAGGCACTACGCTCGTTCTCAAGGACTGGCAACGGTTGATCTAACATCGATTCAAAAGATCGCTCGGATATTTGATGTTCTGATCGAAGATTTGATGGAAGTAATAGAAGATTGATAATAGATGCAAGCGATCGCTACGTTTCCAGATACGGTGGAGATGGTGCGTTACACTGCGTTAACGCACCCTACATATAGAGATCGCCTGTCGATTAATCTTGTCTAAACTTGAACCCAAACTGATACGGAACCGCCTAAACAGCGAAATTCACCCCAGCCCCATTCGTTGGTGTACACGGGTTCTTTGATGTGTTCGGTCAAGTCAATAAAAGTCGCATTAGGTTTGCCGACTTCCATCCACTTGAAACCTGCCTGACCATCGCTCATAATTACTGCCATTGCTTTAGGATGATTTTCATCCCCTAAGCGCGTCCAGCCGATGGTATTCCAATGATCGAAATAGTCGTATTGTGGGCCATAAGCGTAGTTCTGCCGCGCATAAAGGAACTTATCAATTATCCAACGATGAGAAGGCATAAAAATCTTGTAACGATTGCCATCGCGTCCCCAATCTTCGTATTCTGCGCCGTAATAATCAGCGTAAAACACGCAAGGATAGCCTTCCCGTCGCAATAGAATCAGAGCGTAAGCTAAAGGTTTAAACCAAGGTTCAACAACGGATTCTAAAGCTTGTAATGGCTGCGAATCGTGATTTTCTACAAATGTAACTGCATGGGTAGGACGCTGTTGCATCATCGTTCCATCTAAGATGCGCCGCATATCGTAGTTGCCACCCGATTTACTGGCGTAATGGAAGTTATAGTGCAGTGGCACGTCAAATACTGACATCCTGCCACCAACTGCATCGACGTACCAATGTAAGGTTTTGATATCGTTAAACCAATACTCGCCTACTGCAAACAAATCCTTTTTAACGTGTTTTTCCAGTTCATCCAACCAGAGGGGAAAGAGCCAAGATGAAATATGTTTGATCGCATCAATGCGGAAACCATCTACATTGGTGTTTTCGAGATACCACTTGCCCCAATCGGTAATTTCACCGCGTACCCATTCATTCTGAAAATCTAAATCCGCGCCCATTAAATAGGCAAAATTCCCTTTTTCCAAGGCTACGTAGTCATCGAACCGTTTCCCTTCTAGCAAATAAACCGTACTGCGATCGCTCGGATTATATTCGTTATAATCCACCGCATCAAAATGCCACCAATTCCACTCAAAATTCGAGTATTTCCCCCCACGTCCGGGGAAATTAAACTTGGTGTGAGATTTGATTTGTTGCAGTCCGCCTTTAGGATTGAGGCGATTATCTTGCCAGAAAGGTGTTGCTAACGGTGTTTCTGTTCCATCTGCACCCATTTTGTGGTTCAGCACCGCATCAGCATAAACTTGAAGTCCGCTTTTGTGCAGTGCTTTAATCGCGTTGGTATACTGCTCACGAGTGCCATACTTGGTGCGAATACTACCTTTCTGATTAAATTCCCCTAAATCGAACAGATCATAAACGCCATATCCGACATCGCTTTTTCCCGCAATCCCTTTATAAGCGGGTGGGAGCCACATCGCGGTGAAACCTGCATCTGCTAGTTCCTGAGCGTTATGTTCCACCTTATCCCAAAGCGTTCCATCGTCGGGAATGTACCAGTGAAAGTACTGCATCATCGTGCCGTTAAGGTCTGCCATACCGTTCTCCTTGCGATCGCACAATGGATTGACTGCTCCATCATGGCCTCACTGCTGGCAAAATGCAAAGAGTGTGACGCCCCTCGTCCGGTGTGCAGGTGTGCAGCAACTTTGAGCAACTACAATTTATAAATAGGCTTGCGTGATGGGAGTTTGACAAATGCCCTCACCATTTCCAGGAATGGACCCGTATTTAGAACAGGCGGCGTTTTGCTCTTCGTTTCATAGCAGAGTTTTGGTAGCGATATGCCTCCGGCACGCTGCGCGATCGCAGACACAATCGAACCACAGCTTTCTCCGCAATAATACGTAGAAGTCGAAACCCGAACTTACCAAAGCGATGATAGCGATGATGGTTTGTTGATAGGTATTCCCGATGCAGTGGTGTTTTCCGGTAGATCGGCAGCTTCGACTCCAGAGCAGGCGATATGCCTCCGGCACGCTGGCGCGAACGCAGAAGATGTATCAATTGCAACTCAGCCTCGCCCCGAACGAGTTGCCGTACCCATGCCGTTGGTTGTGAACGAGCGGTATTTGGAAGTGCGGGAAATGGTGACGGATAAAGTTATTACCGCAATTGAACTGTTATCGCCTAAAAATAAAAAAAGTGGAGAAGGTCGAACTTTGGATTAGGATCGTTCGTCCGTCGGCTCCGACGAAGTGTTAGACTCAATTGCGATCGCAGGAGGCTGATTTTGCTGCATAATTCTGATCAGAAATCGCAGAGCCTCATTAACTGCATCGGCATTGGGAAATATCTTTGCAACATCGGGTTGCAAGCGAACGGTTGTCCCAGCAAAGCTCTTTCTTCGAGAGCCTAACCGTCTAACACGTAGACTCTTCAAGTCATACTCTGACCGCAGTTCATCTTCCATCTCTGATTTAACCTTCTTCATACGCTTCTCGCTCGGATTGTGTTACTTCTCTGGCACTGATGAGACGAATCGCATCTCCTCTTTCTGTATACGAAACGATCAATAAGCGCCCTCGATTTGACTCTCCAACTATGTTGAGGAAGTTAAGTAAATTGTATCGCTCATCCGATCGAGTTGCGAGATCCTCTCGTTTTCGCTCATTACTCACAAGCTACGCCCGGATCAAGGCGCTGTAGCAACTTGCGATCGCGCAGCGTGCCGGAGGCATATCGCGCCCGTACATTATGATTAAGATTTAGTAATTAAAAATACTCCGACGGCGATCGTTACACAGCCAGCGGCGATGTTGATTCTGTTTCTGAATTTAGAACTAATCAGCAATCTAGCTTTATCTGCCATGAAGGCATAACCAAGTTTTACACCGCCTACGGCTAGGGTAGCGATCGCTATGATAATCCCGGTATCAAAATAAGATATTTTAGAAACATCAAGAAAAGCTGGAAAGAAGCCAAAATAAAACAAGATAGCTTTTTGATCGGCTAATGTAATCAGCAATCCCGTCATAAAACTCGACAGCAAAGAAGATTTTACAACCTCCTCCGTTTCCACTTCCTGAGATTTTGACCTGCATAAGCTGATTCCCAACCAGATAAGATATGCGCCACCAAGGTATTTTATTAGCACAAATAGATTACCCATCGTTTCAGCCAGAAACGATAAACCCCAAATGGCTATGATGATGAAAATGATGTCGCCCAGCACTATCCCTATCGTTGTGAAAACACCATGAATAAATCCAGATGTAGCCGCTCTTGTGGTGACAGCCAATACGCTGATACTGGGAATAGAAGCCAGAACAATCATGGCACTGAATAATGCAAGGATACTGCTAAATGTCATATTGGTTTGCATGAGGATAATGCCTAACGACTGAAGTCGCGGCTATACAAACAAAGACCGCCTATGCCTCCGGCACGCTGCGCGAACGCGGTCTATAAAATAAAGGGGATAATCAATTTTATCTAAAATGTTCCTAGCAGTGGTAGCACTTTTTTCTTCAGTCCATCTATTCTAGGGTTGTTATACCGCCGCAACTACCGACGCAGTTAATAAACTTCATCATGCGTTCCGATGTCTAGCAAAACAATGACTTCAGTTTTAGTTTCCGAATCTTGTTCAATAGAAAAGACAATACGACAATCATAGCCGCAAGAGCAGGACTGAAGACCTTCGAGGTTGCCGCTCAGTTTGTGCGTACCCAGGTTTGGGGCAAATACGTCTGTTTCCATTTGTTGAAGAGTGGCTTCAATACGTTGCTGGATGTCAACATTTCGCTTGACAAACTTGCGGAATGCCCGTTTGAACTTGGGGGTTAAAACCAAAGCTCTCATGCTTCTGGCTCTTGCAAAGACTGGCGCAATGCGGCAACGACATCCTGGGCTGATTGGGGTTGAAATTTACCTGCACGGAAATCTGCCAAGGTGCTTAGTGCATCCGCAGCGATTTCGTTTCGACGACTTTCGTGGTAGCGGTTTTGCAGAATTTTGATCAGCATTTCCTGCTGTTCATAGGGCAGTTGTAAAGCGGTTTCTAGCACTTGGTCGAGAGTATTCATGGAATTAGGCTATTACCTCTGTTGTTGAAACAGCTGAGGAAGTTAAGTAAATTGTATCGCTCATCCGATCGAGTTGCGAGATCCTCTCGTTTTCGCTCATTACTCACAAGCTACGCCCGGATCAAGGCGCTGTAGCAACTTGCGATCGCAATCCCACCAACAATGCCCGCACTTGCGTTCCAACGGCAAAGTTCACCGGCTGCAAACCAAACCTTGCGATCCCAAGAGTACGAATCAGCAGTCCGGTGCCATGCCGTGTTAAGCGACTGCATCACACCATTTTAATCAGATTCGTTGTCATGGGATTTGATACACAAGTTACATTGCAAATCCACTTCTAATAATTGCTCTGCCTCAGATTCTATGGCAGAATCGAAATTATAGTCTTTGCGATATACAGAACAAACAATTCTATCTGCCACATCAAAGCCTTTCCGCTTAGCGCTTTCTAGAAGATAGTCACTTTTCAGTATAATTCTGTCTCCGTTTTGAGGGACATCAATGGTGTATACGGTTTGTGAGCCTATATAATTTCCCTCTGGATATAGCAAAACGTTTATTTGAACAAGTCCAGGTTTATGTTTGACTGGTAACATCAATTGAGATCCTTATAGACACTTTGCATATATTTTAGCTTTGTATTACATATTGACAAGCAAAGCCTCCCACCCATCAGCAACCTCTGATAGATAGGAGACTTCGCACTGCAAGAGAAACCCGGTTTCGCAGAAGTTACCGGGTTTCTAGGTAATTTAAGCTAAAGCAGGAACGGGTATTGTCAGATGCGGATATAACGGGAAGCGCGAACACAAACTCGCTACCCGACGCCGACAGTCACTCGCTACTGTTTCATCTTCCGGATTTAACAATCGGTCTGCAATAATGTTGGCAATTTCGGTAAATTCTACCGTTCCCATTCCGCGCGTGGTCATCGCGGGCGAACCTAAGCGCAATCCCGACGTTACAAAGGGCGACTCGGTATCAAATGGCACTGTATTTTTATTCGCCGTAATGTTGACGCCGCTGACGAGTTTGTCTGCCAGCTTTCCGGTCATGTTGATGCTACGTAAATCTACTAGCATCAAGTGATTGTCAGTGCCGCCGGATACAATCTTGAATCCCCGTGCTTGCAGTTGGGTTGCCATTGCTTTGGCATTTTCGATTACTTGACCCGAATAGGTTTTATATTCTGGTTTGAGGGCTTCGCCAAACGCGACTGCTTTAGCGGCGATGACGTGTTCCAATGGGCCACCTTGAGTTCCGGGGAAGACGGCTTTATCGAGTTGTTTGCCCAGTTCCGCGTCGTTGGTCATAATTAAACCACCTCTGGGGCCGCGCAAGGTTTTGTGGGTGGTGGTGGTAACAACGTGACAGTGGGGGAGGGGATTGGGGTGATGTCCGGTAGCGACTAACCCGGCGATGTGGGCGATGTCGGCTAACAGGTAAGCGCCAATTTCGTCAGCGATCGCTCTAAACTTTTCAAAGTTGATGATACGCGGATAAGCCGAATAGCCGCAAATAATTAATTTTGGACGATGTTGCAGCGCCAGTTCCCGCACTTGGTCATAATCTAATTGCTCGGTTTCTTGACTGACGCCGTAGTGCTGCACTTTAAACCATTTCCCCGATACGTTGACGGGGGAACCGTGGGTGAGGTGTCCGCCGTGGGACAAATCCATCCCCATAATCGTATCCCCTGGTTTTAAAAGGGACAGAAATACGGCAAAATTAGCTTGAGCGCCGGAGTGGGGTTGGACATTCGCCCAAGCAGCACCAAACAATTGCTTAACTCGGTCAATGGCGATTTGCTCGATTTTATCGATGTATTCGCAGCCGCCGTAATAGCGCTTTCCAGGTAAACCTTCGGCGTATTTGTTGGTTAAAACCGAGCCTTGGGCGGCTAGCACAGCTGCTGAAGTGAAGTTTTCGCTAGCAATTAATTCTAAATGGTCGCGTTGTCGCCCAAGCTCTTGAGCAATTAAATCTGCAACCATTGGATCGGTTTGGGCGAGGAAGTCTAAGTTAGTGTCAGTCACAATGCGTCCCAAGAATATTGATTGACAGTGCGTTCGCGTAGCGTGCCGGAGGCAGATCGCGTAGCGTGCCGGAGGCAGATCGCGTTCCCCATGATAGCGCTGTTTTTCCTATCTCTGACAGAACTTCAGCCTCTTTTTAACAACCTGGGGTGAGGATTTGCGATCGGCAGATCGCACGCTACGCGATCTGCCTCCGGCACGCTACGCGAACGCGCGCTTTGGCGTCTAGGAGAATCTTAAGTTAAGCTCTGTGTGTATTTATACCATTTTCCCAGATTGTTAACTTAAAATTAACTCAGTTGCATCACCGGCTGTACTGGAGGTGTCAAACTATGTTAGTCATCTTAATGGACGAGCAAGTCCTTCCTCCCCAGGTTGTTTGTCAAACCTGCTTGCTAGCCGACCACAGCGGTCAACCCCGCTGGAGGGGCGGTCAACTGCGTTGCGGTCACGCCGTCGGCAAACTAGGGGAAAATCAACCAGATCAGTACGAATGTCAAATGGGCTTTCGGATCGCCAATATCAAGTAATATCGCTCCCGAATTCAAATCATATCCACGCCTAGAACGGACAAGGGGGGAAAGGGAAAAGGGGGAAAAGAGGGGAAAAAGGAATCCGATGAACCAGCCTTTCGACCTTTCCCTTTCCCCTTTATAACTGTGTTGTCCCGTTTGAGACTGGTCGCCCCTTGAACGCCAAAGACGCCCCCACTTGCCGTAGGGGTGAGTCTTCAATTGCAATCCTGCGCTATCCTGGGTTTAACAGCATTTCCATCCCTCGCTGTCTAATTGCAGCGATAAATCTGGAAAATGCAGCAAAAAATTGCATATTTGCGGCAAGTGCGTTCTTTACGCCTGCGGACAACCAGATGCCATCATCTTTGCTTGAAGCAGTAAGCTTGCCGTCAATTTTAACCAAATGCTTGAGTTGAGTTAGTTTGGTCTGGCACAACAAAAGAACTATTCGCGATCGCACTAGGAGAAAATACTGATGAATGGGCGCGGGTCTACGACGGTTGCAGACAGAATTTTTGCTTCCCTACCCTACTTACTACCGTTGATTGATGGGCTAGGATTTAGTCGTTATTGGTTTCAAGAATTTCCCCCTTTGAAAGTTCTGATTTTGCCGCTTGTACCCGTGCTGCAAATTTACTCGCTTCCTTTCGCTGGGTTACTGATTTTCTTCGGTTTGTATTTCCTGGTGGTCAGAAACGACAATACCAGTCACTTTGTTCGGTTTAATGCCATGCAGGCAATTCTGATCGACATTGTTATCATTATGTGTCGTTTGATTGTCTCAATTATGGAACCAACCTTCCAGAGCAGCTCGTTTATTGTGGAAACTTTGTATAACACTATTTTCTTGGGAGTTTTAGCATCGGTTATCTACTCAGTAGTCCAATCGATCCTGGGGCGTTATGCAGAGATTCCAGCTATTTCTGACGCGGTTAACACTCAGATTCGTTAGTTAACAAACTTGGGTTTGGTTCGATTCCCAGCCACCAGTCTGGGAATCATTATTAAGAGGTTATCGGATGGTGATAATTTAATATTTTTCATTGTATAGTTTAGAATTGAAGCTAATTACAACCAAGGTAAGCTACCTCGGTTTTTTGAGCGGAGTTAGCATAAATACTGCAAAAACTGGAAAATTTGAATTAGGAGCATAGATCGATGGTTTGGCGGGGACGTGTTGCACCTAAAGATAGAATTCTGTCATGCTTGCCCTATCTTTTACCTTTAATTGAAGTTTATGGCTTTGGTCAGATATTTTCGTTTATACTGCCTGCAATTTTGAGGCAATTGATAGGCTGGTTGTATCTTCCTATTTACCCTGTGATGTTGCTCTATGGCTATGTCAGTCAATTTGTACCGTTTTTTGGTTTCATCCTTTTCTTTGTTTTGTACTTGCTAGTGGTGAGAAACGAGAAATTGGCACATTTTCTGCGCTTCCATACAATGCAGGCTCTGATGTTGTCTATTTTTGTCTCCCTATGCGTTCTGATTCTGGAACTTCTCGGCATATTGCGTATACCAGATGTATTGTCTTCACTAGCATCACCTGTAATCCCGGTAGTATCTGCACCAATTTTGGTCGTCTTATTAGTAGGCGCAATCTTCCTCGCAGTTGTGGGTAGTTGTATCTATTCGATTGTGCAAGCTGTGCGGGGAATGTATGCGGAAATTCCTGTGATTTCCGAAGCTGCTTATGGACAAACTCGATAGTTCAAGGTTTGCCCGTGCCAGACTTTTATGGTAGGTTCTGTCTGTTAACTGGAATAAATTGGCAGTAGTGCGATCGCCTCGCTCAAACCTCACCTCCACTGTTTGAAGGTCTTGTAACGACGGTATTTTCTAAAGATCCAATTCCCTCAATTTCCACGCGCACCCGCGTACCGACTTGCATCGGTGCAATCCCCGCCGGAGTTCCAGTCAACACCACATCCCCAGGCAGCAACGTCATCACTTGACTGATATAGGACACCAGTTGATCTGGGGAAAACACCATCTGATCGATCGCAGAAGATTGTACTGGCTCTGGGTTATCATCCAAAAACGTTTGCAATCTGGCTCCTGGACTCAATTCCCGCACGATCCAAGGCCCTAGCGGACAGAAGGTATCGAATCCTTTAGCTCGCGTCCACTGGCTATCCTGCCTTTGTAAATCTCGCGCCGTCACGTCGTTGGCGATGGTGTAACCCCAAATTTTCGCTGCGGCTTGTTGGGGCGTACAATTAAAGGCGCGATCGCCAATCACTAGCGCTAGTTCCCCTTCATAATCAACGCGCTGCGACTGGGGAGGATACCAAATATCGCTACCAGTGGGAATTACCGTTGTTGGTGGCTTCAAAAATAATAGCGGCTCTTTTGGCACATCACCTCCCATTTCGCTAGCATGAGCCGCATAATTCTTACCGACCGCTACAATTTTGGCAGGAGCGCAAGGCGCTAAAAGCTTGTAACTCTCTGGTGCTAACTCCACATTGGTAGGTTGACCTTGCAACCAAGGAGGCGCATCCAGGATGATAACACTGCGACTCAGTTGTAATAAGCCGTAATAAGTCTCACCCTTGGCAGTCTGAACTCGGACGTAGCGTTTAGCCATAAATTAGAGGGAAAGGGAAAAAACAGGGAAAAACAGAGTATGAGACAGGGCGATCGCGCTAGGCGATCGCAGAGTACTATTGACACTGTAAGAGAACTAGAAGGCGGTAAGCCGGTATTTTTACATCTCTACCCATACCCAACTCGGCATTTTTTACTGCTGTCAAAATATGTTACGCTCTTCCGGGAGCGAGGTTTAAGTTTGTCAATCCGGTATCCCAGAGCGCGCGTAACTACGATCGGTAACTGCGATCGGTGGGCTGATTTACCAGAAATAATTAACCCATTGCCCTGTGTTATTTAAGCGCAAATTTTTGTAAAATTAGAATTCCTTGCTACTGGCTGACCGGGTGAGAAGAGCTTCCCACTCAGGTTATAGCAGTGGCCTTTGCGTCCATAAGGAGAACATATCCCATGCAAACCTACGAAACTATGTATATTTTGCGTCCCGACCTGGGCGAAGAACAAGTCGAACTAGCGATCGCAAAATATCAAAACATCCTACGGGAAAATGGCAGCGACGGGATCGAAATCCAACATCGCGGTAAGCGCCGTCTCGCCTACGAGATTAAAAAGCAGCGCGACGGGATCTACATCCAAATGAACTATAAAGCCAAAGGCAGTGCGATCGCTGTCCTAGAACGCGCTATGCGCCTTTCAGATGAAGTAATTCGCTACCTCACCATTAAACCAGAAGCTGCAACTGAAGAGACAGCTAAAGAACCGGCTGAAGTAGAAGCATAGCAAGTGAGCAGGGGAGCTGAGGGAGCTGGGGGAGCTGGGGGAGCTGAGGGAGCTGGGGGAGCTGGGGGAGCTGGGGGAGAAATTAGTTTTACTTCCTTGTCTTCCTTGTCTCCCTTGTCCCCCTTGTCTCCCTTGTCCCCCTTGTCTCCCTTGTC
>CAYXCW010000156.1:0-16639 GCA_964463555.1 uncultured bacterium
AAGGGGGGTTAGGGGGGATCAAACCGACAATATTTGTAACTAGCAACTTGCGTTATCAAGGGAAAATTTCTCCTCACATTCCTCTACTCTTGGAAAGAAAGGGGGGAAAGGTTTTTCAAGAGGGAGAGCGATATGCCAAGGGCTAGAGCGCCAGTCCAGTAAACGAGGTTGACAGAAGCAATATGATGTGGGTGTATAGATAGACCTTGGCAGGGCGAAGCATTCGGGAATAAAATTAGTTGGTGATTCCGATTAATTGTCGCCCGAATGCTTCGCCCCTACATAATCCATATCTTATTATTCTTGTCAACTAATTCTACTGGACTGGCTCTCTAGCTGCGCGATCGCATTCTCCTTAAGAGCGTTACCATCGGGGCGGAATCACCCAATTTATATCAACCCGCCCCGACAAAATTCTATCTATGCAAGTTCTACCAAACTTACTCGAACTCACTGCATCTTACCTACAAAAATCGGTAACGCCGATAGCTAATAAAATAGATAGGGATTCAGATACTTTATTCCAAGCACTCAAAGGTTTGGGTGAATTAAGCGTCCTTACCCTCAGAATTCCACCAGAATGGGGCGGTGCGGGAGCAAATGAAGAAACCTTTCAATCTTTCCAAGAATTAGTTGCTAGATATTCCGGTGCTTTAGCTTTCTTGCAAACGCAACACCAAAGTGCTGGGGGAATGATTCTTGAAGGTAGAAACTCCTCGCTGATGCAAGCATATCTTCCCCGCATGAGTAACGGTGAGGTTTTGCTAGGTATTGGCTTTTCTCAACTGCGACGGGAAGGCGACCCAGTTATTTTAGCCGCTCCTGTAGATGGCGGTTATTTGCTCAATGGATTTGTGCCTTGGGTGACGGGATGGGGTTTATTTTCAGAGTTTATAGTTGCTGCTACTTTACCAGATGGTCGGGCTGTTTTTGGGATTGTACCGCTAGTGGAAACTTATCAAAAAACAGGCGGTAATATTACTTTTAGTCAGCCGCTGGAACTGGCGGCGATGACATCGACGAATACGGTAACGGCAAGTTTGAATAACTGGTTTTTGGCTAGCGATCGCATTGTTTCTATTAAACCTCCGGGTTGGATACATGAAAACGATAAAAAAAGCGTTTTGCGCTCAACTTTTTTAGCAATGGGATGCGCTCGCGCCGGTCTTGATATTCTAGAAACTGCTGCGAAAAATAAATTTCTCCCTTTTATTAACCATGCTTTTGAATCTCTCAGCCAGGAACTTTCTCGCTGTCGCGCTGCTATTAAAGCCGCCGAAAAACATCCCAGCTTAAATTTAGATGAAAAACTACAATTGCGCGCCAAAGCAATTGATTTAGCAGCGCGTTGCGCCCATGCAGCGGTTACGGTTTCTAGCGGGGCAGCTAATTATATTAACCACCCGGCACAGCGCGTTTATCGAGAAGCTTTGGTTTTTACTGTCACGGGTCAAACAACTGCTGTGATAGAGGCGACGTTAAAACAATTAACTCAGAAAAACCTAGAGGCTGAGCCTCTTTACTATCGCTCCCAGGCTGAGCCTGGGAGCAAGTTAACTCGTACCCAGGCTCAGCCTGGGTACGAGGGTGGGGAGGCTCTGCCTCCGGCTGTTGAAAAAACTATTACTTACTCAAAAGTTATCGATTTAAGTCATATTATTAATCCCAATATTCCTCAATGGCCTGGTGACCCAAAAGTTGAATTTGAAACTATCGCAGAAATCGCCAAAGATGGCTATTATTTGCAGCGGTTTTCTCTTGGGGAACATAGTGCAACTCATATGAATGCACCCAATAGTTTTCACGGTAATGGTATTGGAATTGATGCCTATTCTGCTGAGTCTTTAATTGTTCCGGCGGTTGTTATTGATATCCGCGAAAAAACTATGGTTGATGCGGATTATGAGTTAGCGATCGCAGATATCCTATCCTGGGAACAACTATACGGTCAAATTCCCGCAGAAAGTGTGGTGCTATTATATACAGGCTGGCAAGAAAAGTGGTTTGATACTCAAGCTTTTTTAAACCCAGATGCTGATGGAAACCTTCATTTTCCTGGGTTTGGCAGCGAGACGACGGAATTTTTAGTGCGATCGCGTCAAATAGCCGGTGTGGGAATTGATACACATGGCGTAGATGCTGGTTTGAATGCAACTTTTGCCACCAACCGCCAGGTACTAGAAAAACCCCGCATTGTATTGGAAAATTTAACTAACTTAGATCAACTGCCACCAAAAGGCACTACTTTGGTAATTGGTATCTTGCGTCTTCAAGGTGGTTCGGGTTCTCCTGCTGCTGTACTCGCTTTTGTTAGAAACAATGAGGACTGATGGCTACAAAATTGCGCGCAATTATCCTCCGCTCGATCGTTCTGCTGTTAGTAGTGAGGACTTTAGTCCTCAATCCTGCTTTTGCATTTGCTATGAATCCGATAGCAAATACTAATGTTATTTATCAAGAACGAGTTAAGCATAGTACTGATGGCATTGGCAAGTTCTACATGGATCGAGAAATTGCTAAAGTGATGGGACATCAGGTAGCGGGATGGTTAGAAAGACCGACCCGAGGATTTGAAGAACGCCCCAGACTTGTCGTAGAGGCGCTGAATTTACAGCCGACGGATATAGTGGCAGATATCGGTGCAGGGACGGGTTATTTTAGCTTTCGCATCGCGCCTTTAGTACCGCAAGGAAAGGTACTCGCGGTCGATATTCAACCGGACATGCTCGATATTCTTGACTCGTTAAAACAAGAGAAAAATATTACCAATGTTGAGTCAATTTTAGGTAGCGTTACTTCTCCCAATTTGTCGCCCGATACGATTGACCTAGCATTGATGGTAGATGCTTACCACGAATTTGAATATCCGTTTGAGATGATGTCAGAGATAGTGAAGGCGCTGAAAGGGGGCGGACGAGTTATTTTAGTGGAATATCGGGGTGAAAATCCTTTTATTCCGATTAAAGCGCTGCATAAAATGACTCAAAGGCAAGTGAAAAAAGAAATGTCAGCAGTAGGTTTAGTTTGGCAAGAAACCCAGGAATTTTTACCTCAGCAACATTTCATGGTGTTTGAGAAAAAGCTAATGGCTAATGGCTAATTGGTAATTGGTAATTGGTAATAGTCATATCCAGTCTCGTCGTATCGGACTCATCTGGTCAAGGGTGTTGTAGGGGCGGGTTTTACCAAAAACCTTTGATGGAAAGCGAATTGTATTGATAAACCCGCCCCCGCCCGATGCCTTTAACAAGTAGGGGCGGGTTTTACAGAGAGCCTATATAAAGCCGCACCTCACCCTCGACAATTAGCAATTAGCCATTAGCCATTAGCAATTAGCCATTAGCCATTACCAATTACCAATTACCAATTACCAATCAAGCCAAACCTAGAACTTTTCTGAGCAAGATTTGATCTTCAAATTTGGCAGATAAGCGCCCTTTTTCTAAGTCCCGAACCCAACTTTGGCTTTTGCCTGTGAGTTTTGCCAAATCTCGCTGGCTGATGCCCTGGTTTTTTCGGGCTATCATGATTTGTTCGGCTAAAAGAACTGAGCGATCTTTTGACTTGGTTTTTTTGCTGGCAGGGGTTCGTTTCGTTTTCTCGCCCTCCCCTGTGTATTCCCAGTCAGGTGGAATTTCAAAACACGAAATGCGGGCATTCATTAACAAATTCCACTTGCCGCGAGGTCCGGCATCGGTGATGCGGGTGTCGTTATTGGCATCGTTAATCCAGAAGTCTAAGGCATCGTCGCCATCGTCTGGAAGGTCGCCTAATTTTGCCCAGAGTGGTTGGATTTCTGGGGGATAAGTAACTGGATCGAATACGGGTTTTAAACCGTGATTATGAAGGCATTCTAAATCACTTTCAAACGCCCGCAATAACCGCTTGCGTTCTTCACGTCTTTGCGAGGCTAAGGCGACTTTTTCTTCGCCATAGGCTATTCGCATTAAAGTGGGCACGGTGATGCGCTGTTCTTTGCCCATTTTGGTTTTAAATAGCAGCCACAACATCATGCGGGCGGCGCCTTCATGTTGCTGCCAAATGCTCATGACGTTGGTTAAAAGGGATTTCGGCAAGACGCCATACTGATAAAAAGCGGTTTGCTCTTTACACGCTTGTTTGTTCAAGAAATACTGCGCCCAAATGCCAGCCCGAACTTTGAAAGTTAAGCCGATTA
This sequence comes from uncultured bacterium, assembly GCA_964463555.1. GTDB lineage: Bacteria > Cyanobacteriota > Cyanobacteriia > Cyanobacteriales > Aerosakkonemataceae > Microseira. The sequence goes on from CAYXCW010000156.1 coordinate 4,178, forward strand.
GATGTTTGCATCCCAAGTCGTCGGCTTGGAAGTGGTATTGAATTTCTACTAGGTGCCACAGGTGATTTGGCTCGGTTGAGAATTGGTTGATTTTACCTTGTTTGGGCCAATGAATTTCACCTGTAATTAGGCAAGGTTGTTCGGCTAGTTCTCGGATTAGGGATAGTTTGAAGGATTTGCTTAAGTCCTTGCGTTTATCCAATCCTAGATATTCTTCGATTTGGCGATCGCTAATCAAAAAGTCCTGCTCCCACGGCTTTTCCAGCGCCGTAGCATGGGCGGCATAGATCAGGTGCATACATGCTGCCCTGATATCGAGCGATTCTATCTCTAAGACCGCTTTTTCGCCGCTGAGGGGGGGCGTATCGTTGGCGATGCTATCGGTAATTCGGTATGCGATCGCTCCCCGTCCTCCATTCACTTCCCGCTCGTAATATGGTGCCCCCGTTTCATCCACTTTCCAAGGTAGCGATTGTCGCTGCGCCAACAAATTGCAAAGTTCCCAGATCACCATCGCCGACGCAAAGGGATTGTTTTTCCCATTGGCAAATAGGCTGGAACTTGTAATTGGTCTGGCTTCAGCTTTATATCGTCCCTTTTTTGGCTCCGATGGTACCGGACATTCAATTGGACAAAACGCCAAACACTGGGGTTCTGGATAATAACCCTCGCAGTTGTTGCAAAGACTAGCGTCTATCCAATATTCTTCGCCGCCCTCCACTTTGATTGCACCCGTAGGACAATGGGTACGGCAGCTATCACAACCTAAACAGCAGCCAGGTATTTTGTAAGCCATACTCCAAACTTTTTCCTTGCTAATTGTAATTTTGCAAGCTTGTTTCCAGTCTCCCTCCGATTTGCCTACCTCAAAAGGTAAGCTTCTGCACGGCTAAAATTTGAGTTTTTGCCGTGCAGCTCCATGCCTTCCTTGTAACAGTTGACAGTTGACAGTTGACAGTTGATCGTTATTTAACTTTTGTGGAAAGTGTTTGCTTTAAAGCCAGTTTTTCGTTGACAATTGTCCACGCTTCACTGTCCACTGTCCACTCTCCACTGTCCACTCTCCACTGTCCACTGTAAGGGTTGGTCTAGGTTTTTCACCTAGACGGTTATTGAGAATTTTTCTAAAAGTACTAAAGCATTTTTATCTTTTCTGTTCGCACTAAGCTATTTAATACTATTTTTATTGGTGGTATTTCTGTTCACTACGAGCATGTTTACATATCTTTAATATTGCGTAATAAATATTCTCTCCCTTTTTAGATTTTTTTAATAATTATTTTGCAGGCTTATTAGGAAGGATTATAACAGGAAAAGAAAATTCAAATATAAAAAAATGATGGAAAAATGAAATCGGTAAGATTTGGGCTAGTTTTGCTCTAAAATGACAATTATGTCTTCTTTAGATGCTAGCGCGATCGCTTCTATTCACTTTCTTCAGCGCCAAGCGGCGTCCCTATTGCTGTACCAATCGGTTCTCGGCGGGGAAGTCGGTAGCAGCTTTCTGGATTTATTGCAAGCACTACGGCATCGCGATCCCCAGGGATTGACTTATTTACAAGCCTATGGTTGCTGGTTTAGAGCTGCTTCGGCGGTGCATCAAAGCTGGCAAGATTATCTGATAGCGCAAATTCTTCTCAACGATAATCCTTTTACCCAACAAGTTCAGCAAACAAAATTAGAGAATTTACCACCCGCTTTAATCGCCGCAGCACAGCAGGATCTACAAGCGTTGCAAAGTCTCTACGAATGCAGCGGGACTCAACTGAGTCATTGGGTGCAGGAAGCATCGGGAATGCCTTTAGCACCCGTCGCCTGGTATCAGGAACAAGATGCAACAACGATACTATCTCACGAAGAAACAAAAATAATAAACTTGCTGCAACAATTGGAAAATTGGGCAGATGGGTTAGAAGATTTAGCAGCTTATTACCAACAGTGCGGTACGGGTTTATTTGCCAAGTATTGGGCATTACGCTGGATGTCGGGGCAATTGGTAGGCATTCGACATCCCGATCCGATACAGTTAACCGAGTTATTCGCTTACGAGTATCAGCGAGATGCGCTGTTGAAAAATACCGAGTTTTTACTGGCAGGATATCCCGCTTTGCACGTATTGCTTTATGGTAGTCGCGGATCGGGGAAATCTTCTTTGGTGAAAGGGTTGTTGAATCAGTATGGCTCTCGCAATCTGCGGTTAATTGAAGTTGCCAAATCTGATTTGAAAGATTTACCTCAAATTGTGGAATCGTTGCGCGGCGTTCCCCAGAAATTTATTATTTTTGTGGATGACCTGAGCTTTGAAGAAGATGACGATGCGTTTAAAGCTTTAAAAGTGGTTTTAGAGGGTGGTGTCACTGCCCGTCCGCAAAATGTGGTAGTGTATGCAACTTCTAATCGGCGGCATTTGATTCGCGAGTTTTTTGACGATCGACCCCGTCCGAGCGATCGCGAAGAAATCCACGCCTGGGATACAATGCAGGAAAAACTTTCGTTTAGCGATCGCTTTGGTTTAACCCTCACCTTTGAACCGGCAGATCAAAACGCTTATTTAACCATTGTCCGCAATTTAGCCGCTCAAGCAGGTATTAATCTCACCCAAGAAGATTTAGACGCCCGTGCCTTACAATGGGCAACCAGGCACAACGGTCGGTCAGGAAGAACGGCAAGGCAATTCGTCGATTTTCTCAAAGCAGATTTGGCAGTTGGCAATCGGTAATTTGAGGAATTGCTTGCAAATATTGAGCCAAAGATAGCGGATTACCAATGATTGCGGTGCAGCCACTAGGCTTGGTTTGTGTAGCGGCAGCGTTAACGCTGCCGCTACACAAACCAAGCTTTAGCTTTAAGTGTAATATTGATTAGATTCGTCCACAAAAAGGAAACTACAATGGGCTTGTTTGATAAAATCAGAGGCGGTCGTAGACAAACCGAAACAACCCTGGGACCAGCCGAAGCATTTGCGGCGATCGCATTGATTGCTGTAGCCGCAGACGGTTACATGACAGATTCGGAAGGACAAGCTATTAGCACCACTTTGTCTCGGATGCAGCTGTTCAGAAGCTACCCCAACGATGTGATGCGAAAGATGATCGACCGACTCTTGAGTATTCTGCAACGGGATGGTGTTGATGTGCTATTTAATGCGGCAATAGCTACTCTTCCAGATGATTTAAAAGAAACCGCTTTTGCCGTAGCAACAGATATCGTTTTATCTGATGGTGAAGTTACCGATGAGGAAGAAAAACTTTTGAACGATCTCTGTACTCTTTTAGAAATACCTGAAGAAACAGCCCTGAAAATTATCGATGTGATGCTAATCAAAAATAAAGGTTAAAAGTTTTCTAGTTTGGCAATTACTCAGGGTGGGTATTGCCCACCTTGCTCCCGATCAAATCACAAGCAAGCTGAACATTTTCACAGAGAATGACCCACGAGCAAAAATTAATAATGTCTTTATTATTATTGACTATGACTGCCTATTAGTTAACTTTAATCTGATATACAATTAATTTTGTAAATTTCCAAACATTAACAACTGACTAGCTTGTTGCATTACCTTAACATTGCGATAATAGCAAACAACCTAGTCAGTTAAAACCGAGCCAGTCCATCCAGCGCTGCTAATCGCTTGGGAGTGCCTCGTTAGTAATTTGGGCGTAGTTAGCTACACAGTTCAATAGCTTTCTCTGTCCTTTCCATCTAACAAGTACTTTCTTAGCATTTCTGCTGACTATGAATTTAGATCGCTGTTTTGGTGTGGGTAAAACCAATACTGAGAAAAAACCCTTAGTTTTGGTAGTTGATAGCAATATTGACAATTTATGCCTGGTAGAAGAAATACTGAACCCCTGTTGCTGTTCCGTAATGGCTGCTAGAGATGGCGAACAAGCTTTAGGCATGGTAAAAAAATATCAGCCAGATTTAATTTTGATGGAGGCGATCCTGCCTAAAATTGATGGCTTCAAAGTTGTGCAGCATTTGAGGCAGAAGGGCAATACTACTCCTGTTATAGCATTAACATCTTTAGTATTTGCTAAAGAGTTAAAAGAAGCTCTAAGAGCAGGTTGTAATGGTTACATTAAAAAACCTTTTGAAATTGATGAGCTAAAAGCTACTGTTTATCATTACCTGCATCAGCAAGCTTCTCCTTTTTGACTTTAGGAATAGATTCCGGATCGCGGATTTCAGGGATATCGCCTAAAACGGCGATAAACCCAGCGATTTTATGGTTTAAATTGGAATCGCTCAGCATAGCCACTACTTTTACTCCAGTAATCTCTGCAATGATTTCTTGAAGTAGTGGCTTGATTGCTGCATCTAATTGGGAGCGCAATTCTTTAGCAAATTCTTGCCGTTCGTTGTTGATGAAAAACTGTTCTGCTGCGAGCATAAAATCTTCTATAACAATCACAAGTTTTTCATCAAAAAACTGGCAAGTAATTTTTCCAGGACGCTGTTTTAAGTTATCGTAATATAGAGCCTGTATCCGCTGAGTAAGATTTCGTTCTACTTGTCCTCGTGTATTATTTGATTTTTTTTCGGGGGGGGGGTAATTCATTAATTGGGCTATTTTATGGGAATTTACTAACATTAAATGGATCGCGATCGCGCGTTACATTGTTGAAACATTTTACCAGCAAAAATCTATTTTAATCCTCCTTTAAAAGAGAAAGAAAAAAACTAATTTCCCTAATTCGCAATCCTATAACCTTTAGCAAGAGGTAACTGTCAACTGTCAACTGTCCACTGTCAACTATCCACTGTCCACTGTCCACTGTCCACTATCCACGCTCTAAGGAGTATCTCATAGATGTTGTTCACATATTCGCGTACAATTCGCTTTCAAGATACGGATGCGGCTGGCGTTGTTTACTTTGCTAATGCACTAGCGATGTGTCACGAAGCTTATGAAGAATCCCTCGCAGCATCGGGGATTAATCTTAAGTTATTTTTCGGTAGTCAAAAAGTTGCTATTCCGATTGTTCACGCTAGTGTAGATTTTTTCCATCCCATGTTTTGTGGCGATCGAATAAATATTTATTTAACTTGCAAACAATTAACCAGGGAAAAATTTGAAATTGCTTACCAAATTGTGATGATAGATTCACAGCATTTAGCTGCCAAAGCGATTTCCAGACATGTTTGTATCGATCCTATTCTGAGAAATAGAAAAAAAATACCGGCAGAAATTATGCAATGGTTGCAGCAGTGGGGAGAAACAGAGTCCTAATTGGTAATTGGTAATTGGTAATTGGTAATTGGATTTATAGGGGGTTTATTACCTATTACCAGAAAAGATGGGTTGTTAGCTCCCCCTTTAAAGCAGGGCTACTTCATTGTGGTCAAATGTCCCTTTCTTTAAAGGGGAAAAGAAAAATTAATTCCCTTAATTCTTGAAAAACCGGGTTTCTTGACCAGGTTTTTAGCGCTGGTGCAATATCTGAGAGCGGCTACTTTTCATTTAGATTGCCAGACTCACATCTTGCACCAGAGCCAACAGAAATAAATTTCACACCTGAAAGCTGAAACCCGTTAAAACGGGTTAAAACGTAGATTTTAGTTAGCTTTAGCTTACTTAAGCTTTCAGCCCCAAATTTATTTGGAGGATGTTTATCGGGTAGGTGCAAGATGCGAACAGATTGAATTTATGTATATATAAATACACTGTATTAATATATACATAAACCTCGTTTTTCTAGCCTACAAATATTAAATACTATATCTTTAGACAGATACAAGTAATTTATATAAAGCTATAATTTTAAAGTTTGCTGGTTAACAATAATCAAATAGCCATTGCAATGGCATTGGTAGATAAAATGGGTATATGATAGGAGGAAAATTTTGAGCATGTCCGCCTAAATTGCAAATTTAGGTAGGCAAGATGTGAATTTAAACCATCGATTTGCAGAGGTAGGAACCATGCTGATAATTGTCAATATTAGTATATTGATAATCGCCCTTGGAATTGCAGTTCCGATTGCGGTTCTTTGGCTCGAATGCAGTGCAGCATTGTTGCCCGATCGATGGGAAAAATGGGATGAAGGGGTGGATAGTCATCGTGTTGCTGTATTGATTCCAGCCCACAATGAAGCAGCAGACATTCGGGCAACGCTATTGACAGTAATGCCACAGTTAACAGAGCGAGATCGGGTAGTAGTGATAGCGGATAATTGCACCGATCAAACAGGTGCGATCGCGCGTGCATCTGGTGCTTTAGTAATCGAACGAATTAATCCCAATTTGCGAGGAAAAGGGTACGCTTTAGATTATGCTCTGCGCTTCATCAAATCAGATCCGCCCGATGTAGTTGTAGTAATCGATGCCGATTGTATCGTTCATCCCGGCACAATCGATCGGATTGTTAGACAAGCAATGGCTTTAAAACGACCTGTCCAAGCCACTTATCTGATGAAACAAAAAGACAATCCGGGGTTGAAAGATTCGATTTCGATGTTAGCAATTAAGGTGAAAAATTTAGTCCGGTTTCGGGGTTTACAGCGACTGGGATGCCCGGTATTGTTAACAGGATCGGGTATGGCTTTTCCCTGGGCGGCGATTTCCCAAGTCTGTTTAGCAGGTAGTAAAACTGCTGATGATATGCAGTTAGCTGTAGATTTAAGTATCGCCGGATATCCCCCAGCTTTTGCTGAGGAAGCTGAAATAACCGGGCGTCTGATGAAACAACAAGCAGCCAAAAGTCAAAGAACCCGATGGGAACACGGTCATTTAGAGATTATACTCACACAAGTTCCTTTGTTGCTAATAGAATCTGTGCGCCAAAGACGTTTTGATTTGTTAGCGATCGCGCTAGACTTATGCATACCCCCACTTTCCCTATTAGTCGTAATCTGGATCGCTGCTATAGGGGGATCGTTATTCGCTGGGTTATTAGAAGGATATTGGATTCCTACTAATCTTTTAGCCCTAGAAGGTGTTCTCATTTTTATCTCCATTGTGGGGAGTTGGGCTAAGTTCGGGTACGAGGAATTCCCGGCACTAACGCTTTTAGCTGTACCTTTTTACATTCTTTGGAAAATTCCTCTTTATCTAGCTTTTCTGATTCAGCCTCAAACAACCTGGAGCCGAACCGAGCGAGATCTCGTCGAGCCGCCAGAATTTCGACTTGACAAGCTTTTAAACCGTGGAATTCAAAGGTAATGCTAATGGCTAATGGCTAATTGCTAATTGGATATCTAAGAGCCATTAGCCATTAGCGCCATTGATAGTTTTTTTAGTTTTTCCCGGTTGACTTTTCCTTGTGCATTGCGGGGCAAGCTTTCCACTGGAAACCAATATTTAGGCCGCTTGAATTTGCACAATTTATGCTCAAGGGCTGTTTTTAAAATATCGGTTGAAACTTTTGCATGTTTGGGAATGTAAATTGCTGTTACCACTTGCCCCCAATGGCGATCTGGTAATCCAATTACACAAACATCAATCACTAAATTAGTTGATTGAATCGCTGCTTCTACTTCAGATGGAAATACATTTTCACCGCCGGTAACGATCTTATTGCTGTTGCGTCCGATAATATGTAAATAACCTTTTTCGTCAAAATATCCTAAGTCATCTGCTTGAAATAATGTAGTTTTTATTTGGTTTTCTTCGCTATAATAACCAATAAATAAAGAATTAGATTCAATCGCAATAGTTCCTAAATTTTTTGCCTCTAATATTTCGCCTTTGGGGCTGCGAATTGTTACGCTTACATGGGGTAAAACTTGTCCGCTGCTATTATTTCCATTGAGAAAATCATCGGGTTTGAGGGTGACAATTTGGGAAGCGGTTTCTGTCATGCCGTAGGTAGGTGCTAAGCGAATGCGGCAATGTCTTGCGGTTTCTAGGAGTTCTTTCCAAGCGGGCGCGCCTCCTAATAGTACTGTTTGAAATTCAGCTAACCAATGATATTGGTGTTGTAGCAGGCGTTGGAGTTGAGTAGGAACTAGGGAAATAAAATATTCTGCTGGGTTTATATCGGTTGTATTGCCAATTTCTAGAGCTTTAAATGGTAAAACAACTAAACGCCCGCCTGTGGTGAAGGAACGCATAAATTGCATTAAACCGCTGACGTGATAAAGCGGCAATACGCAAAAAGAATTGACTTGTTTTAGAGCAAAATATTGTCTAAATCCATTGACGGATGCGATTAAAGTTTCCCAGGTATGAATGGCAAATCGAATCTTACCAGAAGATCCTCCTGTGGGAATCATTATGGGGGAATTGGTAATGGGTAATTGGTAATGGGTAATTGGTAATGGATGTTCAAATAATTGGCTATGTGCTGGTGCTGCTTGTCCTAAAATTAGGTCTGGTTGGACTAATTCAAAGACTTGTTGCCATTCGGACTCTACCCAATCGGGGTTACAGAGAAAGATGGGACAATTGGCAGCAGCGGCGGCGATGAATCCGGCTAGAAATTTGATCGGGTTGCGTTCTGCTAGGATAATTCTGGGCGGCGTGTCGCAATGGGATTTCTGTTTTAATTTTAAATATAATTCAATCGCTTGTTGAGTAAATTCCCGGCTGTTATAACCAATTAACCAATCTTCATCGCTACGCTGTTTTAAATCAATTAAGAGTTGTTCCATAGTTGCCAGATATAAGTTGCTTCATCTTCGGCAAAGAAGTGGTTGACGCCAAAACCAATTGCCCGCTGCGGGTGAGAAAGTTCGGCGGCAAGTTTCAATGCGGCTTTTCTGCCAATTGCAGTTTCAAATACAGAAGAGAATACCGCATCGATATTGTATTTTTGGCAAAACTGACGCAAGTGAGAAGGATAACCAGCGATCGCAGGTTTTATAACATAGATTCCCCGCCACCCCAAGCGATAGCAGGAGTCCATTTGGTTGAGGGTGGCTACGGATTCATCTAAAGCGATCGCAGTAGAATACGGATTACTTAAATTCACCATGCCGTTGAGTTGGTGATACGGCAAAGGTTGTTCTAAAAATTCGATTTGCCCAACGCGATCGCACTCTGCTAACCATGCATTTGCTTGCTGCCAATTTAACCCCCCATTCGCATCTAACCGCAGTTTGACCGATTCTGGGAATGCCCCAACAAGTTGGTGCAAAATTTTCAATTCCTCTTCAATTGGAAACACACCAATTTTCCATTTAAACGTGCGATATCCCTGATGCCAAAGAATTTCCCATTGCTGTAACGCCGCTTCTCCAGCTGGTAATAAGCCGCTATAGGCGATTTGAGAGGGAAAATCGCCGCCAAGAGGCTCTCCCTTTAGATCTGCCAAAGCAGATTCAAAGCCAAACTGACACGCGGGTAAATTAAATGGGATAGAAACAATTCTTTTTGCGGTAATTTTCCCTCGTAATAGGTGGCAAAAGTGCAAAGCTTGTTCTAAAGTTTCCGATCCAAACCAGGGAATCGGCGCAATTTCACCCCAGCCACATTTTCCCATATCATCACTCAGGCGAATGATAATACCTTCGCGGGTATCCCAAGTGCCGTGATTTGTAGAAAGACTGCGGGCAAACTGCCGCCGATAAGGACGAAACTCGAACTGATAGGTCATTTAGACGCCTGCAAGTACAAACCCCAAACCCAACATTAACCCACTCCAGAAATGCACCGCGACGGCAATAAATTTGCAGTTGCTGACTTTTTCCGGTCGATCGTGATATTGGTTAACGTGGCTCAATAGCTGGATCGTAAAAGGTAAGCTAATGAATAACAGCAGCGTCCAAATTGGGAACATTCCCAACGCTACAAATAAGCCAGTTAAAACATAAATGCTGCCGCCAAACCAACGCAAGAGTTGGGCACCCCTGGCGGTGCCGAGTCGGACGATGGGGGAAAGCTTCCCTGCCGCTAAGTCATCCTCGACTTGGTGGAAATGGGAGCAAAACAATATTAAGCTGGTCGCGATGCCGACGATAACCGAAGCTGCTAAACTCATCATTGACCAGGTTTGCGCTTGGCTGTAGTAAGCTGCCCCTACGCCTAACGGCCCAAAGGCAATTAAACAGATAATTTCCCCCAAACCCTGGTAACCTAAACGAAACGGTGGCCCTTGGTAGCTGTATCCCAAGGCACAACACAACAGTATCAACCAGATTACTGTTAAGTCTTGTTGCAAGTAGGCGATCGCTCCTATCCCCAAAATCGCGATCGCTAAAAACAGATTCGCCAAGAAGAAAATTAAAGATTTGTTGCCTGTCAAATTCACCACGGAATGGGCTTTATTTTTATCGATGCCGGTTTCCGAATCAAAGACATCGTTGCTGAGATTCAGCCATGCAATAATTAAAATTGCTGAGAACAGAAAGATAGAAAATATGCCTGGATGAAAGATCTTTGTTTCAGCGATCGCGACGGCACTTCCCACCCAAATGGGGATAATCGCTACGCTGTACATGGGTGGCTTAATTGCTGCCATCCACAACTTACTGTTGTCTTGAGCAATTACCTTGGTAGTCATCAGAATTTATTAATTTGATTTGTAGAATCTCAATTATTTTACAATCGCCAGCGAGCAAAGATGCACTCGATCTGGAGAATTCTCCCCGATACCAGCTTTCCTCTCCCATCGGCGGCAGATTTTGGTTGACAAGAGCCTTGCCAATCCAGCTAGGATAGTTTAGTTGCGATTCGGTGCTATCAAAGGTAGCAGCGGCGGTATCGCCCAAAATCCTATCATAGAATTGCGATCGCGCGTGGATCATAAGTTGCATAAATATGCTAACTCTATACATACCACGCGCTTAACATCCAACAGCGCTTCGCTCCCAACCTTTAAAAATTTGCTATATTCTCTTCCATGACAGTTACACCCATTCATGCTAATCTGTTTCAGGAACGCAAGGAACTGTACCAGTTTCTCTTACATTGTAAAGAAACGTTAAGAGAAAAAGAACGCTCAAAAATAGTAAGTATTTCGGTAAAAAGTCAACGAGTCGATCCGCTGGTAGTCTTGGAGAAAATAGGCGAACCAAACAAACTGCATTTTTACATAGAAAGACCTCACCAAGGGGAAGCGATCGCCGCCATCGATGCGGCGATAAAATTAAGAATAAAAGGAAGCGATCGCTTTTTACAATCACAAGCATTTATTAATTCTTGTCTGGCAAATACCAATGCTACGGGAGATTTGCACTTACCCTTTTCGGGGCCGCACTTTTTCTGTAGCTTTACTTTTTTTGAAGATAGCTTAGCGACGAATTCTCCTTTTCCCGCTGCCACGGTTTTTTTACCGCGCTGGCAGGTTGCTTGTCGCCAAGATTCTGCGGTTATTGTCGCTAATATTGTCATCGATCTTGATGTCAATTTAGAAAGGTTAATTGCCGAAGTTGCCCACCAGTATAAATTAATCAAAGCTTCAGTTACTCAACCCATTATACAGAAGCCCAAAAAAGAAGGTAATTTTCAACAGATTGCTAATCGAGATTATTTTAAAGCTTCAGTTCGCTCGGCTTTAGAATCAATTCGAGCCAATCAAATTAGTAAAATTGTGCTTGCCAGCACGATAGAAGTTAGTGCAACCGCTCCATTTCAACAGATAGAAACATTAAATAATTTGCGTAAATTCCATCCAGATTGCTATATTTTTTCCACGAGTAACGGACAGGGAAAGAATTTTATTGGTGCGAGTCCAGAGCGATTAATCAAGATTCAAAACAAAGAATTAGAAACCGATGCTTTAGCCGGATCGGCACCGCGGGGAAAAACTGCTGCCGAAGATGCCTATTTTGCCGATGGTTTACTGAGCAGTGAAAAAGAAAGGCACGAGCATCAAGTTGTGAGTAACTTTATTGTTAATGGCTTAACTAACTTGGGTTTAAACCCCCAGCGATTGACGCTGCCATGCCTGCTGCAACTCTCAAATATACAACATTTATGGACGCCGATCCGCGCCAAAGTTCCTGGTAAAGTACATCCATTAGAAATTGTAGCAGAACTGCATCCAACTCCAGCCGTCGCCGGGGTTCCTAGAAATATTGCCCTGGAGCAAATTCGCCGCTACGAAAACTTTGATCGCTGTCTTTATGCCGCGCCTCTGGGTTGGATAGATCATCGCGGTAATAGCGAATTTATAGTCGGAATTCGTTCGGCATTAATCGATGGCTGTAGCGCCAGATTATATGCAGGTGCTGGAATTGTAGCCGGTTCCGACCCCAATAAAGAATTAGCAGAAATTCAATTAAAATTTCAGCCCTTGTTAAAAGCACTGATTTAAAGAATTGCAGATTTGAGATTTTAGATTGCAGATTTTTAGATTAAATCTGCAATCTGCAATCTGAGATTATATCATGTCCTAGTTACAAATATTGTCGGTTTGATCCCCCCTAACCCCCCTTGATAAGGGGGGAACCGGATTCTTAGTCCCCCTTATCAAGGGGGATGCGAGGGGGATCTAAAATGCTTGACCTCATAACTAACGCAATTTGCTAGTGACAAATATGGTTGGTTTGATCCCCCCTAACCCCCCTTCAAAAGGGG
>CAYXCW010000157.1:0-16595 GCA_964463555.1 uncultured bacterium
CCTCCTTGTCCTCCTTGTCCTCCTTGTCCTCCTTGTCCTCCTTGTCCTCCTTGTCCTCCTTGTCCCTGTATCAGTTTCACTTCGGGGCAGAGATTTCCAAAGTTCGATTCCCAGGTTCTACATTGGTTGCTTTAGATAAGGTTTCGGTTTCAGGCTGCTCTTGGTTGAATGCCGCATACAAACTCTGGGCGATACTCTTAATACAACCAGCAATTGGCACGGCAATTAACAAACCGAGCAATCCTCCCACTTTGGCACCTAGCAACAAAGAAACTAAAACCCAAACGGGATTGAGGCCGATAATTTCTCCTAAAAGTCGGGGCGCAATAATATTACCAATCGCCTGGTCAATTAGACTGGCGACCAGCAGCACCTTCAGCCCCAGCCAAAAGTTTTGAAAGGCCATGAGTAAGCTGACGGTGCTAATACCAGTTGCGCCACCAAAAGGAATCAACGTCATCAATCCCACTGCCAAACCAAAAAGTAAACCAAAGGGAACTTTCAGGATAGAAAAGGCAATGGTCAAGGAAACGCCCATCAGGGTGGCTAATGTGGCTTGACCGATAAAATAGTTGTGAAAATTCTGCCGCAACGATTGCCTGATTTCTAAACCGACGCTAGAAGGAAACCACTGAAAAATTCCGTCCCAGAGTCGCTCCCCGTGCAACAACAGGTAGAAAGTCAAGACAATGGTCAAGATGACGTTGACGACGCTACCCAGGGTATCGAGAACCAATTTGATGCTTTGCCCCGTCAGCGACTGCAATTGACTTGACAAGCGCCCTATCGTTTGGCTAGCCAACTCAAGTAGATTTATCGGCAGGTTGCGCTCTGCTGCCCAATCGCGAAAGGTTTGGAGTTGCTGGGTGCCAGAAGCAATCCAACTCGGCAGGCGCACGATGAGTCCGTTAAGCTGATCGATGAGCAGGGGCGCTAAGGTGAGGCCAAAAGCGCCCAAAATTAATAAACTGAACAGGAGAACCAACAAAACGGCGCGGTTTCGTTCCATTCCTCGCTGCCGGAGAAACCCAACTGGATAGTCCAACAGGAAAGATAAAATGGTGGCGATGACCAAGATGCCGATGATGGATTGGAAATAACGAAACACCAACAGCCCTAGCCAGCCGTTGAGAACGATTAAGGGAAACGCCAACCCTATTAAGATCCATCGAGGCAGTTTACTAGCTGATTTGAGCATAATGACTTAAGCGCGGCAGGGTACCGATACCCAGCGTTTGCTGGAAATTCCACAAAACTGCGACACCTCTGTAACAAGCATGTCATATTCAGTTCTTATCTTTAAAAGTATGAGCTTTCACCTATCCGACTGAGTATTCTCAGGTGGGTAAACCCCTATCAGGCACTACTACTCAATTACTATCCTTAGACTGCAAGAGTTTTCGGTTCTTTATACAAGGTGTTAAAAATGCAAAACTTGCACCCAGTCAAATCTTCCGACCTTAAGCCCCCTCAAGCCAAAGCTTTTTCCTTGGCAACTCCGATCAAATATCTATCCTTGATGCTGCTGGGAGCCGGTGTGACTTTTGCTGGCAGCTATTTTACTTCGATGCGAAGTTCTGCGGATATATCCGGTTCTCAAGTCACTCAAGCCCAGCTGCCTCCGGCGAATAACTCCTCGCCCATCAGGCTCCCAGGCGCGACCAATACCAATTTCATCACCAACGTAGTGGACAGAGTTGGGCCAGCTGTGGTAACCATTAACTCCTCCCGGACGGCAAGAACTTCAATGGGTGAGGAATTTGACGAAGATTCTATGGAGGAATTCTTTGGCTCTCCGATGCCACAACGACCCAGGGGGCGGGTTGAAAGCGGTACGGGGTCTGGTTTTATTATCAGTGCTAACGGTCAAATCCTCACCAACGCTCACGTTGTCGATGGTGCCGAGCGGGTGAACGTTACTCTCAGGGATGGTCGCAGCTTCCAAGGTAGGGTGATAGGTACGGATCGGGTGACCGATGTGGCGGTGGTTAAAATTGAGGCCAATGGTTTACCCACGGCTAGTCTGGGCAATTCCGACCAGCTGAGGCCGGGTGAGTGGGCGATCGCTATCGGCAACCCTCTAGGCTTAGATAATACGGTCACTACGGGTATTATCAGCGGTACGGGTCGCTCTGGTTCCCAAGTCGGCGTCCCCGATAAGCGCGTCAGGTTTATCCAAACCGATGCCGCGATTAATCCAGGCAACTCTGGGGGGCCATTGCTCAATGCTGCGGGTCAGGTAATCGGGATTAATACTGCTATTATCCAAGGGGCACAAGGTTTGGGTTTTGCGATTCCCATTAATACTGCCCAAAACATCGCCAATCAGTTAATCTCCAAAGGTCGGGTGCAACATCCTTACTTGGGGATTCAAATGGTGACCCTTACCCCAGAAGTGAAACAAAACATCAACAACAGTCCCGAGAGCGATTTGACCGTGAATGAAGATCGCGGGGTGTTAATTGCTCGCGTTATGCCCAATTCGCCCGCTGCCCGTGCTGGATTGCGTTCTGGCGATGTTCTAACTCAAATTAACGGTCAATCGATTAAAGACGCCGATGCCGTCCAACAAGCAGTAGAAAATACCAAGGTGGGCGATAATCTCCAAGTGGAGCTGCGTCGCAACGGACAAAGCGTCAATCTGACCGTACAAACGGGTACTTTTCCCGCCAATTCGCCTCAGTAGTGGACAGTGGACAGTGGACAGTGGACAGTGGACAGTGGACAGTGGACAGTTACGCGAATAAATCGGGTTTCTCTGAAAGAAACCCGGTTTCTAAGATCTCATTGGGAATCAGGGAAATTAATTTTTCCTTTCCCCCTCAAAGGGGGAGGCTAACAACCCATTTTTTCTGGTACAGCCGGAAAGTAGTACACAAGATCGATAGGAGTGAAAGGCGATTTCATGTCGTGTCTCTCATAGCTCTACAATCTTGTCTGATATCTAACTTAAGATAGTTGCGATCGCGGGATAGGCTTTTCGTCTATCCCGTTTGCACTCTTGGGCTAGAATCTGTACTATCTTGCGATCTGATAAGGAAGTTAGCCGTGCATCTTACCAAATACCTACAAAATCAGTCCAAGTTTGTGGTGATAACTGTAGGACTTTTATTGCTTTTCTTAATTGGAGGGATTGATGCCCTCATTGTTGCCGATGTTTCTTTATCAATATTTTATTTAATTCCCATTTCTTTGACCACTTGGTACGCGGGCGAAGCGCCTGGAATCTTCATATCAATTGCTAGCTCGATCGTTTGGTTTATCGCCAACGATGCGATCGGAGAAACCACCCATGCTCATCCAGGTATTCCTTATTGGAACGCTGCCGTTCGATTTGGCTTTTATTTAGTCACAACTTATCTTTTATCCGAATTGCGAACTTCACGCGATCGCGAAAAAAAACTCGCTCGTACTGACTCGATTACCGGCATCGCCAATCAAAAGTTATTTTATGAATTAAGCAATCTGGAAATTCAAAGAGCTTCGAGGTATGGACATCCGCTCACTTTGGCTTTGATCGATATTGATAACTTTAAACATCTCAACGATAAGTTTGGACACAAAATTGGTGATAAGCTTTTACAAGAAGTAGCACAAAGCATCCACGGGAATATTAGAGGAACCGATATAATTGCCAGACTCGGTGGAGATGAATTTGCCCTCCTACTGCCAGGAACGGGGTACGAACCATCGCAAATTGTAGTCGAAAGAATGCAAAAACAACTGGTAGAAGCTGTAGAATATCATCAATGGCCTGTTTCGTTTAGTATCGTTGCGATTACGTTTATGAGCGTGCCAAAATCCGTAGACGAAATGATAGAAAAAGTGGATTTTTTAATGTATACGCTCAAGAATAGCGGCAAGCATGGTATCGAGCATAAGATTGAGTAGCGAGAAGATGCTAGTCTTGGGAATCGTAGAAGGGAAATAAATAAGCGATCGCTGCTAACCCAAATAATGTTAACAGGCTAATCAAAGAGAAGCATAAAAAAACTGGTGGCATAATCGGACTGCAAGGATGTTAATGAGTAGATAATCTCAAAATAACATCAAATTATGACAGTGTTGTGAAGGTTTTGTGTCGATTGTATTAAATGGAAAAATCAGCTAGAGTCCGTTCGGCAGCAAAGGTGCTGTAACTGCTAATTGCTAATCGTTAATTGCTACTCTTGAGGCAATTAACAATTAGCAATTAGCAATTAGTCAGAGATGAGAAAGATTCCTCTACCGCTTTCTAGATGGCGGCATCCGCTAGCCACAGCGCCACGTTACGCACGTAAGTTTGAATATCTTCTAAGGCGCGGGGTTCGTTTTTCATCCCGTTGCCTGCGGGTTCGTCTACAAAGCTAGGACAGCCTTTATCGATATCCCAGTTGTAATCGACAAAATGATGGAAGCTGGCGTGGGCAACTGTGCGCCCCAGCAGATTTTCTTGTTCGTCTTGGTAACGTTCAATCGCAACGATGAGGTTAAAATCTCGTCCCGTGACTAAACTTTTACTCTTGGCGATGACTTGCGCTTTTGGGTTGCCAGGAGGGGCACCTATTCCGCCTTCGTGGGGATGGGTGGGGAAAAATTCAATCGTTCCAGTCGGGGAATTAGGGTTTTTCAGGGTGGGGTGAATGGGTGCGATGGGAATTATTTTTTGATAGTCGCCGTTGGCGCCGGAATGATAGTTAGGCCAGGAAATATAAGTAGTATAGGGGTCATCGCGATCGCAGCGCGTTGCGTCGGGGTCGGGGTTCTTGGTGTGGAAATAGTGCATTTCGCCGATATCCCCCAAACCGCACATCGAACAACCCATATCTTGATGATCTCGCGTCGTGAGGATACCTTTACCTTGTTGGCGAAATGCGTTGATTCCAGCTTGGTCTTTTTCGCTTAAACCGTCGCCTACATCTAAGGCAAATAACCACAGTTGGTCAAAGTCTGACTCGCCGAGGTTGCTTAAAACCGAGTCGTTACCTTCCGGGTCGGATGTGCGATCGCGCGCCGTTACCTCAAATATATTATTTCCCCCCTCATCTTGTACCGATACTAAATACTTTTTTAACATCGAGAAACGCGCGATGCTCCAGTCATCTTCCGTTGTCGGAATCGTTGTCTGCAACAAAATGCGAATCGGTTTTTTCATATCGCTAGGGGCTAGGGACTAGGGTAAGAAAGACGTTGTATCAAGGGTTACATTAATTCAGCACCTTGATGGCGCCAAGGCGGTTGTTGTCGATAATTTTCTGGCGGGAAGGGAGTAATTTCCCCACGGGTATCAGCCGTTCTCTATTGCGAGATTTACAGATATATTTCAATTTGTCAAGACCGTGGGGAATACCAGCGGATCTTCCTGTAGTCTTTGTTCAGAGAAACAAAATTGTTCCACTCTACACCACAAGGAGAAAGATTATGCAACGCGATTTTAGTTTGGCACTGTTTGTTGAATCCGGCCTCTCAGTTGTCACCTTTTTATTCCTGGTTATTTTATTGGCATAAGACAATTAACAGCAACATCTGCGAGACACTCATTTGCGTTCAAAGATAAGCTGTTACGCATCTAAAACTGATAACAGCAACAGGGGCAGGGGGTTCTGTGCAGGGGTAGAAAGAGATTTCAGAGTATTGGCAATTTTTGACATATACAGTTTAGCTCCGTCGCAGCTGATCGGCTTGAGGAAGAGGTAGCTGTCAACTGTCAACTGTCAACTGTCAACTGTTTAACAATCATTCACCGTCAGCAAAAAATATGTTAGTTAAATTACCCCTAATTGGGGTTAAAAACCCGGTTTCTTTGGGAAACCGGGTTTTTAAATGTTTTAGGACTGATGCAAAGAAACCGGGCTTCTAGGAAAAATCGTCGAGGCAGGCTATGAGATTGATGCAAGATTTGAAGTAACAAAACTTGTATTAATCTAGCTCCAAAAACTTGCCTAGCGTTTATATTATAGAAGTAATCTTTTAAGGTGATGCTATGTACGCGGTTGAAGTTCAAAAAATTGGAGATGCTTTAGTAATAACTCTGCCTGAAGAAGTATTAAAACAACTCAATGTCAGTGAGGGAGATAGTCTGATTCTGACAGAAACTCCTGATGGGATTAAACTTAATACCTGCAATCCTGAGTTTGATAAAGCGATGCAAATTTACAGAAAAGGCAGCGAAAAGTATAAAAATGCGCTGCGGGAGCTTGCTAAATGAGCGAACCGTTTTGGATATCAGAAGAAATAGCCACAACGATTCATGCCGATCAAATTGCTCAGCATGGCGGGAGTCCAGGAATTAGAGATGAGAATCTTCTCTCAGCGAGTTTAGCCAGACCTCGACATCTATTTGTCTATGGTGAACCAACCTTGTTTGATTTAGCAGCAGCTTATGGATATGGTTTGGCGAAAAATCATCCCTTTATCGACGGGAATAAAAGAACAGCGTTCATGGTGATGTACACTTTTCTGGGATTAAATGGGTATTTCCTTGAGGTTCCTGAGATGGAAGTTGTGGCGATAATGGAACGGTTAGCATCTGACGGGGAAACCCAAGATTCGCTGGCAAAGTGGTTAGAAGAAAATTCCGTTCAGTCTGTTGAGTAAATCAAGTCAAATTAAAATGCTACTTTCGCAACCGAGCAAGTTTTTAACCTCGCTCACCAGTTCCAAAGACTCGTTGATGAGATTCCAGGACTCAATCGTCAGTTCCCCAGTTTCGTTCGTGAGTTGCAAACACTCGCGGGTGAGTTTCCCAGACTTGTGGATGAGATTGAAAGACTCGCTCGCAAGTTTCCCAGACTCGTGGATGAGATTAAAACACTCGCTCGCAAGTTTCCCAGACTCGTGGATGAGATTAAAACACTCGCTCGCGAGTTTCCGATACTCGTTAATGAGTTTCAAATACTCGCGCGTGAGTTTCCGAGACTCGTCAATCAGATCTAAAGACTCGCGCGTGAGTTTCCAAGACTCGTCAATCAGATCTAAAGACTCGCGGGCGAGTTTAAAAGACTCGTTAATGAGATGTAGAATTTCATCAACGAGTGTATTTACATCCTAAGCGGCAGTATTAACCTTATTAGCTTTAGTGCGAATCGCTTTAAAGCGTTCGCCTAACTGTTCGGCGATAATTTTAAGTCCGGGCGTGATTCTCGCCGCTGTCTTGACGTAGTTGTAAACCGTTAAACTGCTGCTCATAGCTTCGCTGCTGACTGCCATGCGGGTATCGTCTACCTTTTCAGTCAGTTGTTGGATGCGGTAGGAAATATCGGTAAGAGAAACAGCGAGTTGATAGTCGCGCTGGAATTCATCGAGGTCAAAACTTGCCGGGAGGATGTCGGGGTTAGATTGGGCAGCGGTGAGACTGTTGTTGACAAAGGCGAGACTTTTATCGCCCATTTTATAGAGTTTGCGTCGTTCATCTGCTGTGAGGTTAATGAGGAAAGGAAGTTTTTCCTCAATAGTCGCCAGTGCGGCTTTGATTTCTTGGATGTCGGTTTCCGAAAGCGTGCCTGTGATGTTTTGATAGGGCATTGTAGTATTCCTATTATGTTTGTTTTAGAATGCCCAGGATAGAGAGCGATCGCACACCTTATATCATGTCCGGTTGTATCGGTAGCGTCCGCCGGGGGGGGTTTAACGAAATTTCTCGATGGCAGAAACCGGGTTTCTTAGTATATCTATAGTTTCCAAGTCGAAAATTAATCGATAGAAACCCGGTTTCTTTAGGTAAAACCCGCCCCTACACAACCGAATGAAAAGAATCAAGTGATACGATCTCCGTTGTGCCTATCATAAAAAAAACCTGACCCAGTCGTTGCGTAGGGAGACGGCATCAGAGATATCTCAGACAAATAGATAAGGTTAATCATGCCCTGTCCCGGCTGATGATTATGGGTAATCGACGGGACATAATTAGTAGGGGCACGGCATCTGTATCATTTCACCTGGTGTCGTCAGGACTTACGCAAAGAAACCGGGTTTCTGTGAAAAATGATCGGTTTGGCGATCAAAGCTCCATGCAGAAACCCGGTTTCTCGTCTGGAGGGTGGGGGGCACGGCGTCTGTATCATTTCGCTTTGTGTCAAAACTGACTGATGCCGCGCCCCTACAATGACCTTGGTTACCACAAAAAATCGGTTTAGAGCCTCCTCCCCCTTTAAAGGGGAAAAGAAAAATTAATTCCCCTTGGTTGCAATCCTCTTCTCTTGAGGAAGAGGTAACTGTCAACTGTCAACTGTCCACTGTCCACTGTCCACTGTCCACTGTCCACTGTCCACTGTTTACAGTTTTGCCAACCACTCCAACATCAACGGATTCACCACATCGGGGCGCTCGTCGTGGGGACAGTGACCTGTGTTGGGAATCGAGATAAATTCTATTGGTTCCCCATTCTCGTTCCGCTCTTGGAATATCTGCGCTCCTTTGACGGGCGTCCAAGGGTCATCTGCTCCCCAAAGTACCAGCACGGGATGCTTGACTTTGGGCAGTAATTCGCCAATTGTTGGCCCTGGGGGCGCGGTGAGAATTGATGCAAATACTTTCTGCGCTCCTGGATCGCAGGAAGGCGCGTAAAGCATATCCACCAGTTCGTCGGTAATGGCTTCCGAATTGCGGTAAACCTGGAGCAAAGTGTTGCGGATGCGGTGTTTCTGGCGGATGCTGTTAAACAAGATTGGCCCGATCAGTGGACTCCGCACGATTTTAGTAAACGCTCCCATCACCAAGCGCAACGGTAAGTTTAACTCGTGGGGGCGATGGTTGAGTCCTCCGGCGCAGTTGAGCAGAATTGCACCGGCGGCAATTTCTTCATGGTGGGCGACTACCATCAAACTGAGTAACCCACCAATCGAGTTACCGACAAATACGGCGGGTTCTTGGATCTGTTCGCTCCAGAAATCTTTGAGCATTTCTGCCCACAAATCCAGCGTATAATCCAACGGGGGTTTATCCGAACCGCCGAAACCGAGTAAATCGATCGCATATACCCGATAGCCGCCTTCTGCTAACGCTGGGATGTTTTTCCGCCAATGCCCCATCGACGCGCCAAAACCATGAATCAAGACGAGAGGGAGTCCCGTACCCTTGACGGTGTAAAGTATTTTGTGGCCTCGCCAAGACCAGGTGAGCTTTTCTAACGGAGTGATTGTGGCTAGTTGTTGAGTAGTCACGATTTTCTGTTAAGATTCTTAATCTATTTTTGAATATCGTAGTATCGTTTCACCTAAAATCAAATCTTCAGAACCGTTCTGCAACCAGTCAAAATTGCTCTAGCCATACCGGGAGGGAGTGAAAGCTTATGAATCAAGGTATCTTTGGTCTAATTGGCAGAGTTGCTTTTGCAGCGCTCGGTGTTGCGATCGCAGCAGCCACCACACCCACTTCCACCATTGCGATCGCGTCGCAGGTAGAGCAAAGGAACGGGGAGGCAGAGGAGCAAGTTTCACCAGCCACCAAAACCCAACCGCCGACTAGAACGCCCGCCAGACAAAACCAACCGACTAGAACGCCTGCCAGACAAAGTCAACCAACTAGAACGCCTGCCAGACAAAACCAACCAACTAGAACGCCCGTCAGACAAAATCAACCGAATCGTAGACCACCAGCAGCAGATCGGGTTCAATTGCCGGAACCTGTAACCACTGCAATTTTAGAGAATTTATCCCAGCAAACGGGATTGCAAACTTCCGACTTGCGCGTAGTGGAAGCCGAACAAAAAACTTGGTCGGATGGTTGTTTGGGTTTGGGAAGTCCTGGAATAGCTTGTGCCCAAGCACTCGTTCCCGGATGGCAAGTAACTGTAGCGAGCGATCGCCAACGTTGGATCTATCGCACCAATTTATCAGGTTCTCTAGTCAAACTAGATACCGCCGCCACCCAACAACTAGCTCAAAGCCCTACTCCGCCAGTCGCACCAGAACCAGCCCCTAGACCAACTCGGAGAACCGCGAATCGTCCCACCAGCCGTCCCGCACCACCGCCAACGGCGGTGCAACCCCCCAGCGAGGAAGTGCAGCCACCGAGTCCACCCCCAGTGGCTCCTAACACCCGCCTGCAAACGCCGGTTGTGCAAACCCCGGTTGAAGGGCAAGAAAGTTTTAGCCTCGCGATTCGGCAACCTTCTGGAACGCTATCGGAAGTAATTGCCAGAGTCTCGCTCAAATCGAGACGCAACGGTGGTTATGGCCCAGAAAGGTTTATCGGCGATTATCGCTATCGACTCAATCAAAGGGCGACATTCCGGCGGGGGATGAGTCCAGGCGATCGCGTCGTCGTTCGCCTGTATGATTTCCAAAATCGCTTAATCGGCTACAGCGAGTTTGAAGTATTGCTCGCCAACGCCGCCGTAAACTTAATCTTGGGCAATCGCCCGACAGCAACCCGCGTCGTCCGCACCGTCTACGGCATCGATATCAACGCCGACGGTCAAATCGACCCAGGTACGACCACTTACGACTACTTCACCCAAGTTAACGGCATCAATCCCGGTGCGGAGCAAGTCCTTTTCCTCAACAACTTGCAGGATGTTAACTTAAGTTGGTATCAAGTCCCCGGCTTACCCGTACCGCCTCAAACCAGCCTCTATCCCGGCACTCTCAGCAGCGGCGCTAGCGTGGTGTTCGGTTCTGATTTGCCTGCAAGTTTAACCGCAATTCCGGGCAGAGAAAGTCGGATAATTAACGTAGAAGTCGGGAATGCTGCGGTTTACGATGTCAGCCAAGTTTTGGCAAGCACACCCGAACCGGCACAACCAACACCGACGCCAGCACCCACCCCAGAACCCGTCCCAGAAGTTCCCATCGCCTTTCCCGACGTTCCCGCTAATTACTGGGCGAGAAACTTTATCGGACAATTAGTCGGAAGGGGATTATTGCAAGGATATCCCGATGGCGCATTTCGTCCCAACGATCCGGTAACCCGCGCCGAACTGGCAACAATTATTAGCAAAGCCTTCGATCGCAACAAAACCCGCGAGATGGCGACATTTAGAGATGTACCCAGCAATCATTGGGCGTATCCGGCGATCTCGGATGCTTACGAAATGGGCTTTTTAGGTTCTCCTAACACCCGCAATTTCAACCCCGACCAAAATGTTTCGCGCTTGGACGTTCTGATAGCCTTGGCGCGGGGGCTTGGTTTAACTCCCAGCGGTTCAGTCGATCGAATTTTGCGAGTTTATCGCGATGCCGGTACAATTTCAGCAGCAGAACGAAGAGCGATCGCCGCTGCCACAGAAAAAGGATTGGTAGTCAGCTATCCCAACACCAGATTTCTCAATCCGCGGCGAACAGCCACTAGAGCCGAAGTTGCTGCTTTAATTTACCAAGCATTAGTCAGCACCGGACAAGCAAATGCGATCGTTTCCCCCTATGTGGTAAGAGAAGGAGCAACCGCCAGCGAGCCAGAACGTCCTGCACGTCCCCGTCAAAACACCGAACGCAGAACCCCCACCAGGCGGCGCACCACCACCCAACCCGTCAGACAAACGCAACCAGTACAGCGCAGTACTACCCAACCGCGTCGTCAAACGCAACCAGTACAGCGTTCAACTACCCAACCGCGCCGCCAAACACAACCAGTACAGCGTTCAACCACCCAACCGCGCCGTCAAACCCAACCAGTACAGCGCAGTACCACCCAACCGCGTCGCCAAACACAACCTGTGCAACGCTTTGGGACTCAGCAGCGACGCCAAACACAACCAGTGCAACGCACCCAACCGCGACGCCAACCGCAACCAGTGCAACGCACCCAACCGCGTCGCCAACCGCAACCAGTGCAACGCACCCAACCGCGTCGCCAAACTCAATAATTAGGTGATAGGGTAAGCATCGCGCGGCTGGCGGGTTGATGAATCCAATTCGTGCAAAGAAACCGGGTTTCTCGGAAAAATTCTTGAGCAAGCAAAGAGATCTACAAAGAAACCCGGTTTCTGGAAGGGTTTTAGCCGCCCTTACAAGGCCGCCAACCATACAATACAAAAGGGCTGGTAATGGTGTTTCCAGGATCTAGCCGTGGAAGGGGTAATAGGTAATGAATGCAATTACCAATTACCAATTACCAATTACCAATTACCAACTTATAATTATGGAAAAACT
This sequence comes from uncultured bacterium, assembly GCA_964463555.1. Lineage (GTDB taxonomy): Bacteria > Cyanobacteriota > Cyanobacteriia > Cyanobacteriales > Aerosakkonemataceae > Microseira. The sequence continues at coordinate 12,069 of CAYXCW010000157.1, forward strand.
TTTTTGGCAACAGGAACCTGTTATCCGGCAAAGTTTGCGTCTGTGGCGTAGTTTTCAACATTGGACGGGCAAAACTTTATTAGAAAATAGCAGCGATCGCGCTGAAGAAATTGCCCGCCAGCTATTTTTAGCGCCTTTTGTCCTAGTTTCCCACGGCACCGAACCCGATCCGATTTTTAATTATGGCAATCAGAAAGCCCTAGATCTGTGGGAATTAACCTGGGAAGAATTGACCCAAATGCCATCGCGATATACGGCTGAACCTGTAGCGAGAGAAGAGCGCGATCGCATTCTCACTCAAACCAAAATCCAAGGCTTTGTCAACAATTATCGCGGCGTCCGCATATCGAGTAAAGGACAGCGTTTTTGGATCGAAAACGGCACGCTCTGGAATATACTAGACGAACAAAATCAAATCTGCGGTCAAGCTGCCTTCTTTTCGACCTACACACCCCTTGCTTGATTAAGGTATTAGTTGCTTTAACTGCTGTAAATTTTCTGGATTTAAATTTACTTTCACTTCCAGAAGTTGCTCGGTATCTCGCAGCGTCAGAAGGCAACCTTCACCTACTTGATTGTATTCTACTTGGGGATTGTTTAACTCAAATCTCTGATAAATCGCTGCTTTTAAACCCACCCGAATCGCAACCTCTCTTTGAGATTGGGGATAAATATACAATTGCTGGTGGATAGCATCCAATTCGAGTTTATAGGGCGTAGTACTGCGTTCCTGCTGAGAATCAGATTTGTGCCAATAAAGAGTAATGCCGCGAATTTCCGGATTAGATATCAGAAACGATTCATCAAATCTTTGAGGTTCCCAGTCGATTTCCCGCACATCAGCAGTAGGTGGAATCAGTCGCTGTCGCCAAGTAATTTCCTTGCCGTTGAGACTGTCAAACCATTGTTTGATAACGGCAAAATTATTCGGATTTTCCGGATTTGTGCTACCTTGCTGCCAAACAGTTATGCGTTGCATAAGCGACTCCTGGATCTATTCGCACAGTTAAAGATTAACAAAAATTAAGCAAAATTTGCGCTTAGGTGAGAGAAAAAGGTAATAGATCGCTACTCTCTGTGCATTGATAGCACCTTGTCCGCTTAGTTAACCTAGAATCAGAATAACTGCGTCAGCGAGTTAAAATTATGGCTCTCACTCAAGCTAAACGGTTCACCCTGGAAGAATATCATCGGTTAGGAGAAATCGGCTTTTTCCATGAAGATGACCGAATTGAACTGATTCGCGGAGAGATTATTCAAATGTCAGCAAAAGGAACGCGCCACGAAACCTGTCTGAGAAAATTGTTACGGGAGTTACCAATACTGTTAGCAGAGCGAGCAACTTTACAATGCCAATCTCCGATTGTTTTACCATACAACAGCGAACCAGAACCGGATTTTACTGTTGTACAAAATCGCTCGGACGATTATTTATCTGCTCATCCGATCCCAGCTGATATATTGTTGGTGATTGAAATTGCAGATTCTTCTTTGGATTACGACAAAAATGTTAAAACCTCGCTTTATGCTGAAGCAGGTATTCCTGATTATTGGATTTTCAACTTGCTCGATAATTGGCTGGAAGTATGCAGCGAACCATCAGAATTGAGCCGAGGTAAATTTGATTATCTAAATAAGCGTCTGGTTTTACCAAATCAGAGCATTGCGCTTCCCTGTTTTCCCGATTTATTCCTTGATTTAACCAAAGTGTTTCCACCCAAGCAAAACTCGTAATTTGTTGATAGATAGTCCCTAGAAACCCGGCTTTTTAGAAAAGCCGGGTTTCTGGTTTTAGGGAAATGCGATCGCACTGGTTCCATCTTCACTCTAATGGCTCAATTTGCACATTCGGAGAAATCTCAATAACTGATATATTAGCATTTTCAACTACAGTATTACCTAGAAGTGTATTATGCCTTTTACGAGAACCTGTACTAAAGGATGTCATCCATGCCTTCTAGAGATTGGCGACTTCGCAGAAAGCAGCTACTCGCGATACAAAAACTAAAGATGAATATCAAAAGATTAAACATGCTTCCCAGCTTTTAAACCGATTGAATGTCACTAAAGTACGCAAGGCTTCTCCCTACTGCGATCGCATCTTCACAACCCTTACCGAAATCATGGAAGGTTCCTCTGACAATGCTGGTGCAAAATGAAGCGATTAGTGATGATTCAGTAAAAGCTTGGCGGTTACAACTGAGCTAACCTTATCAAATGTAAGTATGAAATAAGCGATCGCATATTCAATCCCAAATTACCCGATGGACTTGCCGATTATCTACCATCCCGACTACGTCGCACCCCTCCCGGAAGGGCATCGTTTCCCCATGCCCAAATTTCGCCTACTTTATGAATTACTTTTATCCGATGGCGTCGCCCGCCCCGAACAAATTCACACCTCCAAACTTCCCCCGCCAGAATGGATAGAGTTAGTCCATACTCCCGAATACGTCCAAGCTTACTGCGAAGGCACGCTCGATCCGAAAGCCCAACGACGCATCGGTTTACCTTGGACTCCCGCTTTGGCGAATCGTACCTGCGTCGCGGTTGGCGGTACAATATTGACAGCTCAGCTGGCTCTAGAATGCGGTTTAGCTTGCAATACTGCCGGTGGAACTCATCACGCCTTTCCCAGTTATGGATCGGGTTTTTGTATTTTCAACGATTTAGCGATCGCATCCCGTCTCCTCCAACATCTCAATCTCGTCCAAAAAATCCTCATCGTCGATTTAGACGTACACCAAGGCGACGGTACTGCCTTTATCTTCCAAGATGACGAAAGCGTCTTCACTTTCTCCATGCATTGCGAAGTCAACTTTCCCGGTACCAAACAAAACAGCGATTTAGACGTACCTCTATCAGAAGGAATGGAAGATGATGAATACTTACAAACTTTGGCAAATTACCTACCAGATTTGCTGTCAAAAGTCAAGCCAGATCTAGTATTGTACGATGCTGGAGTCGATCCGCATGTAGGCGATCGCTTGGGTAAATTATGCCTCACAGACAGGGGATTGTTCCGCCGAGAAATGCAAGTTTTGAGTACCTGTATCGCCGCTGGTTATCCTGTCGCTTGCGTCATCGGCGGCGGCTATGCTGACGATATGAACTTTTTAGTTTATCGCCACTCTTTACTGCATCGTGCTGCCAGCGAAGTCTATCGTCAATACCGGCTTTGATGTCAAACTATTGACAGAAGATTGATTTTGTTTTTCTCGATACAGTTTGGCAAAAGGTAGTGGGATTCCCATTACCAATTACCCATTACCCATTACCGATTAGAGGAGAAAACCGTGCTGCTATCGAAAGGCTTTGAAATAGAGATGTATACCGGCACCCCCCAAGGAGAAATAGTCGGACTCTCAGACCGGATTGTGGCAGATTTGGACGGATTTGTATACGAACCAGATAGCCGCAATGTGGAATATACCACCGCACCTTTATGTTGTTACGATCGCTTGCTCTGTGCTTTAGTGCGTCCTAGACAACGACTGCGCGCCTACTTAAAGCGATTGGGAGATTATACCCTAATTCCAGGTAGTTCTTTATCTTTAGGTAGGAGCGATGTTTTTTATCGTTCCGACCCCAACAATCCTTACCATACTTACATCGAAAACACCTACGGTACTAACGTCGTTACTGCCAGCGTTCACATCAATATTGGCATCAACGACCCAGAATTGCTGATGCAGGCAATTCGTCTCATCCGCGTTGAAGCACCCTTGTTGCTCGCCCTCAGCGCTTCTTCTCCGTTTATCGACAGTCGCCCCACTGGATATCATTCGACTCGCTGGGCGGTTTTTCCCAAAACACCCGCCCACGTCCCCTTATTTGAAAGCCACGCCCATTTTATCCGTTGGACCGAACAACAATTAGAAGCCGGGACGATGCAAAATGTGCGTCACCTGTGGTCATCGGTGCGCCCGAATGGCAACCGCCGTCCTTACGACCTCAACCGTTTGGAGTTGAGAATCTGCGATTTAATCGTAGATCCAATTGCCTTGCTTGCCGTAACCGCATTTTTAGAAGCGCGTCTGGTACAGTTAATGAGCGATCGCCGTCTAGACCCTCTACAAACAAGTCAATTATCTGCCGCCGATTTGCTCGCCATTACCGATGCCAACGAAGCGGCGGCGGCAAAAAATAGTCTCGATGCCCAACTCAAACACTGGCAAGACGGCAGAACTATCCTCGCCCGCGACTGGATTGAAGAAATTTACCAAGAAGTGTGGCCTATTGCCAAAGCACAAGGTTTTAGCTGCTTCCTATCACCCCTGAAAAAAATACTCCGAGAAGGCAATATCGCTCAACAATGGTTAAAACTGCACGAAAGCGGCTCAGACTGTGAGAGCATTATTATCCAAGCAATTAAAGGAGCGCTCGTCCAGGAAATGGAACTGGAAGATAAATTGTGTCAGTTGGTAGCCTAATTCCGCCTTCTGAAGCAGATGTGGAAGTGGGCTTCAGGTGCAGAGGAGACAAGGGAGACAAGGGAGACAAGGGAGACAAGGGAGACAAGGGAGA
>CAYXCW010000158.1:0-16301 GCA_964463555.1 uncultured bacterium
ATCAACTATCAACTATCAACTATCAACTATCAACTATCAACTATCAACTGTTAGCCGAATTACCGTAACTTCTGGGGGACAAAAAAAGCGTCCTGGTAGGTAGGTTCCCAAACCGCGATTGACATAGAGTTGGTTTGTGCCTACTTGATGGAGTCCTTGCGCCCATTCCCAATGGCGGACGACTTGCAAACAAGTACCGAGATTAAATGGTAGGATTTGCCGCAGCGATCGCGGCATGTAGCGGAGAATTGTTTTCAGGTTTCGCAGATAATGTACCGCAGGCCCTAGTCCGGGCAGCCAGATTTGACCGCCGTGGGTATGTCCGGAAAGTTGCAAATCGACGCGCCAAGCCTTCAATATCTGGGCTGTATCGGGGTTGTGGGATAATACGATGCGGGGAATATGGGGATCTAATCCCTCCATCACCGGCACTGGTAAGAATTCTTTTGACCACTTGTCGGCTAGTCCGACTAATGCCAATCTTTCTCCCAAAGGGTAGGCGACTTGATTGCAAAGGACAGAGATGCCAATGCTAGTCAAAGCGTTGGTAACTTCCGTTTTGGAGTGGCGACAATAATAGTCGTGGTTGCCTAAAACGGCATAGATTCCGGCGCGACTTTGGAGGTGTTTGAGTCGCGGTACTAAACGGTGAATCGGTTTTGGATCGTCGGTGACGTAGTCGCCGGTGAGTAGAACTAGATCTGGTTGTGCTTGATTGCTAGCGTCTATTGCTTGTTCTAGCAAGTCATCAGACAGCCGCAAACCGTCGTAGTGAAAATCGGACAGTTGTACTAACGTCGTACCTGCTAAGGATGGGGGTAAATCGGCGATCGCAACGGTTATCTGTTCGACACTCAATTGCCCGGTGAGGAGACTGTGCATATGCTGCTGCTGCTCGCTAGAAAAGCGACTCTAGGATAACCTATTGGTTTTAAGATAGCTTTAAGAGAGCGATCGCATCAAACCGAAAAATCTCGCCAACAGGCGCTGCAATCGCCGATTTTTAGCGTATTTTTGCTTAGTTAGCAGCAATGCTGCTTTGCTATTCACTTCCGCCAAGGTTGGGTAAATATGGATGATACCGCTGAGGGCAGAAACTTTTAAATTATTCGACATGGCTAAAACAATTTCGTGCAGCAATTCGCCCGCCGCAGCACCTACTAAATGAGCGCCGAGTATTTCCCCATTTCCCCTCGTAATAATTTTGGCAAAACCTTTGGTTGCGGCTTCAGCTTGGGCGCGATCAACTCCAGCGAAATCTTGTTTTAGCACGTAAATATCATCGCCGTAGCGTTCCTTTGCTTGCTTTTCGGTTAAACCAACCCGCGCTAATTCTGGATCGGTAAAAGTTGCCCAAGGAATGACTCGATAATTGGCTTTAGTAACCGGGAAAAACAAGGCATTTTTTAGTACCACGCTGGCTTCATAACCGGCAACGTGGGTAAACTGATAGCCGCCTATTACATCGCCACAGGCATAGATACGCGGGTTCGTTGTTTGCAGTTTTTCATTGACGCGAATTCCCCTTTCTCCTACTTCCACACCTGCCGCTTCTAAGTTCAGCGATTCTACATTCGGCATCCGTCCAGCCGCGACTAAAATTTCATCGGCGATAATTTTTTCAGTTCCTGCCCATAGGTGTTTTTTACCATCAATTTGTTCCACTCTTTCTACGCGGGTAGCAGTTATCACGCGAATTTTTTCTGATTCTAATTGTTGCTGAACTACTAATGCGGCTTCTGGGTCTTCTTTAGGTAAAACATGGTGGCTACTGGCAATAATTGTTACTTTGGAACCGAGTCGAGAAAACGCTTGCCCCAATTCGCAGCCAATTGGCCCGCCGCCAATTATAGCCAGGGATGGGGGAAGTTCTTTGAGTGAAAATACTTGCTCGTTAGTTAGATAACCGGCTGCTTCTAATCCCGGTATGGGAGGAATTTTAGGGCGGGAACCCGTGGTGCAAGCAAAAGCGCGTGCTTTGAGTTGTTTGCCGTTGACTGCAAACGTTTGTCGGTCGATAAATTGACCTTCGCCAAAGATAACTTCCACACCCAAGGATTGAAAACGTTCTGGAGAGTCGTGAGGTTGGATGGCAGCGATCGCTTGTTGTACGTGTCTGTTGGCGAGGGCAAAATCAATTTCGAGATTTTGGCAGTAAATGCCAAATCGAGCCGCATTTTTGACCTCATAAGCCACTCTAGAAGCATGAATAAGAGATTTACTCGGAACGCAGCCAGACCAAAGACAGTCGCCACCCAAGCGATCGCGTTCCACTAGGGCGACTTTGGCTTTTAGCTGCGCTGCCGCTGCCGCAATTACCAAACCACCCGAACCCCCGCCTATCACCACCACATCGTATTCGACAGCCATTTGACGAATTCTCCCTAATTTTTGTTCGCGACGCCAGCTTCTATTGAATCTTGGTAAAATTAGACTGAGCTGAAAATGAGCCTAGCACTGGGTTAGATGAAAATCCTGCATTCTCGAGCGATTGGTAAATTGCTGCTGTTAAACGAGATTCAATCCTAGCCTCGCTAGACAAGATGGGCGCTCGGTCTGATATTATTTGACTCAATTCCCGCACTCGATGCAGCAAATAATGTACTCAAGGTTTTGATCGATCCTTAAAATAGCAATAGCAAATAATGGTTTGGGTAGCTGGGCAAAAATTATACGGCGATCGCTACACTATCGAAAGATATCTGGGGCAGGGTGGTTTTGGCGTCACTTATCTGGCGACGAATAAAAAAGGCGATCGCGTTGCCATCAAAACCCTCAAACAGGAGGTACTGACAAACCCAAAACTGGCAGCTTATCGTCTGAAATATAAGCTGAGTTTTCGGGAAGAAGCCTTGCGGCTAGCGCTTTGCCGCCACCCCCACATAGTGCGAATCGAAAACGCTTTTTATGAGGGAGAACTGCCTTGTATTGCAATGGAATACGTGGAAGGAGAGGATTTACGCCACCGAGTGAAAAATAGCGGCGCTATCTCGGAAATCGAAGCGTTGCGCTATATTTGGCAGATCGGTCAAGCGTTAATCGTCTTGCACGATAAAGGCATGTTACATCAGGATATTAAGCCGCCTAATATTATGGTGCGCCAAAGTAAACCGGAAGCAGTTTTGATTGACTTTGGCATTGCACGGGAATTTATTCCCAATCTGATCAACTATCACACGACCAGTTATACAGGAGGCTTTTCCCCGATCGAACAATATGCCCCACAAGCGAAACGCAGCGAATGTACCGATGTCTACTCTCTAGCAGCAACGCTGTATTATTTGCTTACTGGTAAAGTACCCACTCCCGCTCCGGCTAGAGCGGCTAAACTGCCTTTAGTGCCACCTAAAAAACACAATTCGAGTATCAGCGATCGCGTTAATCAAGCGATTATCAAGGGGATGGAGTTTGAGCCAGAAAATCGCCCCCAGTCGGTGCCAGAGTGGTTGGAATTACTCGGCGGGATCGCACCCCAAATCGTCCCCGCACCGCCCGCCGCCCTCGAGACGATTAACCCACCCCCACCCGTGACAACCGCAAAAGCGATCGCGCTCAAGCCAGATTACACCAAACTGCAACGTTTGCTAGCCGCCAGAAAATGGAAGGAAGCTGACTTAGAAACAGAAATTGTCATGCTTCAAGTCGCTAGAACCGATAAAGACGACTGGCTTAATTTAGAATTGATCCACAAGTTTCCCTGGGAAGACTTGCGCCAAATTAATCAAATGTGGCTGTACTACAGCAGCAGTAGATTTGGCTTTACCATACAAAAGCGCATTTGGCAAGAACTGGGCGGACAAGTAGATTATCAAACCGAGCGCAGTTTGGGCGATCGCGTTGGGTGGCGAGTCAACAATAGCTGGCTCAACTACGACGACCTCAATTTTTCTCTCGATGCACCTACCGGACATCTACCAGCCAGAGGCTCGGCTTTGTGGGCGCGAGGTAGCGTTTTCTTCGGTTGGGCATGGTGGGTATTTTTTGATAAAACGATTTTATCACCCCCGGATAATTTAAATAATCCGCCTAATTCGATGCGCGGGATTATGGGATCGTCAAGTTAGGCTGGTAGAGACAAGGGAGACAAGGGAGACAAGGGAGACAAGGGAGACAAGGGAGACAGGGGAGAGGATGTTAAAAAATGGAAAATAAGGCTGCCCGATTGGCAGCGTAATCTCCGATTTGATGCCGAAGGATGAGAAAAAATGGCATCAAGCCGGATGGGGGACTTCAGTAAATTAAGGTTAGCTAATGCTTTGGGGATAATAGCGATCGCAACGAACAGTCCTGTAGTTGCTCAAGTTGTCCCGGATAGCAGCCTGCCGAATAATTCTAGGGTTATCGAAGCGGGTAATACTTTCACAATTGAAGGCGGAACTTCTGCCGGAAGTAACCTTTTCCACAGCTTGCGGGAATTTTCCCTCCCCACAGGATCTGAGGCATTTTTCAATAATGCTTTGACGATTAATAATATTATTACCCGCGTTACTGGGGGGCAAGTTTCTAACATTGATGGCTTAATTCGTGCCAATGGCACGGCAAATTTGTTTTTAATTAACCCGAGCGGTATTATCTTTGGAGCCAATGCCAGATTGAATATTGGCGGTGCATTTATTGGCAGTACTGCTGATAGCATACGGTTTGCCGATGGTAGTATTTTCAGCGCTAAAAATCCCCAAAGTCCACCTTTGCTGACGATTAATGTGCCAATTGGCTTGCAATTCGGTTCTCAACCAGCAGATATTATCAATCAATCTCGCCCCGTAGGTTTAGCAGTACAAAGGGGTCAAACATTGGCACTAATTGGTGGAAATATCAACTTAGATGGCGGTTGGCTGACAGCACCCCAAGGGAGAATTGAACTAGGGAGCGTAGGCAGTAATAGTGAGGTTAGTATAGCGCCCGGTTGGGTTTTCGGCTATCAAGGAGTGCAGAATTTTGGCGATATTCAACTATTACAATCAGCGGCAGTGGTGGCAAATGGTGGGGATATTCAGATCCAGGGGAGAAGATTAACAGTTGGCTCGCGATCGCTTGTTTCCACTTCTACCCTTGATTCCCTACCTGCGGGCAATCTTACCATTCGTACTACCGATGCGGTAGAGATTGACGGCACTGGAATTCCGCCAATTTTAAATCAATTTTTGGCTGGAATTCCTGCCACCATCGCCCAGGAACAAAGCGGAGTATTTGCCAATAGTTTTGGTGCTGGCAGAGCGGGTAATTTAACGATTGAAACTGGTAACTTAACGCTGAGAAATGGCGGCACAATCTCGGCTACCAATTTTTCCCCTTTGACAGTAGAACCGGGAGGAAATTTAACTATAAATACTTCCCCTACAGGCGCAGTTCAACTCAACAACGCTGGCTTAATATCGGGAACGTTCGCGTTGGGAAAGGCAGGGGATTTAACCGTTAATACTGGCAGATTGAGATTGGAAAATAACGCTTTTATTTCAGCGATTACTTTTGGCGCGGGTGCGGGGGGAAATGTGACAATTAATGCCAGAGATTCCGTAGAAGCGATTGGCACTGGCTCGACTCATCCGCTTCGCAGCGGCATTGTTAATTCAGTTGGCATCAGGGGAATAGCCTTGCAACCGACGGGTCGCGGGGGAGATGTGACGATTAATACTAACAGGTTACTGGTGCAGGATGGAGCGATCGCAGCTGCCGGATCTAATGGTATCGGGCGGTCGGGCAATTTGACCGTGCGCGCCACAGATATAGAAATCGTCGATCCGCCAAACGCCACCGGATCGGGGACTTTAGCCGCGACATCCCGCAGCCAGGGAGATTCGGGAGATATTTTAATCGAAACCCAGCGATTGCGCGTCGGCGGGGGAGCCGATGTATCGGTTACTGCTTTTGGTGCGGGCAAGTCGGGAAATCTCACCGTTCGCGCTGCTGAGTTTGTAGACTTGTTTGGCGCCCGCCTCAATCCGGCAAATCCGAGGGATTTTAGTCGCAGCGGATTGTTTGCCGCCACCGAAGGCATTCAAGATGGGGGTAGCATTACCGTTACAACTCGCCGTTTTTCCGTGAGAGATGGGGCACGGGTATCCGTTTCTACTCGCGGTCGGGGAACTCAAACCGCTCGCGGGGGGCGGGGGGGAAATCTCAATGTTATTGCCAGCGAGTCGGTAGAATTAACGGGAACGAGTGCGGATGGTCGATTTGAGAGCGGATTTTTTGCCCTTTCTGGCGAAGAAAGACCGAATATCGCTGCCAACGAAGCAACAGGGGATGGCGGTAACTTGTTTGTCGAGACGAACCGATTAAATGTGCGAGATCGGGCGGAAATTTCCGTCAGTGCCAGGGGATCGGGGGCGGCGGGTAATTTGCAAGTGCGCGCACAGACGATAACCTTGCAAAACCGAGGTCGGATTGCCACTGCCACCGCTTCCGGCAGTGGGGGGAATATTAACCTGCAAGTGGGATCTGTGCAATTGCGATCGCAAAGCTTAATTGCCGCCGCTGCCGATGGTACTGGTAATGGCGGGAACATTACCCTCACCGCCGATACGGTGGCGCTGTTAGAAGGCAGCGGCATCAACGCCAACGCTTTTAAGGGTAGTGGCGGTCAAATCGACATATTTACCCAAGGTATTTTTATCGGTTTTGGGAGTGCGATCGCTGCCAGTTCCCAATTCGGCATCAATGGTATCGTCTCCGTTAATACCCCTAACGTCAATACGAGTCAGGGATTAGTCAATTTGCCAACCCAGGTAGGAGACAACAGCAATCAAGTCCTCGTCGGGTGTGGGGCAACTTATGGCAACTCTTTTACCGTTACCGGACGCGGCGGTTTGCCGGAAGACCCAACTGCTACAATTCGAGGGCAGGCAGTATGGCACGATTTGCAAGATTTTACCGCGATCGGGGAAACAAGTAGGCGCGAACAAAAAGACGCAGAGAGATCTGGAAATGCGATCGCCGCCTCTTCCGCCAATTCCCCTCGCGATCAAATTGTAGAAGCAACCGGCTGGATAATTAATCCATCCGGGCAAGTAGAATTAGTCGCACATCTGCCTCAAATTACTCTCGATTGTTTGAGATTTTAACCCAAGTTGGTAATTGGTAATTGGATTGATCGGGAGCCTGAGCTTGGCGATTACCCATTATATGATGTCCGCTAGCAGCGGTAGTGTATAGTTTTTGATCTTGTAGGGGCGGGTTTTACCAGCCATGCTGGAAGATCGCGAGAAATTTTTTAACCCCGCCCCGGACGTGCAGCTACCGATGTTACCCGACATGATATGAATGAATAAACCGCTCCAGACGCAGAGGACGCAGAGGAAGAGAAGAGAGATAAAGAAGTAGCTATTCGCTACACAGAATTTCAAACAACCGGGTTGATTTTGTACTCGTTATCTTAGTCTTTGCCAGTCGTGGCAATTAAACTCTGGAGGCAGGCGAGTTTTGGTAGGAATACTTGCTACCAATTCTACTTGGCCTAAATCGTTAATTATCCAGCCAGTAGCTTCTACTATTTGAAGCGGCGGTTCGGATTTATTTGCTTGCGGTTTTTGAGGTTCGGCATTGGCAATTTCTGTGGCAAAATCTTGCAAATCTTGCCACACAGTTTGACCTCTAATTGTAGCAGTTGGATCTTCTGGTAAACCGCCGCGTCCGGTAACTGTAAATGAGTTGCCTTCTCGAGCGGCACAGCCTACAAGTACTTGGTTGCTAGGATCGGTGACTTGTTCTGGCAATTCCACTAATCCGGAAGCGGGATCTACTTGTAGATTATTAATAGTGACGGTGCCAGAAACGCCAAACTGAGAACTAGCAGTAATATCGCTATTAACGGTTTGTGCCGCTCGAAACTCCAGCCCCAAAATTCCTGATGCAGTTAGTTGAATGTTGCCGCCTCTGCCTTTAAATGCATTGGCAGTAATGTCGCTATTTTCCCTGGGAATTGCTGCAATCAACGGCGTATTAATGGTAATATTTCCGCCATCTCCACCTGCGCCTGCCGTTCCGGCGGTAGCAGTAATTTGGCTATTTCGACGCATCAGTAATAGGTTACTTACTTGCAAGTTAATATTTCCTCCTTGTCCAGAAACTGTGGTAGCTTCGATCGAACTTTGGTTATTTAAATTCAGGGAACCCGTTTGAATTTCAATGCTGCCGCCGATGCCTCTGCCTTGATTGCTGACACTGGTGGAAATTTCGCTATTATTATTGAGTAAAACCGATTCATTTGCCGCAATCAAAATTTGCCCTGCATCTCCTTGTCCGAAAGTACTGGCACTAATTCTCGACTGGTTATTGAGGGATAATTGTCTGACATTGAGGTGAAGCATTCCGCCGTTACCAATTGCAGTTGATTCAACGCTACTGGAAATTGAACTATTATTATCTAGAGAAAGTTCGTCAGCAGTAATATTCAATTGTCCCGCATTTCCCCGCCCTTCTGTACGGTTTAATATCTGGGTTCTATTCCTCAGCGTAAACAAACGAGTAGTGATGTTGATATCGCCAGCATTTCCCCGGCCTCTGCCTCTAACTCGGCTGAGGATACTAGAGCCTGCTACAGCGCTATTTGTCCCATCTAATAGAATACTTTCGCTGGCATTGATGGTGATATTGCCTGCATTTCCTGCCCCATAAGTATTGGTATTCAGTGCAGCGCCGTTGGTGATAGATAGGGAGCGAGTATTAATCTGAATATCGCCAGCATTGCCAACTGCTGATGGCCCTGCCACTATGTTGAAGATGCGAGAACCGTCGTTCCTTAATTCCCCATCCAAAACTACTGTATCGCGAGCATTGATAGCGACATTACCTGTATTTCCTTCGGCATAAGTGCCAAGTTCTATTCTGCCGCCCTCGACTATATTGACATTCTGGGCATTAATTCTGACATCACCTGTGTTGCCCTGGGCAAAATTATTGAGGTTCAAACGACCTGTATTGGTAAGTCTGATATTGTTGGCATCAATAAAGATGCTGCCTCCATCGCCAGTACCACGGGTAATATTAGTAATTCGGGCATTATTAATGTCTACACTTCTGCCGTTGATGGTAATATCTCTGACCCTCCCCGACCCAAAAGTTGTAGCGGTAATTTCTGCTGTTGATTGCACGATCAACTGCTGGGTATTAATGTTAATTCTACCTGTATTGCCATTGGCTTGAGTGAGGGTGAATAAACCACTTTTGGCGCCATAATTTGGGTTGAAGTTTGGGTTAATCTGGTTGCTTGGTAAAGCGTTGCTGGTGCTGCGATTTTGTACCGATACATTGAGGGTATAGGTGTCTCCTACATCGACGCGATCGCCTTCTAATAACTGTACGCTATCTGCCACTGTATCGAATTCCCCAACGCCAATAACGTAGGTTCCTGGCGAATTGATTGTGGTAGCAAGATAAGAGTCTTGGTTGACGATGCTGCCGCCGCCGCCTAGAGATCGATTGGCATCGTCATTGTCTGCCAATACTTCTCCCGTAGCGTAATTGAACAGAAAAATTTCTGTGTCTAAACTACCGGGAATTGCTTCATAACCATCGCCGCCGTCAATGTCTACAATTACGCGGCTGTTGGCAGCAGAAGTGGTAAAAGAGTAATAATCATATTGTTTATTTGCCGTTCCTAATACGGTGTTGCCGCTGATAATTTGTTCGGGGGTGCGCTGCAGGGTAACATAGGGAATGCCATTAGCGCCTGATGCTTCGACGTTGGGATTAGGTTCGCTACTCAATGGCAATCGATCTAAATTAAAGACGAGGATGCCTTCAAAGGGAGAGGCGACAAAATCTGTACTGTTGCCTGCGATCGCTACCTGTCCAGATGCGTTAATATTAATATCTCCGGCTGCACCGCTTTGAGTAGTTAAGGTAACTATTTGTCCCCCACTTTCTATAACTAAATTATTCACGTTAATCTCAATCGCGCCGCCATTGCTGCTGCTATTGGTGACGGTGGAAATAAATCCTCGATTGGCTAAACGCAGGTTTCCTGGAGTTTGATGATTTTGATTAATAATAATATTTCCCCCCGCGCCGCTGTTGGAGGTTTGGGCATAGCTGAGAATGCCGCTAAACAGTCCATCCAAGGTGAAACCAGAAATATCGATATTGTTGGCAGATAGTCGAATATTCCCGGCATTTCCTGATGCTTGAGTAACCGTGGTAATTCTGGCACCTGTGGTTAAATTAATCCCATTGGCAGCGATGTTAATATCGCCACCGTTGCCTAATGCGCCAGATTGCACCGTATTGGCGATCAGACTGCGATCGCTCAAGTTCACCTCTCCCCCCGCATCGACTAAAATATCGCCCGCCCTAGCGCCTGCTAGGCTGCTATGAGGAGCAATTCCAGCTAGGAGTTGAGAACCGCCAGACAGGTTGAGGTGGTTAGCGCTGACGGTGATGCTGCCGTTATTGGTTGATCTGACGTCTGCGATCGCGCCATTACTCAGTGCAATATTACCTCGCAAAACGCCCACGGGAAAAGAAGTAGTGCTGCCAATTGCGATCGCACCTTCTCCTACCAATCCACCCAACACCACTTCACCCCCTGGTGCGAGCAATCTCCCCCCATCTATGCTGACGTTACCGCCTAAAAAGGCTAAGGTTTGATTGGGAGAAACTTCTAGTCGCGATTGTCGCACTTCTACACTCGCCGCATTAGTTCCATACTGCAACCCAACCGGAACATTGATAGTTAATAAAGGTGTTTCTCTGGGATTTTTAGCACTAAAAATACTGCCATCAGAAAACTGGATGCTGTCGGCAGTACTGCTAAAAAACGAACCACCTATATTAAGTCTGGCATTGGAGCCAAATATAATGCCACTAGGATTAATCAGGTATAGATTCGCCGTTCCGTTGGCACGAATTAATCCATCTATATTAGAAATATTGCCACCAGTTACCCGCGTAATAATGTTGTCAATTGTGAGGGGATTGTCAAAATATGCCGTTTCCCCCGTGCGAACGTTAAATTCTCGGAAGCTGTGGAAAAGGTTACTGCCTGCTGTTGTCCCCCCGGTAATCTGTTGTATTTGTCCTTGTTGATTCACCACCGAGTTATTCGGCAACGTGCCGTCTGGGTTAATTTGGGCATCAGCACTATGAGTAGTTACCAATCCTCCTAATATTAGCGGCATAACTTCGAGAAATTTTAATGCTGATTTCATACCAATAAACCCTGAAGAGATGCAGCATCTGTCAATCTTAACTAGAAGCTGATAGTTCGCCTGAAAACTTAAAGTTATTTAATATCATGTCCGGTAGCAAAAGTTGATTACCTCACATCTTGCACCACAGCCAACAGAAATAAATTTCACACCTGAAAGCTAAAACCCGTTGAAACGGGTTAAAACCCGATCGTAGTTAGCTTTAGCTCACTTAAGCTTTCAGCCCCAAATTTATTTGGAGGCTGTTTATCGGGTAGGTGCAAGATCTGAGTTACGGTAGGAGCCGGTTTTATATCACGAACGACTAAAGTCGCGGCTACACAAACAGAGCAACGCCTTCGCGGGCTATCAAATAATTTGATCGCCCCTTTGATGCCGAACAACTAAAGTCGCGGCTACACAAACAGAGCAACGCCTTCGCGGGCTATCAAATAATTTGATCGCCCCTTTGATGCCGAACAACTAAAGTCGCGGCTACACAAACAGAGCAACGCCTATGCCTTCGGCACGCTGCGCGAACGCGGGCTATAAAATAAGAACCCGGATTTGGTATAACTGGTAAAACTTGTTCCTAGAAGACTATTAATTGTGCCATTCTGATGCTTAAGAGCGATATTGGTTATCTTATTCCTTGCAGATTGTGGCAACTAGGAGCGGGAGATCCGGTTGTTTGAGTAGGCAGATTGGCGACTAATTCTATTTGTCCTAAATTGTTAACTATCCAGCCAGTTGCTTCGATTAATTCAACTGGCGGATGGGGTTTATTTGAGGAGATATTAGCGCTTGGGGTGGCGATGGAAGCAGTACGCACATCGCGCCAAATTGCCCGACCTCTGAGGGGAGTGGTTGGGCTTTCAGGTAAGCCGCCGCGTCCGGTAATGGTAAATGAGTTGCCTCTTGTTGCCGCACAGCCGACGTTAATTTGGTTACTTTGATCGGGAACGTTGTCGGGTAATTGCACTAATGCGGCAGCGGTGTTGACATCGGGGGTGTTAATGGTAACCGTGCCGCTGAATTGCGGCCCTAGTGCGGAGGTGGCGGTAATGTCGCTGTTTGGGGTGAGGCGATCGCGAAACTGAGTGCCAAAAATCGCTTGAGTATTAATTGTCACTCTTCCCCCAAACCCTTCCAGAGCGTTGGCGGTGATGTCGCTGTTGCCGAGTGCGGCTAAAGTCTCGGTGCGAATATCGATGTTGCCGCCATCGGTGTTTCTGGCGTCGGTTAAGATGCGGCTATTATTCAATAATTGGAGACTGCGCGATCGCAATTCAATATTCCCCCCAGCACCGGCAAAGGTAGTCGCGTTAAGACTGCTACCGTTATCAAGGCGAATCGCATCAGCAATGACAGTTAGAGTTCCAGCATTGCCGACGCCAAAACTCCGCACGTCGAGGGTTGCCCCATCCCGCACCGTTAATGATGGGGTTGCGATCGTTAAGTTGCCTCCATCCCCGGTGGCTACCAGCTGAGGTATATCAATCCGTCCCGATGCGGTGACTAAGTTTGAGGGCACGTCGCCTACTGCCGATTTGCCTATCACTTCCACCGACTCGGAAGCTTCGATGGTGAGGGTTCCGCCCCTTCCAGATCCTACAGTAGCGGTTGATACGCCCGCTCCATCGGCGAGGATTAACCTGCGAGTGCGAAGGGTTAAATCTCCGGCATCAGATGAACTAAACGTCGTCGTACCGGGGCCGCTGGTGACTATACCCTGGATCTGTTGCTGAGAGCCAACGGCTACAGCACCGCTCAATTCCACCGAGTCTCGCGCTGCAATTGTGACATTCCCGCCTTTGCCGCCAAAGGGAATGAAACCCGACGCCACGACGCCCCCACTGTTGGCGCCGATCACTCCACCTTCGCGCATGATTAACCTACCCGTATTGATGCGGATGTCGCCGCCGGTGCCGGTGCCAAATGTATTGGTGAAAATGCCGGTGGGTGCGAAGGCATCGGGGAGGGTGCGGCTAACTTCGACCAAATCAAAGGCATCGATGGTAATATCTCCCCCGCGTCCACTGCCTAATGTGGGACTGCCGACGATGGTACCATCCCGGATGGTGACTTGATTGGCGTTGATGGTGACGTTACCTGCCGCGCCTTGACTGCCCAAAGCGGTGCCGTTGCCCAGAATGGAACCAGCTACATCTACGGTATTGGCGCGGATGTTAATGTTACCGCCGATGGCATCAGCGTTACCAAAGGTTGGGGCAAAGGCGATCGCACCATCCCGCAGCGTTAAAGCACCCGTCTCGATGGTCATATTCCCAGCTGGTGCGGCATTTCCGGTGATGACAAACAAGCCTCCTGGGCGATCGCTTGGACGCAACTGCCCCAGTAAAATCGCGCTCAAAAACTGTCCCAGGCTATTAAATCCGATCCCTACCAAATCCGCGCTCTGAGAAGCTCTAATCGTTAGATTTCCTCCTTTTCCCGTACCCAAGTTGCTGGCTGACAAGTAAGCCGTACCTTGCAGTAAGAATTGTCCGGTTTCGACCGTGAGATTACCACCCGCTCCCGCTCCATTAGTATCGGTAGATACGGCGGTAAATTGTGCCGGATTGGCGCCAGTTAGTTGAACTGACTCGCTTCCCCTAATGGTGAGATTGCCGCCCGGTTGGTCGCCTTGTGTAATTGATAACACTTGCGCGCCTTCGCCGATCGAGATGCGACGTCCTTGGATAGCGATCGCGCCGCCCCCAATTCCACTCGCGTCTACAATTGCTTGTTGCGAAAGTTGAATATCCCTGTAGTTAGCGATCGCTTGTGCCGTATCAATCGCCAATTGGGCGTTGTTATTAAGAATTGATACCGGACTATTGACAACTGACCAAAGATCGATTCTCCCAGCAGGTGCTTTCACAATTCCCCCTTCCAAGAGCAGGTTGCCACCAATTAACCCAATGGTTTGATTCGGCGCTACTTGCAATCTGGCGTTTTGACGCATGACGATATTGCCCGGATTAGCACCCAATTGCAAGCCAATCGGGACATTAACGGTTAAAAGAGGTGTATTTTGCGGATTTGCGGCGCTAAACTCAAAATTATCCCCAAATTTGATGCTATTAGCTGTACTGGCAACAAACGAACCGCCGATATTTAACTGTGCATTGGAGCCGAAAATAATCCCACTGGGATTAATTAGGAACAAATTTGCAGTTCCGTTAGCGCGAATCAATCCATCAATATTAGAAATTTGTCCGCCAGTGATGCGAGTAATAATGTTATTTATCGTTACAGTATTGTTAAAAAATGCTTCTGAATTTGTAGGCAGAGAAAATTCTTGAAAGCTATGGAATAAGTTGCCGCCAGCAGTCGTGCCTCCATCAATGGTGAAGATATTGCCTGTTGGAGTGACAATAGAATTATTCGGTAAGGTGGAATCGGGGACAATTTGCGCGGCGACAGGGCTATTTAATGCTAATCCACCGATCCCTATCCAGAAGCTGGCGATCCATTTCATGGCAACAAACTCCTGTTAGCATTTAGTTTGTTGATTTTACCATTAAATTAATATTATAGCAGTTAAACATATTGCAAATTTATCAAGTCGGAAAAGTCGGAAAGGTCGGAAAAGTCGGAAAATTCTAGTAGTAGCATTATTATACAATTATTTGAAAGCAATATTAGCAATTAGCAATTAGCAAATTATTATTGAGATTGCTTTGACTTTTTCTCTTTCATCCGCTGGAGTTTCTGCTTGATAGTTTGAAAAGATTCTGCTTCCACAATGTCGGCAACTTGTTGCGCTTGTTTGCTTCTGTCGATTTCAATTTTTAGTTCTTCTACCTGTTGTTTTAACTTTTGTTCTCTGGCTTTGACTTGTTCCACCATACGCAGGAAAACTCGCGCTAGTTGCCCTAATTCGTCGGTGCGATCGCATACTTCCTTGAGTGCGCTCAAAATCTGCGGTTCAATGCGATCGCTTTCCAATGCAGCAGCAGCGGCGGTAACTTTATCTACCTGCTGGATATACTTCAACATCTGCTGATTTTTGGCATAGATATTAAACAGGTGTAAACCTTGGTCAGCAGAAATATCTTCGCAAACTTTAATGCCTCTGATGCTATTGCCTCTAGTGTCTAAAAGCGGCGAGAAAATACCAATACCTAACTTTTGCGGCACTACGGCTATCAGACCCCCATTAGTCGCACCTTGGGCGGGAATACCTATACGATAAGTCCATTCTCCTGAGCAATCTTTCATACCGCAAGTCAGCATAATACTGATAGGATCTTGGATGTATTGTGCATCAATTGCTTGCTGTTTAGTAATCGGATTAATGCCGCCGTTGGCAAGGGTTGCTGCGATTACAGCGAGGTCGCGACAATTGACTGTAATCGCGGATTGCTGAAAGTAAAGATCGAGGGTTTCTGCGATCCGGTTGCTAATTTGACCAAAGTTTAGCATCAGATAAGCGATCGCGCGATCGCGATTTCCCGCTGCTTTCCCAGATAAAAAAGCAGGGAAATTAATATTCAACTCCCGCCCGGTATAGCCGCGAAACATGCCTAAAACCCGCTGTAGGCGTTCGGTTGGGCTATTGCCTTTAATTAAGTCTGTGGTAACAATCGCGCCAGCGTTAAGCAGGGGGTTCAGAGGGCGATTAGTTTTGCCATCTAAAACAACAGCATTGAAGCTTTCCGAACCTGGTTCAACCCCTACCTTTTGATTGACCCAATCTCGACCCCAATCTTCTAATGCTAAACCGTAAAGAAATGCTCGAGAAAGAGATTGAATCGGAAACAGTGCCTGAGAATCGCCGACCTCGAAAATTTGACCTTCAACGGTGACGACGCAGATGCCAAACGAGTTGGGATTTGCTGGTATAAATTCCGCCAATTCGGGAGCGATCGCACCATCCATCAGCGGTTGATATTTGGCGTGTAAATCGCTCAGATAGGCGTAAAACGGGGAAGCGATCGCACCCATTGAACTAGCAAGGGATTGTAAATAAGAGTCTACCATAGGGCGAATATTAAAACATGAGGGGACTTTCGATCAAAACCACTGTGAGTATTGCCAACCCCTATAAATATGGCACAGCTGCACAAAATCCCCGACTTCAAGTCGGGAATTTCTCAGATCGTGTCCGTTTGAACCCACATTCCGCACCCTCAACTGTCACATTGAATAGAATGAGAATCACTCTCT
>CAYXCW010000159.1:0-16202 GCA_964463555.1 uncultured bacterium
AGTGGACAGTGGACAGTGGACAGTGGACAGTGGACAGTGGACAGTTGATAGTTGATAGTTGATAGTTGATAGTGGACAGTTGACAGGTAAAAAATATAGCATTCACCACTAGGGTGATTAACTAGACGGCGGCACTTGCTTAAGCTTTTTTAATCTCAACTTGAAGCGTATGTTCCGCTACTGGGGGTTGATTTGTTTCCCAAGGTCGCCGCTGCATAAAGTGAATTGTCACCTGTCCAGGCGCGAGTCCCCGCAGGATAAATGCTCGATCCATGCTGGAACCAACAGCGGGAAATTCGCTACTTCTTGCTGTTGTCTGCGACACATCAATTAAGTTGCGATCGCCGCCGATATCATAAGTCCACTGATACCCCGCGGTTCCTAACCCTGGTAATTTGAGCGTGTAGGTTTCACCAACTTTGAGATCGATTTTTGCTGGTAATTCCATTGCCACCTCCTGAATCGCGATTATCCTGCTCCCTGAGCGATCGCACGCAGCCATCTCGGTTCGCTTATTTCTGATGATGGAATATGCACTCTGGTGATGGCAGTACCCTCTTGGGTACTTTCACCCAAAGGTAGCGGCTCAATAGGCACCCACTCATTTGCAGGTTAGCACAGTTATCGGGTTTCTTTTTTGCGATCGCTTCACTTCTATTTTCAGTAATTTTACTTACTTGTTTATATTTAGATAATATTAATCTTCATGATGCTTTAATGAATTTAGTATGTTTATTTGATGAAGTTGCGCTCTTTATAATTCAGCGTGGTACATAAATAACTAAGGGTAATTACTATCCGTACTTTCCCAGAGAGCAATCAGATTATCGTTCCTCGCACCCAGGTTTCGGGTTGCAAGCAGACACAAGAGTAACAAGATCGCTGAGTGAAATTTCCCCATCAATAAAGCAAAAACTTGACTCGATCGAGAGGTGCTATACAATGGCTAAAATCTGGCAAAAATTAACAGCATTAACCACTGGTGCATTTCTGAGCTTGCTCGCCTTAAAAGCTAATCCCGCACAAGCTGCCGTATTCAATTTTTCTTTTATCGGTTCCGGTGTTGCCGGATCTAATCGAAGCTTTGGCTCAGGATTTCTGTCTTTTAATGACGCGACTTCGGGCTTAACAGGAATTGGTCGCGAGGAAGCTAGCTTATCCCAATTGCAGGGAAATTTTTTGTTTCAGTTTGAAACTTTTACGGGCTTCAGACCACCGCGTTTCGATCCTTGGGATGTAGACGATTTACTCAGTCCTCCCATTTTCAGTTTTGAGTCAGGCAACTTGATAGGAATAAATTTAAATTTAGCACCCAAGTTCTCTGGTTTGGCTTTGTCACCTTTCAATTTCACTAGCACTAAACAGGAACTGATTGTCACGGGTGCTAACTTCACACAAACTGCATCATCAGTATCCACGTCTTGTAGAACTATCTTTATTCCTTTTCCTCCCTTTTTTCGTGTTGATTGTGTTGATACCATGATGGGAACTTTTGTCATGAATTCAGGTCAAACTAATTTCACCACTCTAGTACCATTTCAACGACCAACGAGCGTTCCAGAACCAGGTAGCGTAATTGGTTTATCCCTATTAGGTTTGGCCTTTCTTTTGAAGAAAAAAACAGCCTCATCTCAAGGCTAAAAAATTAGGACTGTAGCGATTTGCCAGAATATCAGAGTTGGAAATGGCAGGTAAAAGCAAATTTATCCATAAATCACGAGGTGGAATACCATGACAAAAATGTTTCAAAAATTAGCCGCTGCAACTTTTGGCGCAGCCGTATGCTTGGTCGCTTTAAAAGCTAACCCTGCACAAGCGGCCTTATTCAATTTTTCTTTTAATAGATCTGGTCAAAGCCTTGGATCAGGGTTCCTATATTTTAATGATGCGACTTCGGGTTTGAGAGGAATTGGTAGGGAGGAAGCTAGCTTATCCCAATTAAATGGGAGTTTTTTCTTTGAGTACGTAAACCAGCGGAGTTTGGTCGTACCTCAATTGGTTAATTTCAACTCTAGCGATTTAGTTGCTCCCCCGGTTTTCACTTTTGATGCGGGTTCCTTGACAGGAATGAACTTAAATTTAGCACCCAAGACCAATATTTGGATACATCCTAGAGGCTACGGTTTTACCCGCGTAGATCAACTTTTTGTAACTGGTGCTAACTTTAGGGAAACCCAAGCCGAGAGTACCCTTTTTCTTCTCTGTTCGCCATTTAATCCTTTTGGTTACTATAACCCGGCTTGTACACCTTTGCCGATGACTATAACCTTAGAATCTTCAGGTCAAATCAATTTCGTGACCCAAGTACCGTTTCAACGACCAACTAGCGTTCCAGAACCAGGTAGTGCAATCGGTTTATCCTTATTAGGTGTAGCCTTTCTTTTGAACAAAAAAACAGCCTCATCCCAAGAATAAAAAAGTATGACTGTCGCCATTTACTAATAAACTGCGACAATCCTACTTTAATAAATAAGCTGCTACGCATCTAATTTGGCGACCAATTTTTATCAGCTTCTTGTGGGATGGGCCTGCAAGCCCCGTCAATTTATTCGATTTAAATGCGTAGCAGCTTATCTCACCGCTACAATTTCGCCCCGCATTCCGAACAGAATTTGTGATTGGGTGCATTCTTCGCACCGCAGCTGCTACAAGTCACCTCTGTAACTTCTTCTAGCTTTTTGGGTTGCGGTAAGCCAATCATTTGACCGTTGCTCTTACCGGGGGCGACCATTGGGTAACAGTTTTCATCTTTCCTGACGCGCACTTCTAGCATGAAGGCTCCCTTGTGGGCTAGCATTTGGGCGATCGCATCCGCCAAGTCTTCGCGGCGCGTCACCACCATCCCCTTCAAACCATAAGCGTCTGTCAGCTTCACAATGTCCGGCATTCCCTGTTCCATATTGGACGCTTCGTAACGTTCCTCGTAGAACGTTTGCTGCCACTGGCGCACCATCCCCTGCCAGCCATTATTCAGAATCACCGTCTTGACAGCAATGCCGTAGTGTGCTAATGTTCCCAACTCCTGAATGTTCATCTGGATGCTGGCATCCCCGGCAACGCAGATCACCTGTTCGTTCGGCAGCGCCATTTTTGCGCCCATTGCCGCTGGCATCCCAAAACCCATCGTGCCTAAACCAGCACTGGAAATCCACCGCCGGGGGCCGTTTTTGAGGAATTGCGCCGCCCACATTTGGTGTTGACCTACATCGGTCGTGTAATAGGCATCGGGTGCCTGACGCCCCAACTCTACAATCACCTCTTGGGGAGACAGCATTTGATCGTACTGCGGCACCACCAAGGGATAATCTTGCTTCCAGCCATTAATCCGTTCTAGCCAAGGTTGGGTTTGATTCGGTTCGTCTGGTCGGATATCCGCTTCCTCGCATCGCCGCAGCATATCTGCCAACACCACGCGCACATCCCCCACAATCGGCACTTCTGGGGCGCGGTTTTTCCCGACTTCGGCGGGGTCGATATCGATGTGAATCACTTGGGCGCGGGAGGCAAATTCATCCAACTTACCCGTGACGCGGTCATCAAACCGCGCGCCTACAGCAATTAGCAAGTCGCATTCGGTGACGGCAAAATTCGCATATGCCGTGCCGTGCATTCCCAACATCCCTACAGACAGCGGGTGATTTTCGTCAAACGCACCTTTCCCCATCAGCGTTGTAGTTACCGGCAGTTGGAATCGTTCTGCCAGTTCTTTGATTTCTTGGTGGGCACCGGCGGCGATCGCTCCCCCACCCACGTACAATAAAGGCTGTTTGGCTTTGCGAATCAAATTCAAAGCTTGCTGCAATTGGCGAGGATTCCCCTTCACCGTCGGACGATAGCCAGAAATTCTTACCGATCCCGGTTCTACCGGCACGTAGTCGAATTCTTCCAAACCTACATCTTTAGGCACATCGATTAACACTGGTCCCGGACGCCCGGTACTGGCGATGTGGAACGCTTCTGCCACAATCCGCGCCATATCCTGGGGATCGCGCACCACATACGAGTGCTTCACGATTGGCAGCGTGATCCCGTAGATATCGATTTCCTGAAATGCATCCGTACCAATCGCCGCCCGGGATACCTGTCCGGTAACCACCACCAATGGAATCGAGTCCATTTGCGCGGTAGCAATTCCTGTCACCAGGTTGGTAGCTCCTGGCCCCGATGTACCAAAACATACACCCACTTCGCCAGTTGCACGGGCATAACCATCGGCAGCATGGGTTGCTCCCTGCTCGTGTCTGACGAGGATGTGTTGAATGTCACCCCTTGATTCAAAGCGGTACAGTTCGTCGTAAATCGGTAGAATTGCACCGCCGGGGTAACCAAAAATATGCTTCACCCCATGACGCTTGAGACTGTCAATTAGGGCATAAGCACCAGTCGCACGCATCGCACTCCCAGCCGGGGTAATTACACCAGGGGTCGGCGTCACGATCTGATTAGTGATACTACTGGATTTTTGAGAAACGCTGTGGGAAGTCACGGGCATACCTCAGCTAATAAGGACTAATTTGGCTGATTTAAATGTGTCGCTTATGATACATGATGTTTGCATCTCTTTATCTTTCTTTACGCGATTTTTAATTAACATCGATCGGGCATTGGGTAAGCGCGATTGATGCAGTAGGGATTCGGCGTCAGAAATAGGAGAAAGAGAAGCAAGCGATCGCGAAACACACCTGGGCAAACTGATGAGAGTTTGTTGCTTCAGGCTAAGCGATCCGAAGTTGCAAGCTTGCGATATATATTCATTGTGATCTGAATCTTGGTAATACCCCCTAGAGCGAGGAAATCTCTTAAGAATTTTAGATTGCATCTTGCAGCACATTGCGTGTATTATACCAAGCCCAAAAGCCGACTAAACTTACCAAAAGGCTCATACCTACAAGTACGACTTGCAAGCCAAACTGAACCGTGAGGGGGCCTGCGATCGCCAACGGCAAGGTCAAAGCAATATTTACCACATTGTTCTGAAACCCAAATACCTTACCCCGCATCGATTCTGGCGTTTGTCGCTGAATCAAAGTTTGCATCGGCACGCCGACAAATGCCGCGCCTATACCCAAGAATACACTCAGAGCTAAACCCAACCAGAGGCGATTGGCATAAGTGAACACACCTAAAACAAACGCCATACTCAAAAAACCGATTAACGGCAAAGGTTTGTGGTGGAAGCTAGCGCCCCAAGTTCCCCCCAACAACGCCGCCCCCAACACCATCCCCACCCCGGCGGCGGCGAGTAGAAAGCCAAACTGAGTTCCTTTGAGGCCAATTTCTTCTGCCATATTAATCGCCAGCACGGTTAACGCCGCAAACACCGAATACAAAATCGTTAACTGCACCATCGCATTGCTGACCAAACGGTCTTTTTTCAGATATCGCAATCCCGCTTTAAAATCGCTCCAAGGGTTGAGATCTACTTCTGACCCATCGATGATTTTTTCTTTCACAGGAATCAGATAAATTGCCACTGCTGACGACAGATATAACGCACCGACGGCAATTTCCGCCCCAAATGGCCCGCCAAAGGTTTTCGCGAAGGTTAACAACGGTTCCCCAATCGCAAAACCCACAATCAAAGAACCCATCATCGTCGTAGTAAACAGGGCATTGGCGGACATTAACCCCTGGCGGGAAACGAGTAAAGGAATCGCCGCCTGTTCCGCCGGGGCGAAAAATTGCGTCAAGATCGATTCTAAAAATGCCACCACCAACAAAACGGTAAACTGTTTAGGCAGCAGCGGGATCGCAATTACTAACAACTCACGGATCACGTTAGTAATCCACATAATTTGCCGCTTGTCAAAGCGATCGACAAAAATCCCCGCCGCCGAACCTAATACAACCGCCGGTAGGGTATTGGCGACCATAATAATCGAGTTCAGCAGCGCATTGGGCGACTCGGCATTTTGCATCGCTTGAGAGTTGACCAGCCAAGCGGGGAGTCCTTCTTGATAAGCTGGCTGTGCAACCAAGCTAATCAGCAACACCAAAAACACCTTATCCGCTATTTGGGACAAGATCTGTCCGCTCCACAGCTTCATGAAGGGTCGATTGTCAAACAAGGCGCGAAACCCACTACCAGAAGCAGCGGAAGGGTCAGTCGGAAACATAGATGACTAAGGGTAAGGCTCGAAAGCGAAGGCTTAACTTCCTTTATATCTAAGCTTCGCCTCTAACAGCATAGGCAAAAATTGCGAAGGTGTGGATGCACTCATCGCCGCTTCCCTTGCTGTCACATCCAAAACTTACCCACGACGACCTAGAAACCTGCTTTCTGTGCAGATCTCTGGTTCCAAAGCGACGTTTTTCATCGAACCCCAGCAACCTAGAAACCGGGTTTCTGTGTGGATCTCTGGTTCCAGTTGAAGATTTTTCATAGAAACCCGGTTTCTTAGCGCCAGTGCCGAGATTGCGATCGCCGCCCGACGACCTAGAAACCGGGTTTTCTCGTTCTCTCGTTCCCAGGTTCGTTCTCTCGTTCTCTCGTTCCCAGGTTCAACCTGGGAACGAGGGTTGGGAGACTCTGCCTCCAGCTGATTGCAATTGCTGCAAGATCTCAGTACAAGCGAACATTTTGCGATCGCCGCCTCCCTGCAACATTCCCGACGAGTTAATTTGACTACTCAATAAATATTGGCAGTAATCTAACTTGGTAAATCTCATAAGTATCTTTACTTAACAAGCTACATTTACCGTTTATTATGATATCTCAAATGTTGGCGAGCGCAGAAGTTTTCGCTATGCTGAGACTTTGATTTGGACACAGCACGGGCTTCAAGCCCGTGCTGTGTCACCCATAAGACAAGATTATCATTATGCTTCCGATGAAACCCGGTAGCGCCAGCACTCATGCTGGAAGCGCTCCAACCTTTCCCTGTCTTGCTTTTACCCCCAAAAGCCCTTTCTTATACTCAAGCGATCGCTGTGACAGTTGCGTAAGTCCTGACTTGATTAGCTTTTTGTTGGCATGATTCTTGGATGGTTTGAGACAGGATTAACGGTTGCTAATCTCTGCTTTCCAGAAGCAATTTTTGTTTTGATCGTAAATTGCTAGATTGCCATCATCATGCAGAATCACCTTGCTGTTCTTGCGCTCCGATCCATATGTCTCCGATGACCAAACAGCATTCCCTGGTGCCGTGTAAACCACAAAGTTACCATCATCTTGCATTGCACATTCGTAAGCTGGCGTATCATATGTACCTGACGACCACAATGCCTTGTCATCAGCATTCCGATACAGGACTAAATTACCATCCTTTTGGTAAATTAAGCTGTATTTTCCATTTGCAGACCGTAAATATTCACCTGGTTTTAAGCTAGCAGGAGCCACTAAAGTATCACCTTTCGGCATATCTTCTTTGGGCAGTTTCATTAAAAACGGGTCTTTTTTCAAGCAGTAAACTTCTGCATAGTCCGGTCGGTTATTTGATCTAGCATCAACACCGAAGAAAGTTTGCGACTCAAAATTGTTACTGTCATTGACAGATTTAATCTTCCATAAAGTACAATCTTTGCTCGCTCCAGAACCCTTATCGTCCCAGATAGAATAATTGCTAATATGACCCTTGGCAACTAAGTCTTCACGGACGCAAACTAACCCTTTAATCTCCTCACCAGATGGAGGATTATAGTCATCTTTACCCAATCGCATCAAGTAACCCAATGCCTTGTAACCTTGGGGTGGAATCGGTCGCCAGCAGGAGAAGTATTTACTTGCCCGAGAGCCTCTGTTAGCCCACACTTGCTCATAGCTTAACGGAGGTTTGACAGCATCAGAATTAGCTTTTAAAGGCTTGATAATAATGGTTTTCCCCGAAGGCGATGAGCTATAATTGCCCTCAGCGTAATGACCAACCCAACACCATCCAGAATCAACGGCAGGTTTGTAAACTGTCAAACTGCGATTAGCACGACTACCAGAATCGTTACCTTGGTTGATGAAATCGCTGGTATATTTAACCTCAATTTCAGGTTCTGGGAAAGTCTCAAGTAAGTTCTCGCATTTTTGCTGAAGTTCTTCATCAAGAAACTTAGTAATCGGTACGAGGTCATCATACCCAACAATTTGCCAGCGGTCATAAGTAAGGGATGCTAGCCAAGCCGTACCATCTGAATGTTTAGCTTCATCCCCTCCTTTCAACTGTTTTTTATAAGAGAAAGAACTCTGAGCGTTAGTTTCTGAGTTTTGACTCTGATCTGTCTGGTTATAACCGCCGCTAGCACTAGCTTTAAATCCAGCTTTGTCAATTTCAGCACTAAATCCGGCTCCAAATTTTCTGGATTTCTCACTTTTTTCCTTAAGGCTGGAAAATGTTGTTGTTTCTTCAGCAAAAATTTTCCCGCCAATTATATATACAGTAGGAACTAAATATCCGTATTCCTGGAACAGTTTTCGGAGCTTAGAAACATTGTCACTTGTAGCGTTAACCGCTTTTTTTACCTTATCTTTAAAATCATCAGTTACCTGTATATCCTCCTTCTTGATAATCAATTTGCATTTTTGTACAATGCGTTCTGCTACTAGATATAAGCTAGTTTCTTTTTGCTCTACTTGAGATTCAAAGCTAGTTTGGTAGCTGCCAGAGATACCTAGCATGGCGCTTAATTTGGGAATGGGAATGCCTAAAGAACCACTAACAGTTTTGCAACCCGATTTGTAAGCTGTTTGTTCCCATTGGCTCTCATAAGCTGCATAGTCATCGTTGAACTTAGCTTCGTTCTTGACGTTGTTCTTCGAGAGAGGCGACTTGAGTTGTATTACGGAGTAGTTAACAGGTGTTAATCCTTCTTTATCTACCCGTAATACTTCCGGAACCTGGAGCTTTTCGACCAGTGAAGATAATTTTTCCCACCCTAAATTGAAAACAGTTCCATCGTTATCTGTTTCAGCCGTACTCCCGTCTTTAATCGGATTTTTGATTGATAAATCACTCTGCTGAAAATCTGTCGGTTTCGTGGGTTCGAGCTTCTGTGGTGGTAGATTAGGATCTTTGATTGTATTTTCAGCAGCATTTATCACCGCTTGAAGCTCTGGTTTTGTTGGTGAATCCTTTTGTTTTGTAGGTTTAACACTGATGGCAAAACCTTTGTTATCTTGACTTGGAAACTCTTTAACTTGATAGTCAGATTCTTCATCGGGATGAATTTCGTAACCCTCCTTGAGAAAGCAAAAATCACCTCCCACCCAGCTGGCTATTTTTCCCCGAAGCGCCTTTAAATTGTCTGTCTCACTGTTCAGTTTGACAAGACGCTTCGCTCCCTGCTCAATTTCTACTTTTATTTCAACAGCCATAACATTCTCCTTTTACTTTTGCAACAAATCTCTTAACAGGTTGGCACCTTTGGAATAAAAATTGTCCTGATAAAAGATAAGGACTTTTCTTGTTCCACCAATAAGACGTTTCCCGAAGCCCAATTGTGAACTCTTCAACCGCACAAATTTTTAAAACTCCCAACACCCAACAAAACCATCTCCAAGATGCGCCTCTTCTAGCAGAATTTTGTAGGGTGGGCACTGCTTACCGTTTAAATCCTTATTTTATATTGTGGGGCAGTGCCCACCCTACGGTTCTTATGGGACTGCAAGTCCCAGTCTAATAGCACCAAGTCCATTCAAATGGACTCAAACCCAAATGAGCGTCAGATTTATCTGACTTTTGCTATAACAGAGGGGTTTGCAACAGGGGGCGGTTGTTGATTTTGGTGCAATATGTGAAATACCCGACTACAGAAGCAATAGCATGGTATTATTACCACCACTATTCAGGCTAACTGTATGGTTACAAGCCCTCTGACATTAAACCTAGACACCGTTCACCTCACAGACGAACAGTTTTATCAGTTATGTCAAATTAACGGCGAGTTGAAATTTGAGCGAACGCCCAAGAGAGAATTAATTATTATGCCCCCCGTTGGAGGAGATAGCGGAAATCGGGAAGCCGAATTAATTGCCGATTTGGTCATTTGGAATCGGCAAACGCGACTTGGTTACACTTTTAGTTCTTCCACTATATTTAAGTTACCCAATGGTGCTGACCGTTCGCCAGATGCTGCATGGATTGAACGGGAACGTTACTCAGCGCTCACACCGGAACAAAGACGTAAATTTCGCCCCATTGCACCCGATTTTGTCATCGAATTAAGGTCAGCAACAGATGATTTGGAAATGTTGCGTTCCAAAATGCGGGAATATATGGATGCCAGGGTGCAATTGACATGGCTAATTAACCCCTAACAGCAACAAGTAGAAATTTATCGCCCAGCACAAGACGTAGAAGTGCGAAATCTTCCCACAGAATTATCGGGTGAAAATGTATTGCCTGAATTTAGCTTGAATTTATCCGGTTATTAACAATCCTCGCCTCCTTTGTTAGCAATCTCAGAAACCGGGTTTCTTGGGTAGGAAAGGCCGAGATTTCGTTGCTACAGCTAAAGAAACCCGGTTTCTCGCCCTTCATCCTTTCCTCTAGTTCCAGCTTTTCTCTCTGCGGTACAGACAGCGCCGCCGATTGGGGTTCATCAGCAACAATCTCTATTTCCTCTAACTTCTGATCAGATTGAGCTTCTACCAAAACAGGCTCAACCGCTTCTGGTAATTTCCCACCAGCAACAATTTGTACTTCTTCTAACTCCCCAGATAATGCCATCTCCCCCGCAACGGGTACTTTTTGAGCAGTCTTCTTCGACTTTCTTGGTTTTGCAGACTGGGGAGAAACCCTCGACTTAGACTTCGATAAATCAGAGTCAGCCCTATCTTCAGAGAGTTCTTCATTGAACCGCCGACGCAAAATTGCCCGCGCCT
Organism: uncultured bacterium; assembly: GCA_964463555.1. GTDB lineage: Bacteria > Cyanobacteriota > Cyanobacteriia > Cyanobacteriales > Aerosakkonemataceae > Microseira. The sequence goes on from CAYXCW010000159.1 coordinate 10,811, forward strand.
GGGAAATGCGCTTGCGGACGTTATCGTAGGAAATATTAAGCTGTGAGGCAATATCTTGATAAGATAGCTCTGATTCAAAATAGAGAATAAAAGTCTCGCGCAATCTATCTGGTAACTCATTTATTGCGTCGCGAACAAATAATTCCATTTCTCGCCGCTACGCGGCGAGAAATGGTGTTTCTTCTTGGCTAATTAATTCCGTATCGTTTCCTATACCAATGGTGTCTAAACTGTCAACTCCTACTGCACCCCTTTTGCGCTCTCGATGCATATCCGCGCACAGGTTATAAGTCAATCGGGTTAACCAAGCCTTAAAGTTTTTGATAGCATCGGTACAATTTCTTGCTTTCTCCAAAGCTTTGAGCATCGCCCGACTATAGGCATCTTCAGCATCGGTTTGGTTGCCCATCCACTTGCAACAGCAACGGTAAATATAGTCTTGATACTGCTGCCATAATTTCCAAAAAGCTGCATCTATATCTTGACTGCATGAGGATGGCAATGAGGCGGAATTATAACTTAACATCTCTTGAGGGTGAAACTCTAATCGGAAAAACAATTTGCGATTGATTTAGGCAGCAATTAACCTAACCTTTGATGCACCCATTGCTAACTTTACACACTACCTTTGCTCAATTCATTCGTATTAATACTGAATTAATACTGATGAGTACGCTAAGCAATTTGTCTTTGTTCATCTTTATCCATCACCCACGATCCTGTCAGTCGGAAAAGTCGGATCTTTAAAGTCGGAAAGTCGGATCTTCGCCGCTATGAATGCATAACTATGGCGTGACTTTGACAATGCAATATCACACGTAAAACACCACTGTATTAATACTGAATTTTTCCCGCTCGTTCAGCTAACAAGCCGATCTTTTTTCTATACAATTCAGTAGTAAAAACTAATTCAGCTTTGCCTTTATAAAGTTTTTATAAATTAAGACAAGACTTTACATAAACTTACTCCCTTCCCACCCGAAGAATTTGTATTTATAGCAACCGCGAAGGCGCGAAGGACGCGAAGGAAGAAGAAGGTAGAAGAAGGAAGAAGTACATAATCTTCTACCGGGAAGGGAGTAACTGTTGCCCGCATCATATGATGGCAGGCTTATTACCCTTAATCGGCAGCCGGGACACGGCAAGATCAAAGTTATCTGTTTGTCCGAGATATCTCTGATGCCGTGTCCCTACGCAACGACGGAGTGATGTTTTTTATTATGGGCAATTCAACGGAGATGATATCACGCGCTAAAACACCGCCGCATTCATACTGATAATTAGGCACTGGGGCGGGTCTTTTTTCCGTAATTTCCCTCAGTCAACGTATAAAGCGGTTTGCAGCCTTAAAGCGCTGCAACAACATGGTCAAAAACTCCGCAGCAGAGGAAGGCTCGCGCATTCCCTCTCGATTCACCCACCACCCTCGCACCGTTTGCGGCGATCGCCACAATTCCAAATGCTCCACCCCCGGATCGGCATAAAAACTCTCTTCCCCACTCCCCAGCAACGCCGAACTCCAGTGGGTAAATTCATCGTGGCTGACTCGATAAATCGGAAAATCCCCAAATAACGGCACTCCCCAGCCATCTAAGGCGATAAATGCTTTTACCTTACCTCCCATCCGCTGCCATGCTTTTGCGGCTGCGATCGCTCCCACTACCCCCGCGCTAAAGCTGATGAATACCAATCGAATTGGTAATTGGTAATTGGTAATTGGTAATTGGTCATCAGTTTTACCATCGCCACGCAAGCGATCGCTAACAAACTGCAAGATATGCCACCCTGAGTAAGCTGGGTAATCTTTAGTTGGAAAAATAAGTATATCTTCGGATTGACAAATTTTGCTCAACTCTAATTCTGCCACAAAGCTTTCAGTCAACTCTGGCGGGTGAATCCCAGGACAAATAATTAGTTTCACAATTTTGCTTAAATTACCAATTAATTGCGAGCGATCGCATCCTATAAGCCTGAGCAATACGTAACTATCAACTGTCAACTGTCCACTATCAACTGTCCACTGTCCACTGTCCACTGTCCACTGTTGCAACAATTATTAACCTATCCCCCCGGTGGGGATGCTAACCTAGTTAGCAGAGGGTTGCTTTGGACAATCCCCCAAGCCTCCACTCGGATATTTTCACTTTAGGCGAGGAATGCCACGTGGTTGCTACCCCAGAAAAACTGCAACATACCCATCACCATCATCAGGCGGACTCCCAAGAGCGGGTTGCCGTATTGCTCATGGGTTACGGTGAAGTCGAAAGTTACGAAGACTTCGCCAACTATAACGAACAGGCTCTGCACCTACTCACCGCTAAGTTTGCACCAGTGCCAACCTGGATTTATCCCCCTTTAGCCAGAATTTTGGCAATGTTTGACTTGCACGAGTGGGGACATCAGCACGGCAATTTCATTTCACCCCACAATGCAATTTTTGAACAGCAACGGGCTGGTATAGAAAAGAATCTGCAAGAAAAATGGGGCGAGCGGGTTCAAGTTTTCAAAGCGTTTAACTTTTGCGCCCCCTTCCTGCCCAAACAAGTTTTAGCTGAAATTAAATCCCAAGGATTTGACAAACTGCTGATTTATCCCTTATTAGTTGTCGATTCTATTTTTACCAGCGGTATCGCCGTCGAACAAGTCAACAAAGCTTTGGCAAATCTCACTGATGGCGAGCAACATTGGGTGAAAGGACAGCGTTACATTCCTTCTTTCTATAACGAACCAGATTACATCGATTTAATGGCACGTCTGGTAGAAGAAAAAATCGCAGCCGAACTCGCTCAAGCTTTCCTACCCTCTCAAACTGGCATCGTGTTGATGAATCACGGTTGTCCCCACAAAGCCAAGGGTTTTACTTCTGGAATTGACGAAAGTCAGGCAATGTATGAGTTGGTACGAGAAAAGCTGATTAACCGCTATCCGCTCATCTCCATCGGCTGGTTAAATCACGACACGCCGATGATTGAATGGACGCAACCAGATGTCAATCAAGCTGCTAGCAATCTAATTGAATTGGGTGCAAAAGCAATTCTGTTTATGCCGATTGGTTTTGCTACCGAAAATCACGAAACTTTGTTGGATGTCCACCACATTATTCATGCTTTAGAGCGGAAACATTCAGATATAAGCTACGTGCAAATGGCTTGCGTCAACGACCATCCAGATTTCTTAAAGATGGCGGCAGATTGGGCAAATCCCCAAATTGAAGCGCTGTTAGGAGAAGAAGCTCTAGCCGTTAATCCTCATCTGGCGACGCACGCGCATCATCATCACCACCATTAATTGCAGATTTCAGATTTTAGATTGCAGATTTGTGGTGATTCAATCAGGAATTACGCAAAAAAACCCGGTTTCTCCGAAAAATCATCGCTTTCAAGTCGCGAGATTGACGCAGAAACCGGGTTTTTGGCTTCGCGTGTGTAATATTATCGGGACTTACGCAAACTTTCTATATGTAGGGTGCGTTACGCTATCGCTAACGCACCATTACGCCATACTTAGTGTGGTTGCGTAAGTCCTGATTATGTTTAGTGGCATCGGTACTTGAGCCGGGGCGGGTTTATTTAGTCCTTGGGTAGCCTTCAAATATCTCTCGTAAAACCCGCCCCTACGATACGCAACCTTTGCGAAGGGACATGATATAATTCCTGTCAATTTGAAATCTGCAATCTGAACTTAATCAATTATTTTTAGCTGTTAAAACAGGTTAACTAACCAAACCCACCGAGGCGAATTCCCGCACCTAAAATCGCAAATAATACTGCCAGGGTGGTGACGCCCACAATGTGGTATGCTAGAGAGTTTAAGGTTTCTTTGGTCAGATTCGGAATGATGAAAAAGCGGGCATGAACTGCCAGCGCCAGAGTGCCTAACAACAAGCCTAACTTGATGGCGATATATACAGATAAAAACGAATCGAAAGCCCAAAAATTTTGGAAGCCAGGAAAGTAGATCCAGGTTAGGCACAACCCCGTAATTACCTGGAGCAACAAAGCAGCCAGCCCAAATCCCTCGAAGTGTTCTTCAAACTGATCGATGCGATTGGGATCGCGATGCTTGAGGGCAGGCGGCAAAACGGTGACGGCAAGCACCAGATGTCCACCCGTCCAGACGGTGGCTCCCAGAGTATGTAGAATAACCAGAATTTTGAACAGCATGAGTTTAGATTTTGTCAGGATTTGTTAATTTATCGGGTGGAATTGAGCGATCGCACTGGAATTTTGTAAAAATGAATACAGAAATTATTTGAGTCGCTTCCTTCTAGTTCGGTTAAGGGGAAGTGTTTTCGCCAATTTTAATGGATTGGAGAGGGAGAAAGATGATGACCACAGCCGCGCTAGAGAGTGCGATCGCCTCAACCTGGAACCCAGTGTGCCACATCACCTACACCCGCGATACCTGGGTGAAGTTGTTGCAATTGCCTGGTGAATACGCATTTGACGAAGCCAAGTTGCTTTGTCAAGAGTCCTCAGATACCTGGGTTGCTTGGGTGCCGGATTTTGGTGAAGTTGTTCTCGATCGAAGCCAGTTCTATTGTTGATTGACAGAATTGGTTCCCCATGTTCGCACCAGCCAAATCAACTATGTAACGTTTATTCCTTGGCTGGTATCGGAAGGCAATAGTTTCAGACATTGGGATGGTTGAGTACGATGAACGCCGAGTTACCTATTGATTGGGATGAAATGTTTGAGTATCTACCGGGGACGATTGTAGAACTCAAAGACAAACCAGGGGTTTTGCATCGGATTGATTGCTATGAAGCCATGATGGTGCCTCCGATCTGGTTAGCGAACGATTCGCGTCCGCGCTATCCCGATGAATTGCGGATTGTGTCGCATCAGGGAGTACAAGTCTGTCAGTTAGAACCCCAACCCGTTTTGGTTTGAGCTTTCTTGGCTAATGGCTAATTGGCTTCAGAGTAGCCATTAGCTATTAGCCATTAGCAGTTGACATGATATTACAGCGATTTACCTTGATAATGCTACACATCAACATATACCGATTGTAGGGGCGGGTTTTACCAGTTACTTTTGATAAAAACAAACAGTTAAACTAAACCCGCCCCGCCCCGTGTGTAGCACATTGATGGGAAAACGGTATTAGAGGGATTTTCAATTCTTTTGACCACCGTAGGGGCACGGCGTAAGTAAGATTTCGGTTTGAGTGCAAGACTTTCGATCTTTCGATGCTGTGCCCCTACTAACTCAAGTTGCTAGTTATGAGGTCAAGCATTTTAGATCCCCCTAAATCCCCCTTAAAAAGGGGGACTAAGAATCCGGTTCCCCCCTTTTTAAGGGGGGTTAGGGGGGATCGATTTGAATCCGGTTCCTCCCTTTTTAAGGGGGGTTAGGGGGGATCGATTTGAATCGGGTTCCCCCCTTTTTA
>CAYXCW010000160.1:0-2766 GCA_964463555.1 uncultured bacterium
CCCTAATCCCTAATCCCTAATCCCTAATCCCTAATCCCTAATCCCTAATCCCTAACACCTAATCCCTAACACCTAATCCCTAACACCTAATCCCTAACACCTAATCCCCAGCATTCTGAGTGAGAAGTTGGATTTCTTGATGAGCAGATTCTAACTCCATTTGAATGGTTTCTAGATTAGCTTCTTTGGCTTGAAGCGTTTCAGAAAGTCTGGCTAATTCGGAATTAGTTAAATCAACTTTGGCGTTTAGCCGTTTGTAGGCAGTTTGATCGAGGAATGTTAATGTGATGCCTAGCAATAGTTTTTTAGAGTTAAAGACTGGTGCGATCGCAATATCGAAATACCTGATGCTTGGTGGAACGTTCCATTCAATATTCTTCAAAGTCACCGGGCGATAATTGCGGGATAACTTTGCGATCGAAGCGTATGAGCCTACTAGCTTTCCAGGTTCTAGTTCTTGAAACGGACGATTCCAATCGTCAAGCGTTAATCCAAATAAGCGATTTGCTTGCTGGTTTGCAGCAATCAAATAACCGTCGAGATTTACTGCTAGCTGAGCGACGGGATTGGTTTCAAATGCAGTTTGCCAGAAGTAGCTTTCGGTGGTTGAAGTAGCGATCGCCTCGTTTTTAACAGATTTAGGATTGATGGATAGATAATCTTCCAGTTCTAACTTCAGTGACTTGGCATAAACCCGATGCTTCAAATTGATCGGTGTAAAAATTTGCCTGCGATGCATCAATAATTCTGATTTACCTAATAATAAAAAACCAGTATTTTTGAGAGCAAAATGAAAGCGAACCAAAATCGATGCTTGAGTTTCTGGGTTGAAATACATCAGCACATTGCGGCAGGTCAGTAAATCAATTTTAGACATGGGAGCATCCTGCACCAAGTCATGACGACCAAAGATGATTGTGCTATGAAGTTTTGGGTAAAAGACATAGCCTTTTTCGGTTTGTTCAAAGTACTTTTCCAGAAGATTGGGAGGGATACTGGCGATTTCTAGAGCGCTGTAAGTGGCTTTTCTTGCCTGTTGGAGAGCGGCTTCATCGGCATCAGTTGCGTAGCACTGAACTCGTTTGAGGCACGATTCGATGCCTAGTGCTTCTGCTAGTAAAATTAGCAGGCTACAGATTTCTTGTCCGGCGGCACAGCCTGCACTCCAGACTCGAATCGGTTCGTGGGATTGCTTGCTAGCAATTAGTTTGGGAACGATTTCGGCAGCTAGATAATCCCAAGCATCGCGATCGCGGAAAAAACTGGTAACGTTGATCAGAACGTTGTTTAACAGATCCTGGTACTCTTGTGGATGATGTTGTAAATACTCTAAGTAGCTCTGATAGCTATCAATTTTGATATGCTGCATCCGCTGCCGAAAACGCCGCATCAAGGTAGAGCGTTTATAGCCTGTTAAATCGCAACCTCGACTTTTATTGAGGTAGTCTAATACTGCTTCAAATTCTGAGTTGGCTTCAGGCTGATTCATCACAAGTTCTATTGTTTAACTGTTTTACTCAAGCCTTTACTGAGTATTGATTATTGAGTTTTATCGTTGTCAAGCAGCGGTATCCTGACAATAAAGGTAGATCCTTTCCCGACCCCCGCACTTTGGGCATCAATGGTGCCGTTGTGGAGTTCAACCAGATGACGCGCGATCGCTAACCCCAACCCCAATCCCTTAGCCGAACCCGATTGTTCGGCTTGACGAAAGCGATCGAAAATATATGGAAGAAACTCAGCGGAGATACCAATGCCAGTGTCAGTTACACGAACTTCAGCATAGCAATCTTCAGATATATTTTCACCTTCGATCTTTGACAATTCAACAGTAATGCTGCCTCGTTCTGGAGTAAATTTAATTGCATTGGTCAGAAGATTGCAGAAGACTTGTTGCAAGCGATCGCGATCGCCCATGACAACAATGTCTCGATTAACACCATTATCCTGCCAAGCCAGATCGATCGCTTTTGTTTGGGCAGTTTGAGTTACAGTAGCGATCGCCATGTCAATTACCGATCTCAGTTCGACAGGCGCGAGGCTCAAGCGCAGCTTACCTAAAGTGATGCGGGAAATATCTAGCAAGTCCTGGATTAGTTTGGCTTGCAACAAGGCATTGCGCTCGATTGTCTCTAGGGATTTCATCAACATCGATTGATTCGATGGATTGGCACGCAGTAACCGCGTCCAACCGAGAATGGCAACCAGAGGTGTATTCAGTTCGTGAGAAACAGTTGACAGCAACTCGTCCTTTCTCTGACTAAGCGTTCGTTCCTGAACCAGTGCTTCCCCTCGCATTTGTGTCATCTGGAGATGAGCAGTGACGCGAGACACCAGTTCCTGAGCAGAAAAGGGCTTGATCAGGTAATCGTCTGCCCCAGCTTCCAACCCTTCAATCGCAGACTCTTCCCCGGCACGTGCCGAAAGCAGGATAATCGGAATTTCTCTAGTGCGCGGATTGGTTCGCAATGCTTTGAGCAACTCAAATCCGTCTAGTCCAGGCATCATTACATCGCTGAGTACCAGATCTGGCACGCGCTCAGTAGCCACTGCCAGCGCCGCCGCGCCATCTGCAACTGCTTCTACCTGAAAGCGATCGCTCAATATCCGCGTCAAATAATCTCGCATATCGGCGTTGTCATCGACTAGGAGAATGCGGGCAGGAGAAACTGGGGAAGCTGGGAGAGTAGTTCGAGGTTCATCGCTAGATGAACGAGTATCTGAACTAGATGAACGAGTATCTGAACTAGATGAACGAGTATCTGA
>CAYXCW010000160.1:2866-16116 GCA_964463555.1 uncultured bacterium
TGAACGAGTATCTGAACTAGATGAACGAGTATCTGAACTAGATGAACGAGTATCTATACTCTCCCCTGCTCCTCTGCTCACCTGCTCCCCTGCCTCTTGCGGTATCCAACGCTGTGCCTCTTCAACATAAAGGGCGGCGCTTGCTACTGATGTTGCTATAGTACGATCGCCTACGACTCGTCGTAGGCGATCGTTAGGTAGGTGTTTTGTGCCAAAAGGAATCGCGATCGCAAAGCAACTTCCCTGCCCTACGATACTCCTGACATCGATCGTGCCATTATGCAGTCGAATCAGTTCGCGTACCAAAGCTAGACCAATCCCAGATCCTTCATGGGTTCGTGCCTGTACTCCTCGGACTTGATAGAATCGCTCGAATAGATGGGGCAGGTGTGCGGCTGCAATTCCCGTGCCGGTATCTTCGATTTCAAGTATGACGCGATCGCGATCCGCAGGATGCAGTCTGACTGCAATCTCACCTGCAAAGGTGTACTTAAAGGCGTTAGAAAGCAGATTGAGAACGATTTTCTCCCACATTTCACGGTCTACATAAACTGGCTCTGGCAATGGTGGGCAATCAACAATCAACCTTAGCTCTGCTCGTTCAATGGCAGAACGAAATACGCTCGCTAGCTCAGTTGTAAACATTGCCAAATCGGTTGGTTCGTACACTGCTTCCATGCGTCCAGCTTCAATGCGGGAGAAATCGAGTAGAGTATTAACCAGCTTCAAGAGGCGTAAACTGTTGCGATGGGCGAGTTCTAAGCGTTCTCGGTGAACAGGGGCGAGGGGATGGGTGCGATCGCTCAAAGCATCTTGCAGGGGAGCCAGGGATAGTGTCAGCGGTGTGCGGAATTCGTGACTAACGTTGCTGAAGAAGAGGGTTTTGGCGCGATCGAGTTCTGCCAGAGCTTCAGCGCGTTGGCGTTCTTGTTCACGCTCAGATTGTTCTCGCACTCGCTGAAGTTCCGATTCGCGCATGGCTGCTTCGGCTTTCGCGCGTTCGACTGCCGCCCAAGTGCGTTCGGCGGTTTCCTGCAACAGTTTCGTTTCCGCTTCGCTCCACTCGCGCGGCGTTAGATGCTGCAAGGCGAACGATGCCGCCCAGTGTCCTTCTTTAACGAGCGAAATTGCCAGCAAAGCCGCCACGCCAACCGCCCGAAACTCCGCGCGCGCCGACTCGCTCAAGTTCGGGTCTGCGTTCACGTCCGAGATGCGTAGTATTCTTCCAGCAAGCAGTTCTTTGCCCGCCCAGCCGAAATCGTCAATCCGTCCTCTGCCGATGAGCGGCGGCGCGCCTTCGCGCACGTAGTTGTCCGCGACAACCCAGTGTTCGTCGTCCGGCTCGATGTCCACGTAATACGCGCGGTCAACGCCCAGATATTCGCCGATGACACGCGACGCTGTGCGTTGAATTTCAACCGCGTCAGAAAGCGATCGCAGGGCATCTGATAGCTTGATTCGGAACGCATCCCGCTCAGCCGCGCGGCGCAATTGGGCTTCTGCGTGCTTGCGATCGGTGGTGTCCTGGAAAATGCTGGCGACGCGGCGGCTCTGGGCTCCACCAACTTTGGAAGCGTAAAAATCGAACCATCGCCCATGCGGTTCGGCGTAGTGTTCGGCGCGTACCGATTCGCCCGTGAGCGCGACGCGCCCGATCAGTTCATACCAGTAGTCTTCATAATCCGGGTCGATCTCGCGCATCCGCCGCCCGGAGAAATCCCGTCCGGCAAGACGCACCGCCGCCGGATTCGCTTCGAGGTAAAGAATATCAATCGGCTGCTCGTTTTCGTCGAAGATGACATCGCAGAGAAGATAGCCTTCGTCAATCGAATCGAACAGCGATCGATATTTGGCTTCCGACTGCCGCAACGATTCCTCGGCACGGGCACGTTCAAGCCGCGTCCAGATGCGGCTCGTGATTTCGCGCAGCAATTCGATTTCGTCCTCGCGCCAGTCGTGCGGTGCGGAATCGAGCAGACTGAAATAGAAACGCCATTTGTTCTGATGGATGAGCGGCACGCCGACAAACGCGCCTACGCCCAGCGCAGCATAACGCTCTGCGTCAACCCGCTCGTCCTTCGCAGTATCGCGGACAACGGCGATTTCCCCGGCGCAGTGGAGAAGTTCAAATTCGGGCGAGAAATAGTCTTTTGTGGCGTAAGAGCCTTTCATATCGGGCAAATCCGCTTTGTGCCATTCGTGGATGACGCGACCCGTCTGCTGGTCTTCACTGATTTCGGAGAAAATGACGCGGGCGACGTTGAAATGTCTGCCGATTTTTGCGCCGATCGCAGCCATCGTTTCGTCAATGTTCGTCAGATGCACCAGGTCTTGGCTGATTTCGGCTAAGAAAGCGAGATTCGCTTCGTGGCGTTTGCGTTCGGTAATGTCCTCAAAAATATTGGCAACTACCCTGCTTTCAGCACCTCCCACCCGTGAGGTATGGGTTCGATACCATTGCTGAATCCCTGCATGAAAATTTTCATAACGGATGGACTCGCCTGTTTTGACTACGCGGTCATAGGTTTCCAGCCAGTAGTCCTCGGAAGGAACAAACTCGCTGCACAATCTGCCTGCCACATTCTTTAAGCCAGTTATTTTTTCAAATGCCGGGTTTGCCTCGACCCAACGCATATCAACAGGTTTGCCGCTATCGTCGTAAATTAACTCCAACACAGAAAGACCTTCATCCATCGTCTCGAACAGCGATCGATATTTTGCTTCTGATTCGCGTAAGGCTGTTTCCGATCGCCGCTGCTCAATTAAATCTGCCGCCTGTCGTGCCAGGACATCGAGCAGACTTAGCTCCCGTTCGGATGGCTGATGCGGTTCCTGCCAGTGAGTAGAAATCATGCCGACAACCCGACCACTGCGCGAGATCAGCGGTGTGGTCTGCACTGCTCTGACTCCTGAAAGGCGATAGGCGTCGAGATCCCTGCTGCCAGCCATAAACTCGCAGGTTTCGACATCGGGGACGATCGCTCGCTCACCCGTCCTCAATGCCACGCCGCAGGTACTATCTGAATCCACCCGTACCCACTGCCAAAAGGCTGCCGATGCCGGGTCAAATCCTTTCCATGCCAGTAACTGTAGTTCGTTGCGATCGCGGTGCAGCAATTGCATACTGCCCATCTGTGAGCGCATGAGAGCGATCGCCGCATCCAAAATCTGCTCATACAGGGCATCAATATTTTCCTCCTGAACCAACTGGCTGCTAATGAACTGCAACTGCTTGGCATCCGCTAGTTCTACCGCCAGTCTCGCCTCACTCTCGCGCAACGCGACTTCGGCGCGTTTTCGCTCGGTTACATCACTGGCAGTTCCAAACCATTCCACGATGTCACCCTGCTCATTTAGCATTGGAATGGCACGCGAGAACCTCCAGCCGATCGCCCCATCTTGTTGAATGACTTGATGTTCTAACTCAAATATGCTATTGGTGCGGATCGCTGCCTCGATGGCAGCCCATACCCTTGGCTGTTCCTCTGAGGGAATGTAGGTTTCAATCCAAGTCTGGTTTAGATCGTCGGTGTTGGCAAGAAAACTCTTACCTTCGAGACTCCGCATCTCGCGCCAATCGGCACTCATTCTATAAACTATGTCTGAGCTGGCGGTAACGAATAAGCGCAATTGTGTTTCGCTCTCGCGCAGTGCGGCTTCGGCACATTTGCGTTCGTCTTCGACGCGCTTGCGATCGCTAATGTCGTAAGAGACTGCCAGTACGGCATATATCTCCCCATTTTCAGCCCGAAGCGGCGTTCCCCGCGAGACGTAAGTGCGATCGTGGGCATGGTGTTCATGCTCAAATCGCTCACCCACAAGCGCTTTACGGTACATCGGTTCGTAATTCGCAGCTAATTGGGGCGGCAGCACTTCAAAAATTGTTTTACCAACTAAATCTTCTGGTTTGAATCCGGCAACAGATAACGCTTCTCCTTCAGCCAGCAAATAGCGCAACTCGCGATCGACGACAAAGGCTGCCCCACCCGGTAAATTCTGAATTATTGCCCGCGCTAGTGCTTCCAAGTGGCGCAATTGTTCCAGCGTCTGCTGTTCATGAATAACCGTTTCAGATCGAGGTCGTTGCATGGCACTTATGATTCCGACAATTGGGCGATCTCAGGCTCAAACTCGACCCGCCAGCCGAGCTATCATTTCAACTAATTCATTTGGCTGAGCTAGTTTGTGCAGATGGGATTCAAATCCGGCTGCAAGTGCTTTTTCTCGATCTTCTGCCAGATAGGCTGTGAGGGCAGCGGCGGGAATGTGCCAGCCTTTTTCGGCTTCGAGTTGACGTATTTTGCGAATCAAACTATACCCATTGTCATCAGGCATCAGAATGTCGCTAATCAGGACATCGGGACGAAATTGGTCTAGTGCTGCCAAAGCAGCAGCAGCTGTGGCGACGGCAGTGACGCGCATCCCGTGACATTCCAAAACCGCGGTAATAAATTCACGGGCATCGGCTTCATCATCGACAATTAGCACCTGCAAGCCGTCAAGGGACTGGGGCAGTGCGGGCATCACCATCGTTGTTGTTGGCATCTGTTCTGGATGCTGTGACTCAACTGATTGATTCAGCGTTTGCTGATAGCGGCTGACATCGTACACTCCAATCTGTAGTGTTTCAATCAAACCTGAATTGTTGCGCGCGATCGCTACAGTTAATTCGGCGGCAAATAATTCTCCCTTCCGTGGAGATAAGTTTAGCTGCCAAACTTGGATACCGCTGCTGTGAGCCAGTCGATTTAGATTGGTACGAAAGCTTGAGCGCTCTTCTTGTACGATATACACAGCCAGAGGCTTACCGGGTAGATGGGATTGTGGTACGTTCAGAAGTTGCGCGATCGCTTGGTTTGCTTCCAGAATTAAGCCATTGGCATCGGTAACCACGCAACCAATCGGCGACGAGTAAAACAAGTCATAATAGCGTCGATACTGTGTAGCAATCTGCTGATTCTGTTGGACAAGTTCTTCCTCAACTACCTCGGCTACTTCCAAACTCGTCTGCATTTCCTCATAAATTAATTGCAACCCTTCAAGCGCAGCATTAATTTCCTCCCCAGCCCGCGCAACTTGAACTTGTTCCGCTTGCAGCGCCGTAATTTGCCGCTGGATTGCTTGAAAATGCTGTCTAAATAGCTCGTCATTCATAAATCCTGCCTAGCGATGTTGCCAAACTTGTCTATCTGACACCTGTGGCGCGTACTGCCTCTAGTAGAGGTAATTAACAGCTGTTTTGAAGCTAATAACCCAAGTTGCTAGTTACAAATATTGTCTGTTCGAGCGGTGCAGCTCAACTTAAACAGTTTAAACCAGGTTACCTCTAGTCTAATAAACTCTCAACAAAAGCAACTAAATAATTTTACCTCAGATGGCAAATGGTGAGTTCCAGCCTTAAGGCTGAAATTGTTCAGCACGCAGTAATGCCCGCGCTTGACAGGTGTAGGTTCAGGGCGTCAGAATGCATCCCCTACTAGAGGGATGGGAGGTAATATCATGTTCGGTAGCATCGGTAGTTGAGCTGGGGCAGGTTTAAAAAATATCTCGTGATGCCACAGAATGGCTGCTTATACTCGCCCCTACTCCCGGCAAAAATTATAGACTACCGTTGCTAGCGGACATCATATAACTGGATGTTTTTTCACGTTCATCTCCTCCTCGAATTACGCCAGCGTTCAAAAATAATAGTTCCAATTTCAGCTCCTGAAATCGAACCGATTAACATGCCGCTATTCAAGTAAAATATAATCAAACCCAGTCCCTCAATAAAGTCTGGATTGGGATGTACAATATTGAATAAAATATATCCAATTCCCGAGCCAATATAAACCCCGATTACTGCTCCAACAATTGTCCAAATTACGACTAATAACTTCCGCATCCTCAAAGCAGCAAATATTCCGCTCGTGATTCCGGCAATCGCTCCATATAGGAGAGGAACTAAAACGAAAGAAACTGTTGTTGGTAGAAAATCAAGTAAATTCATTGACTGCTAACTGTTGCGAAAATCAATTATTGCTTGGCGATAAACATCCGCCATTCCGGTATCAAAACACTTTCCTTTCACAATATAGCCTGTCATTCCCTCCCGCTGCCGCAATTTTTCCAAACAGGTTGTGAGTTGAAACTCGCCTTTGAAGCGAATATTATTTTTGATGTCTTCTGACAAACAATCAAAGATTGTTGGCGTCAGGACATATAAACCAAAAATACATAAAAACTCATCCTCTGCCATGCCTTCTACCCGCAAATGCTGGCGGGCATATTCCACGGTTGGTTTTTCCGCAACTTCAGTCAAGGAAATAATCGAGTTTAATTCTTGCCAAACTCCAGCGACGCACCCAGCTTTTTCAATAATTCCTGCTGGCATTGTGGTTAATCCTACAACACTTTGCTCGATTTGTTCGTAAATATTTATAACTTGTGCCGCACAAGAAATATCCGTATCGGATGAGTAAACATGGTCACCTAAAGAAAGTAAAAATGGCTCATTGTTAACCCATTCTTTGGCACAAAATACAGCATGACCGTAACCTTCCTGAACGTCTTGAGTGAGAATTGTAACTCGGTTGCCTAAGTTTTGAAGGTATTGGCTGTATGCTTGATTTTGGGGCGATAATTTGTTGAAGAATTCGGGGGAAAGTGGAGATTTAAAAAAGTCTTCAAAAATTGCGCGATCGCCAGCCTGTACCACTATCCCAACTTCCTCTATTCCCCCACTAATTAATTCTTCCACAATTGACAGAATTACCGGCTTGGCACGCCCCTCCCGATCGATAATGGGAAACAGTTCTTTTTTAACAGCTTTGGTAGCTGGAAATAAGCGAGTGCCAAAACCAGCCGCCGGAATTACACCTTTGCGAACCTTTCTTTTTAAAGGATAGTTTTCTGGTTCGCTTGTGGGCTGGGCATCTGGCCCGCCGATTATTTGCCAGCTAGAAGGTTTTTCCACATCCAAATTACTTTTTATTTCCAGCTTCAAACATTGCATGTTGGGAAAATCACGCTCAACTATTTCTATAACTTTTTGCTGACTAGACTCATCTTTGACAATAAATTGCGCCGTGCCATCGCCTTGAGAACCAACGCCTTTACCGCCTAAAATATAAGGTTGAATTGGCTGATAGTTCAACAGTTGATGCAAAACGGGAGAAGTTAGTTGAGAGGGAGAAGCTGGGATTAAATATCGGTCGAATTCCGATTGAGATTTTTTCATCAATGCGCCAATTTGTTCAGCATCGCCTTTTTGCAGGGCGTCAATTGCTGCTTGGGTAATTTGAGCGCTGATGGAACCTAAATATTTTTGGACATTTTCTTGTACTTCATTGGCAGCAAAGGGATAACATTGATTCAAGTCGCTAAGGATTTCTTGGGTGTTTTTGCCCGCGCCGAGATCGACGATAACAAAGTATAAATCTTGGGATACATTTAGTTCGGTGACATCGATGCGATCGCGATCAAAAGTCATCAAAATCGGACGGCTGCCATAAGCACAAGCTTGATCCATTCTGCCGCAGCGGGAAGGGGTGGTAATTTCGCCTAAATAGGCAAACTCCATTTCGCCGCGAACGGTCATTTTTAAGTCATAAACGCGATTAAAAGTACGAGCAATTAAAACGCAAATAGCAGCACTAGAAGATAACCCTTTCCCAATTGGTAAATCGGTTAAGTAATTATCTATTTCCAGTCCGCCGATGCGATAGTGAGTGAGAAACTGATAAGCAACCCCAGCAGCATAACTGAAGAAACCGCCTATTTCGGCTTCAGCAAGTAAAACTTGCCTTTCCATTGGTAGAGAGAGAGTTTGACGAGTTCCATCACTTAAGGTAGCGCGCATAATTAGATGAGTTGGATGGGGTTTTACTTCGGCATAAAGACCTTGATTTGTGCCAACTAATAGCGCGTAGCCTTTTTCTAAATAGGGATTAATGCGGCGATAGCCACCCGCCCAATCGCTATGTTCTCCAAATAAACAAAGGCGTCCCGTAACAAAAATTTTCATGCTAGTTATTAGTTATTAGTTGATTTTGGGTTTAGGAACCAGCCTAATTTTCCCCATACCCCAGATTTTAGGATTAACAGGAATTAGGCAAAAAAACCCGGTTTCTAGCAAAAATCGTGGGTTTGGAGCAACGAGATTGACGCAGAAACCGGGTTTTTGGCTTTGCGTGCGTAAGGTAAGTCCCGATCAAGTACCAGCAACCAAAAGTAATTGCACAACATCCCGATAACCGTTTAATTCGGCAATTGTCAAAGCCGTATCGCCGTTTAAGTTTGCGATGTTGAGATCTGCGCCAGCGTCGAGCAATATTTTTACAGCAGCAAGATTACCGCGAGTGGCTGCACAGATTAAAGCAGTTGAACCAGATAAGTCTGGAAAATTCACATTAGCACCGTTCGCTAATAATGCTTGCATCACACTTGTGTAACCGCGATCGCTAGCTTTAATTAAAGCAGTTTGCCCATCATCTGCCACCACGTTGGGATCGCAACCGGCATTCAACAGCGCGATCGCAGTATCTACAAATCCCTCAGATGCTACTACAGTTAAAGCAGTTTCGCCCATGTTTTTAGCATTGCAGTCAGCTCCTTTTTGCCGCAACGCTGCCACAATTGTACTGCGGTCTTGCAAAGCTGCGAGTAACAAAGGTGTATCCCCCAAATTATTCCTGGCTTCGATATCAGCCCCTTGGTTAAGCAAGATATTTACCACGCGATCGCGTCCTTCGGCAATCGCCAGGTGTAACGCGGTTTCCCCATCGTTATCTTTGGCGTTAATTTCGGCATTTTTCTCGAGTAAAGCTGTCACAATTGGCACGTAACCTTCTGCCGATGCTGCCATTAAAGCTGTCCACCCATCTTGGTTTTTAATATTGACATCAGCACCAGCTTCGAGAAGACTTCGCACTAAATCTACATGACCTTGGTCGGATGCTAGGGTTAAAGCAGTTTCGCCTTCCCCATCTTGGGCATTGACATCCGCACCCCAAGCGAGCAACATTTGCGCGATCGCTAAATCTCCAGATTCTGCTGCCAGCATCAAAGCCGTTCTGCCATCACCCGTTCTAATATTGACATTTGCCCCATGCTCTAACAACAGCCGCACCCCAACGGCATTGCCAACGCCTGCCGATAAAGTCAACGCCGTTTCGCCGCCGCTGAGAAGGTTCGCGTCTGCGCCTGCTGACAGTAAAGCATCCAAAACAGAGCTATAACTCTGTTCTGCTGCCAAGTGCAAGGCTGTATTTTCGTCCTTATTCCTCGTATTCACCTCCGCACCGCCAGCCAGCAACACCTGTACGATATTGGCATATCCCCTCAGAGATGCTGCCATCAGCGCCGTGTTGCCATCCTCGTTGGTCGCATTGACATCTGCACCCCGATTTAGCAACATTTGTACGATCTCGACCCAATTTGCCGCCGCCGCTATCATTAAAGCCGTTGTGCCAAACCGCTTTCTCGGCTGATTGACATTCGCGCCAGCATCTAGTATATGTCGCGCGATCGCCGTATGCCCGTTTTGAGCCGCAAACATCAAAGCCGTCGTACCGTCTCGCCCCGTTCCATTCACATCAGCACCCTGGGCAATTAGGGCTTGTACCTGATGCATGTCACCACTTTGAGCCGCCCTTCTCAGTAAGACATCCTTATCTTTCGTGGAGGTCATGCCTGCTCCTCGTTCCATCCTCAGCATTGACAACTTAGCGCCAAATCAGCTGTTTGAGAAGTTCACTGAGATGCTTTGTGATAGTTTTGTCCCGATCCCATAGGTGTAGAAAAGTGTTTTTATGCTAACTTTTATTACAGTTCCTCATCTGACGACCCCAGCCCTATGAACTTGGAAATCCCCGCCTCGATTAAAACTTGGAGCCAATTCGGTCACCCGCTGATGATGTGGGTGCTGCTTGGCCTATCGATTTATGCCCTATACTTAGGCATTCAAGTCCGACGCACCAGAAGCGCCGAAGGGGACACGCGCAAAGAACTAATTAAAGGTAAGTTCAACCTCAAACACTACCAGATCGGATCGATCCTGTTTGCTTTAATGGTTCTCGGTACCCTGGGCGGTATGGCGGTTACCTACATCAACAACGGTAAGCTGTTTGTTGGCCCTCACCTACTGGTGGGATTAACCATGACCGGACTGATTTCGATTTCTGCTGCTCTTTCTCCCTACATGCAAAAAGGACAAGATTGGGCGCGTTACACCCACATTATCTTGAATATCAGCCTCTTGGGATTGTTTGGTTGGCAAGCAGTCTCGGGTATGGATATCGTGCAAAGAATTATTAGTAAGATGTAATGCGGTAATGGGTAATGGGTAATGGGTAATGGGTAATTGCTAATTGCTAATTGCTAATTGCTAATTGCTAATTGCTAATTGGTAGTAGATATACTTAATGGGGACACTGTCCTAACAGTTCGGTAGCGTGTTACCCATTACCCATTACCCATTACCTATTACCTATTACCTATTACCTATTACCTATTACCTATGACCCTTTTTGTGCGGCATCGGTAAGCCCAAGCTGGAATGAAAGTCTTGCTGTACCTTGTGAGTCAAGCGGTGGGATACTTGGCGGACGATTTGGCGGAGTAAGCTTGTACCCGTATTTTGAATCAAAGACATGGGCAAGCGGTAGATAAAGCGGGGAAACTGAATTGCCACCACTAAATCCAGCTGCCACTCTACCCGCGTCACCTCTCCTGGATAACTTGCCGATGCATTAATCGTTGCTTCTGTCAACTGCATTACGGCATTAAAATCAACATCATAGCCCGGTGGTATGTAATCCGGTACGGGTATGGTTTGGATGCGATAAACGCCTTCATCGGGGGGCAGTAACTCCAAGCCAATTTTTGGTTCTACCTCATATCCGAAAGAACCGAAGCGCCCGATGGTTAAAGCGTAGCCATTGTTACCGAGGGCTTGCGCCTTCATTGGGTGGGCGCAGCGCCTAAACCATTCTGGGTGAGCGTTGAGATATTCGGCAACCGTCGCCACATCAGCATACATGTCCATGCAATCTTCAAACTGCCCGTGAAACCGTACTGGCTCGCTCAAACCCATTGCATTGGCGATCGCACTCTCAGTATCGACAAAGTTCGGCAAACCCTTTTCAGTAACTTCAATTGCTGGATAATCACTGTAGTTTGATTGCATAGACGCATACCTGCGCGAGTTGTCCTAATGTTATGTTAAATATTCCCTTTCAGGTTTCAATAGTTACAACCTGACTCCAAATCTTCACTTTAACGACAAAACACCCTCCTTTTAGTTCACAGATTATTTACATTAAATTAAGGAAGCGGACTGCAAAGGTTGCAAAATTCCTAGTTTAACCAGGATAACTTGTGATATGAAAGCATTTGTAGCAGGGGCAACAGGCGAGACGGGTCGCCGCATCGTACAAGAGTTAGTCAAGCGTCAGATTCCCGTGCGTGCTTTGGTGCGGGATGCGGACAAAGCTAGAGCAATTTTACCCGCCGAGGCCGAGTTAGTAGTAGGTGATGTCCTCAAACCCGATACGCTGAGTACTGCCATCGGCGATAGCACCGTGTTGCTGTGCGCCACGGGTGCAAAACCCAGCTTTGACCCAACCGGGCCGTACCAAGTAGACTACGAAGGCACTAAAAATCTGGTAGATGCAGCCAAAGCGAAGGGAATTGAGCATTTTGTCTTGGTTACCTCCTTGTGTACCTCCCAGCTATTTCACCCGCTGAATTTGTTCTGGCTAATTTTGGTGTGGAAAAAACAAGCTGAGGATTATCTCAAGAAAAGTGGTTTGACTTACACGATAGTGCGTCCGGGCGGGCTGAAAAATGAGGATAACACCAACCCAGTGGTGATGTCCGCCGCTGACACCTTGTTTGACGGCAGTATACCTCGCACTAAAGTGGCGCAAGTCTGCGTCGAAGCTTTGTTTCAACCCGAAGCTAAAAATAAAATAGTAGAAATTGTTGCCAAGTCAGAAGCTCCGGAAAAAAGCTGGCAGGATTTGTTTGCTACTGTAGCCTAATCTCTTTTAGGCAAAGAAACCGGGTTTCTACGGTTACCCAAGCGTAAGTGTTTTCCCTTCAGTCGATGCAGGAGTTCTCAACTTGGTAGATACATCGCCGCCCTCTCAGGTATCAGGGGAAGAGAAATCTCCTGATTCCAGTCGTCGCAAAAAGCTCCTAGTGGCTACTATAGCCGCCCTGGGGCTTACTGTTGTCATCCAGAATTGGCAAGATGTGGAAGGATTGATCGTGCGCTATTTGCCAGATTGGCTCGATCCTCCGGCTCGCATTACTGGCTTGCGCGGTACAATGCCCTTGGCGATGCAGGGCGGCGATCCTTACATTCGCGCCTTGATGCGGACGATTTCGGCAAGCGAGTCTAACTATGCTCGTCCTTACCACGTGCTTTACGGTGGTAGGTATGTGCGCCATCTAAACCGCCATCCGAATCGCTGTATCCGCATTCCCGTTGGCCCTAATAAAGGTAATTGTTCCACAGCTGCGGGGCGTTATCAGTTCCTGAATCGAACTTGGAGTAAAATGGCGCGGCGGTATCATCCCAGTCCAAGGGGGATATTGTTGTGGAGATCTTATAGTTTTGAGCCAGAATATCAGGATCGGGTGGTGCATGATTGGTTAAGCGATCGCAATTACTGGAATGCCGATATTCCCCAAATGTTGCGTCAGGGAAAAGTACGCCCGGTATTGCGAATGCTTTCTGGCACTTGGACAAGTCTAGGATACGGCATCGAAACTAATTCTATGAGCAGGCACTTGCCAGGTATTTACGAACGGATGCTGAAAGAAGAATTGGGCAATTCTCCTTTGCAATTAGCACCTATTCAAGAAAAACCAAAGGTTCTGAGGAAACAAGAGGAACGCAGAAAACGGGAAGAGTAATACCTAATCCGGGTTAACTACCCCCTTTATGCCAAACGACTAAAGTCGCGGCTATACAAACAGAGCAACGCCTACGCGGGCTATAAAATAAAGGGGGTTTAGAACCCCGGATTTGGTATAAATCCCGCCAACAAAAACCCCAGCTATCTCTAGCTGGGGGTGAATAATTGTCAGGGTGCATCTACTAATTCCTTCTTCCACTGGTTGCTGTTACTATCCGGATCGATTGAGAAAATTTTTTCTTCAGTTTTCAACAAAAAGCCCCCAGCTATCTCTAGCCGGGGGTGCCAAAATCAGGGTGCATCTACTGCATACTTCTTTCTTGGGCGTGCGATCGCTTTCCGGAC
>CAYXCW010000161.1:0-16099 GCA_964463555.1 uncultured bacterium
GCAAAATCTGGGACTCGGACGCAGAGTTGTAGGCAGAAACCCGGTTTCTGGCCTCGACCAACTCGCGATCGCTCTAAAATAAAGAAAAGTTAACAATTCGGAGTTGCTTACCATGCGAATGCTACACACCATGCTGCGCGTCGGTAACCTGGAAGAGTCGCTCAAGTTCTACTGCGACGTTTTGGGCATGAAGTTGCTTCGCCAAAAAGACTATCCAGATGGAAAATTTACCCTCGCTTTTGTCGGATACGGCGATGAGTCCGACCACACCGTCATCGAATTAACCTACAACTGGGGCGTCGAGCAGTACGATTTGGGTAACGCCTACGGTCACATAGCCCTTGGCGTTGATGATATTTACGCCACTTGCGAAGAAATTAAAACCCGTGGCGGTAAAGTAGTACGGGAACCGGGACCAATGAAACACGGTTCAACAGTAATTGCTTTTGTCGAAGACCCCAATGGCTATAAAGTTGAATTGATTCAACTCGGTACTCAAGGTTCTGCTCGGACTAACAGCGAAGCGAAACCAGAAACAGTGGCTACCAAATAGTACCTGTTTATTTTTCCCTTCAAAAAACCCGGTTTCTCCAAAGAAACCGGGTTTTTGCATAAGCTAGAATCTGTTTTGATTTTTACCAAAACTTTGTAGGGGCATGGCGTAGATCGGTGCTGATGTTTACCGATAATTTCTGTAATACTGTGCCCCTACAATTTATTTATTCACCAGTTTTTTCTTCTTATTAGAAGCTGCAACTACACCACCTGTAACTAACAGGGCAGCAATCGTACTTGGTTCGGGTACGCTTGCAGAAGGAGTTTGACCAAAAATATTTGTCCGGGCGGAATTAGTTAAACGACCTGCTTTAATTTGATATGCGACTCGTGCGCCTCTTGTAGCTTGAGCAAAAGGAGCTTGGGTAAACGTCATCGTCGATTTACCAGTTAGCGTAAAGTTTCCCGTCAATCCGCCGATCATTATATATTTCAACGTATCGGAACTGTTAGATTCTAATGCATTGATCGATTGACCGTTTAGCCTCAAATCGCTAATCAACATGCTGCCGTTATCCGCCCTCGTCCGTAAAAATAAATCTGTAAAAGGAGCGGTAAAACTAGAACTGGTCAACACTTGATTGCCAACTGTATAGGTAACTTGCGAACCCGTTACTTGCAGGATAAAATCTACTGCTTGACCGCTGGTAAATCCATAATTTCTGGAAGCTACACCTGCTAAACTGCGGGTATATGGAGCCGAATTAGCCGAATAAACCGCATCAAAAATTTGCAATTCTGTGTCTCCGCTCCAAGGGTTTTGACCTTGAACTGCGTTGTTGCCAATTTGGCTCTGAACAACAAATTCTTCTCGATAGCCGCCGCTAGAAATTAAAGATTCAAATTGGCTATCTGTGTATTCGGGGGCATATCTGATGGTAAATGCATTGGCAGATGCAGGTAATGAAACTAATCCCAGGGTAGTGGCTGCTAATGCGAATAATGCTTGACTGATGCGCTTCATTGTTGCTCGATTGATTGGCTAGTATCTTAGTTTATTTTTACTGGTTGGGAAGCAGGTTGATGCGATCCATGTCACCCGATTTATCCTTTCTGTAGAGCTGGGTAATATATTAATTTTTGCTTCAGAATGATAAAGATTAACCCCAAACCAGCTATACCAAGAGTAACAACTACAATTGGTTATAAGGGTTAGACGAAACAGATTTTTACTAAAATTTTAAATTACAGCTTGCAAGTTGAAGCGCATATATAAACAGGTTAAATTACGGATAAAATAAGTCAATAAATCATTTGCTCAGCGAAATTACGGTTTAAATTGCCAAACCCAAAGTAGCAGCAACAAACTGAGGCATCCGCAAAGTCAGGGATGTGGTGGAGCAAAAGAGCGTTTTGGGCTTTGCTCCCCGTTGTTAGAGACGGATTTATGACGCAAAAAAACCGGGTTTCGATGAAAAATAGTCGCTTTGAAACCAGGGATCTACGAAGAAACCACGTTTCTAAGTCGCCCAGAGGTAAGTCCTGATAGATCGTCACCGCCTTCCGTAAACACCGATAATTAATAAAATAGAAGAGACGAACCCTTATACGTGGGGCAAGCGCTCATCTTTGGTTAAAGCAGGAAGCTTGGCGTCAAAAGGAGGTACATACTCCGTTTGAGTAAGTTTTGTCTTGTAAACTGCCTCAGACTGATAACAAACAGCCGGGGGAGGCAATACCATAGGTAAAATCGCAGCAGTTGCAGAAATACCGGATAATTCTACAAAAGAGATTTTTAACCAATGCAGCCAACGGACGCTAATAAGTTTACTGATAAAGCCTGGGACGCAATAGTAAAATCGCAAGACGTAGCGCGGCGCTACCAGCAGCAGCAGCTGGAAGTAGAGCATTTAGCGATCGCTCTAGTCGAACAAGATGGTCTGGCGCAGCGGATTCTGGGACGATTGGGCGTAGAACCAGAGCGCATGACGCAGCAAATCGAAGCATTCATGCGAACTCAACCCAAAGTGCCCAAAAGCGACCAGTTATATCTGGGACGCAGTTTAGACGTCATGCTCGATCGGGCAGAAGCATTGCGGGAAACTTGGGGAGATGGTTATATCTCCGTCGAACACATGTTACTCGCCCTCGCCGAAGACGAACGGATGGGACGTCGCTTACTGCGCGGGTTCGATGTCGATGCGCCCAAATTAGAAGCGACAATTAAAGCGGTTCGCGGTTCGCAAAAAGTCACCAATCAAAATCCAGAATCGCGTTACGAAGCACTGGAAAAATACGGACGCGATCTCACCGAACAAGCAAAAGCAGGTAAACTCGACCCGGTAATTGGACGCGATGACGAAATTCGCCGCGCCATCCAAGTGCTATCGAGGCGGACGAAAAACAACCCGGTGCTGATTGGAGAACCAGGGGTGGGGAAGACAGCGATCGCAGAAGGTTTAGCCCAACGTATCGTTAATGGCGACGTGCCGGAATCGCTCAAAAATCGCCGCCTGATTTCCCTCGATATGGGTAGCATTGTCGCCGGTGCCAAATATCGCGGCGAATTTGAAGACCGTCTCCGCTCCGTTTTGCGGGAAGTGATCCACTCGGAAGGACAAATTGTCCTGTTTATTGACGAACTCCATACCGTCGTCGGTGCGGGAACCGGATCTCAAAGCGGTATGGATGCATCTAACCTACTCAAACCGATGCTGGCGCGGGGCGAATTGCGCTGTATCGGGGCGACAACTCTCGATGAATACCGCAAATTTATCGAAAAAGATGCGGCTTTAGAACGGCGCTTTCAACAAGTTTTCATCGATCAGCCCAACGTCGAAGATACGATCTCAATTCTGCGGGGAATTAAAGAACGCTACGAAGTTCACCACGGAGTTAAAATCACCGACTCGGCTTTAGTAGCGGCGGCGACATTGAGCGATCGCTATATTTCCGATCGATTTTTACCAGATAAAGCGATTGACTTGGTAGACGAAGCCGCCGCCAAGTTGAAAATGGAAATTACCTCCAAACCGGAAGAGTTAGAAATCCTCGAACGCCGCTTAATGCAGCTGGAAATGGAAAAACTCTCCCTCAAAAACGAAGCCGACCGTCTCGGTACGGTGACGGGGACTTTCCGCGCCTCGGCGGAAAGATTAGACCGCATTCAAGTAGAAATGAAACAGTTACAGGACAAACAACTGGAACTGAACTCCCAATGGCAAGGAGAAAAGCAGCTGTTAGAAGCGATTAATGCCATGAAAGAGGAAGAAGAGCAACTGCGAGTTTTAATCGAACAAGCAGAACGGGCTTACGACCTCAACAAAGCCGCACAATTAAAATACGGTAAATTGGAAACCTTGCAGCGCGATCGCGAAGCCAAAGAAACCGAACTCCTGAAGCTGCATTCCCAAGGTTCCTCGCTGTTGCGCGAACAAGTAACCGAAGAAGATATCGCCGAAATTGTCGGAAAATGGACGGGAATACCCGTTAACCGCCTCCTAGAGTCAGAACGGCAAAAATTACTGCAATTAGAATCCCAACTGCATCAGCGAGTTGTGGGACAGCATGAAGCCGTATCAGCCGTTGCCGCCGCGATACGCCGCGCCAGGGCGGGCATGAAAGACCCCGGACGCCCAATTGGGTCATTTTTATTCATGGGACCCACAGGCGTCGGTAAAACCGAATTAGCCCGCGCTTTAGCCCATTCTTTATTCGACGCCGAAGACGCCCTCGTGCGCCTCGACATGTCGGAATATATGGAGAAGCACTCGGTTTCGCGGTTAGTCGGCGCACCTCCCGGATACGTAGGTTACGAAGAAGGCGGACAACTTTCCGAAGCAATTCGCCGCCGTCCTTATTCAGTCGTATTGCTCGATGAAGTAGAAAAGGCGCATCCCGATGTCTTTAATATTTTGTTACAGGTGCTGGATGATGGACGGATTACCGATTCCCAGGGCAGAACCGTAAATTTTCGCAATACGGTGATTGTGATGACGAGTAATATAGGAAGCGATCGCATCCTAGAATTCGGCGGAGACGATAGCCGTTACGAAATTATGCGGAAACAAGTGATGGACGCCCTCAGAAAGCAATTCCGTCCCGAATTCCTCAACCGCGTTGACGATATTATCTTGTTCCACGCTTTGGGGCGCGGCGAATTGCGGCAAATTGTGGCAATTCAACTGCGACGCCTGCGGAAATTACTTGCCGACCAAAAAATTGGCCTGGAAATTTCCAACGCCGCCGCCGACCATATCGTCGAAGCGGGGTACGATCCAGTGTACGGCGCGCGTCCGCTGAAGCGGGCAATCCAGCGGGAATTGGAAAATGCGATCGCTACTAAAATCCTAGAAAACACCTTCGTTCCCGGCGATACCATTTTCATTGATTACGCTGATAACGCCTTAGCGTTTAATAAAAAACAGACATTGGGCTTATCGGCGGCGGTACAACCTATATAAAGGTAAAATAAGAGCAATATATAGGCGGGTTGTGAAAAATTTGTGAAACAATCATAGATTCAAAACCCGCCTCTCTTGTGGGGTGCATCTGGAAAAGTCAGCCGGAGAACATTTGTTAAATCAATTAAATCTCTGTCAGGTTTTTCAACAAATGTGGGCATACTCGTAAAAGAGCAAGTCCGCAGAAAAAGGGAGGCCGTTGCCAAGAAATTTTATGAAACCCCAACCCACCTGCATAGACTTTACCGTAGCTATTCCTACCTACAATGGTGAGCAGCGTTTACCAGAAGTACTGGATAAACTGCTAACCCAGATAAATACAGAACACATTGATTGGGAAGTTATTGTGATTGACAATAACAGCACCGACCAAACCAAAAAAGTCGTTGAAGAATACCAAAAAAACTGGCATACAAGCCATCCTCTGAGATATTGCTTTGAGCCTAAAAAAGGACTTTGTTTTGCCAGACAACGCGCCGTAGAAGAAGCTAAAGGTAAATTTGTCGGCTTTCTGGATGACGACAATTTAGCAGCACCAGACTGGGTAAGACAAGCTTACGCCTTTGGCAGCGAGAGCGATCGCGTCGGTGCTTACGGCAGTAAAATTCAAGGTGAATTTGAAGTAAATCCGCCAAAAAACTTTGAAAGAATTGCGCCATTATTGGCACTCACAGATAGAGGCAATCAACCTTGTATATACGAACCTCATAAAAAATTACTCCCACCCGGTGCCGGATTAGTGGTACGCAAGCAAGCCTGGTTAGAAAACGTTCCCACAAACCTGCTTCTCGGCCCAAAAGGCGATAGCAAAATAATTCAAAGAGGAGAAGATTTAGAAGCAGTATTGTATATTCAAAAAGCTGGATGGGAACTTTGGTATAATCCCAAAATGTGCGTAGATCACCGAATTCCTCGCCAGCGGCTAGAAAAAGATTATCTGCTGAAATTATGCCGCAATACAGGGCTGGCGCGATATCATACACGAATGCTTAGCGTCAAACCTTTTCAGCGTCCCTTGGCTTTCCTAGTTTATCTGCTCAACGATGTGCGAAAAATAATTTTTCATCTGTTAAAATATAAAAAAGAAATTCGCGACGATTTAGTAGTAGCTTGCGAAATGCAGCTTTATATAGGCTGTCTAGTCAGTCCTTTTTATATCTGGAACAAATATGGGCAAAAATAGTTAGAAAGGTAGCTTGCTCTTGTCAAAAGCTTGTGTTAGCCTGAAGCCAATAGAATCGATGGCGAGTCAGGTGGATTTTACCGTAACTATTTGTACTTATAACGGTGCTGAACGTATCGGGGAAGTATTAGACCAACTGCAAAAGCAAGTGGGGACTGAAGAGCTTGAGTGGGAAGTAGTGGTTGTGGATAATAATAGCAGCGATCGCACCGCAGAAGTAGTCGCTGGCTACGCGCAAACCTGGCGCAAAGATAGTCAATTAAGATACATATTTGAACCGAAACAAGGCGTTTTCTACGCTCGCATCAAAGCCGTAGAATCAGCACAAAGTAACGACTTAATCGGTTTTTTAGATGACGATAATCTACCCGCAGAAAACTGGGTAGCCGAAGCTTATCGTTTTGGTCAAGATCGCCCTCAAGTGGGTGCATATGGAGGCGTTATTCATGCCAAACTCGACGATAGCCCACCCCCTTACTTCGAGCAAGTAAAAGGATATTTAACTATTTTCAATCGGGGAAAAACAGCATTTTGTTACAAACGTTCTGACAAACCTCGTCGAGTTCCTCCAGCACCTGGAGTAGTTATCAGAAAACAAACATGGCAAGAAACTATCCCGCCGCCAGAAAAACTATTAATAGCTGGAAGAGATGAAAAAACAATGGCTGCTGGTGAAGATGCAGAAATGATTTTTTACATTCAAAACAGCAAGTGGGAAGTGTGGCACAATCCCAAAATGGAAATATGGCATCACATTCCCTCCCATCGTTTACAAAAAGATTATCTGCTTAAACTTGCCCGTGGCTATGGTCTTTCCATTCATCTAACCCGCCTAGCTCGGTATTATCCGTGGCAGCGACCATTCATAGTATTATTAACACCATTTTATACATTGCGCGAAAGCTTAAAAGCTTTAAATTATTACCTAAGAAACAAAGACATTATTGCCAACGATCTTGGCAAAGCTTGTGAACTAGAATGTATAATAGGCCAAGTTTATAGTCCTTTTATCAAATTGTATGAATTAACAGAAGTGCTAAAAAAATGAACATAGCTTATATTACCGAATTCGATATTAATAGCAATCAAAATAATTGGCAGAGACACCAAATAGGTCATTGGGGAAGATGTTATTATATGGCTAAATCCCTAGAAGATGAACTGACAACGCTTCACTATTTGGGGCCTTTAACTAAAAAGCCTGCCTCGTTACCTAAAATTAAATCCCGGTTATACAATAAACTTTTAAAGCAAACATACCACTCTTGGGCAGACCCAATTTTTAACAAAGATTATGCGCGTCAGATCAAAAGAAAACTATCAAATATTAAAGCAGATGTAGTGGTTTCTCCTGACATAAATTTTATCGCCTATCTGGAATGCGATCGCCCTTTATTGTTATGGGTTGATACTTTATATACAGGTTTAATAAATTATTACGCGGATTACATGAATCTCTGCCAAGAAACTATCCATAACTTAATAGAAATGGATAGGCTAACTTTGAGTAAATGTACTAAAGTTATATTTTCATCAGACTGGATGGCTAAAAAAGCAATTGAAACCTATCAAGTTGATCCATCCAAAATTAATATAGTGCCTTTTGGCGCTAATATTCAATGTAGCAGAACCATCGACGATATAAATAATATAATCAAAACTAAACCAAAAGCTCCATGTAAATTACTATTTATTGGCGTTGATTGGGTAAGAAAAGGCGGCAGTATTGCCCTTGAAATCGCCAAAGAATTAAACGAAGCAGGATTAAAGGCAGAATTAACAATAGTTGGTTGTCAACCGATTGCTAACGAACCAATACCCAACTTTGTCAATTATTTAGGGTTTATCGATAAATATAAAAAAGAAGGGCTTGAGAAACTTAATCATTTATTAGCAACATCCCATTTTCTGATCTTACCATCACAAGCCGAATGTTACGGGCATGTTTTTTGTGAAGCAAATTCTTTTGGACTGCCCTGTTTAGCAACAAATGTCGGGGGAATAGCCAGTATTATTAAAGATAATGTGAATGGCAAAACCTTCCCATTAACTGCTAATATTTCCGATTACTGCACATACATTTTAAATTTAATGAACAACTATCCAGACTATGAAAACCTAGCTATTTCATCATTTAACGAGTACCAAAACCGCTTAAACTGGACTGTAGCTGGTAAAAAAGTTAAAAATATTTTGAGCGAGATTATACAGTAGAAAATATATGAAATTAGCTTACGTTACAACTTACGATGTTTTAAACAGTTCAAGTTGGCCTAAGTATCAAGTAGGACTTTGCGGAGCAGGTTATTACCTAGCGCAAGCTTTAGAAAAACAATCTGTCGCCATAGACTATATTAGCTCTTTCAAGAAAAAAGTTTCTCCCGTCACTAAAGCTAAGTGGAGTTTTTATCGTTATTTGCTCAAAAAAGACTACTACCGCTGGGCTGAACCATTAGTATTGAGAAATTACGCCCATCAAATTTCCCAAAAATTACCTACTTTTAATTCAAACATAGTGCTTTGTCCAGAAAACGCAGTCCCAATTGCCTACCTTGAATGCCAGCAACCAATTGTTTTATGGACAGACTCTGCCTTGATAGGATTAATTGACGTATATCCATATTTGAGCAATCTGTGTAATGAAACAAAGCGGAATATATACGCTTTAGAAAAAGCTGCTTTAAATCAATGCCAATTAATCGTATATTGGTCGGATTGGGCAGCTCAAACAGCTATTAAAAATTACGGAATCGACGCATCAAAAGTCAAAGTAGTTCCCGCTGGAGCCAATATAGAATGTAACCGAACTCTTGATGACATTAGCCACATCATTGATGCTAGAACTGCAAACTATTGCAAGTTATTATTTTTTGGTTTTGATTGGATTAGGAAAGGAGGAAATGTAGCCCTTGAAGTTGCTAAACAATTAAATCAAATGGGTTTCAATGCTGAATTGACAGTAGTTGGTTCTCCACCTCCTACGACTGATGAACCCTTACCTAGCTTTGTTAAATTCTTAGGATTTATCAGTAAATCTACCCCTGAAGGCGAACAAAAAATTAATCAGTTATTAGCCGAATCCCATTTTTTAATCTTACCTTCCCAAGCCGAGTGCTACGGAATTGTATTTTGCGAAGCCAATTCCTTTGGAGTTCCTTGCTTAGCTACTAATGTTGGCGGTATTCCAACTATTATTAAAGATAATGTCAACGGAAAAACTTTTTCATTAGACGCAAACGTTTCAGAATATTGTAACTATATTGCTTCCCTGATGACTAACTACAACGAATACAAGCAACTAGCACTCTCATCATTTAACGAGTATCAGTCTCGTTTAAACTGGGATGTGGCTGGTAAAACCGTTAAAAACTTATTGCTGGAATTAGTTTAAACCCCTTGAGATAACCAAAGATGATTACTTTTAAACTAGATTGACTTGCAGCAGGGTAAGCAAAGTATTAGCACTAGATAGATTCTTAAATTTACTTAGCAATAATTGAGCTTGTGACGAGGGAAAAAATATGACTATGGCAATTCTCAATAATACTTTCCATATAATTTTCCTACGCAACAAAACCGGATCGTATTGAATCGCCAGCCAAAGAAACCGTAGGGCTAATAAACCTTTGTATCGGATGGGAGCGCCTTCTAAAGCTTTGTAGGTCAGGTATTTGTAGCGATTAGCAAAGCTTACCTGTTTTAAATGTTGAATTGATTCTGGAGCATTGGCGTAAGCGCGTTCCAGCACTTGCAAGCTACCTTGTTCCATTTTGACGACATTAGAAGAAACTGAATTTGCCGCTATTCGGTATAAAATTTGCACCTTTGGTACAGTCGTGTAATGATAGCGAGCAGCCAATCGCAGCCACATATCCCAATCTTCAGCATGGGTAAGCGATTCGTCAAAACCACCGACTTCGATCAAAGCTTGTTTGCGAATTAAAGCGTTAGAACCACTTTCGACAAAATCATTTAACAACATCCTTGCTAAAGCATCCCCTTCCCAAGTAACGTACCCACCTCGACCGATAATTTTACCCGATTCATCAATCCAATCAGTCCAACTAATAGCAACCCCTGCTTGGGAATTATTTTGCAGTGCTTTGTACTGTGCTTCTAACTTATCAGCTGTCCAGAGGTCATCATCATCGAGAAAAGTAATAAACTCCCCAGAAGCAAGTTGAAATCCTCGATTGCGGCTAGCGTTTACCCCAGAATTTGAGTAAGAAAACACTTTGATTCGCGCATCTTGGATTTGACCAACAATATCCAAAGTATCGTCTTGCGAGCCATCGTTAATGATAATTAATTCAAAATCCGTAAAAGTTTGGTTTAAAACCGATTCTATGGTTTCTTTAATTGTTTTTTCGCCGTTGTAAACGGGAATTATGACCGAAATAGCAGGCATTGACAGGTAACTCCATTAGGGATCGATTTGAATGTATCGGAATAAAGTAAAAATATCAAAGTGGCGTTTCATTTTCGTTTGCAATTCATAAGTAATTGCTGACGGTAAGAGGGAAACTGTTGCTATTTTGAACGCCACTTTTAATGAGATTCGCCGCCGCAGCATAACCGGGTCGTTTTTGACAGCATTCCAGAAAAGCCGCAGAGCCATTAAACCTTTTTCTTGGGTTGGATACCCATCTAGTGCCTTGAATGTAAGATATTTGTAGCGGTTAGCTAGGCTAATTCTTTTTAATTGTTGTACGGATTCTGGAGCTTGAGCATATGCTTTTTCAATTACTTGCAAACTCGATCTTTCTTGTCCTAAAACATTAAAAGACATTGAGTTATAAGAAACTCGATATAAAATTTGTACTTTGGGTACTACCACAAAATGATAGCGGACGGAAAGTCGCAACCACATATCCCAATCGTGGGCATTAGTGAGGGATTCATCGCAGCCACCTACTTCAATTAAAGCCTGTTTGAGAATTAATGGATTAGAACCGCTCTCTATAAAATCGTTTAACAAAAGTTTTGTATAAACATCGCCATTTTCTGTCCGGTATCCACCGCGACGGAAAAATTTACCCGATGTGTCAATACTATCTGTCCAGCTATAGGCAACGGCGGCATTGGGGTTGTCTTGTAGCGCTTTGTATTGAGCTTCTAGTTTATCAGGCGTCCAGAGATCGTCAGCATCTAAAAAGGAGATATATTCCCCAGAAGCATGGGATAAACCACGGTTACGACTTGCTGGTTGACCCCCATTAGGATAGGGAAATAGCTTAATTCTTGCGTCTTTTATGCCAGCAATAATCTCTGAGGTTGAGTCAGTAGAACCGTCATCAATCACGATTAATTCAAAGTCCGAAAATGTTTGGTTTAAAACCGATTGAATCGTTTCTCGGATGGTTTTTTCGCCGTTGTAAACGGGAATAATTACAGAAATGCTTGGCATAATTATTTAGGATTTTTTTACTAGCGATCGCTTACTTTATTCTCTACTCTTGTCAACCCCTAAACCGGGAGCAATTCTCGCTGAAACCTTACTTACTTTTCAACTTGTTCCTCACCCGCTTAACTAACAAGTTTGGGGAAAACCAAAGCGCCTGAATAATCATTGGCAAAGCGAAGAAACCATCCCGTTTTTCCTGCCAAATTCGTTTAGCTAACTTAAAACTCCAATGACTTTTCGCTTCCGCCTCCAAGTATTTGTAAGGTTGGCTGCGTTCATCGGCAAAAAAGATATCCAGTACCATTAAAACCTCTTTTGCCCACCGTCGGTAGTTGCCGACTATGTTTCCTTCGTGCGTCATTTTCAGCACCAAGCTTTGAGGTACGTGGATGATTTTGCCCCAATACAGCAGCCGCAAGTATAACTCGCGATCGTGACTAATTTTTAACGCTTCGTTCAAAAGTCCAGCTTGCAGTAAAGTTTCTCGCCTGATAATCACCAAAGACATCGTGTGAATGATATTGTCCATCAATAATTGATGCGTCAAATTGGGATAACTGCGCCAAGGCTTTAAATTGTGAGTAAATTGGAAACCATCTGTTTTGACTTCTGTATAATCGCAATAAGATAAAACTGCCTCTGGGTTGTCTTTTAAAGCTTTAACTTGTGTTTCTAGAAACGCTGGTTTCCACTCATCATCAGAGTCTATAAAGGCAATAAATTTCCCTGTAGCCAGCCGAATACCGTCATTGCGGACGCTAGCAGAACCTCGATTGACTTCGCAACGCACTAGGCGAACATTGGGATAAGTTGCTTTTATCCATTCAGCCGTTCCGTCTGTAGAACCATCATCAACTATTATCAGTTCATAATCCTTGTATGTTTGATGCAACACGCTATCTATGGCTTTGCCTATCAAGTGCTTGCGATTGTAAGTTGGAATAATTACGGATACTTCCGGGTTTTCAACTGTCATAGCGGAGCTTTGAGCCGATCGGTTTATATCTTAACCCTCAACACCTGGGAGCGACACCCGTATAGCAGTATATCTCATCAAACTACCATTGTCAGTGATTTTACTGAAAACTTTTCCGGTAGCCGATGGTGATGCGATCGCTTATACTCGAACTTAAATAGCTAAGTTTTGTTTGACAAATTGGGAGCCTAATCTGATGCTCAAAAGCATATCAAATTCTCAAAATAAATTAAATTTACTGCCTAATTTAGTAATTATTGGTGCCATGAAATCTGGTACAACCAGCTTGCATAGTTACTTAGATTTACATCCACAAATATTTATGTCTCGAATTAAAGAACTTAACTTTTTTGTAGAAGAGGAAAACTGGTCTAGGGGCTTGGAATGGTATAAATCTAATTTCGAGCAACCAGCGCAAATTATTGGCGAATCATCTCCTAACTACACCAAATACCCATTTTTTAAAGGGGTAGCCCAGAGAATGCATAGCTTGATTCCCGATGCCAAACTAATTTATATCGTCCGCGACCCGATTAAGCGAATTGTCTCGCACTACATTCATAGGGTAGCAGATGGATTAGAAAAACGCAGTTTTACAGAAGCATTAGCGGATGATTGGCAAACAAATCACGTTATAACCAGCAGTCAGTATTACAGACAATTGGAACAGTATCTGGAATACTACTCGCCAGATCGGATTTTGGTCATCAGTTTGGAAGATTTAGCGCGCGATTCCCAACCCAACGCTAAAGCCCAAGGTATCAATACCCTGCGATCTGTATTCCAATTCCTAGAAGTCGATTCCGACTTTCAACACGAAGATTTTGCTCAAGTTTTGCATTCATCGGGTGCCAAACTTAAAGCACTAACCCCTTTAGGAGCGAGTCTTTCTACCCTACCCGGCGGTAAGTTGATGCAAAGCGCTCTTTTCCGCATAGTCGGCGGTGCGAGAGCATCTCGATGGCTTTATCGTCGAATTGAGCAACCCGTGCTTGACGAGTCTCTGAGGCAAAAACTGGTGGATTTTCTGGCGGAAGATGTTGCTAAATTAAGATCCTTCACCGGGCGTTCCTTCGCAGATTGGAGCCTTTGATCCCAATTTGCCGGAAAACCTCTCCCCATTCCAGGGAAAAGTAGGGAAATCCGAAATTTACGCCGGAGCCAATTCTGGAATTAAAATTAAATTGCGATCGCACCCATCCCTCTCCATCTGGGTTGGAGCCTTGAGCTTGTCTGCGATCGCATTTTCCCCCATCGGGGGAACAGTTATCCTATCCCAATGGGACTGCTCAGTTTACTTACATTCATACCTCAGCTTAGCTATGACCATGCTGGAACAAGGCACAATCTCTATCCATACTGAAAATATTTTCCCCATTATCAAAAAGTCTCTTTACTCCGACCACGAAATATTCTTGCGAGAACTGATCTCCAACGCCGTGGATGCCATAGAGAAAGTCAAAATGGTTTCCCACGCTGGGGAATTGACTGGGGAAATCGACGCACCGGAAATTTCCATCGCTATTGACAAAGACAAAAAAACCCTTTCCATCACCGATAACGGCATCGGCATGACCGCCGATGAGGTGAAAAAATACATTAACCAAGTCGCCTTCTCTAGCGCCGAAGAATTTATCCATAAATACCAAAGCGACGCCAATCAACTCATCGGTCACTTTGGCTTGGGCTTCTACTCCTCATTTATGGTCGCCCAGAAAGTCGAAATCGATACCTTATCTTACAAAGAAGGGGCGCAGGCAGTTCACTGGACTTGCGACGGTTCCCCAACATTCCAACTCGAAGAATCCCCCCGCACCACTCGCGGCACTACCATTATTCTCACCCTGATGGAAGAAGAGGTGGAATACCTGGAAGCAGCAAGGATTCGGCAATTGGTGAAAACCTACTGCGATTTTATGCCAGTGCCGATCAAACTCGAAGGTGAAGCAATCAACCGACAAACAGCACCTTGGCGGCAATCCCCCAGGGAGCTAACCAAAGAAGATTACTTGGAATTTTATCGCTATCTTCATCCTTTCCAAGAAGAACCGCTGCTTTGGGTGCATTTAAATACGGATTACCCGTTTTTGCTCAACGGGATTCTTTATTTTCCCAAACTCAAACCCGATGTTGATGTCAGCCAAGGGAATATCAAGCTATTCTGCAACCAAGTTTACGTCAGCGATCGCTGTGAAGAAATCGTCCCCAACTTCCTGCTACCCATGCGGGGCGTCATCGATAGTCCCGATATTCCCCTCAACGTTAGTCGCAGCGCCTTGCAAATGGATCGCACCGTTCGCAAAATCGCTGACTTCATCGCCAAAAAAGTCGGCGATCGCTTAAAAGAAGTCTACAACAGCGATCGCGCCGAATACATTCGCTCTTGGCAAGACATCGGCACTTTCGTCAAATTCGGCTGTCTCAACGACGAAAAATTCAAAAAACAAGTCGAAGATATCATCGTCTATCGCACCACTTACCAGCCAACTGAGCCAGCCAGCGATTCTCCCACCGTCCAAGTACAATCTCAAGAAGGTGATGTCTGGCAAGATGTAAGCCCTTCTAATACCTCTTCCTCTCCCTCACCCTCTCTCCCATATACCACGATCAAAGAATATCTGGAGCGCAACAAAGAAAAACACGAAAACCGCGTCTATTACTGCACCGACGAAGTCGCTCAAGCAACTTACGTAGAACTCCACAAAAAGCAGGGACTCGAAGTCCTTTTCCTCAATAGTTTCATCGACACCCACTTTATTTCCTTCCTGGAGCGGGAATATAAAGATGTCAAATTCTCCCGCGTCGATGCCGAACTAGACAAAACCCTACTCGAGGGGGATAAATCCGGAGAAATAGTAGACCCCAAAACCAACAAAACTCGCAGTCAACTAATTGAAGAGCTATTCCAGAACGCCCTCAACAAGCCGAAAGTAACCATTCGCACCGAAGCTCTCAAATCAGACAACCCCCAAGATACGCCACCAGCAATGGTATTGCTGCCAGAATTCTTGCGCCGCCTGCGGGATATGAACGCCCTATTGCAGCAGCAAGCAGTGCAATTCCCTGAAGAACATATCTTGGTAGTCAATACCGCCCACCCCTTAATTCAAAACCTCGCCAACCTCAGCGCCGGTAGTATTGTCCAAGCTGAAGGGCAATCTCCTACTAGCGAACTGGCTAAGCTCATTTGTCATCACGTCTACGACTTAGCCTTGATGGCTCAAAAAGGATTCGACGCCGAAGGAATGAAAGCCTTCGTCGAACGGTCAAATCACGTACTAACTCGCTTAACCGAACGAGCAATGGGGGCATAGGGCAGGTGAGCAGACTTCCGCCGTGAGCGATATTCGGCGAGGCGTTCGACGAGCGCATTTACGGTGTGGGTTTTACCAATAACCTTTTGTAGGGGCGGGTTTTACCAATAACCTTTGCCATAAAACAAACAATTATAGTAAACCCGCCCCGCCCCGTGTGTAGCGCATTGATCGGAAAACGGTATAAATACGTATTCTTACATCTTGCACCTACCCGATAAACAGCCTCCAAATAAATTTGGGGCTGAAAGCTTAAGTTAGCTA
>CAYXCW010000162.1:0-16035 GCA_964463555.1 uncultured bacterium
TTCCCCCCTTTTGAAGGGGGGTTAGGGGGGATCAAACCAACCATATTTGTAACTACTCAGATCTTGCACCATTATCAACAAGCTTTCAAAAACCGGGTTTGTTGACGAGAAATCTAGGCTTTCAAGCTGAGCTATTTGCAAGAAACCCGGTTTTTACTCAAGGTGCAAGATGTGAGTAACTAGCAACTTGCGTTAGATATCTGCCGAAAATTGATAGCGCCAATTTAACGCCCGTGGCTGACAATAGGGTTGACTTGGGGCTGGTGTGCATTTTGGATTAATGTTGTGGGATTCGCAAGGCTCCGCCTGCTGCCTTTCTTTGGTAAAATCTGCCCTGAAAATGGGAACTCTAGTACTGAACCAACAAAGCGCAGGCAAATGGAGGGTTTCCGATCATGCAACTCCCAGGCTACGAAATTCTGGAACAAATCTATCTAGGCAGTCGCACCTTAGTTTATCGAGGTTGGCAAGAAGCTGACCAAAAGCCTGTAGTCATCAAGTTTTTGCGTTCTGAGTATCCCAGTTTCAGCGAACTGGTGCAGTTTCGCAATCAATACACGATTGCCAAAAATCTCAATTCACCACTCATCATTCAAACTTACAGTTTGGAACCATACCGGAATGGCTATGCCTTGGTGATGGAAGACTTTGGGGGAATTTCCCTCAAAGAATGGAGACGGAAAGAAGAAACGCCGATATCTCTGAGTGAGTTTTTACAAGTGGCGATCGCTCTATGCAATATCTTAGATATTCTCTATCGTCAGCGCATCATTCACAAAGACATCAAACCAGCCAATATTCTAATTAATCCCGAAACAAAACAAGTTAAATTAATCGACTTTAGCATCGCCTCACTGTTACCCAAAGAAACCGAAGAAGTCAAACATCCGAACGTATTAGAAGGAACGCTAGCCTATTTATCCCCAGAACAAACCGGGCGGATGAACCGAGGAATTGACTATCGCACAGATTTTTATGCCTTGGGTGTAACGCTGTTTGAACTTTTGACCGGACAATTGCCGTTTCAATCGGCAGATCCCTTAGAAATAGTCCATTGCCATATTGCCAAAACTGCGCCTTTAGCGTGCGAAATTAAACCAGAGATTCCAATAGCGATCGCTCAAATTATAGCGAAACTGATGGCGAAGAATGCCGAAGACCGCTATCAGAGTGCGTTGGGGTTAAAACATGACTTAGAGAAATGCTTGTATCGGTGGAAAGAAACGGGAGAAATCTTGCCCTTTGAATTGGGAGAACGGGATATAGGCGATCGCTTCATTATCCCCGAAAAACTCTACGGTCGAGAAACTGAAGTTCAAACCTTACTGCAAGCATTTGAGCGCGTTGCAGAAGGTGTTTCTGAATTGATGTTGGTGGCGGGATTCTCTGGAATTGGCAAAACGGCTGTTGTCAACGAAGTTCATAAACCGATCGTGCGGCAACGTGGCTATTTTATTAAAGGTAAGTTCGATCAATTCAATCGTAACATTCCTTTCTCAGGTTTTGTGCAAGCCTTCCGCGATTTAATGGGGCAATTGCTGAGTGAAAGCGATACTCAGTTGCAAGTTTGGAAATCGCAAATTTTAGCAGCATTGGGTGAGAATGGACAAGTTATTATTGAAGTCATTCCCGAATTAGAACGAATTATCGGGCAGCAACCTCCCGCACCCGAACTATCGGGAACGGCGGCGCAGAATCGGTTTAATTTGTTATTTCAAAAATTCATCCAAGTCTTCACCACACCGGAACATCCTTTAGTGATGTTTTTAGACGATTTGCAATGGGCAGATTCGGCATCCCTCA
The DNA here is from genome assembly GCA_964463555.1 of uncultured bacterium. GTDB lineage: Bacteria > Cyanobacteriota > Cyanobacteriia > Cyanobacteriales > Aerosakkonemataceae > Microseira. Next base: position 1,804 of record CAYXCW010000162.1, read on the forward strand.
ATCTAATGCAACTGCTGATGGGCGAGTCGGAAAAAGGTTATCTATTGTTGATTGGAGCTTATCGAGACAATGAAGTATTTGCGGCGCATCCGTTAATGTTAACGCTGGATGCAGTAGTTAAAACTGGGGCAACGGTGAATACCATTACCTTGCAACCTTTGAGCCAAGCTAGTTTAAATAACATGGTTGCTGATACGCTTCATTGCAGTGAAAGATTGGCGCAACCGTTAACTAATTTGGTGGCTCGAAAAACTCAGGGGAATCCATTTTTTGCGACGCAGTTTCTCAAGGCATTGCATCAAGATGAGTTGATTACTTTTGACTTAAAAGCGGGTCATTGGCAGTGCGATTTAGTGCGAGTGCGATCGGCAGCGCTGACCGATGATGTGGTTGAATTTATGGCAATGCAGTTGCAGAAATTGCCAAAAGCTACGCAAGAAATACTCAAACTTGCGGCTTGCATTGGCAATCAATTTAATTTGGCAACATTGGCGATCGTTTCCGAAAAATCGCCGCTCGATACGGCAACCGATTTGTGGAAAGCTTTGCAAGAAGGGTTGATTCTACCGATTAGCGAAACCTACAAGTTTTTCCAATCGAATGAATTAGTAGAAGAAAACAGCGATTCGTCAAAGCCGACGCTACGCGATCGCCATCTTGCCGTTCCCTATAAATTCTTGCACGATCGCGTCCAACAAGCCGCCTATTCTCTGATTCCTGAAGACCAAAAAAACACTACTCATTACCGCATCGGACAATTACTGCTGCAACAAATATCCCCGGAAGCTAGAGAAGAAAATATTTTTGAACTGGTCAATCAATTAAACTACGGTACATCTCTAATTGTCCGATCGAAAGAAAGAGAAGAATTAGCCCAACTCAATCTTACTGCCTGTCGCAAAGCCAGAGCCGCCACCGCCTATCAAGCAGCCCGCGAATATGGGGAAGTAGGATTATCCCTGTTGGAAAAGAATGCTTGGCAAGAACAATATGCCCTTGCCCTCGCCCTGCATGAATTAGCGGCGGAAGTGGCTTGCTTGAACGGCGATTTTGAACGGATGGAACAGTCGATCGAAACTGTCGTAAAAAATGCGACTTCAATTTTGGATTGCACCAAAGTTTACGAAGCCAAGAGTTTATCTTATATTGCTCAAAATCGGCAGTCAGAACTGATTGCGGCGATGTTGCCCGTACTGGAACAACTGGGTGTCAAGTTTCCCGCTGAAAGTGACCCATCTGAGTTTGAAACCAGATTGGCAGCCATCAAACTTTATTTGCGCGATCGAGATGTTCGAGATTTAGTTAATTTGCCGATTTTAACGATTCCCGAAAAAATCTCGGCGATCCGCATCCTCGCTAAAATTTGGCCTGCTTCCTACCAAGTTCGCCCCGATCTTTCTCCTCTAATCGTGATGGAACAGGTCGATTTATCCTTACGATACGGCAATTGCGAACTGTCACCTTTTGCCTACGCTACGTTTGGATTGATCCTCATCGGAGTCCAGGGAGAAATCGAACTGGGATATGAATTCGGCCAGCTAGCTCTTAAACTGTTGCAAGTTCTCAACTGCAAGGCGATCGAATCCAGGACAACCGTTGTATTCAATAACTTTGTTGCTCCTTGGAAACAGCATCTTAAGGAAACCCTCCAGCCTTTTTTGGCGGGATATGCGTCTGGGCTGGAAACAGGAGATTTAGAATGGGCAGGTTACGGGTTGTGCAATTACTGCATTCATGCTTACTTTACAGGATTTAATTTAAATGAATTAGCGCCAGTAATCGATAAACATATCGAAGTTTTTCGTGCCATCAAGCAAGAGCAAACTATTAATTATGTTCTGGCTTTTCGAGAATCTGTTTTGAATTTACTCGGGCAGGAAACAGGTGCAGATCAACTAATTACTAAGGATGGCGGAGGAGAAGCAAAAATTAGGGAATACCTCGATCGAAACGATTTATTCCCATTATTTATGACCTACTTGCATCAGTCTGCGATCTGCTATCTATTTGGCAACTACGATCGAGCGTTAGAGCGCAGCCTCTCTGCTGAAAAATATGTAAGTGCAGTGGTTTCCAATATTGGCTACTCTCAATTCTACTTCCAGGATTCTTTAATTCATTTAGCCGCCTGCAAAAATCTTGATCGAATCGCTTGGGAAGCAACGATCGCGCGGGTCAACTCCAATCAAGATAAAGTCAAAAAATGGGCCGATGCTGCGCCGATGAATTACCTGCATAAGTTTAGTTTGGTGGAAGCTGAAAAATATCGGGTATTGGGCAAGAATTATGAAGCAGGAGATTGGTACGATAGCGCCATTGCCCGAGCAAAAGAAAACGGCTACATCCAAGAAGAAGCGCTTAGCAATGAGCTGGCAGCTAAATTCTATCTCGATTGGGGCAAAGAGAAAGTTGCCGCTGGCTACATGCAAGAAGCATATTATTGTTATGCTCATTGGGGAGCTAAAGCGAAAATTGATGATTTAGAAAAACGCTATCCTCAACTGCTGGTTCCGATATTGCAAGCGAAACAATATCGCTCCCAAGTCAGCGAAACTCGCGCTTCAATCGGCGATAAATCCTCAATTCTAGATCGAACGCTCCAAATAACCCGTAGCAGTACCAGTATTTCTGAATCACTTGATTTTGCCACCATCCTCAAAGCTTCACAAGCGCTTTCAAGCCAAATTCAACTAGAGCAATTGCTTGGCACCTTAATGCAAGTTGTGATGGAAAATGCTGGAGCGAAAAAGGCGGCGTTGTTGATACTGAAAGACGATAAATTAACGATAGAAGCGGTAGCTACCATGCAGCAAAATGTCACCGTTCTATCTGTACCATTGGAAATTAGCGAAGCCATTTCCGTCACAATGGTAAACTACGTCAAACGCACTTTGAAAACGGTTGTGTTGGATGATGCCACCGCACAAAACGATTTTATTGCCGATCCATACCTGATGCGAGAACAACCGAAAAGCGTGTTGTGTACGCCGATTTTAAATCAAGGGAAATTAATCGGGTTGCTGTATTTGGAAAATCAATTAACGATGGGGGCTTTTACGCGCGATCGCATCGAAGTCATCCAACTATTATGCGCCCAAGCTGCCATCTCTCTAGAAAATGCCCGTCTATACCAACAATCTCAAGATTATGCCCAAGAATTAGAGCGATCGCTGCACGAACTCCAGCAAGCTCAACTGCAAATCGTGCAAAATGAAAAAATGGCAACTTTGGGCAATTTAGTCGCCGGAGTCGCCCACGAAATTAACAATCCGGTGGGATTTCTTAAAGGTAGCCTCAACAATGCCGAAGAGTATATCCAAGACTTATTCGCCCATATAAAATGCTACCAACAACATCATCCCACCCCAGCAGATGCTGTGATTGACCATGCCGAAGAAATTGACTTAGAATTTCTGACTGAAGACTTACCAAAGCTGGTAGGCTCGATGAAAGTAGCCTCGGAACGAATTAAAGATATTAGTACTAGCCTCCGCACCTTTTCTCGGGCTGATACTGCCGAAAAAGTGGCTTGCAATCTTCATGAAGGGATTGACAGTACGCTGTTGATTTTGAAGTATCGCCTCAAAGCTAACGATAAACGTCCGGCGATTCAAGTCGTTACAGAGTATGGAAATTTACCGCCAGTTCAGTGCTTTTTGGGACAGTTAAATCAAGTATTTATGAACATTCTCGCGAATGGGATTGATGCTTTAGATGCAGCCAGCGTCGGGCGAACCTTTGCCGATATGCAAGCAAATCCGCACCAAATTATTATTCGCACCGAAGTATCGGAAGACCAACAAACAGCAATCATTCGGATAATTGATAATGGCTTAGGCATTTCAGAGGAGATTCAGGCGCGGATATTCGATCGCCTGTTTACCACCAAAGAAGTTGGTCAAGGAACGGGATTGGGATTGGCGATCGCGCGCCAAATTGTAACAGAAAAACACAATGGCTCTATCGAAGTAAACTCAACGCTCGGTCAGGGGACTGAATTTATGATCGTACTTCCGGTTAAATCGGTTTTATAACTGCTAATAGCTAATAGCTAATGGCTACTCTAGAGGCAATTAGCTATTAGCCATTAGCAATTAGCTATCCATACACTACCGATACCGCCAGACATGATATTACGATCTTTTTTTCTGTTTTGACTGTAAGGGTGCATCTAAAACTTTGATGATGCGATCGCGCGTTTCTGCTAAATGGGCTAAGGTATATTCGTCTAAATTTTTACCTTGCCTTCTCAGGGTGCGTTCGATCTCAGAACGCAACTGTCTGAGTTTAGACCAAGCGAGCGATCGCGCATCTTCCGGTACGTTGGCTGTCCGCAGTACCATGTTAATCAACAGCCGCAAGTGTTCCCGCTGCAAGGCTCTCCGCAAACTGGAAATTTTCACCGCTCCTTCTAGTTCCGTCCAAATCCCCGCTTGTAAGGTATTAAATAATTCAGGCATTGTCAGTGATTCTCCGGTCGGTGCTTTCAATTCCAAGTCGCGCAAGCGGGAAAGGCGATCGCTAGAAAGCAATGTGCTTAAAATGTGGCTTTGAAAAGAAAAGATGCGATCGTAAATCGGATAATCTAAGCGATTCGTCAACACTTCATTCCCCAGATCGTTCCACCGCGAAGGTGCTAATTTATTTAGCAATTCCGCCGGGAAATTAAACGCATCAGCAGCAAATACATACTTCTGCAAAGCTATTAATGCTTCTCTCTGCTTCGAGGCGGGCACAGGTACAAAGGGGAGAGTTTGGTTTTGTGCGTTGGGGCGGAGGCGATAAAATGATTGTCCGGCAATATATTGACTAATAACATTAACCTGCCGCCAATAGTAGGAGAAGATTTGGTCAAAACTTTCTCTGAGTTCGCTGTAACCCTCATCTGCTAATGGAGGACGCCGATTGAGGCGATCCCACAAAATGCGAGCGTTATCAAGTTGTAGCTGAGAATAACGCAACGGATCGCTGCTTAAATCGTACATACTGACAGTTGGATCGAGATCGTATACATCCTCATCAGTTGCATAAGATAGTTCTGGATTAGTCGCTTGCCTGTTAGCAATTTGTTGTAAAAATGGCTTTTCTCCTAGAGTAGTTGTGGCGGTGCTGGGTTGGTAACCATATTCTATCGCCCATTCGTCATAAGGCCCTACAATAACTGGGAAATAATCTCCTTGGGGCGTACCAATTGGCGCTAAATTTATCGGTATGTAGTCCATCACCGAACTCACCATGCCTTTAGTGCGCGTGATGTTGGTGTTATTGAGTTCCTCTGGTTTAAGTAGAGTGCTGGCGCGAAAATTGTGTTCCAAACCTAACGCATGTCCGACTTCGTGAGCAACAACCAATCGCAAGAATTGATCGATCAATTTTTTCATTTCATGGGGTTTACTTTCAACTAAGGGAAGTACCATCTCTCCCATAGCAAACTGATTCCTAGCTTGAGTGAGATTGCAAGGTGGGTTAGTTAAATTCCGATTTGCGGGTGGTTGGTTTTCGACAAAAGTGCGATAGTCTTGCTGTTGCGATCGCACTGTATTCGCATCTATAACAATATCCGCATCCAAAATTTCCCCAGTCAGAGGATTTACTCGCGATGGCCCGATGCCAAAAAATGCCCCATCCATAGAAGTTAGCCAGCGAATCGTATTGTAACGCACATCCGCTGGATTCCAAGTTGCATTATCGGGCATCTGTTGCACTGACAAAGCATCTTTAAATCCAGCTTTTTCAAATGCCTGATTCCACATCAACACCCCTTCGCGAATCGCCTCGCGATACTCCAGGGGAACGGTATTTTCAATCCAGAATACAATTGGTTTTTTCGGTGGAGAAATTGTTGCTTTGGGGTCTTGTTTCTCTAAATGCCAGCGATTAATGTATCGCACAAACGGCTCGCTCTTATTATCCCTAGAAAAGTCTTTATAGGTGGTATAAAAATAGCCAACGCGCTCATCTGCAAGGCGGGGACGATAGTTGTTATTTTCCGGTAACTGAGAGAAACTGTAATGTACTCTCAAGCTGAGCGCTCGACCATCAGCTAAAGTTGATATATTGGGTTCATCTTCATTTTCTGATAGGGTGAACCCGTAAATCGCATCGACTTCTACATTGAGGGGAAAGCCTTGAGCTGTGCCAAAATAAGATTTGCTCGGATCGAGTTCGTAACTAGCGTCTAAAGTATTTCTCAGTTGAGATTTTAACCCAGGTAGATCCTTCAAAAGTAGGTTTCCCAAATCAACCAGCATCGTCCGCCGTTGAGGATGAATGCTGATAATTTTGAGAGAATATAGCACCGAATCGGAAAAAGAACGCTCTACGGAAAGTCTTTGAGGATCGTTGGGATTTGCCCGAAAAGTTACATTACGCACCGTAAATAGTAAATTGTTATTAACCCGACGAAAATAGAACAAGAAAGTTTGCAGCGGCATCCCGCTATACAGCCATTTTTCCCCAATTCCCGACGCGAGGGTAATTGTAGCTAGGTAGTTTTTATTCAGTTGTTCTGGTTTAATTTCCAGAAAGATTTTGCCATTCTCTTTGTGTCGATAAAGCGTAAATAGTCCCGGTAAAGTTGCGGTGTTCTTGACTGCCTGATCGAAATTTGATATGGGGGCGCTGGCTTCATCTTCGCTTTTATTATTGTACTGCTGAGATACAATAGTTGTATTCTGGGATGGAGCGATCGCTTGTAACCAGGGAGCTTGAAATAAGATAATTCCTAACAATAGTACGACAAAAAGAAGGAAATAAAACAGTGACTTTTTCATAGGTTCTCGCTAGCACGATTTTATTTTATCAAAACTTTAGTGGGAGTTCAAGAAAAAAGAGCGATCGCATATCTTCACAATCGTGGCGACGCTAGGATGCAACCAGCTACGATGGTAATGGCATTCCTACAAGCGGGGATATGTTATGGAAGCACAAGACCAACGCAAGCTTTTATCGACTCTATGCCACGGATCGATATTTTTTAGCTCTACCTTTGTATCTGTAATCATACCGCTGGTGATTTTATCTATCACCGATGATTCAGTGGTGAAACAAAACGCCAAAGAGGCAGTAAACTTTTACATCAACCTTTATATCTATGCACTTATTTTCTTTTTTCTCATCTTTATTTTAATAGGGTTTCCCCTGCTCATTATCTTGGGCTTCGTTAGTTTGATAATGCCCATTATTGCGATTCTTCAAGTTCTCAGCGAACCTGAAAAACCCTACCGCTACCCGTTGATTTTCCGGTTAGTATAGCCGTTGAGTTCGGTTAGCGATCGCTCCCGGTAGCAGCGATTTTACCGATAGAAAGCAGCAGGTGATGGTATATCTTCGTTTGTATAGCGGCAGTATTAATGCTGCCGCTATACAAACACAGCCTTAAGGCTTTCCATCGCTCGAAAAGCAATCTCAGGACTTATATCATGTCCGCTTGTAGCGGAGGAGCATATTTAATAGTGTTGTAGGGGCGGGTTTTACCAAAAACCTTTGATACCAAGCGAATTGTCTTCATAAACCCGCCCCCCCCACGATGCCGATGCAAACCGGACATGATATTACGCACGACGATCCTAGAAACCGGGTTTCTGCGTAGATCTTTAGTTTCCAAGCGACGATTTTTCATAGAAACCCGGTTTCTTTGTGTAAGTCCTGAATCCGCCGTAAATTTCAATTCTTTAATTCGCAATTACAGCTAACGAGGGCTATCCGATCGATTCATCTGCATATCAGGTATAGCACGCAGATTGTTGTCATCTGAAAAAGCAAAAGTATTACCCGTCATTCTGCCAGCCATTTGCAAATGATCCTGCACTCTGGGCAAGATTCTGGCAGCAAAAGCTCTCAGATCTGGGTCTTGTCCCAACATAGCTTGACGCTGATATACTGCCGCACTTTCGAGGTGTCCGTTAAGTCCTGCCTCGCTCATATAAGCACGGTCAAAACTTTCTCCAGATAGTTGCATCAGCTGCCTCATTGCGGCTTCATATTTGGGGCCTGGTGTTGTTGGCGGCGTCACTCCTTTCTGAGTTGCTAAGCTCATCAATTCCTGATTTGCTCGTGTATGTTCTTCAATCATCTGCTGAGCAAATTCTCTGACACTTTCATTTCTTGACCGCTGCAAAGCGAGTTGTGCCAGTCTAACTTCTGCCATTCCCCCCTGGGCGGCGTCGATAATAAACTGTCTGTCAATCGCACTTATCTGACTTTGGCGGGATGGGGATTCACTTCGTATAGGTTCGGCGCTTTGAGCGAATGCTGAGTAATCTAATCCACCAACTAATCCAACTGCAATGATAGCGCCTGTGACTGTTAAACGTTTAAGCATGACTGCGTGACGAGAGGGTTTTAAACTTCTACTTTTAATAATGATCTTCTGACTTTTAAGCGCCTCTGTCTTGGGGTAAGCTTTTTGTTTTAGCTACCTATACTTTAGAGCGATCGCATCTTCTACTCATCGATCATCTCTCTTCTAACTTCAATTAATTCAGAAATACCGATCTGTCTCTCAAGATGAGATTCCAGCACGTCTATTATTGCTGCCAACGTACTAAACTGAACCCCATTAAGTTCATTTCTAACAGCACTTCCTATCGTATTCTTACTAACTCTACCCTGAGCCAGCTTCATCAGCTGATATTGACTTATTCCCTCGCTCTGAAGCAACTCTTTCAGCCTCCACCTTACACTTATCATTGATGTTTCAACCTCAAAATACTTGACTATACCCAATATATTGGGTATAGTCAAGTAATAACCGTATAAATAGGAGCATAATGGAAAGGCGTTTGCGAGTGGCATCGTTTTTTTCAGGGATTGGAGGCTTCGATCTCGGCTTTGAAATGGCTGGGATGGAAGTTGTAATGCAGTGTGAAATCGATGATTTTTGCAGAAAGGTATTAAAAAAGCACTGGCCTGATGTGCCATTATATGCAGATATTGCTGAGATAGATAGCGATCAAATTCCCGCTGCTGATATTTATGTTGCAGGGTTTCCCTGTCAAGATGTATCCTTAGCTAATCAAGGTAAAAGAAAAGGTTTAGAGGGAAACAGAAGTGGACTATTCCATAACTTTATACAACTTGTTGAACGACGCCAACCTCGATGGATTGTTCTCGAAAATGTCCCAGGATTGCTCAACAGTCACAACGGAAGAGATTTTGCAGTTGTCCTCAATAAGTTGGACGGGTGCGGGTATGGTCTTTCGTGGAGAGTGTTTGACTCTAAATTCTTCGGAACACCCCAGAGACGTAGAAGAGTCTTCCTTGTCGGAAGTTTTGGATCGATTTGTTCCGCTAAGGTTCTTCTTGACGATAGACCATTTGCAATCCCTATTAGACCGAGCCAGTGCGAGGCAAAAACCACTTCCAGTGGAGTTAGAAACAGCAATCAAAAATCAAATCTCTATTCTATCCAACATGCCTCAATTGGAAGAAAGCATACAGCAGGCCCGCAGTCAAAAGGATTTCGTAATGACGGAGAAACTTGGACGCTTGATTCAAGAGGTAGCTCAGATGTTGTCTGTCAGACGGATGACGCCTTCGGAGTACGAGAAACTTCAGGGATTTCCCCCCGATTGGACTCTCGTCGATTCAGAACTATAGGCAATGCAGTAACTGTTTACGTGGCTAAGTATATTGCCGAACGGATTGTTAACGTCGAAAAAGGATATGAGCTTATAAAGGAACCTTCGCGCCCTACATTTCACCAGCTAGCCCTCTTCTAGAGGTATCATGTCAGCGGCGAACAATTCATCATCTCTCACGCCATACTCAATTAGCTTAGTAACTAATTCTTTGAGATCTAGGTATAAGACGTTATCTTTGTCAAGGTTGAAATCAATTTGTTCGCTCTTACTTATTTCATAGGGGATGAAAGCACAATTCCAGGAACCGCTTTTTTGTCGCTTCATAGATTCAATCGTGGGTAATTTACCCAGTAGGTGTAGATAGATCGTTTTCCCCATAGCTGCAACAAACTTCTTCTCAGAACTGACGCATATTCCACCTTTGACGATGATTTGTTCTTGCAAGCGCCTCCAAGCATTTGCAGGAATTAGTCCAGGGGCAGTCATCTTACCGCTTTTTGTAACTCGAACGGGAAAATCATCTAATCTTAGATTTTCTCCATTTTCCCATTTGGTTACATGGTCAGTCAGAATTCTTGTAGAACTTGTTTCCCCGCCGCCTTGAATTTCCAAAATGCAAGCATCACCGTTTCTTTTATCCCTAAGCACAAAGTCGGCTCTTTGCCTTAGCCTCGTTGTGACTTCATACTTGTATTCAATATCTTTGGATTCTATACCCTCATCAAAGATTATTTGGGATATTTCAAATAATCTAGCCCGCTGATAGGACGTTGGATTGTGCATCACCGTAGATAAAAGTCTATGTTCGCATACAATCAGCGGAACACCTCCACGGCTTTCAACTACACACATCGGTTTTTGCTCAAGCTCTCGATTTATTTTTTTACACATTGTGCCAATGTAGGGACATAACTTTTCAGCCGCTTGATAGTCTGAAGCGCTTAAACTATGAGCATTCATACCCAAAAACTCAACGATCTTTACTGCCACTAGCTTTTCTCTTCTAAACTATTGAGCATAATTTTACTGGATTAATGCTAAAAGAAAGAAAAGGGCATTAATTGAGGAAACTTAATCATGTTCGAGTATAATCCACTGCATTGCTTGCCTAGTGCTGAAGATCTACCCGACTCGGATGATACGCCTGTGGATAATGAATTGCAAGATTTAATTCCCTCTCTGCTAAAAGCAATCCTAGCTCTTATATGGGCAAATCGGATGGATTGGTTTTTTGGTGTTGATATGGGAATCCACTACGATTTAGAACAACCGGCGATTGTTCCAGATGGGTTTTTAAGTTTGGGAGTTGAGCGGTTTTTTGATGAAAATCTGCGCTTAAGTTATGTAATTTGGGAAGAACAGCGTGTGCCGATTTTGGTGCTAGAAGTTGTTTCGCAAACACGTCGGGGAGAATATACAACTAAGAAGAAACAGTATGCAGAACTACAGATTTTGTACTATGTAGTCTACAATCCCCAACGGCGGAGAAAACCAACCCTAGAAGTGTATCGCTTGACCGATGGCGAATATGTATTGCAGCGAGGAAATCCGGTTTGGTTAGAAGAAATTGGGTTAGCAATTGGATCTGAACGAGGAACTTATCAGGGAATTACGCGGGAGTGGCTTTACTGGTACGATCAACAAGGGCAACGATTGCTAACACCAGAAGAACGAATTTTGCAAGCAGAACAAAGAGCGGAAAAGTTGGCTCAAAGGTTGCGATCGCTCGGCATAGACCCAGATGCTTTAGCTTAAAAAAAGACTACCCAATCGCGATCGCAATTGCCATCTAAATGCTAAAAGAAAGAAAAGGGCATTAATTGAGGAAACTTAGTCATGTTCGAGTATAATCCACTGCATTGCTTGCCTAGTGCTGAAGATCTACCCGACTCGGATGATACGCCTGTGGATAATGAATTGCAAGATTTAATTCCCTCTCTGCTAAAAGCAATCCTAGCTCTTATATGGGCAAATCGGATGGATTGGTTTTTTGGTGTTGATATGGGAATCCACTACGATTTAGAACAACCGGCGATTGTTCCAGATGGGTTTTTAAGTTTGGGAGTTGAGCGGTTTTTTGATGAAAATCTGCGCTTAAGTTATGTAATTTGGGAAGAACAGCGTGTGCCGATTTTGGTGCTAGAAGTTGTTTCGCAAACACGTCGGGGAGAATATACAACTAAGAAGAAACAGTATGCAGAACTACAGATTTTGTACTATGTAGTCTACAATCCCCAACGGCGGAGAAAACCAACCCTAGAAGTGTATCGCTTGACCGATGGCGAATATGTATTGCAGCGAGGAAATCCGGTTTGGTTAGAAGAAATTGGGTTAGCAATTGGATCTGAACGAGGAACTTATCAGGGAATTACGCGGGAGTGGCTTTACTGGTACGATCAACAAGGGCAACGATTGCTAACACCAGAAGAACGAATTTTGCAAGCAGAACAAAGAGCGGAAAAGTTGGCTCAAAGGTTGCGATCGCTCGGCATAGACCCCAATTCTATCCCTTGAAAAGCTTGCCATAAACATTTTGCCAGTGGTAAGTTAAAAAGTTTGTATGCTGATTGATAGATAATATGAAGCGATCGCTCACCATTCTCCCGCTAATCTCAATTCTGCTACAACTCATCCCCCCCGCCGTCGCCGCACCCCCCAGACAACCGGATCAAACCGAAGAATGCGATATTCTCGTCGTTGGTGGGGGACTTTCTGGCTCTGCCGCCGCCTACGAAGCTTTACTCGCAGGGCGCACCGTCTGTCTCACCGAAATTACCGACTGGGTAGGCGGACAAATTTCTGCCCAAGGAACTTCTGCCCTCGACGAAAGAAAAACTCAACGCGATCGCTTATTCTTCCCGCGCGGTTATCTAGACTTCCGCCAGCGTATCAAAGAACACTACGGTATTCTCAATCCCGGTAAGTGTTGGGTGAGCGAATCTTGCTTTCTCCCTCGCGATGGTCACAAGTTACTTTATGAGGTATTAAGAGATGCGGAAGACAAGGGCGATGGGAAGTTGAAATGGCTGCCTTCTACTGTAATTAAAGATCTGGAATATAGCCCGGATGGGAAACAAATAACGGGAGCGATCGCCATTCAACATCGCCCCGCCAAAGGCACTCCTCCCATCAACACCGAAACTCTTTCGGCAAAAATAGAAGACGCCTATCGTTACGAAAATTCTGCTCGTTTCGATAAAACAATTATCCGCTTCGTACCCCGTCAATCTCGCAGACAAACCTCCAAGCCTAAACCAGCAGATTGGTATGTAATTGATGCGACGGAAACGGGAGAATTAATCGGACTCGCTGACGTTCCCTATCGTTTAGGAGTCGATCCGCGTTCTTATTTAGAACCTTCTTCATCTAGCGCCACAGGTGATGCTTATTGCACCCAAGGTTTTACTTACACTTTTGCGATGGAAGCAATGGCGGAACCGCAAAACCATACATTGCCGCCTTTTTATTCGCAATACGCACCTTATTACAGTTACGAATTACCGCGACTCGCCAGCTTTCCCCTTGTTTTTACTTACCGGCGCATCTTTAGTGCCCAACCAGATCAAAAATTACCCTCAGATCCCAAACAATTCCCCATCAATGTCGGCGATATCTCGATGCAAAACTGGACTTGGGGCAATGATTATCGTCCGGGAACATCCCAGGATAACTTAATTTATACTCGCGCCCAATTGCAAGCGACGGGACAATTGCAGCCTGGGGGATGGATGGGAGGATTGCGGACGGAAACTTTACGCCGGGGAGAAGAACACGCGATTGGATATTTTTACTGGTTAGTAACAGGAACTACAGATTCACAATTGGGTGATGGAGTGAAAAAACCCTATCCCAATCATCGCTTTCTTTCCGGATTTGATTCGCCAATGGGAACGGCGCACGGGTTGTCAAAGTATCCTTACATGCGCGAAGGACGGCGGATAATTGGACGCCCTAGCTATGCACAACCGGAAGGATTTATGGTTTGGGAAATTGATATTTCGCGCAACAATTTTCGCACAGATTTCTATCGCCAAGCCTTAGAACCAGATGCCTATCGTCGCTTGTGGGCGTCGCTGTCGGGATTGAATGCAGCGGGCGTACTTGCGGGTATTGTATCGCCGGAAGAGGTGGCGGCGCGATCGCGTGCATTTATTTTCCCCGATTCGGTCGGCATCGGACACTATGCCATCGATTTCCATCCTTGCATGACCAACAGTCCCCCCGAAGCGCCTGGAAATACGGAAAAAGAAGGAACCAGAAAAGGACAAGGCGAAGCTTATCCATTTCAGATACCCTTGCGGGCGTTGATTCCCCAAAAAATCGATAACATGCTAGTCGCCGGTAAAAGCATCGCCACCAGCCACACCGCCGCCGCCGCTTATCGGGTACACTCATTTGAATGGTCGGCAGGTGCAGCAGCTGGAACGGTAGCGGATTTTGCTTTAAAAAATGGGGTAATGCCTTATCAATTAGTAGATGACCTTCCGCGTCCAGAACCGCAATTAGAAGCACTGCAACGTCTGTTGGCGAAAAACAACAACCCCGTTGCCTTCCCCAATACTTCCATCTTTAATAACGCTTGGCAAGATTGGCGGTAACAGTTGATAGTTGATAGTTGATAGTTGATAGTTGATAGTTGATAGTTGAT
>CAYXCW010000163.1:0-15962 GCA_964463555.1 uncultured bacterium
AGCTTGGAAGTTGGAGTTCTGAGCTTGGAAGTTGGAGTTCTGAGCTTGGAAGTTGGAGTTCTGAGCTTGAAAGTTGGAGTTCTGAGCTTGGAAGTTGGAGTTCTGAGCTTGGAAGTTGGAGTTCTGAGCTTGGAAATTGGAGTTCTGAGCTTGAATGTTCGCGTTGCAATCTACCCTTCTCGCCCAGAACCCGGTTTTTTGAAAAAACCGGGTTTCTGGGCAACCAAAGGTTTATGCAAACAAGAACTGAGCCGTATTATTAGCCGCCAAATTCAAACTAATATTATCAGCCGTAAATCCAGTTGTTCCCTTAAGCGTGACTAACAACTCACCCGCACCAAATCCTTCATTTCCAGCCACCCCATCACCTAAGCGAAATTCAGTGTCATTGCGATTAACGACTACATCAATATTGGCAATATCAATCAACCCAATTAAATCGCCCCCGGCACCGCGTAAAAATTTGTTCACCCTGTCGCTACCGTCCCCGTTGTCATACAAAACCGTATCCACATCTCTATCCCGCCCCAAGTTGAGAACATCGTTTCCTCGACCTCCTGTGACGGTATCGGCACCAATTCCAGCGTCTAAAGTATCGTCGCCATCGCCACCGCGCAACAGATCGTTGCCACTCCAACCCCGGATCAAATCATTTCCTCCCTGAGCGTTAATGACATCATCAGAATTGCGGAAACCTTGGACATTATTGTCAAGTTCATTGAGGAAAGTTACCGTATCGCGGTTGAAAATTTGGTTGCGGATAGAGTCGGCATCGAAGACATCATAGCTATCTTTCGAGGTAGTATCGCCATCAAACAAGATATTGCCAACTTGACCGTGCAAACCACCAGGAATCGGCAAGTTATCTAGATTTTCCAGCTCAAAGTTTTTGAGGATAACTTTCGTGTCGTCTACGCCTTCAAAACTTACTTCTAAATCAGAGCCGATTTGAGTTAACAACAGATTGCGAGCAATCAAACCAGAGCCAGTAAACACCAATTCATCAAAAGTTTCTCGCACTTCTGGGGATGGATTTGCACCGCGCCCCACTCCAATGAAGGCATCAAGGCTAATTTCCCCATCGCCTCGGTTAATTTTGACCGGATACTGGTTGCTAATTGGATTTCCAGTGCTGGCTCTGTTTTCAAAATAGCTAGTTCTGCTATCGGGCAAAAAAGTTCCTCCCTGCTGAACAAAAACGGCTCCGCCTCGCCCCTGACCGTTGTTTGCGCCCGTGCCGCCCGTGGCAGAATTGTCCGTAAAGGTAGAACCCTGAACCGTGAGTTTGGCTTGATTGGATACGAAGATAGCGCCGCCTAAACCTGCACCGCCGCCGCCCAGCCCCCGCGTACCCGTGTCGCCCGGATTGTCGCCGCTGAAAGTAGAGCTACCACCGCTGCCTGCCCCACCTGCTGCACCGTTGCCGCCATATAAGCCAGCACTGCCAGCACTGCCGCCGCTGCCGCCACTCCCGGCGCTGCCGCCCAAGACATTGCCTCCGCCGCCACCGCCTGCACCACCGCCGCCGCCGCCTGCACCGTAGCCCCCATTGCCGCCACTTGCCCCGTTGCCACCGTTACCGGCACCGGCGAAAGCACCGCTGCCGCCGCCACCGCCGCCGCCGCCACCACCGCCGCCGCCGCCAAAGCCAACGGAGGTAGTGCTTGAACCGCCTATACCGTTGCCGCCATTGCTTCTGGCACCGCCTGGACTACCGCCAACACCGCCGTTGCCGATTGTGCCGCCCAATAGTGCGGCAAAACTGGGCGCACCACCAGCGGCGCTGCCAAAGCCGCGACTGCCACCGCTAGAATCGTTGCCGCCGCGACCGCCGCCGCCGCCCAAGGTAGCGTTGCCACCGATGGCTAGGTTGCGGGACAAACCAACATTTTCAACTAGGACATCCGCGCCAGGAGCGAGATAGAGTGCGCCTCCTGCCCCTAACCCACCGCCGCCGCCATTTCCACCTCTGGCAACGCCTTCAATCAAATCGATGCCACTAAAGACGACATTTTCTGTTGGATTCTGGCGATCGATTAGGAATAGGGAGGTGATACCTTGCCCGCTAACGCTGCCTCGACCGAGGTTGCCACTATCGAAGCGGAGGCTATTATTGGTGCGAATTTCGATCGGTCGAGTCAGTCTTACTTGGTCGTTTAAGATAATGCCATCGGGGCCGGGACTTGCAGCAGCGGCAGTAACCGCTTCTCGGAG
Source organism: uncultured bacterium (assembly GCA_964463555.1). Taxonomy (GTDB): domain Bacteria; phylum Cyanobacteriota; class Cyanobacteriia; order Cyanobacteriales; family Aerosakkonemataceae; genus Microseira. The sequence continues at coordinate 2,215 of CAYXCW010000163.1, forward strand.
GGTGAGTCTATTATCGTTGGGATCTACTACGTCGTCATAGCGAGTGACGGGGAAAAACTGCATTAGCACGCCCTGGTAAGCTTGTTGCACAGTCAAAGGAAACGCCAGGGATGTTTGCATTGCACCCGTCGTTACGTCTAATTCCCAGTTGCCGCCAAAGAACGCATTTCCGGTGGGAGTCGTGGAGGCGGCGACGGTTGCACCAGTTAGAATGCTCAGCCATTGCACAAAGTCTTGTCCTAATTTGCCACTGGCGACGTTACAACCATACAGGAGGATGGAGGCGCGATCGCTCAACGCCTTCCCCCACAACTCGATAACATCGGCGTAGTTCCGCCAAAGCGTTTTGACATTCAACTCGGTTGCGCCTAGTTGCAAGCTAGCTTCCGAACCGTGGGAGATGATGTGAAGGCTGCTAATGTTTGCGCGATCGCCTAAAGCTGCGGTAATTTGCAAGACTCCATCTCTTGAAGGATCGAGAATAATGGTTTCAATCCCCGGCAGCACATTGGCTGCAAGATACTGATAATTTTCAACTGCGGCATCAATAAAGGCAATGTGTCGATTAAAAACTTGTTTTGAGGAAATTGTTTGCATTGTGTGTTGAGAAGAGAGGGTAATCATTGGCATCTCCAGGAAATTAATCTTTTGTGGCAAAATCGTGCGAGCTAGAAGGAACTACTTAACTTTTACCCATTGACAGTAGAGCTTTAAATTTTCATCAAGAACCCACTGAGCCATTAACTTTTGCGATCGATCGGGCAGGCGCTCTGCCTCCGGCACGCTGTCGCTAACGCTAATCTGAAGAGATAATTGAGTTTGCTGCTCTTGAGGTGTGCTGACAACTATTGCAGGTTTTTCGCTAGCTAATTTAATCATGAGATGACTCCTGAGATGATTGCTAAATTCGTTATTTGTCAGATGAGAGCTTTGTGACGCAAATGCTGACAATTAGTTGTTATTAACCGAAAAGATATTGTTTTGGTTACTGTTCTATTTGTAAAATTAAAAAATCAATCCGTCGATACAGAAAAGTTAAGGAGTTTTTGCCCGCGACCGACTTAACTTTTTGCTATTGAACCATTAAGCGCAAGTTCCCCCGCGACGCGAGGAAACTTGCGCTTAAGTATTTTGCTCATCGCCCAAGCCTTTGCCTTGCTAATTTAGGCAACAAACAGACTGGGAGTAATATCGCTGGCTTGAATGCCGCTGAGGATAGCGATCGCGCCATTATCATTGCTGTCAATCAACCCAATTTGGGTGTTGCTACCGCTTTGAGTGATGGCGAGTTGCCCGAAAGATAGTCCACCAGACAGCACGAAACGATCGATGTCTGCCTGAAAATCAACGATGGTATCGACACCGGAACTGGGGGCAAGGATGAAGCGATCGCTACCTGCCCCACCAATTAAGGTGTCGTCACCTTCACCACCATTAAGTAAGTCATCTCCGTTATTCCCCAGCAACAAATCGTTGCCGGTGCCACCTAACAGGCTATCGTTGCCCTCGCCCCCCCGTAACAAGTCGTCACCACTCAACCCAGATAAAACATCATTGCCGCCTTGACCATTAATTACATCATCGGCATCTTCAAAACCTTGAACCGTATTATCGAGGTGATTCAAAAAAGTCACCGTGTTGGGGTTGAACACGGTATTTTGGGTAGAGTCGGCATTAAATACATCGAAACTATCTTGAATTTCGATGTCACCATCAAACAGAATATTGCCAACTCCTGTGGGTAAATTGTCAATATCTTCCAGGTTGACGTTTGGTAAAAGTACCTGCACATCATCAATCCCCTCAAAGCTAACCCGCAGGCGATCTTCTTCCTGAGTGAGTAACAAATTTTGGGCAGTTAGTCCCTCTCCTTGGAATTGAAGTGCATCAATTTCAGCAAGGCGATCGGCTGGAGGCTCGCTCCCCCGACCGACTCCTGTAAAATCAGTCACAGTATCGGTTTTGTCATCCCGCTGGAACAAAAAGATATTTTGTCCGGGGTCACCTGTGCGGATGTCGTCTTCCCACTCCCCAGTACTAACCAAACGGAAAGTGCCAAAAATTCCCTCAGAGTTTAAGTTATCCCTATTGAAGGAAAACCTTGAGTTCGTCCCTAACAATGAGGAACCTTGACCAAAAGTAGCATTTGCACCAGGTTGGATGAAAACTGCTCCGCCAGCACCTATACCATCTGCAAAGCCATCTCCTCGATTCGCCGAGTTATTGGAAAAGATGCTGTTGTTCACGTGGAGGGACGCACCATCGCGGACGAAGACAGCACCGCCTAAACCAGCGCCACCGCCACCTTGTCCTGAAATACCGCCATTACCAGGGCTATCGCCAGTGAAGGTTGAGCGACCATTTGCTCCTGCTAAACCAGTAGCACCACTGCCACCAAATGCGCCATTATCGCCGCTGAAATTTCCTTGACCTCCAGTACCAACACCACCGCCACGGACGTTGGCACCACCGCCACCGCCACCGCCGCCAGCACCACTGCCAGCACCAAATCCGCCATCTCCACCAGCGCCACCTCTGCCGCCATTTCCAGCTGAACGAAAGGCACCGCTACCGCCAGCGCCACCGCCGCCGCCACCGCCAGCGCCGCCTCCAGAACCAAATCCGCCATCTCCACCATCGAAGCCATTAAGGCCAGTTCGGGATTCTCCGATGCCGCTGGTACCCCTGGTTCCCCCAGTACCGCCGCCACCGGGACTGCCAAAGAGATTCAAGCTAAGAGGATTGTTGGCGTTCAATGACCCGCCGCGACCACCAGTCAAGCCATTGTTTCCGCTTGCAGAGTCATTGCCGCCCCGTCCACCAGTGCCGCCAACTGTGCCACCGTCACCGCCAATGGCTCGGTTTTGGCTAAAGATGACATCATCAACGCTAACGCGACCTCGGTTAATGAATAGTGCGCCACCCAAACCAGCGCCACCGCCGCCGCCATTAACACCGTCGCCGCCCTCTGCCAAGCCATTCAGAAAAGTTAGCTGACGGAAGGAAGCATCTGCCCCATTGATGGTGAAAATTTGACGATTACCTGCATTAATGGTGGTGTTACGATTTTGTCCGATGAAATCAATGTCATTACCAGCTTGAAGAATCGGCAGAGGACTGGTTATAAGAACCGATTGTTGGAGTTCAATTCTGTCTCGTCCCGCTACTGTGCCTGCGGCAATGATGGCTTCTCGTAAACTTAAAACTCCATCATTGGGATTGACCACATCGTTGAAAGTATTGACGGTAAATGTTTGCATCGCTTTTCTCCTATTTTGGGATATTTGATGAGTGTATTGGCGTTGATAACCCCTTTATAGAATTTGCTTTTGCAAAGATCGATACAGAAAAGTTAAGGAGTTTTTGTCAATGAAAAACTTAACTTTTTGTTGATAATGAAGAGGCTGGAATATTGTGTAGCGATTCCATAGACCGTGCAGGCGGTATATGTTTGTGTAGCGATTTCAGAGACCGCGCATATATGTTTGTGTAGCGATTTCAGAGACCGCGCATATATGTTCGTGTAGCGATTTCAGAGACCGCGCAGGCGGTATATGTTTGTGTAGCGGCACCCTTAAGGGTGCCGCTACAATTGCAATCCGCTGTATGTTATTAACTAATAGCTAATTGCCAATCGCTCGTCCTGAAAAGTATTCTCGCTTACCGAGTTAAATGAATAATTTGCCGCAGCCTGATAGCTAACTCCTCGGTACTGCAAGGTGATGAATAATTCCGGTACGGGTGGGTTTGTGCAATGTTGCGTTCTCAGTACTGCACCCCTATATTTACCGATAACTTCACCGGGAATGCTGGCGCTATCAGAGGGATTGAATTCGTAGCTAACACCGCGATAAGAGAGTTGCATAATTCTGTCTCGCTAGAATTTGGTAGCGTTGATAATCTCTTTATAAAGTTTGCAAAAGACTTGCGTCGATACAGAAAAGTTAAGGAGTTTTTGGGTAGAAACAACTTAACTTTTAACTTGGGAGGGAAAAGTTATGGGGAGGGGATGCGATCGCGAAAATACCTCGTGTATAATTCGCAACTGGATATAACTTGATTTCCCCGCAGCGTCACCAATCCCATACTGTGCAGTTTAAAGGCTAAAAGTTGTTCTAACTCCACAGGTTTAGATGCTTTAATCACTTGGTCGTAAGCTGCTGCTAATTGGGGATGTTCTTGCAAACTGCGTAAATGCCGATGTAAGTGGTTGTAATAAATACCCGCATCAGTAGCAGCCGTTTGTACGAGTTGATCCAGGGTTAAGTCTTGCTGTGCCAAATGATAGAACGCTTGTTGCACTAAATAAGGATGTCCCGCCACCAGTTGCATTAATTGGGATAATTCAGTTTGTGATAAATTAAGTCGGTAACGCTGAGCTAAATTCCCTACCTGTTCTGAAGTAAACGCCTGTAATTCAATCGCCAATCCCACATTAAACGGTGACTTATTGATATCCAGGGGAATATAAACTTCAGTAGAGTGGACGATAACCAACCGCAGATTTTGCCACAGAGGATTGCCGCTGTCTCCATAAGCTGCTTCTTCGTACCACGAACGCAAAAGGGTAAAGAAATCATCAGCAATTTCTGGGTGTAAAAAGACCTCATCAACTTGATCGAGAGCTAATACCAAAGAGCCATTAATTTCTGGTAATAAACAGTCTTCAAAATAAGCCGTACAGTTATTCTTGCTGCCAAAAGTTTCGCTCCAGTAATCTTCTACTTTGTGCGGTAATTGCAGCTTGCGAGTAATAGAAGCACAAAACCAGCGCAAGAACTTATCCAAATCGGTAAACACAGATCGATCTGCTCGTTGCAAGCTCAAAGGTACTGTGCAGACATCCCCATCAGAAATTTGTTGTTTGGCACGAGCAAGAATTCTCACCATTAAAGATGTTTTACCCATTTGACTGGGTGCTTTAATGCGAATCAAAGCACCCGGTTTCATAATTTCTTCGTAACAGCGAGAGTCAACGGTAGGACGTTCTATATAAAAAGCAGAATTAAGTGGAATTAGTCCAACTAACGACTCTAATTTGACAGACTCAGAAGCAGATGCCGGAACATTATTTTCCAGTACTTGATTCTCTCGCTGTGCCAGAACAGCAACCAAATTGGTTTTATTGACTTTTTCCCCTAAACTCGATGATAGAATTTGCCACAATTTCGGGCCTACATCGTGTTTAATGTACTCAGGTGTATAGCCACTTTCCGCCGCAATTTCATCATATCTTTGACCAAACCAAGCTCCGCGCAAAACTGCGACTTCAATGTTTTTAAGATGTCTTTTGGTCTTAGCAAAAACAGCCGCATCTGCTACCTTGAGAGCGACATCAAAATCTATTATTTGCTCGCTGGTACTGTCTTTCATATCAAATATACCTTTTGTTTATTTTATCATTTTAAACCAACGCACCCAAGGCTTGCAGCGTTGTAATTGTCGCTGCGGTTAAACCTTTGACGCCAGCGATGTTCATCCCTTCGTAGAGTCTTTTTGCTCTCAAAACTCTGTTGCACTCACCAGTCAAAACATCCCAAATTCTCACACTTTGGTCTTGAGAACCGCTAGCGATATTTTTCCCATCTGGACTAAAGGTAACAGCAGAAACCAGATGCGTATGTCCGGTGCAAATATGGCGACATTCGCCGGTTTTGAGATCCCAAATCCTCACAGTTTGGTCGTGGGAAGCGCTGGCGATGATTTCCCCCCCTTCGCCAGGGTGGTTGGGGGGGATCGGACTAAAAGCAACGGAAAAAACCCAATTAGTATGTCCCGCGAAAGTTTTGAGGCATTCACCTGTTTGCCAATCCCATAGTTTTACAGTTAGATCTGTACTGCAAGTTGCTAAAGTTTTTCCATCTGGACTAAAGACCGCGCCGTAAACTCGATTATCGTGACCGTCTAATATTTTGCAGCAGTTACCCGTTTGGTAATCCCAAATTCTCACGGTTTGATCGGCGCTGGCACTGGCTAAAATTTGCCCAGTTTGATCGAAGGCAATTCCCAATATTTTATCGCTATGTCCGGTCAAAGTTGTGCAGCACTTACCCTGACTAACATCCCAGAATTTTACCGTGCAATCGGCACTTCCACTGGCGAGGATTCCATTTGGATGAAAAGCAACTGCGTACACCCAATCAGTATGCCCATGTAAGATCTGGAAACATTTACCTGTGCTAACTGTCCACAATCTTATTGAAGAATCTGTACTAGCACTCGCTAAAGTTTGAGCATCGGGACTAAAGGCAATTCCATAAATAAAATCCCCATGTCCTTGCAAAGATTTGATGCAATTACCAGTCTGCCAATCCCACAGTTTTACGGTTTTATCGTTACTGCCACTGGCTAGAATTTGCCCATCTGAACTAAAAGCAACTGGTAGCGCCCAGTCTGTATTTCCGTACCAAGTTTTTAAACATTGTCCGGTGCGACTATCCCACAATTTCACAGTTTGATCTAAACTGACGCAAACTAAAGTGTATCCATCCGGGCTAAAGGCAACAGAACAAACTTCATTGGTATGCCCGTGCAATGTTTTAATGCAAGTATCGGTGTTGCAATCCCAAATTTTGACAGTGCGATCGCCACTGCCACTAGCTAATATTTCACCTTCACGATCGAACGCAATTGAATAGATTGAATTACTATGTCCGGTATAAGTTTTTAAGCATTTACCTTGACTAACATCCCAGAATTTGATCGTGCGATCGCTACTACAACTCGCTAAGATCCCCCTGTAGCCCCCCTTGGTAAGGGGGGTTGGGGGGATCGGACTAAACGCCAACCCGCGCACCCAACCTGTATGTTCTGCCAATGTTTTTAAGCATTTACCATCAGCAACATCCCATAATTTAATCGTGCAATCTGCACTACCACTAGCTAAAATTTGCCCATCCAAACTAAACGCAACCGCACGCACCCAGTCTGTATGCCCCGTGAGTGTTTTCAAGCAGGTTCCAGTCTCAATATCCCAGATTTTGATCGTGCGATCGCCACTGGCACTCGCTAATATCCCCCCGTAGCCCCCTCCTCGTTCCCAGGCTGGAGCCTGGGAACGCCGTAGAGTTGGGGGGCTTTCCTTGCCCCCCTTATGAAGGGGGGTTGGGGGGATCGGACTAAACGCAACTGAAAAAATTTCATGCTCATGCCCAATCAATGTTTTAATGCAAATACCATCTTGAACGTTCCACAACTTCACCGTACAATCAGCACCGCAACTGGCTAAAATTTGCCCATCCGGACTAAATGCGATCGCGCGCACCCAATTATTATGTCCTTGACAAATTAGCAATAATTTGCCCGTTTTTACTTCCCACAACCGGACATGACAATCTGTATCGCAAGTTGCCAAAATTTGACCATCGGGGCTAAAAGTTGCTGATAAAATATTGCCTAAATTTTCTGTAAAAACGCACCTGGATAAATCCGAATTAGCAAAATTAACATCGTGCAAATTTACCCCTTGTAAATAAGCTTGCCAAACTGTTAAATCGGAAAAGTCAAAGCCGGATAAATCAACTTGGATCTGGTGCAGTAAATTCAGACTGTTTCCGCCAGCATAACCCGTTTCTTGCGGCGATTTTCCTTTTAAAAGCGAGAGAATTTCTTTCAAGTGAGTGGCAAGATTTTTTGGGGTGCCGAGGGTGGCAATTAATCTTTCTGCGACTGGTTTAAGTATGAGGGAAATTTGACTTTCCCGCACGTAATCTTTAGCGGTAGCTTGGCTCAAAGCATGGCTTTTAAACAGGCTAATCTTTTGACTGCAAATTTCATCACAAATTAGAGCGATTAAACTTGCGATCGCATACTCCATCACTACAGGTTGTTGAGTAAAACCAGTGCCGCTTTTTTCCACCAAAGAACGCCGCTGTAAAGAATTCAGCGATTCTAAAATTTCGGGAATTGGAACGTTAGCAACAAAATCAGATTGTAATTCTAGCAATGAAACAGGTTCTCGATTAATTGCTAACCAATACATAATTTCTCGTTCCAAGTTTGTGACACGATGAAACTGTTGATCGAGCAAATCGCGAATATCATCGAAAATGAACGTACTTTCCCTAGAAATTTCTAGAAACTGCGGAATACTTCCCTCAAAAAAGTCTCGGATAGAAGACGCCACAATTTTGAGCGCCAGTGGATTTCCACCATAGCGGGAAATTAACACTTGCCATTGAGATTCCGAACCAGTAAAACTGCCTTTGACATTAAAAAGTTCTCGTCCTTCTGTCTCTGGCAAACCTGATACTTGCAGCGAACGAACTGGCAAAGCTTCCCCTTCAAACTTCGCCAATCCTTTTGGTTTTTCCCGCGAAGTTAGAATTAGGCAACTTTGGTGAGAAGATTCGGCGATGCATCGCAAAAACTGACCATATCCTTCATATTGTGGTTTATATTTACCCGTGCGATCGCCTGCCTGTAAAATTGACTCAATATTATCTAGAATTAGCAGACACCGCGAACTGCGGAGATATTGTAAGGCACGCAAAATTCTCCCATCTAATTGTTTTGGTAAATCCGTCTCTTCCTGTTTCGATAAAAATTGAATTATTTCTGCCAATATATCTTCTATCGATGGAGCGTTCCGGAGACTGCGCCAAATAATAAAATCAAACTTATCCTGAACTTGTTGTGCTACTTTTACAGAAAGTGCCGTTTTACCAATTCCACCCATTCCTAACAAAGTTACCAGGCGACAATTTTCCTGCACAATCCATCTTTCTATTGCATTCAATTCTGCCAAACGACCATAAAAAATAGAGACATCTGGTGCTTCTCCCCAGTCACATTGATTTTGCATCTTTGCGGAACTGGTTTGATTAAACTTATCCTGAATTGTTGCTTGATTATTTAACTCAACAACTTCTTCCCAATTAACTTCGAGAACTTGGCAGTAAGCTTTAAACGCTTCTGCATTAATGGGCGACTTTCCTGCTAAAAAACGCTTCCAAGTTCCTTCTGAAATCCCGACAGCGAGAAAGCCTTGTTTTTCCCAAAAAACCCCCAAAATTTCACTAGCTTTCTCAATCCAGCGGAAATCATCGACAGCCCAACCTTTGGCAAGTCTGGCTTGCTTAATCTTGGTGAGTCCCTGTTGAGAAGCTTTGAGAGTAACCACAGCTATCAATAAATATATCTACAAAACAAAAATATTTGACATATATCATATAACAATGCGATCGCCAAGATCGGTTTAATTTAGTCTAGTTGATCTTGAGCGATCGCGCGATGCACTCGAAGATGGAAACAACGGCTTAGCAAGCGAGAAATCTCATGATTAAGATATATGACCTTGAATTGTCAGGAAATTGCCACAAAGTACGGTTAATGTCCGCACTGCTGGGAGTAGAGTACGAACTTATACCCGTAGATTTGCTAGGCGGAGAACACAAGTCGCCTCAATTTTTGCAACTCAATCCCCTGGGGCAAATTCCCGTTGTCGTTGACAATGACATAATTATTCGAGATTCCCAGGCAATTCTAGTGTATCTGGCGCGAAAATATGGCGCTGAAAGTTGGTTACCCTTGGAAGCCCAATCAATGGCAAAAGTCATGCAGTGGCTATCCTTTGCCGCCCATGAAATTAATCACAGCGTGTTCATCGCCCGCCTATATTTCCGCTTCAATATGGATGTTGACTGGGAATCAGCCCAAGCAAAAGGTAAGCAAGTTCTGCAAATAATGAACGAACATTTACAGCATCGAGATTGGTTGGAATTAGATCGTCCCACAATTGCAGATATTGCTTGTTATCCCTATGTTGGATTAGCCCCAGAAGGCAAAGTATCTCTCGATGATTATCCCAATGTAATTGCTTGGATTGAGCGAATTAAACAACTACCAGGCTACATCGGAATGCCCGGACTTTGATCGGTTATTCAATCCCAAATCTGCAATCTCAAATCTAAAATATCAAATCACAATGTCTTTTCATTCTGGTGAAATAGCCATCCAAACTCAGGCAGGAGTGCGCGAAGAAGCTGAACGTTTATGCAGTTTCATTAGCGATGTTATCAAGCCACCTGCCGAGGAATTCCTTCGCACGCAACAGTTAGCAGTTGCCAGTACAGTTGATGCAAACGGCAGAGTTTGGGCATCTTTGTTAACTGGAACATCTGGATTTTTACAAGTGTTAACTGAGCGGATGATCCAGATTAATGCCAACATTATTTATGGCGATGTGCTGTACCAAAACTTGCAAAGTGATGGTCAAATGGGAGTTTTGGCGATCGCATTAGCAAATCGCAGGCGTTTGCGTCTAAATGGCAAGGCTGAAATCCAGCCAGAAGGACAGATTAACCTACAGATTCAGCAGGTATTCTTTAACTGTCCAAAGTACATTCAAGTCCGCTACTTGGAAACAGAAATAACTGAGTCGCTAAAACAGCCTGAAATCACTAGCAGTGATTATTTAACCCACCATCAACAAAATTGGATTGCACAAGCCGATACTTTTTTCATCGCTAGTTCTCATCCTGAAATTGGTGCAGATGCATCCCATCGCGGAGGATATCCGGGATTCGTGCAAGTTTTGCACAGCAAAAAGCTAGTATTTCCCGATTATTCCGGTAATAATATGTTTCAAACATTCGGCAATCTAGCTATCAATCCCAATGCCGGTATTTTATTCATTAATTTTGAACAAGGACATACTCTGCAACTGACTGGAAAAGCCACATTAATTTGGGATGAAAAACGCTTAAATGCCTTCGCTGGGGCGCAACGTTTGGTAGAATTTGACATCGAAGAAGTCTTAGAAACAAAAAATTCCACTCCCATGCGTTGGCGGTTTGGGGAATATTCCCCTGTCAATCCTAGACAGGATTAAACAAAATCGATCAAAATTTCTCTTTCTTCTTTCTCTGCGTCCTCTACGCCTGGAACAGTTTACAATCAGACTTACGCAAAGATTTTAAATGTAGGGTGCGTTAACTCAGATCTTGCACCAGAGCCAACAGAAATAAATTTCTGGCTGTAGAGACGTTACATGTAACGTCTCTACAGCTAAAACCCGTTGAAACGGGTTAAAACGTTGATTTTAGTTAGCTTTAGCTAACTTAAGCTTTGAGCAAGTAATTTATTTCAGGGCTGTTTATCGGGTAGGTGCAAAATCTGAGTTAACGAAGTCTAACGCACCGCCTATCATGTCTGCCTCGGTGCGTTACGCTACCGCTAACGCACCCTACAAAACCTTTTTAATTAGCATAAAATTACATATTTGTCAAGATCAGCTTTACCCGATGCTTTTTGCTCTACTACTGATCTTTCGCAAGGTCGCTGGAGCGCGCGATCCTGAAGAAGAAACTCTCTACGCGGGTTTTGATACCAATGGAGCGGATAATGCGCCAATATTCCCTTGATATCGGTACTGAAGGCAAATTACGGGCAGAAATCGCAGCTTTGAAGCGAGAATTGGCAGTTGTAAAGCAAGAAAAAGCTCACTTGGAAATCTTGCTGGAAACTATTATCGAGCCTCCCAAAAGTCAATTTTACCAGATGCCAATCGAGATCGATCAAAACAAGCGATCGCATCAAGTCGCCGCCATTACCCAATCCGACTATTTTCAAGAGTTACTAGCAGACGTTGAACTTCTCCGATCGACCTAAAAGCCCCCCTGGGCAAAAGTTTAATCTAACTAAAAGCCCCCCTTGGCAAGGGGGGTTGGGGGGATCGCTCCGTAAATCCTGAATTTGCTCTTTTAAATTTTGGATGAGGTGATATATGCCAAAAATTATTGCAATTCATTCCTACCGAGGCGGAACAGGAAAATCCAATTTAACGGCAAATTTGGCAGTAGCGATCGCACTCCAAGGAAAGCGAGTTGCGGTGGTAGATACCGATTTACAATCCCCAGGCATTCATACCATTTTTAACAGCAATATACCAAGAAAAACTTTAAATGATTACTTGTGGAATCGCTGCTCAATTCAAGATACAGCTTACGATGTCAGTTCTACTATAGGAATCGAACAAAAAGGTAAAATCTTTCTCATCCCCTCCAGCATTAACGTGAATGAAATTGCCCGGATTATTAGCGAAGGTTATAACGTAAATTTGCTAAATTCTGGATTCCAGAGATTGATTAAAGAACTTGAATTAGATTACCTATTTCTCGATACTCATCCCGGTCTTAGTCGAGAAACATTGCTATCGATTGCGATTTCCAATCTGTTAATTTTAATTCTGCGCCCCGACAGTCAAGATTTTCAGGGAACTGCTGTTACCGTTGATATTGCCCGCCAACTCAAAGTTCCCAAGATGCTGATTGCGATCAACAAAGTAGTAAGCACAATAAACGTTTCTGAACTTCAGGAAAAAGTAGAGATGACTTACGATATTCCCGTCGCAGGAATCTTGCCAGTATCGGAAGAAATGATGCAATTGGGAAGTAGTGGAGTTTTCTGTTTGCGATATCCTGAGCATCATTTGACACAGATTCTTAATCAGGTTGCGGTTAAAGCGATCGCACTATAAAGATAAGCGATCGCCGATCGGAAACCCGGTTTTTGAGAAAAACCGGGTTTCTTTCTATGAAGCATCACTATTCTAGGTCTTGATTTTCCTTTGGTTCACCCAAATAACCCTACCTCTGCGTCCTGGAGCGGTGCAATCAAAGCCAAAATAGAAGATAGACGAGTTCAGCTCAATCAACATATCTAACTCAGAAATCCAGCTAGAATTGAACGAAACCAGCGCAATTCTGACACCAACAAAGTCAGACCGCCTCGACCGCTGGTTATCTAACCAATTATCCGATTTATCCCGTTCTCGCATCCAAAAGCTGATAGAACAAGGGTGCGTGGAAATTAACGGCGAAACCTGTACCGATAAAAACGCCAAAGTTAAACCGGGCGATCGCATCCACCTTACCATCCCCGCAGCCCAACCCACCCACATCCAACCCGAAGACATCCCCCTCGATATCCTCTACGAAGATGACCATTTACTCATCCTCAACAAACCCGCCGGATTAGTCGTTCATCCCGCCGCCGGACACCAAGATGGCACGCTTGTCAATGCCCTTTTAGCCCATTGTCCTTTAGCCGAAATTGGCGGCGAACAGCGTCCGGGAATTGTCCACCGATTGGATAAGGATACTACCGGAGCGATCGCGATCGCCAAAACCGATCAAGCCTACCAACACCTACAAGCACAACTAAAAGCCAAAACCGCCCGCCGCGAATATCTAGGCGTCGTCTACGGCGTTCCCAAAACCGCAAGCGGTAGCGTAAACCAACCCATCGGACGCCATCCCGTTGACCGGAAAAAAATGGCAGTCGTCCCAGAAGAAAAAGGCGGACGCCCCGCCATCACCCACTGGCAAATTAAAGAACGACTCGGTAATTACACGTTAATCCACTTTCAGCTAGAAACTGGACGCACGCACCAAATTAGGGTTCACAGCGCTTATATGGGACATCCCATCGTCGGCGACCCCCTGTACGGTTCCGGGCGGGACATCGGTGTAAACTTGCCGGGACAGGCACTCCACGCCTGGAAACTCACCCTACAGCATCCCATATCTGAAGATTGGATTTCCGTTACCGCCCCGCCTCCAAAAGCATTTATCACCCTGCTGGAAGTTCTCCGGCGGCGATGAGAAAGGGGAGAAGGTGCAACTGTTTTTACCCCCTTGTACCTGATTCCTTTTGATTTTTCTAGCAACTGCCAAACTAATTAATAAATTCTTAATTAACGCAAGTTGCTAGTTACAAATATGGTTGGTTTGATCCCCCCTAACCCC
>CAYXCW010000164.1:0-15591 GCA_964463555.1 uncultured bacterium
CTTTAGCCCGCGAAGGCGTTGCTCAGTTTGTGTAGCCGCACCCTTCAGGGTGTCGGCGTAGATTTGCGTTTGTATTGATAGTCACAAATCAAATTTAACAAAAAACTCTTCCTTAAGTAGCTGTAAAAATTGTAATGTTTAAGTCAGCGTTCAATTTAAACGAGATGCGAAAATTGGAAATTACGCTTCAGGGAAGATGGAAACAAGCCATAAAATAGCAATTATATAAGAACAACATGGTAAAAATTAACAATTTTTATCTGTATTGTTATTTATAAGAGGTTTTATTTTATGGTTTCTTTTCAATCTAACCGTCAAGCTAAGCGGATTCTGGTTGTTGATGACATAGAAGATAATGTGGCACTGCTACAGGCGATTTTGACAGACGAAGGTTATGAGGTTGATGTTGCTAAAAATGGCAAATCAGCATTAACCAAAGTAGAAGCATCACCCCCGGATCTAGTGTTGATGGATGCGATGATGCCTGGAATGGATGGTTATGAAGTAACTCGGCGGATTCGGCAAAATAAAAAACTTGCTTTTATTCCGATTCTGATGATTACGGCTTATGAAGATGCTAATGCAGCCAAAGGATTAGATTTAGGAGCTAATGACTTCATCCGTAAGCCAATTGATTACGATGAATTATTGGCGAGAGTTAAGGCATCTTTGCGATTAAAAGATATGATGAATTCTCCTCAATAGCATCGCGCTCATGGCGGGTTGATCAAAACAATGGGCTTGGGATCAAAGGTGGAGGGTTTTACCCGCCCCTACAAGACTAATATCATGTCGGGTCGATTACCCATAATCATCAGCCGGGACACGGCACGATCAAAGTTATCTGTTTATCCGAGATATCTATGATGCCGTGTCCCTACGCAACAACTGGGTGAGGTTTTTTTATTATGGCACTAGCGACGCCGCCCAAAGATGATAGAGGGAATACCTATCCCCAAGGGAATGCCCAAGGTCATCAGCACAGCCGTACCAGTCATGACGATGGTATTAGCAATTAGGGGCAATTCCGCATTGCTGCCTAAAGTCATGATTTGAATCAAGCCACTGCCAGCGCGAAAGGCAAAGATGCCAGGAATCATTCCTACTACCGCCCCAAAGGAAATAGCTGCAATTGAGCTTTTATACCACCGAGAAAAATACATTGCCATTAAGCCGACAACGGTAGAGGCAATTAAATTACCCCAAATTATTCCGGGTCCAAACTGAATGCATAAAAGTCGTACCCCATGCCCAATCATCCCGCAAAGGATGCAAGCCCACAAAATCTTTTTGGGAACGTTAAAGGCAACAGCAAAACCGGCTGCTACCAATCCGGCAAAGATAATATCTTCACCCAAAGATAGTGCTGTAATGTTGCTGCTGACGGCGATTAATGTTCCAGTTAAGTTGGCTGAGAGTAGCAAACCAAATAAAATTGCTCCCAGTGTCATCAAGCTAAAACCTAAGCGGGCAATGCCAACGGACATATGATTTTCAACCATATCCAATACGGCGTTAATCAGATGTACCCCTGGAACCAACATCATCGAGGGTACCAATAGGCAAACTTCAGGGGTAGAAGTCAAACCGAGTCGAATTGCTACACCTGACAAAATGCCCCCGACAAAGGCGGCAGCGAAGATAATTAAGAAAAAGTTGAATTGCCGCTTGCTTAATTCCTGCCGGAGAATGACTCCGATGGCGGTGGCAAATCCCGCGATCGCAAAAGACAACCAGTCACCGGCAAAAATTTTGGCTAATCCTCCTGCTGCCAGTCCTAGCATGAGTACAACTAGCCAGCGATGGTAAAGTGGTGGTGTCTGTCTGATTTTCTCTAGCTGAGCGATCGCATCTTGTTGTTCTTTTCCGGTTTTCTCCACTTCTTCGATCAGGTGAAGCACTTGATTTGTCAAAGCCATATCGATTTTCATCAGCGGAACAGGTGTGCTGACGCGCGCTGAGAAGTGGTAGCCCGTTTTTATGGTCAACATCAGCGCTTTGTACTCCACAAACACCCGCACTTCAATGCCAAGTGCTTTCGCCAGTCGATCGACTGCTTGGTGGACTCCCTCAGTCCTCACACTATTCTCTAGCAGCAGTCTGCCAGCTAAGGACAGAAGGTAAGCTTCTTGCTCTGAGTATTGTAAATATTCCATTTTGATTCTCAGCCGCAACGTAATTACATTGTTTGAGCAGGTAACTGGGATATTTTAATCTGATAAAAGTCTGAGTTTAGGCTACATTGTCGTAGATAATATGATGTCCGCTAGCTGAGGTTGTGTATAATTTTTGATGCTGTAGGGGCGGGTTTTACCTAAACTCACATCTTGCACCAGAGCCAACAGAAATAAATTTGACAGCGAGGAAGCTAAAACCCGTTTTAACGGGTTAAAACCTTGATTTTAGTTAGCTTTAGCTAACTTAAGCTTTCAGATGTGAAATTTATTTCAGGGCTGTTTATCGGGTAGGTGCAAGATGTGAGTAAAGGAACCGGGTTTCTATCGATTAATTTTCGACTTGTAAACTATAGATAACTCAAGTTGCTAGTTACAAATATTGTTGGTTTGATCCCCCCTAACCCCCCTTAAAAAGGGGGGAACCTGATTCTTAGTCCCCCTTATTAAGGGGGATTTAGGGGGATCTAAGCAGAAACAAAGGTGATAGGTTTGGTTAAGTTCTGAAAGTTAAGCAACCGATTGAATAGTTTTGATTTCTAGAGGCAAGATAACAGTGAAAGTGCTGCCAAATCCTACCTGGGATACCAGTTCGATTTTGCCTTGCATTAGATTTACTAACTGCGAAACAATTGCTAACCCTAAACCAGTGCTATTGAGGGCATAATTTTCGGTATTCCCAGCGCGAAAGAAGGGTTCAAAAATATGCGGCTGGTCTTCTGGAGCAATCCCAACTCCAGTGTCGCTGACTGCAATAGACCAGAGGTTATTAGGTAACATCTGGCAGCTTAATCGGACAGTTCCCGATTCTGTGTAGCGAATCGCATTGCTGAGCAGGTTGGTGATAATTTGTTGCAATCGCAGAGGATCTGTGACAACTTTTTCGGGACAGCTTAAGCCGCTATCTGCATCGCAATCAACCTCCATCTGTAACCCTTTCGCAGTAGCCAGAGGCTGCAACATTTCAAACACTTCTTTGATTAAACAGCGCACATCCGTCGGGACTGGATGCAGTTGCATTTTCCCGGCTTCACAGCGAGACATTTCCAGCGTATCGTTGATCAGGCGGAGTAAATGTCTGCCATTGCGGATCACTCTTTCGATGTGTTCTAAATGGGGAACGGTGTCTTTAACTTCACTGTGCTTGCGTGAAGAGCGTAAAATTAATTCTGAATAGCCAATGATTGAATTGAGAGGGTTTTTTAGTTCGTGAGCTAGTTGAGAGAGGTTGTCTTGATTATCTTTTACCAAGCGAGTCAATTCTTGATTTGTTAGTTCTGCTTGAGCGTGCAGATATTGTAGCTCGTGTAATCGCTGTTCGACATAACTTTTAAAGCACTGGGAAATGGCTTCGTCAATCGTCGCGTCTATCAGATTATAAGTTCGGATCGCATCTTGAACCGTACCCTGCAATAAATAGGCTTCTAAACTAGAAAAGATCGTCTGGCGTAGTAAACGATACTCGCGCGCAATTTCGATCGGTGTGAAACCTTGTGCAGCGCGCAGAACTCCATGTTCCAAACTATTCTGCACGATGGTTTCGATATCGCTATCCTGGTAGTGGGAAAGCACCGTTGCGATCGCTCTCAGCACGTCGGGCAGATGATTTTGTATAGCTGAATACGGTAAATCGTCCGCACTCGCTATCTGGCGATCGCGGCGAACTGTTTCCACCCAGTGTTTTGCGATCGCATCTATTTTTTCTACAAGCAATTGGCTAAAATCCATCTGGCTCAGGCGCAAAAGTATATCCGAAAACCCTCTGGCATCATTTTAGTTTAGAACGACAGCGATCGCAGCCGTTGCAGCTTTGACATTACGCCAATCTTTTGTATTGTTGGTAACAAAGTTACTTAATCTAAAACTATTCCTTTAGTCTAGTTAAGACAAGCTTTAAGGATGAAGCTGCGATTGCTAGGGCTGTCGAGAATTTATTAGCAGCTAGTAACGTAAGTTGCTAGTTACATCGAGCGGTACTGGTAATGGGTAATGGGTAATTGTACTGAGGGCAAAACCTTGTTAACCCAATTACCAATTACCAATTACCAATTCCCAATTACCGCTGTCACAACTATGACTTAGTAACTGAAATCTAAATCTATAAAGCGATGAAATTTGATTATAACCTTTTTGTAATTGGTGCGGGGCCGGGTGGTCTTGCTGCTGCGGAGCGGGCGGCGGGGTATGGTACGCGCGTTGCGATCGCAGAACAAGATTTAGTCGGGGGTACCTGTGTCATCCGAGGTTGCATTCCCGAAAAACTGATGTCATACGCTGCTAGCTTTTCCGAATTGTATCAAGAGGGAATTGGTTATGGCTGGAAACCACCTCAAACCAGTTTTGATTGGCATCAATTCATGGTTGCTAAGAACGAAGAAATCCTCCGCCTCAGCGACTTACATAAGCGAGCGTTAGAAAAAGCAGGAGTTGAGCTTATTAAAGGGCGCGCTACCTTGATTAATCCTCATACTTTAGACATTGAAGGATGCCAAATTACGGCTGAAAAAATCTTAATTGCGGTGGGAGGAGAAGCCGTCAAGCCTCAAATTCCTGGGATTGAATATGCTATCACTTCGCGGGAACTATTCGATCTCGAGCAGCAACCAAAACATGTCGCAATCATTGGCGGCAATTATATTGCCGTGAAATTGGCTGGTATTATGAGAATGCTTGGCTCGTTTGTGACTCTGATAAGTCTTGAAGATGGCATTTTATCTGATTTTGATGCAGATATTTGCAGGGCTGTTACTGAGGGCATGAACAGGCGGGGTATTCAAATTATCAACAACAGCGCAGTTAAAAAAATTGAACAAATTCACGGAGAGCAATTGCATTTGACACTATCGGGAACTTCTCCGGATACATTGAGTGTAGATACAGTTGTTTGCGTCACGGGGCGGGCGCCGAATTTAAGCAGATTGAATCTAGAAGCAGCCGGAGTTAAGGTTAGTAAAAGTAGGAATTGCTACGTCGAAGTTGATGCGATCGCAGTAACCAATCAAAACCGAACTACACAAGCGAATATCTTTGCAATTGGAGATTGTACCAATCGCTTGACTTATACTCCGGTTGCGATCGCCCAGGCGCGAGCTTTTGCCGATACCCAATTTGGTAATCAACCCCAAACTATCAGTTATGAATGCATTCCCAGCGTGGTTAGTTTCTTTCCCGAAGCGGCTACAGTTGGCTTAAGCGAAGCAAAAGCGCGGGAAAAGATTGGTGATTTTTTGAGGTGCGATCGCTCTGAATTTCGTCCTCTTTTCCACAGTCTGGCTAAACGGGAAGAGAAAGTTTTAATTAAGTTAGTTGTTGATATTACAACCGAGCGAGTGTTAGGCATTCACATGGTAGGACTAGGAGCCATTGAGATCGTTCAATGTCTCACCCTACCCCTTCGCATGGGCGCAACAAAGAAAGACTTCGATGCAACTATCGGCATTCACCCTTCAGTTGCCGAAGAATTTTTTGCTCTGGTTTAATTCCGCATAAACAAAGGCAGTTTTTTATGAACTTGACATCCGACTTTCCATACTTTGAAGGTAATTCTTTCTCCGATTTGTTTGCTACTGACATTACGGATGCAGGTTATGCATTCATTTTAAATTATCCAGCAACTGCGAGTTGGGCTGCTTACCCCAACAGGAAAAAATACTTTATTCAAGACGGTAGTAGTGAAGCTACCAAAACATCCTTTGATAAAATTTGCCAAAAGGAACCTTGGAAAAATCTTGCTGTGTTGGGCGATGCGCTTCCAGGAGTTGTCATTATTCCACCCCAAAACTTGCTGATTGACTACTGGCGCGAGCATTTTGGCTTTAGTTACACCAATGCGGTAATGTTAGATTGCTCGACTTATTTGGACGAACTCAGCCACAGTTTAAGCTTTGAAAAGATCGTTACTTTATTTCCCTTCGATCGTCTCAAACCGGAAAAACACGCCGTCAATCCAGATACCCACTATCACTTGCTTAGCAAAGTAACCCTAGCTGAATTAGGAGTGCAATGTCCGAAATACTCAAGCTACAATCTGCACGAAATCAATCTCAAAGATATTCAGTTACCAGAGCAATTGCCCTATTTGATCAAAACCTCCCACGGACTTTCAGGGGAAGGCACTTATATTATCAGAAATGCCAGCGATTTAAACTACTGTTTTGAAGAAGTAAGGAAATATCTCGATATTGAATTGCTCGATACAATTATTGTCTCGGAATTTGTCAAAAATGCGGTAGAAAACTATTGCGTACAATTCTACATTAACAAAGCGGGAGAGATTACCCTCATCGGTACCACAACGCAACTCGTCACAGAATCAGGCAATTATTTAGGGGGACTGATTCACTATCGCGAAACCGATATGACCAAATTTTTTAAGATGATAGCTGCTGTTGGTCAATATGCACATCGACGAGGTTATTTCGGCGTTATTGGCTTCGACGTGTTGGAAGATCGAGACGGACAATTTTATGCGATCGATGCCAATTTTCGAGTCAATGGCTCAACTCCACTTTGCTTGCAGCGCCATACCCTACTAGGATTGGGAAAGGAAGTTGCTAAATATTCCACTGACTACCGCATGGATGGGACATTGGATTCGATTCTAGTGGCGTTGAAACCAGAATTGGAACGCAAGGATTTTATTATCTTGTCGGCTTTGGAGAAAGTTAGATACGGAAAGATATATACTGAGATTTATGCGATCGCTACTGGAGAAACCATCCAGGAAATGCAGCAGATTGAGCAGAAACTACAGAACAAGGGATTGCAATTGCTCAGTTAAGGTTTTTGGTAATCAAAAATACAGTAATAATTTACATTACATCTATCCCTCAGATAGAAGCAAAAATCGATCATAAACATTTATTCTTACTTATATCATACCAAAACCTCCTGATCTTCTTTCTCTTCTTCTTCGCATACTAATTCGCTATCGCGAATCGCTTCGCTAACGCGCCTTTGCGGTTGATTTAAAAGGGAGAACATGGCAGCGGATTTGGTATTAAATACAGCGCTTACGCAACGACACTAAACATGGTGTCATGGTGCGTTACGCGATCGCTAACGCACCCTACATATAGAACTAAAATTAGATTAAGGAGCCATATATGACACTAGCCATCATCGTTCATGGTGGAGCAAAAACCATCGAAGACGGCAAAGCTAAAGCCAATATTGATGGTTGTACGGCAGCATTAGAGGCGGGTTGGGCAATACTCCAGCGTGGTGGTAGTGCCAAAGACGCCGTTGAGGCAGCTATCCGCGTACTGGAAGATGACCCGACTTTTAACGCCAGCATGGGCGCGACTCTCGACACCGATGGAGAAGTGTACCTAGACGCGGGGATGATGGAGGGGGATAACCTAGCTTGGGGGGGAGTCGTGGCAGTTCAGGGACTGTCCCATCCGATCTCGGTGGCGCGAAAGATTATGGAGGAGAAACCCAGGCTGCTAGCTTCAGAGGGTGCAGAACGTTTCGCCCGCGAGAATGGTTTTGAGATGTGCAAACCAAAGGACTTGATTACCTACGAGCAGCGGCAGCACTTCGAGAAGCAGGAAGCGGTTATGGATCGCCCCGCCACCGTTGGCTGTGTCGCCCTGGATGCCAACGGCATCCTAGTCTCCGGAACCTCGACGGGAGGCGTTGCGAATCAGCCACCGGGGCGCGTCGGTGACTCAGCGGTGGTCGGCTGTGGGTTGTACGCTGATGGTCAACTCGGGGCTTGCTCGACGACGGGTGATGGGGAGTCGATTATCCCAGTAGTGCTTGCGAAGACGGCTGTCGATTTGCTGTCTGATGACAGACATCCAGACGAGGCAGCACAAATGGCAATCGAGATTCTCAAGCAGAAAGTTACCGGAGAAGCAGGTTGCATCCTTATAGACCCCCAAGGAAGGGTAGGATGGGCGCATAACTCCCAGGGGATGGCAGTTGCTTATCTCACCTCGGAAATGGAGAAGCCAGCTGTGTTTACGAGGAAAGAATCAGAGCGTTATTCCCAGAAGGATTGATCCCTAAGCGGGTCGAAGTAAGGTGCCGAGCAAAGGGATTTTTTTGGTTGCGATCGCTCTATTGAATCCTCAGAAACCCGGTTTCTTAAAGAAACCGGGTTTCTCGCTATTGAGCATTTCTATACAGCAGATTGCAAGTGAGTGAGGTACAGCTTTTTGACTTCGTTTGTGAAGCGGCACCCTTAAGGGTGCCGCTTCACAAACCTTCGGTGTACCTCATACGACTGCAATCCGCTATAAATAATGTTCCTATAAGAACATTTTTACTTTGACGCCGTCATTGGGGTGTCGGGGCAGGCCAGTACCTGATGGTCGATGGAAGATTTGGCATTTGTTTCATTTAAAAATATCGTTTAAGTTCACACTTAAGTGTATTTAACGTTGACGCGACCTTTCGATCGGCTTCGCCATCACAGACCTAGAAGCCCGAAACACTTACCAGGCTTGCTTTATTGCTTTTATCAAGCCCTGTATGCAAATCTTAACCGTTTCTTCATGGTTTTTCCGCGATCTCACCGCTCGCAAAACTTGACTTTCCAAATACTATCTCACTATAAGGAGAAATAAAGCCTTGGCGAATATTTCTCACAAATTAAGGAAAGTCTGGATAGAAGTATGAAAATCAACTTGTGGGCTAGTTCGGGGTTTGCAGCAATAATGGCGACAGTTAGCGTGGGAGCGATCGCTGAAGCTGGTACAATTCGACACGATCGCTACGATTGGCAGTACACAAACCTTGCCAACTCTTTTTCCAGCGTCGGCATGATTAACTATAACGGTCAATTTTCTTGTTCGGGAACTTTAATTAATTCCAGTTGGGTACTAACAGCCGGACATTGCGTAGCCGATTTCGAGCGAGGATTTTTTCCGAGAAGCTTAGGCTTTTCAATTGGCGGACGGCGATACACTACCACCAACCTCGTCCCCTATCACGGATGGCTATCAACCCAAGGAAGCTTTGATGCAGGCTATGATATCGCTCTGATGAGACTGAGTAGCCCAGTGAGGAATGTTACACCAAGCAACTTGTACAGAAACAGAAACGAACGGGGACAAGTTACTACCTACGTGGGCTTTGGTAGTACGGGTACCGGATATACCGGGGATATCTATAGGGGTGGGCGCAAGCGGGCTGGAAACAATGTAATAGATGGCTATGGTGGTTGGTACGGCAGCATACTATACACAGACTTCGATAATCCCGAGTGGCCTTATGGAAACCGCATGGGGTCGCCCTACGCGCTCAACCTGGAATACACCTCAGCACCAGGAGACAGCGGCGGTGGGCTGTTCCTTAACGGACTGCTGGCTGGTGTCGTTTCTGGCGGCGACGGTGGGTCGAGGTACGGCGAGGTAGCGGTAAATACGCGGGTGTCGTCATTTGCGAGTTGGATCGATCGAGTCATTTCATCATCTGGACGCAGCAACAACCGCGTTGCTATCCCCCCTTCCGGAAGTAGCGCCAGTCAAGGTAGAGGTCGTGCGGAGATAGGTGATAGTTTACCTTTAGATGAGGATTTTTACCCAATCGAGGGTTCTGATGAAGGATTTGAAATTGCCGAATACGATTTGTTTGAAGAAGATTTGGAAATAGAAAAAGTACCAGAACCCTCTACTATTATTGGCTTACTCTCGACGGTAGCAATATTACAAATGGTGCGTCGCCGCAAGCAGCTAGCCAACTAACATATGTTCTTTTGAGCGGTGTCTGGGCACGGCAATCAAAGATCTTGGTGGCGATGCAGAAGATGGCTGATGCCGTGCCCCTACTTGTTCCAACCCATTGCAATGGTTTTAGGCTTTAAGGATGAATTTTAATTCAACGCTTTTTCAACCAAAAACCGCTCAATCCTAATAACACTAATCCAGCGGTTGCTGTCGGTTCGGGTACTTTTTCCGGTGGTACAAAGTTACCTAATTCCGCACTGCTAACTTTGAACGAATAGAGATAAGTTGGAATCAAAGGTTGCGAAGCCGGACAACCGCTATCAATCGGCACTAGCGTACTGTTTGTACCATTCGTGCAAACATCAAGCTGTTCGCCAACCAAACCTTGAGTGACGCTGAAATCGTTATCGGTGCCGATTAAAAGTGCATAGGAACCATCAGCAAGTTGCGGCCCGATTGCCAAACCTTCCATCTTTTCTGGAATAATTTGTCCTTTGGTTTTCAAAATATCGGCAATGTCGAGGAAGAGCGATTTGTTAACCGCTGTCACGCCCGATGGTAATGAATTTGCCCCGGCTAAACTAATATTGCTGACATTCGTTGCACCGGCAAGATTTATTCTATAAACCCGCTTGCTACCAACGGGTAAACTGGCTGTTGGATCTGCTTCGCCTAAACCTCGGTTGTCTCTCTCCAGTACCAAAAATTCGTTGTTATTTAATGCAGTAATGGCGCTGATGCCAATATTACGCCCTTGGGCAGTTGCACTAAAATCGTTTGCAGTTCCAGGAATGCGAGAATTGATATCTGCCAGGGCTTCTACCTGGTAAATATATTGCGCCGTACTTTGCCCCGTTGCAGTATCAAATTCTACCATTCTCAAGTTGCGGCTGCGCCGTCCGTCGTTACTGGCACCTTCATTTACGAGGGGGTCTTGCAGCAGGGTGTATAGTTTACTACCATCTGGGCTGAGGGTTAATCCTTCAAACCCGCGGTTATCTTGACGACCGCTGGTAATCGTGGCGCGACCATCGACATAATTAAGGTTGCCGCTGCTATCTCTTGCGAGTAAATTATTTGGCGTCTGGAAAGCCCTAATAAACGACCCATTGGGGCTAAATTCATATACAGAGGGGCCGTATTCATCGGAAATGTAAAAATTACCGTTGGGAGCGATCGCCAACCCTTCCGGATCTAAACTTAAACCCAGGGTTGCCGCATTCCCATTCAGCAGCCTGGGATTCAACCCGTTAAAACTGCTACCGTCTTTCGTCAGCAGAATCGTTTCTAACAAATTGAAATTGCCAATCGCGCCGGAAGTAGGATTGACATCCAAAGAAAACTTTTGCACCCTAGTTTGGTAGGGAATCACACCCCCACCTGGCCCCCGGTCGGCGAGGCTGTAATATACGTTGTTATAGCGGTCGTAGTAGAGATCGGAAAACAGCCCTAAACGGTTGACGTTGGCACTGTTGCCACTGGTGGGGAATAAATCCGTATTTCCACCAGGTATTGTCAGCGTATTAACCAGGGAAACTGCGGATGCAGAGTTGGTGTTTCCTGCGAATAATAAGGTAGATGCCACCAGGGAACCCAACCCTGAAAGCCAATGCCTTGCCTGAACCATGTTTGATCCCAAAAAACTTAGCTTTTTTCAGCATCAGACATCAGTATTAATATCAGGTTAAGGCAAAACTAAGTAAAATTTATTACACGAAACCTTCATAAAATTCTCGGATCGCTTCATAAATTCTTCATCAATCAAAGCTGACCGATCATTTTATGAGTTTGCGCGATCGCTCGCACCTGCTTCAAGCTGCGCTTCATCAATCCCTGCCAATTCAATAGCTGATCTGGTTCTGGCGGATACACCGGCGCACACCCCAGCTTGCTCGACAGATCGATTGCCGTCACGGGTTGTAAAAATACCGGAATCGTCGGGTCACAAGCTGCGATTAATTCAGCCGCTTGTTTTAACTCCCCTGGATTGGTTCTATTGGAAACAATCAGCTTGACAAAAACTTCAACTCGTGCTTTATAGCAGCGCTGGAGAAATTCTGCGTGTGCTTGCCAATGCTTTTCGCCGCTGACGCTGGGCAGCTTGATATCCATCCCCACGGAATCGATATAAGGCAAAACCATTGCCAGCTGTTGGGGACGATGCCCTCCGGTTTCCAGGTAAATCGGCAACTTGGTTAAAGCACGCACCTGGGGCAAAAATTGTACCAAGAAAGGAGCGTGCAGCAAGGGTTCGCCACCCGTCAGGGTAATGCTATCGTGCAACCCCGGTTTATTTTGTCGTTCTACCCATTCCAGTAGTTTTTCTAGGGTTACGGGGTTGGCGTGTAGCTCAAAATCCCGGCGTCCTGGTGTTTTCTCGATGGTGCAAGTCGGCGGCGCGCCCCAAGTGTGAGAACTATCGCAAAAATGGCAGCGCAAATCGCAAATCGCAAAGCGGATAAAAATCTGCCGCATTCCAACATTGAGTCCTTCGCCTTGAATGGCGGAGAACACTTCTATTAATCGCGCTTTGGAAGAATTATTTGACATACCTGATTTCATTTTTTAGCGTATATCTATTTTTACCTTGTCTTTGTGATTTTTGGTTTATCATCCCAGCAGGAGGCAATCTTATTTCATACTTTACGCACAAATGAAAACTTAACGATTGCGCCTGTTTCGCAACAACTGGTTAAATTAGTTTTATTTATTTTTACAGTAGGTTTAAATATCAGCATAAAAACAAACACCAATCGGCTTAGTAAAAAAAATTACCGAACCTTGCTGCGCCCCTCTCCTTGCAGGAGAGGGGTTGGGGGAGAGCCTAAATCTCCCTTGCTGCGCGTTCAATTACGCGACGCGCAACGGTTTGAGTACCTGTATGTTCGTAATAGTTAGTTGTCATGTCGAGGAATGCGGCAACGTAGTCTAATTTACTATCGGCGATGTCCATATATTTTTGTAGGTTGCTCAGCAATCCTTGTTGGGTAATGTGATGGGAATTGACGAAATTACCCATCCAACCTTGCATCGCGCCAAAGCTTTGATTGATGAAGCCGATCTTATCGCCGACACTGCCTCCGGGAATCATGTTGCTGAGGTTTTGGTAGGTGGAATTTTGCTGTAAAACTGCCGGATTAAGCGTGGCAAAATTTGCTTGTACTTTCTTGATAAAATCCGGGCCGAGGGGGATAATGCCATCAACGCAAATTAAGGCAGCTATTCGCATCAAAGATTCGTTGTGATATTGAGTTAATAAGCCTGCTAGCGAGTTGATGTTGGTAATTGAAATCTGGTTCATTGCTGATACGGCGAGCAATTCGGCGACCAATTTTAGGCATAAATCGATGCTTTGTAGCGTATCGGCTTTGGGAGTTAGTTTATTTAAGAAAGAAAGAAAGCCGATTTTTTCTCCGATTTTATTCGCCATTGCAGCAGCACCGATGGCGCTATCGGCACTATCGACGGTTTGGTAAATCCACAGGGCGCGCTGGTATCCTTGGGCAGGATCTGCGTATAATTCTAGGGCGCGATCGCGGATTTTTTTAACCGTTTTTTTGTCGGTTTCTCCGGTAACAGCACGAACGGTATCTTTAAACCCTACCAAGTTCTGCCATTCGCCAGGAACAACCGAGTCCAAAGCGCGTAACATATAAACTGTCATGTTACTCATTGGCAGGTTATCAACTAAATCATCGATGGGTTTAGTTTTGCTCATATATTTCCCAGGGAAGAAGAAGTGCTTCTCGCTTGATATTAACTACCGACTCGTTTAACCGCTTTTCGGATTCTCTTGTTAGATGGATGCAATGGCAATCCAAAAACCTACTAAGGGCATAGGGATTTCAGGAATTAAAAATGCCCTCAATACCTTGGCTGTTGCTATATTTCATCCTGCGGCTGATTGCTAAAACCTGCTTTTTAGGCCAAGAAGTTTTAGCTCAATTACCTGTTGATCCTATATTATTACGTATTTTCACTGTTTTAAGTATAAACTCTACCCCTAGTTGTACCCAGACTTGACTATATATTACGTGGTTCCACGGGTAAAATTGTAAAACCCGCCAGAGTAGGGGCGGATTTTACCATAAATTACGTAGTTTTACGGGGTAAAACCCGCGCCCCTACAGCTAAATTTCAGCCACGGCGCGTTCGATTAAGCGGCGAGCCAGGGTTTGAATCCCGGTATGCTCGTAATAATTGGTCGAAACGTCTAAGAAAGCACCGAGATAGTCTAATTTATCTTCGGTAACGTCGATAAAGTTGGACAGGTTATTGACTACCTTTTCTGGCGTCAAGCCGCGAGACATGACGAAATCGCCCATCCAACCTTTGACTGAATCAAAGCTTTGGGTGATGAAACCCAGCTTACCAGCGGCATTTCCGCCTGGTATGAGGTCGCTGACCCCTTTAAAGGTTTGGTTTTGCTCTAAGTCCGATGCCCCCATGCTGTTGACAGACATTAGCACTTTTTGGATGAAGTCGGGGCCGAGGGGAATCAAACCATCAAAGCATACCAGCGCTGCCATCCGCATCAAGGACTCGCCGGAATAGTCGCCCAATGCGGCGAGAAAGTCGCCGATGCTGTCGCCGGGAATGCCGTTGATTTGGCAAAAAGCGACCAATTCAACGACTAATTTAACTGCGAGGTCGATGGTTTGAGCTTTTTCGGCTTTGGGGGTGAGGTTGGTTAAGAAACCGAGAAACGAGACTTTTTCGCCGACTTTGTTGGCTAAAGCTGCCGCACCCAACGCTGAGGAGGCGCTATCGACGGTTTGATACAGCCATAAGGCGCGCTGATAGCCTTGGGATTTGTCGTTGAATAGATATACGGCGCGATCGCCTATTTGCTGAATCAAGTCTTGGTCGGTTTCTCCCGTCACCGCCCGGATCGTATTCTCAAACCCGACGATGTTTTGCCACTCGCCGGGAATGACGAAATCTAACGATTTCAGCGACATCACCGTTAAGCCGCCGGTGGGCAACTCGTCCACTAATTGAAAAATCGGTTTGCTCACGATTCTTTACCTTTTGTGAAGATTGCGATCTAAACCATTGCCTTTTGTTACTTGATGGCTGCCAAACCGCCAAGGTTGAATTTGGCAAGCCAAGCTTCGCGATCGCTCTTGGTAAACGACGGATCGCGGGATTGAACTTTCACCTGGTAGCGATTCCCCACCAGCGCCGCGGTGATGTTAGCGCCTTGATCGACGACTGGATAACCGCCAATCTGTTTGGTACTGTTCTGAAATTTAGTTCTCGCCTCTGGAGTGCTTGCTGTATCAGAGATCGACAGCATGGCTACGTTTTTGCCGCCTTTGTTCAGCTTGGCTTCGGCAAAACCTTTTTTCTCCTGGACGAAGACGCGATCGAAACCATCGCCATCATTGGGAAAGAATTTGTTAAACTCGCTACCTTGTGTAGCTTCTTTAACCACAGCTGGTGCGGCGCCTCGTTGCGTGCTTTCCCGCTGCGCCTGGTCAAATCGAGAAGCAGGCGGGGAACTACAAGCCGTCACCAACAGTAACACTGTTAACAAGAGGGGAGCTATGGTTCTACGTAAACGCTGCCAAATCATCGCTTTCTCCCACTAAATGGGTTAACAGTTCCAATTCTGGCTTAGATTTTTTGGCTTTGCCCGAATTGAAGGAGATGAGGGAGACAAGGGAGACAAGGGAGACAAGGGAGACAAGGAAGACAAGGGAGACAAGGGAGACAAGGGAGACAAGGGAGACAAGGGA
>CAYXCW010000165.1:0-15515 GCA_964463555.1 uncultured bacterium
TTTGACGCTAATTTCGATGCCGATACCAAGAAGGCTGTAGAAGCATTCCAAAAAGCGCAAAAACTCAAAGTAGATGGAGTTGTTGGTCAAATTACCTGGCGCGCTTTGGGTAGTGTTTGTAAGCGCTAATCACACAGAATCAGGTTAAAAATACAGCGCGATCGCTTTCTATAAAACAGAGCGATCGCGCCGTATATTAATCAAGCCGATGCATCGCCTTTACTGCTTATACCAAGCCTGTCGCCACTGCTTCATTTGGTCGATCTCTTTTTGTTGTGAATTTACAATCTCTTGCGCTAACTGCTTAATTTCAGGACGCTTGGTATTTTTCAGAGCATTTTGAGCCATTGTTAGCGCCCCCTCGTGGTGCGGTATCATTGCATCGATGAAGCGCTGATCAAATGAATCATCAGCAGATCCTAAATTTCCAGACATCATCATACTTTGCCTTTGTTCGGGAGACATAGCCACTGTTTTACCGCTTTTGGCATCATAAGCCATTGCTTGATTTCCAGCTTGCGGATACCAATTTTTCCGCCACTGTTGCATCTGCTGAATTTCCCGATCTTGAGCTTTGATAATATCACCAGCTAATTGTTTAATTTCAGGGCGTTTAGATTTCTGCTGCGCTTCTTGAGCCATTAAAACTGCCCCTTGATGGTGAGGTATCATCGCATCAATAAACCGCAGGTCATAGTCGGTATCTGCTGGCCCCAAATCGATCGCCATACTGTGATTGGTGCTGCTTCCATGCCCCCCATGTTCTTCAACTTTATTGACAGCAATAGTTGAATTGGGAGTAGGGGCTTGATTTTGGTTTTGAGCTGTGTTTGTTGACGAGCAACTTTGAGCCAGCAATAAAGCTGAGGCTATGGCAATTGCAGTAACAAAAGACTTCATTGATTACTCCATTTAGGAAAGGTGATTTAATCAGGCGATCGCCGATACCACGCTAGGTAAAATTGTTGCATTTGATTAATCTCATCGGTTTGAGATTTGATAATAGAATTAGCGAGGTTGCGAATTTCAGATTTAGCAGCGTGGTTCAGTGCCATCCTGGACATTCTCACACCCATTTCATGATGGGGAATCATCTGACGAATAAATTCTTGATCAAAATCAGCAGCATTTCTCAGCACTGCTAAATCTCCCATCATATTCTCATTCCCATGCATTCCCATCATTCCCATACAACCCATTGAGGTCGTAGAAACTTCTGTGCCATACCAAGCTTGATACCAGGTTCGCATCTGCTGAATTTCGCGAGTTTGATCTCTTTTAATAATTTCAGCCAGCCTTTTGATCTCAGGACGTTTAGCGCGGGTTAAAGCCAGATCTGCCATGTCTATTGCTCCCTGATGGTGGGGAATCATCATTTCAATGAAATGGCGATCTGCTTGAGCCATCATCCCCCTTGGTCGAGGAATAGCTTGAGCGAATTGCTGGTTTAAATTCTGTCTCGCATTTGAAGATTGAGCTAGCGTCCCATTAGCAAATACTACTCCCGCAATGGCACTGCCGGTTAACAAACTCATCAATGTGTAAATTAGCACTTTCTTACTCATAGTTTTCACCTGATATGAGAAATCTATTTATTGCCTTTCTTTTCAGAATAAGTTCCAATTTTGAGTAAGTTGTGAGGAAGCAAGCTCTTCTGGTTAATAGGCTGTTTGTGTATGAGGAACTAATTCTTAGCTTGGCATAAGCAAATGAAATTAGGATGAAATTGAGCAGTTTTTTCTCAAGCCAAGCACGATTGTGGGGCACAAATATACAAAATGCTCCCATGATACGATGAATGGGAGCAATATAAAATGAATGGGACTCTATATTCTTATTGATTGAGTTTACGCCTGCTGGATAAGGCAACAATCAATTTTTTATCCGAGGGGATGGTTAGCAGTAACCACACTAATCACGAGCCAAAGTAAGATTAATGTAAGAGAAATTATCGTCAAAAGAACCAAAGAAGCTGATGCAAATTGCGGGAAAGCCTCAGCTTGACTAATTTTTTTCACTGCTAAGGAAACTCCCCCACGGTTATCTGGTGGCAGGTCGTCGCTGACAAAAAAGTTAACTTGACCATCTGATGTCAACGTAAAGGATGTACCTTTAGCATTAGCAAGCGCCTGTTCCGCCGTCGCATATTTTCCCGTACTGGGAACATTAATGGTAAATTCGCGGGAAGTAATATTATACTCATTCACCCACCCGGTGACACAGTTTTCTCCTTTTTCATCGCATCCGGTTGTAAAATTCCACAGACTCCACGCATCATACTTTCCCCCTTGCGATGAGCCGATAACGTTCACTTCATAGGTGCCTGCTGTCAAAAATAAGACGACAGCATTGGTTTTGTTATTAGCCGTTGCATCTATGTCAATAACCGTCGCCAGCTCAGTTCCAGAAGATGAGCTTTTAGAGGTTGTAACTTGAGCGCTCATAAGTTTTTTCCTGTTGTTATTGTTTGTTTTAAGACGCAGTTTTACAACGTAGCCGTTCTCAACTTTTGCTGTTGGAGATTCACATCAATTGACTGTTTTAATCTTGCTGTTTTGGTGTACTATTGTCAATATCTAAAACCAATAAAAATAGCTTATTTTTGTAAAATTTTATTACTATAAATTTTATTTTGTCGTAGTAAAACTTAAGCTGAATCTTAAAGATAGTAAATACATTGAGGCTGTCTCTATGGCAACTAATTTAGATATCTTCATCACTCCAAGCGACGAACAAATAGCTACAACTAAAAAAGCGATTGAAAGTTATTTTCTTAAATGGTGGGCTGACCCGAATAAACGAGAAAGTGCCTGCCCTTATTACCAAATTCACGAAGCAGGCAAACCAATTCGCGGAACTGTGATGGTTTTTCATGGCTTTGCTGCGAAGCCAAAGCAGATGGAAGTATTAGCAGATTACTTATATCGTAACGACTTCAACGTTTATCAAATCCCTCTTGCTGGTCATGCTTTTCTGCCCCCGGATAATTATTGGCCCCAAATCGATCTAAAACCTGAATATTTTGAACCTTTGCGGGAAAGAGTAAGGAAAGATCCGGTTTTAGCAGAATTTTTTTCTAATCGTAGCGGTAATAGTCTGTGGCAATTTCAGCGGCTCAGAAAAAACCAGATGTTGTCTCTGGTTACTCGCATAGTGAAATTAGCTCCGAATATGGCGGATATCGGATTGGCAATTGAGCGCTATAACGACCCAGATTTCAATCGCTATTTCATCTCTTCCCATATGAATTATCTGCATGATGCTCAAGAACGTTTGGCAGAATTGGATGCCATGCCAGGAGCGATTTATACGGTGGGGTTATCCGTTGGAGGTGCGGTAGCTTTGGGATTAGCGGCATCGCGACCGGCTCGGATTAAAAAGGTAGTCGCCTATGCTCCTTTGCTAGAGGTGGAAAATGAAATTCTCGAACGGTACATTAATTTAACTGGGCCATTAGACTTGAGACAATTTTCTTGGGAGCAAAATGTTAGCTTTCCAGTAGGTTGTTTAACTGCGGCTAACCGTTTTGGTGCATTTGTTCGCAGCGATAAAAATCTGCAAGCTTTAAGGAATATTCCCACTTGTTTAGTGCTGACAGAACATGATGATGCTACGGATAACCGGGTACTGCAAAAATTTCATCAATCTTTGGGGGGTGAAGCTAAGGGTCATCGCTGCTATTTGTATGAGGCGAGTGACCTTGTGCCTCACCCGATGGTCGATCCAAGAGAAGTTAGTCAGGGAATGACTAACCACTTCTGGAAGAATTTGTATCAGGAAACTTTTCGCTTTCTCACGCAGGGTGAGATTAATCCCGATAACATGAACAGTGTAGATGCAGCTGACGATCTGCCGGATATTCCTTATTAGCAGTGGTGGTGCGTTACGCTTCGCTAACTCACCCTACGTTTAAGATCCCCCCAAACCCCCCTTATTAAGGGGGGCTTTTAATGTTTTTCCTAGTCGCGTGGTTTGAGGTCAAAGGTAACCTTAAACTGCCGATCTTTCTGGGGAATATTGCGATGCACAATTTGCGTTAGGGTGCTGGTGGTGTTGATTACTTCCCAACCTACGGGTGAAAATGTTTTCTCATTGAAGATGCCTTCGGCTAACAGGGGATTAGTTAAAGCTTGAGAGAAAGCATCAATCGCGACTATGCGGGCGATCATCGGAGGTACCGTCGAATTTTCCCAGGCACGATCTTCGGCAAAAAGTCCGACGTAGAATTCAATATTGTCAACGTGACCGTAGAGATTTTTCAGTTTTTCTTGAGCTGTTTCATCGGCAGTAATTTGATTGAAGTCAGTGACGCGGGGGAAGCCGCACATTTCGCGGTAATCGTTGTAGCTGCGTAATTTGGCTTCGCGACCCATTTTGATACTCGCGACCTCTACTGGAATCAAGAAATCAGGAGTATTAAACAAACCAATAATGCTTGCAGGTTGAGTGGAACTTTCCTCGAATAAAGCGCCCAAACCTTTATTGGTAATTAGGTCGTTATTCCACATTGTTTCCCACATACGTTTTTCTTGACCGTCATATATGAGGTTTTCGGGCAGGGCGCTGTGCCAACGGTAGACTAAAGCAAATTCAAAGGGCATCCAATTGGGGCGATACCATTTTTCATTGGTAAATGCCAAGGGGTCGGTGCTGAATTTAAAGTGGTAGGGAGTGATGTGATTGATATATTCTTCGATCACAATTCTCATCAACAAGACGATGACGATATTTCTGGATGTTTGGAATAGGCGTTCGTCATCCCAAGTAGGGTAATTTTGGGCGAGCAAATCGCACAAACGGTTATGTTCCCTTAAGAAAAGGGTGTTGAGCATGACGTAGCCAATTTGGACGTTGCCTCGTTCTATTTCTATCCCCATGACAAACGATTTGCGCTTCCGTTCGTCAGGAACTCTTGCCCACATGGAGCCTTCTCCCTCGGCGTTAGCGCGGGGTAAGCCTTTAAATTCTTCTTTTACTTGTCCGTTTTCGTCGTAGTAGTAAGGGGGATATTCTTCGCCGTTGATGATTTGGCTTTTTAGCTTGCCGCCTTGATGCGATCGCAGTATTGTAGTAATCTCAGAAGTCAATCCATAAAGCGGACACAAATCAATTTCGTGGTTCGAGGTATTTTTTAAATGATTGCCGCGGTCTGTGCGGAGAAATCCATCGGTAAACCATTGCACAAAATAAGGAAACAGTACGGTCGATTTAGGAGAATATCTTGTCTCTCCGTTGATTTTTTTAAACAAAATACCCACATCTTCGGCAGCGGGAAGGTTGTCGGCAAGTTTTTCGGCTGGCGCTAAGTGCAATGCCGAATAGGTACGATCGGTTAATGAATCCCAGGAGGTGTAGGAAGCGCGCGTACTAAAGGGAAACGGACGAGTAGGCAGCTTGTAAATCGCATTGTTGATCAGCTTTTTGTTGACTGCCTTTTTCAAACCTTCGTTGCTTTGAATAAAGTCCCATATCGGTTTCAGGTGGGATAAAGCATAGGACTCTAATCTGTTTTTAAAACCATCTCTGGATTTGTCTCTTTGTTTGGTTGCCATAATTGTCTTTTTTACTCCATGTAAAAAACGAGAGAATAGATATTTGCTAGGGAAGGCAGTAGAGATCCGGCTGAATATAATATTTTAGTAGAAAAATTTATTCAGCGCGTCCGTACTACAACCCAGGTTGATTTTCGGCTGGTGGGTCAACTTGAATGGCAAGTACATCTTCCGGCACTTGGCGGATTAGCTCCCCGTAAGAGGGTCTTTGCTGTTCCAAAGCAAGACTAGGAGGCAAAGAAGGGGGATGAAACCAAGATTGGTCGAATTGTGCCCACAAACGCCGCAACTGAGGGTTAATGGCACTGTCAGCTAGAATGCCGCTGGCGATTTGATGCACCCCCAGTAAGTCTTGTAAGTTACCGCGCAGATAAATTTTGTCGGAAACTACTGCTGCATCTACAGTTATTTTGCCTGCGATCGCATCGCGCAATGTTTCCCCGTTGCTGCGAAAATTGACCGCTTCTCGTGTTACTGGATATGCGCTCTCGACTTGGAGTTGTTCGCCGCCCTTTGCTCTCACTCGCAACACCACCCCATCTAGGTCAATGATGGCAGTTTTTCCGTCTACTGTCTCTACCAATGCTTCCCAAGTAGCTCCGCCAGTAGTTCGCAGGATTTCTACTAGGCTGTGCAGCCATTGAGCTAATTGAGCGTGGCGTTCAAATGATTGACTTTCCATAAAAGAAACGAGCAAATTTTCGGCGATCGCAACTCCCTGTCTCGCAAACCAATTTTATGCTTGTTGCAGCAGCATGTCCACGAAATCATCCAGTTTGCGGCTGTTTAACTCTGCTGCTTCGGTGCCAAGTTCTTTCAAATCTTGGATGTTCGCTGCTGATGCATTATCCATTTGCAGCATTTTTGGTTTGGTCAGCATCGGGTCAATTCTCAGATAAGACTTGCTTAGATTATTGCTGTCGAAAATTTGTTGCAGTTGATAATCAACCGTTTGAGAAACTCCCATCATCATAATTTCGATTAGTGGTTTGGGCCATTGAGCTAATCCCCAATTTTTGGCTTTTTCGTAGTCGTAATTCAGTTCCCTTCGCCCCGTACCCAAAGATAGAATTAACATATCTTTGACTGTAATTTCTTTCAAGTCTTCTTTATTTTTATCCCCTGCTTTGCTTTTCAAAACGAAACCATCAGGAGTTTTAAAGAATTTAGCTTGAACTTCTGCATAGGCACAGAGGCTGGGATTGTTAGCAAAAACTCCCCCATCTACTAAGGGATAGCTTACCCCTGACACGGATTTAGCTTTAGAAACTTCAAAGAAAGTTGGGGCAGCTGATGTAGACCTTGCCACCTGTTTTACAAAGAAATCATTGCCATCGCCTAAT
The DNA here is from genome assembly GCA_964463555.1 of uncultured bacterium. Classification (GTDB taxonomy): domain Bacteria; phylum Cyanobacteriota; class Cyanobacteriia; order Cyanobacteriales; family Aerosakkonemataceae; genus Microseira. The sequence goes on from CAYXCW010000165.1 coordinate 6,896, forward strand.
TCCAATGCATCGTGCTGGGTGAAAAACCTCGGTCTTCCTCTTTGAATGTCATAAGATGTGACCAAACAAGGTTTGAGGAGCTGACTCAGCTTTGTATCTTCCAAATATTGGAACAACAGGGTTTCCAAGTTGGCAGCGGAATATTTCTCATCTAAAATTCCGTCTCCCGAACGCAGCCTTTGAGCCTTATCCAGTGCAAAAACTTTGCCGCCGTCTTTTACATAAATATTCAGTGCTTCTTGTGCCGAATATTTAGGCCGCGGCAGAGTTGGCTCGCTTGTATTTCCTGGAGTTAGATACAGACAGGTTAAAATTCCCCCCGTACTGGTGCCAGCAATCATGTCGAAGTAGTCGGCAATTTTGGCATCGGGATTGCCTGTTTTTTTAATAATTTTTTGTTCCAGCACTACCACTATAGTTCCTGGAACTATGCCTCTGATTCCACCACCGTCAATCGAAAGAATTCGGAATTTAGCCACGGGGTAAGTTCTCCTTTTTTAGATTTGATTGGTTTAAATCAATTTTGCCAAAGTGTTGGGGTTTTGCACTACAGTTAAGTTAGTTTTTCTACCCTTTTAAGGTCTGACTCTAGTGCGGGCGGGAGGCACTTCTGCACGAGATTTATCATCACGTTTTGAATTTTCGCTTGCCGCCTTAATATTAGTCTTCAGTTTAATTACCGGATATGAGTGTGATAATTTTTACAATCTATCTCAGCTAGTTATGTTTTGTCTATAGTGTCAAACCATATTCCTACTTTTCCTACCTTTCCTACTTTTTCTAGTTGTTAACCTGAAAGTAGGCTATATATGCTGCAAGTCTTTAGAAGCGCCGATGAGAAAAATAATCGGCGCGCGATCGCTCTGTCAATTCCCTTGCCTTCTCACCGCGTTCTCTAAATAAGTTTCGATCGCATCGCAAGCAGTAGCGGCACCATTTTCTGCTTGAATTAAACAACCGAGTTCGGCAGTTTTGGCGGCGTAACTGGGGTCAAACAGCAAAGGTTGAAGTTCGGCAGCGATCCGCTCGGCGGTACATTCGTGACGCGCGATCGCTCGCCCTACCCCCAATCGCACCATGCGCGCGGCGTTATCCGGCTGATCGTAGGCGAAGGGTACTACCAACATCGGACGCGAAGCCCGCAGCGCCTGGGCTGTGGTTCCCACACCGCCGTGATGCACGATCGCTGCCGCGCGGGGAAAAATGGCTTCGTGAGGTGCATAGTCAACGGCGATCGCTCCTTCTGGCAGTTGGTGCGATTGAATTTGGTGCGCCGCCTGCCCCATCATCAAGATCGATCTGTAGCCTAACCGCTGAGCCGCGATCGCTCCCTCTAAATAAAAATTCCCCGGCGTCCAAACCATTAACGAGCCTAAAGTAAAGACAACCGGAGGCGCGCCTGCTTGCAAAAACTGCTCCAGTTCAGCAGACAAAACTTGAGGAGTTTGGCGATCTAGATAAGGAAACCCGGTAACCTTGGTTTGGGAAGGCCAATCTGGTTGGGGTGCGGCTAGGACTGGGGAGAATAACGCCAGCACTAACTCCGGCGAATGCTGACCTTCAAATAAAGGATCGCCCGCAGGCGGTAAACCGAGTTCGGCGCGCAACTGCCGTGCCGGTGCGCTCCAATAACGTGCTTGCCATCTAAAGGAACGCTGTATTCCATCGTTGGCAATTAAAGTCAGCGCCCGTTCGTATGCCGATGTTGGCTGAGGTGAAAGCAGATTATAAGCATCATAGGCAGACATAAACGATACCGGCGACAGGACGGTGGAAACTCTAGGCGTGCCAGTGGTTTCCGATGCTAGAGTGCCCGCAAAAGCCAGCAGGTGGTGCGTTAATAACAAGTCTGCTTCGCGTACTATTTCCACCAAATCTTGATAAGTTGCCCGCAAATGAGGCGCGATTAGATAGCTGACTCCGTAGTCAAGAGCTTGTTGGGAATCCCGCAGCAACTCGATAAACTCGCCCTCTTCTGCGACGTTGACCAATCCGTTTGGTCTAATGCCGCGAAACTCAATTCCTGCCGATTCGATCAGGTGGCGATAGATCTCGTTAGTGGCGATCGCCGCCCGATGCCCCCTTTGCTGCAACTCCCTAGCGATCGCCATGTAAGGATACAAATCTCCTAACGAGCCAAAGGTTGCGATCGCTATATATTTGCTCGTTTTTTTGCTGTTTTTCCCTCTCGATCCAACTTTGGCTCGCTGATTTATCACGTTCTACTCCCGCTATTTGAAAATTAATTAGCAACGACTTTTTATATTAACTCTATAGTTGTATTTTGATTAATTTTCCCTTTCTCAAATCTGGCACCATTATCAACAAGCCTGCAAACCCTTGTTTTTTGACCAGAAATCTAGGCTTTCAAGCTGAGCTATTTGCAAGAAACTAAGGTGTTAGTTAAGGTGCAAGATGTGAGCTTCCCTACTTTTCCTACCTTTCCTACTTATAATACCTATTATTGAGCCGCATACATTCCCAGTTTTTGCTCGATTTATCCGTCTTAGTAAATTTTTGTTAAGACAGTAAATGTATTTAACAAAAAGTAAGTATAGTTAAAATGATTTGGGAACAACGAATACAAAAAAGAGGGGTTAAAAGAACAAAAATAAAATAATAAATCTAGTTGCTAGGGATATAAAAAGAGTGGCTAATAGCTCTGTAAGTTAATGGATCGAGCAGCATGAAAAGAGTTAAGCAAGCCCTAAAACAGCGGTTTGAGCAACAGTTTCCCGGTACAAAAGTGGAGCTTGCCGCAGGAGGAAGCGATCGCGCGCTCAAAGACCTGATGGAGGGGAAAATCGATCTAGCGGCGCTCGGTCGTCGTTTAACCACAGCAGAAAAAGCGCCAGGACTGGTCTAATAACTTGTAGGTTCTGGTATGATGACATTGGAAAGTCAGGCTTTTAGTCAAATATCCTACAAGCCTACTTTCCTTGCCTACGAGCTGACCAAATCTAGGGCATCAAGTGAGTCCAAGAGGGGGAATTATGTTCAACTTTTTGAAAAAACAACTAAAAAAGCTAACAGAAAAGGAAAAAACGACAGCGCCTAGTGTCGAGCCGAAAGAATCAAGGTTACAGCAATCAAACAGTAACAATAAATACTATTTAATCAAAAGCAAGCTCAATGGCATGGTGTTGGATATTGCAGGCAACAGTCCAGAACCTAATGCCAACATAGTAGTTCACCCAGCGCAAGGGATTTATGGTGGAGCAAACCAGCAATGGCAAATTATGGGAAATGGATTGATCAAAAGTAGGCTTAACGGCTTTGTTTTAGATATCCAAGGAAGCAATACAGAACCTTTTACCCCAGTTGTAGTTAATCCAGTAAAAGGTAATGACGGCGCACCCAGCCAGCAATGGACAAATACTCAAGAAGGCTCGATCAAAAGTAAGTTCAATGGCTTAGTGCTGGATATTCTAGGCGGCAGCAACGAGCCTTTTACCCCTGTTGTTATGTACCCAATTAATGAACCTAACGGAACGCCCAATCAGCAATGGGAATTTGTGCCGATTCCTGTAGGAGCTTTAGCAGAACCTTTATCAACATAAAAGTAAATAAGACGAGAAGCGCGAGGGATGCTAAAAGCGATCGCGTATAGGCACCTAAGAGAAACCGACTAGAGCGGTTTTCCATACTAGCCAAAAATACCAACGGCTGATTGGTAAAAAACTTATATTTGTATAAAAATAGAGAAGATTAATGCTGCTTGAACTGTTCTTATTTGCGATATATTTCGGCTTCTTCAGTTGGTTAACATACAAACCTAACCGCAACGGGGTAAGTCAGTCAAAATTACTTCTGCCAGCAGGTGGCGAAGCGATTGAAATCGTCACGGCAACACCAAAGGAACAATTGCAACAGCAACCCTTAGTAGCTGTAGAAGTGAATTTCAGCAACACGATGAGAAATGAATATATATCGTCTCGGCTGAATTCCAGGCAAGAGGTGGAGGAAAATAGCAATCATATCGGCAGAGGGGAATTAGCGATCGCTTTACATAACCAGCCAAAACCAAAGCTTCAGTTGGAAGAAATTGCAACCAGTGCAAATGCAGAATTGAAATACGACAATAAAATTATCAATGAAGCTGTAGAGCAATCTCGATTAGCAGTAGTTCAAAAAATTAAAGAATTTGTCGATCATAAAAATAATACAACAGGTTCTTACAGACCATTGTATGAATTGTTAACTGATTACCCATTCCGCATCGGCAAAATGTTGCGTCCGACGATGTGCATCAGCGTCGCGAGAGCAGTAGGAGGAATGGGACAAGATGCATTGACATCGGCAGCAGCTTTAGAACTTTATCACAATGCTTTTCTAATTCACGATGACATTGAAGACGGTTCCGAATCGCGACGTGGTAAGGGAACTTTACACCAAATCATAGGCGTTCCCCGCGCGATAAATGTTGGCGATGCCACCAATGTTTTAGCCGTAGGCTTATTGTTAGAAAACTTATCAGCTATCGGGGTTTCCAAAGCGCTAAACGTGCTGCATGAAATCGAATTTATGGCGCAGCAATCAGTCGAAGGACAAGCGATGGAATTAGATTGGGTAGCCACCAACGCCTCAAATCTAACCGACCAAGATTATTTTAAAATGTGCGTCAAAAAAACTTGCTGGTATACGTTTATTACTCCCTGCCGGATTGGTTTGATTGTCGGACATCCATCAGCAAGCGGGAAGGATTTGGTAAAACAGTTGGCAGGTGTAACTCGATTTGGCATGATTCTAGGAATTGCCTTTCAGATTCAAGACGATTTGTTAAACTTGCAGGGTGAAATCGAAACCTATGGCAAAGAGATTGGGGGAGATATTTACGAAGGAAAGCGCACCTTAATGCTAAATCACGTTCTGGCAAACAGTGGGAAAAACGCTGAGAAAATATTAGAAATTTTAGCCTTACCCCGCGAGCAAAAAACGCCAGAACAGCTCGAATTTATTATGGAACAAATGCAGCGTTGTGGTAGTATCGAACATGGCTGGAGGGTGGCGCGATCGCTCGCCAAAAAAGCCGAAGAAATTTTTGATAGTTTAGATTTTATTCGACCCTCAACCCCCCTACGCCCCGAAGAACAATGGGTATGCCCAGTCCACGACGGTCGATTTGTTAAAGAACTAATCAACTATGTCATCTATAGAAATGTGTGAAGCCGGGACAAGTAGTAAAATCAGAGAAAGTAAATGAATGGTTCTCCCCAATTGGAAATCAAAATTAATCCAGGCTCGACTTTGGTAATCAACTTATTAATTGATAGCCAGATCGCCGAAAAAATATTGTTTCGTCCCACCGTAGATGATTGGATAGTAGATCGTGGTGAAGTTATCTATATGCCTAACAGCATTCAACCGCCTTATATCTATCTATCTCAAAACAAATTTAACCAAACAATCGCAGTTAAAATACCTTTTATATTGCCACCCGGACAGAAAATAAAGAGTTGGTTAAGGTTTCCGGCAATAGTTGAAACAGCGATTCCCATAGAACTGGAAATTGTCTCAGAAGAATGGGGGAAAGGTCAACATCAAACGGTTGAAGTTTCCTTGCCCGTGACTTTACCTAGCACTGGGATTGAGGAAAAATTATTGCCCACCGATCTAGACCAAACAACAGCGGGATGTTTTGGTTTAATATCAGGAGTAATCGATCTGGATAAATTGCCATCGCGGTGGTTTGCAGCGGAGCTTCTAGAGATTTTGTGTCAGAAAGGAGAGGAATACGCCCAAACCAAACCAGGGACGGACTTACTTGCTAAACTCAAGACAACTGCTTGGTTTAAAAATAGAGCGATCGCTTTCGCCTCCGCGCAAATTCCCAACTGGATCGCCGATAGCCTCAAAACTATTAATATCATTTTCGGCGGTCACAGCTTAGTCAATATTTGGGAACAATGGCTGTTAAGCTTGGCATCAGAAACAAAAGCAGAAATTTTCATCCCCAAGCCAGGAAGATCGGCAGAAAACTGGTTAGCGGGGATACTTTTAGGATTGAACCAAATATCACCTAGAATTGCCAACAAATTGCTAGATATTGCATCTGGAAAAAACTTAACCAGCGAAAGCGCAAATAATTTCATCTTGCTACTACCAGACTTAGACAAACTTCCAGCCCGATGGCTAGTAGTAGAATTGGTAATCTTACTGTGCATTCAAGGCAACAAATACAGGCAAACAAAAGCCGGAAGAGAATTATTAGGGCAGTTAAACCAAACCGACTTCTTTAACAACGGAGTACTAGCTTTCGCCGCCGCACAACTCCCCCGTTGGCTAACCATAACTCACCAAGCCGCATCAGCCTATCACGCTTCAGTTGGCACTAAAATCGGTCAAGGTGGTTTGCTGCCAATGGCAGAACAATGGCTGTTTGGTCAAATGAAAAGTGAAACAGCGGACACCTTGATAGAATCGATGGGTATGGAGGCAAAAAACTGGTTTAGTTGCGTGGTTTTGGGACTAGCAGTATTATCGCCAAAAATGGCTGGAATACTGAATGCGATCGCATCCACCCCTTCTCCAACACCTTCACAACAAAACAAAAAAAGCAATCTTTTCCCAGAACGAGGATCGCTACAAAGATGACCATCGACGAACAATTATTAGCCCGCGTTGAAGCCTTACGCATCCCATTAGACGATCCCAACTCTCCCATAGACTGGAAAGATTGGTATCACTTTCTCCTACTAGATAGAGAAGGAAAAATACGCATTCTAGTCAACATTACCTTAATCGGCAGACCAGGACAAGGAGAAATTCAAGTCAGCTTTTTAGTCAACATAGCCAACGAACAACTTGCGCCAGAATATCAAATCAACACCAGTTTACCAACCTTTGGTACAGCCTTCAGCTTAGAATGGCAACCCGACATGGTGCGTCAAAATCCCTTGCGGATTCAAGCACCAGGAATGTTGCTAGAAATTAACGGCAAGCACTCAATAATAGAAGTCCAAGATGCAAGGATGCAATTATCGATTCGCTTGCAAGGAGAAGCCCAAGCCCAACCATTATTAGTCACAGAAGATTCGCCCTTTGGCACAGGTTTCATCGGCTGGGGTTTAGTACCTGGTTTGCAACTAACAGGAGAATTATCAGTAGGCGGACAGAACTTCAATATCGAACCAAATTGGTATAGTTACCACGATCGAAACTTTGGGCGCTTTCGTTGGGGAGACGATATTGGTTGGGAATGGTTTGTTGCCTTTGCTACTTGCGAAGACGGCAGAAAATTAACCCTAGTACTCGACCAACCCAGCAACAAAGACCATTCTCTCAAAGGCTTATCCTACATTTTTGTTTATATAGATAACGAATTACACAAAATATTCCTTGGTTCAAGTTTACGCATTAATTGGAACTGGTCGCGCGACCCAATATTGCCAGTGCGCCTACCTGGAAACATGGCTTCCTTGTTTAGCGATCGCACCATAAAAATCCCCCAAACCCTACAAGTCGAAGCCACCGATCTAGAAGAAAGATTATTACTAAACGTCAATTTTGATACCGCAATAGAGTTAGTAGTTCCCGACAACCAAGACCGCCAATACACATTCATTGAAGAAGTAACAGGCAGCCTCGAACTCAGCTTATTTCTCCCTGGAGAAACACTGCAAGCCAAAGGCTTAATTTATGGAGAATATGTCTTGTAAAACAGGCTGAATTTACCGTTTTACCTCTTCTTTACTCTTACCTCTGCGTCCTGGAGCGCCTCTGCGGTTCGTTTAATCTAGTTTAGTTATACTCACATCTTGCACCTTGGCTAAACCTTAGTTTCTTGCAAATAACTCAGCTTGGAAGCCTAGATTTTTGGTCAAGAAACCCGGTTTTTTCAGGCTTGTTGATAATGCTGCAAAACCTGAGTATACCAATTTCCCTTTTACCAATAACCTTTGCCTTCAACAAACAATTTAAATAAACCCGCCCCGCTGCTTGTGTGGCGCATTGATCAGAAAAGCGTATTAAACATACAATACGCTGCTTGCTTGATGCCAGCGTAATGCTGATTCATATTCAAAACTGACACAACAGAAAAACCGGCGATCCAGCATACTGCAAGATCCCTCAATCGAGTGATAGATGCTATGGCATCCCTTAATTATATAATAGAATTTATAATAAATCCAGCCTTGAAAGATTAAAAAGTTCAAAAAGTAGTGACTGACAAAAAACTTCAATGAAATTGGGTGCGATCGCCAGTCATCTTAAGATTTGCTTCAGATCATACACCTGGAACCAAAAATGCTTAATATTGATACCTATCAGATTAGCGCTCAAATCTACGAAAGCGTCAATTCGTTAATTTATAGAGGCATCCGACTAGAGGATAGCCGACCTGTTATCCTCAAGCTATTAAAAGAAAACTATCCCACCCAACAAGAACTTACTCGCTATAAACAAGAACATGAAATTTTGCGGCAGCTCAACATAGATGGAGCGATTAAGGCTTATGACTTACAACCATATCAAAGAAGTTTGATTTTAATTTTAGAAGATTTTGGCGGATCATCATTCAGACAATTAATCGATAACGGAACATGGGCGCAAGGTATTATACCCATACCAGAATTCCTCATCATCGCTAGCAAAATAGCAGAAACATTAGGCCAGATTC
>CAYXCW010000166.1:0-15494 GCA_964463555.1 uncultured bacterium
CTGTCCACTGTCCACTGTCCACTGTCCACTGTCCACTGTCCACTGTCCACTGTTAACTGTCCACTGTTGAAACCAAGCTAAATTTTTTCTGTTTAAGAAAATAGGTACGCATTTTGCCTTTACCTTTGATATCGATCGCACCTCGCTCCTGAAACAAAAACCGCTCTTGCAGGAGTTGGTATGTAGTAGATGATACCTGAATGCAACCGGGTAGGCCGTGAGATTCCATGCGGCTGGCGGTATTGACCGTATCTCCCCAGAGGTCGTAGATGAACTTTTTGATACCTATGACACCAGCAACAACGGGGCCGGTGTGGATGCCGATGCGGATGCTGAAGTCTTGGTGGCGTCGAGTATTAAAATCAGCGATCGCATGTTGCATATCGAGGGCGAGGAGAGCGATCGCTTCTGCATGATCGGCGCGAGGGGTAGGAATACCGCCTGCCACCATGTAGGCATCGCCAATCGTCTTAATTTTCTCCAAGCCGTATTTTTGCGTTAACAAATCGAAGCTGGAAAAGATTTCGTTCAATAAATCAACTAAAGTAGCGGGAGAAATTAAATCGGCAATCTTGGTAAAGCCAACAATATCGGCAAACAAAACCGTTGCTTCCGGGAAACTATCAGCGATTGAGCTGGGTTGGTGTTTCAGGCGCGACACGATGGGGGGAGGTAACACATTTAGCAACAATTGCTCGACTTTTTCTTGTTCGATACGCAAGGCTTTTTGCACCCGTTTGCGCTCGGTAACATCTCGGAAAATAGCGCGAGTTATAACTGCCTTCCCATCGACAAATTTACAGTTTATCCCACCTTCAACCGAGATTTTTTCACCGTGTTTGGTGATGAAATCAGCTTCAACTCTAGGCATCTTTTCTCCACGCATTACCCGCCCAAAAATATCCAGGCAGTGTGCTTGACAATCGGGATGTATTATGTCCCATATCGTCAGGTTTGCCACTTGATCGCAGTTATATCCCAAAGTTTTTTTCCAAGCTTTATTCACATATAAAAACCGACCATCGGGCGCAACCGATTGAATTAAGTCGTTAGCATTTTCAAACAAATCTCGATATCGTTCTTCGCTTTCTTTGAGTGCGGCTTCTGCCTGCTTGGCGAGAGTGATATCGCTGCCGATGCCCAAAAATCCCGTAATATTTCCTTCCTCGTCGCGCAGCGCGGTTACTGATAGTCGCACGGGAAAGCGACTGCCATCTTTGCGAATATAAGTCCATTCATTCTCATCAGCGACTTCCTGGCGGGCTTTAGCAACAAAAACCTCAAATCCAGGAGCAATATTTATGCCCAATTCTTGCGAGAGAATTCCCGCTCTTTGCACCACCTCGTCTGGGTCGTGAAAAATCGCTGGAGTAATTTTACCCAATATTTCTTCAGCACTGTAGCCTAACAAGTATTCTGCCGCAGAATTGAAAGTTTGAATAATGCCCTCAGAGTTAGTGGAAATAATCGTATAGTTAGCACTGTTTAAAATCGCTTGTTGTAGCCGCATGATTTCTTGTAGCGATTCTTCCAGATGCTTGCGGAAAGTGATGTCAGTTGCTATGCCGCAGACGGCGTAAGGACGATTCGTCAGCGGGTCTTTTAGGGGAAACTTAACCGACAGATAGGTATGCAATCCATCCGCTTGGGAAACAACTTCCTCGATTTCTAAAGCCACCCCACTCGTGAGGACTTTAAGATCGTTTTTGCGGATAGTATCAGCCACCTTTTCTGGGAATAAATCCCGGTCTGTTTTCCCCTGAATTTCGGCGTTGGTAATGTTAAACAGATTTTCAAATCGACGGTTGATAAACTGAAAGCGACCAGCGGTATCTTTGACAGAAATCAGTGCTGTGCTGTTGTCCATTACCGCTTGCAGTCTGTCTTGAGTTTCTTTAAGCTGCAACTCAGCTTGTTTGCGCCGGATAAACTGACCGATTTGGCGACCAATATCCGCCATTTTATCGAGCAGGTTTCCCTCTGGTTGCCGAACAGAAGTGCTATAGAAAGTCATCACCCCCAACACTTCTAAATCATCTAGGATGGGAAAGCCAAATGCCCCGTGCAGTCCATCTTGACGGGCGCTTTCTAATCGCTCAAAGTTGGCATCATAGACAACATCATTAATCCAGTGCGGGGAAGCTGTCTGCCAAATCCGACCGGGCAATCCCACACCAATATTAAAGGTAATTTCAACCATTTGGGTGATAAACTCTGGGAGTTCAGTTGATGGATTCATCCAAAGATTAGTACAAGTTAAAGATGGTGTCTCATCCCCAGACTCTCGCATCCAAAGTTCGCCTAAATCCCATTCTAAAGTTTCACAAATTGCTTTGATGATATTTTGTATAGCCGCTTCAATTGTTGCAGATTCTGCTAAAATTTGGGTGGTGGCATACTGCACAGCCTGACGCTGTTCGGCAAGCTGGCGATCGCTTATATCGATGCCAGTAGCGATCGCGTATTCAAATCTACTATCTGGACTGCGAAGCGTTGTAGTTGTCCAAGCAATTTTTCTAGTAGTTCCATCCCGCACCACCCAGGTGGTTTGATAATTGTCGATCGAATACGGGTTTTGCTTGAGCTGCTCAAACGCAGTTTTAAAGCGCTCGATCTCGTGGGAAATCGCGAACAAATCCCAGACAACCTTGCCCTGGACTTCACCCTTAGAGTAACCCGTTAATTGCTCAGCGGTACGGTTAAAGCGGATAATTCGCCCTTGTGGATCGAGAACTAGCACCAAAGCGCCGACTGTATCAACAATCGCGGTATTGAAATCTCGCTCTAGTTCTAATGCTAGTTCAGTTTGGTGACGCGAGGCAATTTCCCGATAAATGAAATAGTAGACAAGCGCCAGAACGATCGCGCTGAACAACATACCCGCACAAAAGGTAAAAAGCGCCTTTTTAGCGATCGCTTGTTGCGCCTGCTGGCGCACCTGTAACAACTGACGCTCTCTGTTTTGCATCGAAGCGATCGTCGCGCGAATATAATCCATCAGGTTGTTTCCCCGATTGGTTTGGATCGCCTGCAATGCTAAATCAAAACCCTTGTTCCTCCGCAGTTCTATTGTCTCCTGAATCAGAGCCAGTTTTGCTGCGATCAAAGTTTCCAGCGTATCGAGTTGCCGTTGATAGTTGGGATTTTGGACAGTTAATTGCCGCAATTGCTTAACTTCCCCTGGGAAAACCTTAACCTTCGCGTTATACGGTTCCAGATAGCGCTCTTCTCCCGTTAGCAAATAGCCGCGTTGACCAGTTTCCGCATCTTTGATTTGGGAAAGGATACTATCGAGCTTTTCGAGGACTTTTTCGCTTTGTACTACCTGCTTAGAAACCTCGATTTGTTCGGTAAAACTGCGATAGGAAACCAAGCCGATACCCGCCAAAATTGTGGCGGCTAACCCAAATCCTGCGACAATTTGTTTAAAGAATCGCTGGCGCTGCTTCTGCGATCCTTCGTGCTTCAAGGCATTACGTTCCAGGGCGCCGATGTTACGCCGCATCTCGATTTGTCTGACTACTTGGCGACTCAACGCTTGCAGCGCCTCGATCTGTTCCGGGGTGAGATCGCGGGGAATGCGATCAATTGCACAAAGGGTTCCCAAAGCACAGCCATCCGAGGTAATCAGCGGTGCGCCCGCATAAAACCGGATTTTTGGATCTTCGGTTACTAAAGGGTTACTAGCAAAGCGATCGTCTTCTAAGGCATTGGAAACGATTAAGGGGTCTTGCTGTAGAATCGTGTGGGCGCAGAATGCCACCTCGCGCGGAGTTTCCGATGCCTCTATCCCAACTTTTGACTTAAACCACTGCCGGTCGGCATCGATTAAACTTATTAAAGCGATTGGCGTACCGCAAATGTATGCAGCTAGGCGGGTTAACTCGTCAAATTCCTTTTCCGGGGGCGTATCGAGAATTTCATACCTAGCAAGGGCTGCCAGCCTCGCTGCTTCGTTTTCAGGTAATGGTGGTACTTGCATCGGTTACAAAAATAAAAAAAAATCGACTCCATAGGACTGACTATAGAAACCGGGTTTGGAGGGGATACAGCGGATTGCAGCCGTTGATGGTATACCATCAACGATTTTTCATAGAAACCGGGTTTCTGGCTGCGATCGCTGGTTACTATAAACGATTTTTGCAAGAAACCGGGTTTCTGGCGGCGATCGCTGGTTACCACGATTTTTCATAGAAACCGGGTTTCTGGCGGCGATCGCTGGTTACCACTATTTTTCATAGAAACCGGGTTTCTGGCGGCGATCGCTGGTTACCATAAACGATTTTTGCTAGAAACCGGGTTTCTGGCGGCGATCGCTGGTTACCACTATTTTTGCTAGAAACCCGGTTTCTGGCAGCGATCGCTGGTTACTATAAACGATTTTTGCAAGAAACCGGGTTTCTTTGCCCGCTATCACCTTTGTTTCTGGCTGCGATCTTTGGTTGCCATAAACGATTTTTCATACAAACCCGGTTTCTTTGCTTCTTTGCCCTACTTCTCTACAGTGAACGATACATCAATGAATTGGCTAGTTGCTTGGGGGCAAATACCGAGATTCCAGCAAAATAAAGCTTTATTGTTGAATGACGCCAGTATCGACAAAGCGCCCACCAGAGCCGCCGAATTCTTCATCGCCGCCAGTCCAATTAAAGTCGCTAATTCGCAGGTTAATCGAACCTTGTTCTCGATCTGGATTAAAACGAATAACGATACCGTAAGTGCGGCGACTGTATTCTAAAAAGTAATCGGTACTAAAACGTTCGCCCGTATCTAAATTAATCGCCGTTTGAAACCCAAATCTAAATGGCCCATAAAGTTGCTGACTAATACCAAAAGACAGCACTCTAGTATCAACAACCCGGTCAAAAAAGAAGGGAGATAAACCATCTCTAAAAACTTGGGTGTAACGGAGATTAAACCCGGTATAGTCGAGAAAAGGCCGGGAAAAATTACCGAATTGTCCTTGTACGGCGATACTAGCGCTGAGAGTTTGTTGGGTATCGCCGCTGGTGTATAAACTCGTCGTACCCCGCACCGAAGGAACCACCTGAACGAAAGGTACGACGGGAACGGGAGTATATCTCAAACCCTCGGATGCTGTTGCTGGTAAAGCTCGTCCGCGCCACAGCAAGGTAGGGCGCGCGAGTTCGGCGCTGGCTTGGAAACGGGCTAAGACGATGCGATCATCTTGGGGATTGGGGTTAGTGAAGTCATAATCGAGCAAATCTAGGCGATCGCTTTCGGCATTAATATACTGTGCGCTACCTTGATAAGTCAGGTTAATCCCTCTCCCCAAACGAATCACGGGGGAAGTAATCACCGCCCCCAAACTGCTGCGGACGGTTTGAAATCCTAAAGAGCCATTAAATAAACGATTGCGGTAGCTATATTCCAGAGTCAGCGTGTGGGGTAAGCGAGTACCGATAATCTGAGTCGCCGCCAACCTGGCTCTAAGCCTATCGGGTAATTCGTTTAAAAAGAAAGTCGGCGTCACCGCAGAAGCTTCTACTCTGGTGCGGGGACTGACGTTAGCCGTGAACCGCAGTCGAGAACCCCAAGATCCTGGGTTAAAAATATTACCGCCGTGTCGCGCGATCGCTCGCTGGATTAATAACTGGGGCGTGATGCTCAGTTGTACCCGTTCCGTATTAATAATGTCAAAACTGCGCTCGGCATACACTCCGCCTCGTTCTCTGGCGTCGTAGCGAATTTGCACTATCGGTGCTTCTCTGGGAGTGCGGTCGATCACTACCCGCCGTCGGAAAGTGGGAATGGAAAAACCTTGATCGAAGAAGATGCGGGAATTGGTAAGGACTATCTCGTCCCTTAAAGGGGAAATTTGCGTAAATACGGCTCTATCTGCCCGCAATTCCAATTCTGGGGGCGAAAACGGATCGTTGGTCAGGCGGACGTTGGTTGCAGTCCAGCCTCTGGGGTAAAATTCAATCTGCTCGGCTTCAAAGCGTACCCGATTGACTTGACCGACGTTGGAGAGTCCGCCCCTACCGAGTTCGACGGTAACGCCGCCTGGGTTGGTAATTTGTTGCGGTGGTTGATTTTCGATTAAGCGATCGCTCAAAGGTCGATCCGGGGTAGGGGTAGTCAATCCACCCGTTTCCGTCTCAAAGGTTAAATCTGTCCCCGAAGTCGGTGAAAATACTATCCCGCTGGCGTTCTGAATCGTACCGCTGTTTTGCACAAAGTTATAGACAAAGCGATCGCCGCGAAACACTTGCTGTCCTCGCGTTAACGACGCATCGCCTTCTGCGATCGCAATAAAATTGAGTAAATTTCCTTGCACCCGGTTAGCATCGAGTATCCCCCCCTGAAACCGCATAATCACATTGCCTTCAGCGGTGAATACCTGTCGCTGTTCGTTAAATTCCTGCCGATCGGCGGTAACTTCTATCACACCCGCCGAAGTAGTCACGCTCGTTGGCTGCTGTTGTAGTTGGGGTGCGGGTGTTCGATTAATCTGGCTTCTGGGAACGGGAATCGGCGAAGTATGCTCCCCTGGCAAGATTTCGATCTGGGGAGTTTCTGGCACTGGTAGCGCTTCTTGCGCCAGGGTGTTGGTATTTGCCAATTCGAGCAAGCGAGTAAACAACCAGCCATCCTGGGTGGTATCTGTTGCCATCCAAGGCTGTATTTCTGAAGTTTCCGGGCTAATTTCCGGTTCTGATTCTAACTCTGTACCTGGAGCGGAAACATCATCCCCCTGCCTCACGGTAGCTGCTGGAGCAGGTTCGCTGGCTGCGGCGGCTAAATCTGCTTGCACCACCGCTAGTAACTCCGATTCGGTGGCGTCTTCTACAATGCCAACGCTCAAAGGCAAACCCAAATCTGCCGCAGTTGCAGAGCGGGTGTTTAAGTCACTTTTGCGAGCGATCTGCTGCGAGGAGTTGGTTTCTACACTGGGATGCGATCGCTCGATGGGCGATTCCCCCACACCTTGAGGCAAATGCTGGGATCGTAGTGACTGAATAATTGCAGGCGGTTCGGGAGGCGTAACTGGGTAGGGCATTTTTTAGTACACCGAAGCAAACAAACAACCCAGACGCAGAACCTCAACCGCATTTGAGGCTGTACGGGCGAGGTATCCCCCGCCCATCATGCCTGAGATATCGTTAAATCGTTGGCTATTCCAAATCGCGACGCTTGGGGTTGCGAGCGGGGTCATTGGACAAGAACCCGAACACGAACAGCAAAACAAAGAACGAAACAACGACATAGACAGTGATTTTGAGTGCAATCATACGGTATCTCCGTGACGTGTGAAAAGCTCAGCAGTTCCGTCGTTTAGACAAGTCAGTTTTATATGATACCGAAATATTGCCAAAATTTTTCCGAAAAATTGGGTACAAAAACTCCTCTTTCTCCCCCTAGCGATCGCATCAGCCCCGATCCCAGAGGTGTTTTTGTAATATTTTACACAATGCACTTTTCTGCTTTTGCTACCGCTGCGGGGCTTTCAGCATAAACGCGGAGAACAAGACCGCTCTACACGAAAACTTTAATTATAGTTTAAGTAAAATCCCTCAAAAGGTAGATGCAGTAAACCTCAGCGGAGTTAAAATACAAAAAACGATTTACGTAGAAATATTGACTTAGATCGCAAGTAACCAGCAACAAGCGTCACAGGATTGAGGTGATTGGGGTCACTCAAGCCCTCTGTAAAACAACTCATACTAGATTTAGACATTCAGTAAATATGCGGATATGATATGGACTGGGTAGGCGACGGATGTTTGATCAACTCTGATAGGTGGGTGGATGGTTCGGAAACAGAGTCAGGCAGCTTTGCCGAACCGAACAGACACCTGGAACCTACCAATTGCAAACCGAAAATCACAGCCAAACCGGCTAAAACCATCGTTTTACCAGCTTTGGCGCCAGGTGAAGCCAATAGGGTTAAAGCAGAACTCAGTTTGAATTCTCAGTTGGAGGCACTAACGCTTTACGATGTTGGCGTCGAGTTCGGACATCCCACGAATGAAGTTATTCAAATTTTTAACGAAAATCCTTTGCTTCCGGGCATTATTATTACCAGCGAAGGCGAGTATGTGGGGATGCTGTCGCGGCGGCGGACTTTTGAATATCTCAGTCGTCCCTACAGTTTGGAATTATTTGTTAAAAGGCCATTGAAAATACTTTATGGCTTGGCTAAAACTGAAATTTTAACCTTATCGAGCGATACAGAGATTGTGGCAGCAGCGAGGCTGTCTTTGCAGCGATCGCCCGAACTAATCTACGAACCAATTGTGGTAAAAAATCCAGAGGGGAGCTATTCCCTGTTGGACGTGCATCAATTACTGTTAGCACAGTGCCAAATTCAAGATGCTGCGGCGGCTGCACTGCGAGAAACAGAAGCCAAATATCGCCACATTTTTGAAAATGCGATGGATGGCATTTTCCAAACTACACCCGCAGGCAGTTTTAAAAGCGCGAATCCCGCCCTGGCGCAAATTTTGGGCTATGAATCGCCAGCCGCACTGATCGACAATACCAACATCGCATCGCAACTTTACGTCAAGCCACAGCGGCGAGCTGAATTCGTCGCCGCGATCGCAGAATACGATAACGTATCCGCGTTTGAATCCCTAGTTTATCGCCAAGACGGTAGCGCGATTTGGATTCGAGAAAACGCTCGCGCCGTCAGAGACGATAGCGGTAATTTACTTTACTATGAAGGCACGGTTGAAGACATCACCGAGAAAAAGCAAAAGGAAGCACAATTAAAACAACAGACGACTGAACTAGCAACAGCATTGCGCGAATTGCAACAAACTCAAGCTCAGCTAATTCAATCAGAAAAAATGTCTTCTTTAGGGCAAATGGTGGCGGGAGTAGCTCACGAAATTAATAACCCCATTAACTGCGTTTATAGCAATCTTCCCCACGCCGAAAATTATATTCAAGATTTATTAAATTTATTAGCACTTTACGAGCAACACTATCCAAATCCGAACGATGAAATTAAAGCGGAAAAAGCAGCGATAGACTTAGAATTTTTAATCGAAGATTTGCCAAGGGTGTTATCGGCAATGCAGCAAGGTTCAGAGCGCATTTGCGATATTGCCCGTAGCTTGCGAAATTTTTCTCGTTTGGATGAAGCGCAAATGAAACCCGCCGATATCCATGATGGCATCGAAAGCACGCTGTTGATTTTACACCATAGATTGAAAACCAAAAAAGAATTTCCCGGAATTCAAATAATTAAAGAATACGGCAACCTGCCGCCTGTACAATGCTATGCCGGACAGCTCAACCAAGTTTTTATGAATTTGATCGGCAATGGGATTGATGCGATTGAAGAATTCATCAGCAACCAAACAGAAACCAATTACCCATTACCAATTACCGATTCCCCATTGCCAATTATTCGCATTTCTACCGAAGTTATCAACAACAATTGGGTCAGAATCCGGATATGCGATAGCGGAGCGGGGATGACGGAAGCAGTACAAAAACAGCTATTTAACTCTTTCTTTACCACCAAACCCATCGGCAAAGGCACGGGTTTAGGTTTGTCAATTAGTTACCAAATTGTGGTGGAAAAACACAAGGGTCATTTAAAATGCATCTCCGCACCCGGACAAGGTTCAGAATTTATCATTGAGCTGCCGATCTTCCAGCAGGATTAGCTAAGAATCTATCAATAGGTGAATGCGACTGAGCCAGAGAATTCTCTATGCTTCTAAAGCTAATACTATAGGCATTTTATGCTTGCAAAGGATTATTTTTCCGATGAGGCTAGAATCATCAGGAGGGATTTACTTTCGATGCAAGCATGGGGCTTGTTTGGTATCAACAAGGGTTTGGAGGTTGAAATGAACGTAGAGATCTTTGCGCGACAAATGGAAGCCCTCAACTTGCGATTGAACAAGCTTTACCAAGGTGCTAATGCATCGCCTTCACCTCCTACAGAGCATCTACTACCAGTGGCTTTTAAAGAACTGGGTATCGTTTCGGAAGAACTACAGGTTGCAGTGGAGGAGTTGTGTCAGCAAAATGAGGAACTAGCTGTCGTACAACTGGAATTAGAAGTCGAACGCCAGCGCTACCGGGACTTGTTTCAATTGGCGCCGGAAGCTTATTTAGTAACTGATGTAGCTGGTAAAATCTGGGAAGCCAACCAGGCCGCCGCCGAGCTGCTCAATATCTCGCAGGAGCATTTGATTGGCAAACCCCTGGTTGTGTTCGTTGCACCCGAAGAGCGTTGGCAGTTTCGCAACGAACTGAACCGCAAACGCAGTGGCGATCGCATCCATGACTGGAAACTCCGCCTGCAACCCCGCAATAGCGAACCGTTTGAGGCGATGCTGACAGTTGCTGTCGTGCGCGATTGCGAAGGTACACCAGCTTCCCTGCGCTGGATGCTGCGTCAGATCGTTTCAGGACAACCGATTCAAATCGCACCGCCAACAAATCACGACAGCAAAACGATTAACTCCGCCATCCAGGTTTATGCCAAAGGAGAAATCATTCCCCTCAATCCTCAAAGCATTTGGCAAGTGAATCAAGGCTTGGTTAAGCTAACAACTATCTGCGAAACTGGTGAAGAAGTACTCGTAGGATTGGTAGGGGAGCAAATGTTGTTTGGTTCTAGTTTAACCGCTCTCAAAATTTACCAAGCAACATCTATGTCTAAGCAAGTTGAGTTAATAGAAATTTCTTTGGCAGAGATAGCAAATAACCCCAATCTAGCTCAAAGTTTGTTCGAGCAAATCAATTGGCGGCTCAAGCAAACCGAATTGCTGTTAGCGATTTTTGCCAAGCGGCGCGTGCAAGACCGCTTGTTGCATTTATTGCTACTTTTGAAACAGGAAATTGGCGAATCTCACAGCGAAGGAACTCGTTTAAGGGTGCGCCTGACTCACGAAGATATCGCCAATGCCTGCTCTACTACTAGGGTGACGATCACAAGACTGCTGCTGGGCTTACAGGAAGAAGGCAAGATTGTGTTTGACTGCGATCGCCATCTAATTTTAAAACCCGGCTACTTTTAACTTCATCAGTGGACAGTGGACAGTGGACAGTGGACAGTGGACAGTGACCTCTTGCTCAAGCTGATAGGATTCCCAGGGAAGGAACTTAATTTTTTGTTTTCCCCTTAAAGGGGGAGGCTAATAACCCATTTTTTCTGGTAAATCTCCCTACCATTGAGTTTTCTTTTACCTTCCATTGAGATTTTGCACTATTAGCCCATCGAGGCAAAGCGTGGATATGTCGATCCCAGGCTTTGCCTGGGATCGACAGCCAACTATATTTTACCTTTTATGGATAAAAAATAAAACAGATAAAAAAAGTTAATATTTCTGAAGATATGTTATACAAAGTTTATAAAGTGTGAAGAAGATGTAAAATCAAACTCACAGGTTATCTTTTAAAGTCCACTCGCGTCGTTATTATCAGGCGGCCTTATCAGTCAGAGGTAAAGAGTTTTACTCGATCTCTTCTGGCTGAAATCGACGCATCCTTGTGCAATAGGCAATTTTCATCAGGGGCATTTCGGAGAGAGCGCAGTAGTAAATAGAACTGAGTAGGTGAGAAATGGCAATCGAAACCCATACGGCAAAAATTAAGAGCAGCTGTAGAAAGGAATTAGAAGCAAAGCAGAATCGTTTTTTTACTCTTTCGTTAGATATGTTTTTCATCTTGGGTTTTGACGGCTACCTGAAGCAAGTCAACCCGATGTGTGAAAAAATACTAGGATTAACAGCCGTAGAATTGCTCGCTCAACCCTTGCTGAAATTGGTGCATCCCGAAGATCGCCAGTCTACTGTTGCTCAACTAGAAAAACTTTCCACCAGCACCGAAACCGTTACGTTTGAAAACCGCTGCCGTTGCCAAGATGGGACGTATAAATGGCTGCTGTGGAATGCTGCCCCCTGCCAGGAGGATAAATTAATTTATGCTGCGGCGCGGGATATTACCGAGCGCAAACAGGCAGAAGATGCGCTCAAAGAAAGCGAAGAGCGCTTTCGGTTATTAGTAGATCGAGTGAAAGATTATGCGATTTACATGCTCGACCCCGATGGTAAGGTAGTAAGTTGGAACCAAGGCGCAGAAAGAATCAACGGGTATCGTACTGAAGAAGTTATTGGCAAGCACGTCTCCTGCTTTCATCCCCCCGCAGAGGTAGAAAGCGGTAGACCGGAAAAAGTATTGCAAATTGCGGCAGAAGTAGGTTGGTATGAATACGAGTCTTTGCGCTTGCGTAAAGATGGATCGCAGTTTTGGGCGAATGTGGATGTCACGGCGTTACGAGACGAAAACGGACAGTTGCGCGGTTATGCCACGGTAACGCGGGATATTACCGAGCGCAAGCAGGCACGGGAAGCGCTGGAACAAGCATATCGCGAGTTAGAAAAGCGGGTGGAGGAGAGGACTTTTGAGTTAAAAGCTGCCAACGAAATGCTAGTACAAGAAATTAGCGATCGCAAGCGCACCGAGGTAGCTTTACGCCAATCTAAAGCACGCTTAAAAGAACAAGCTAAACAGTTAGAAGAAGCACTTTACCAACTGCATCGCACCCAAGCACAACTGATTCAAACAGAAAAAATGTCGAGTTTGGGACAATTAGTAGCGGGTGTAGCTCATGAAATTAACAATCCTGTCAGTTTTATCTACGGCAATTTAGACCATGCGGGTCATTATATCCGCGACTTGTTGCACTTAATTAGCCTTTATCAGCGGCACTATTCCAACCCACCAATCGAGATTCAAAATACAGCCGAAGCGATGGATCTCGATTTTGTCATGGAAGATATGCCCAAACTATTATCTTCGATGAAAATGGGAGCCGACCGCATCCGTCAAATAGTTTTATCCCTGCGGAACTTTGCCCGTCACGACGAATCGGAAATGAAGCGAGTTGATATTCACGAAGGATTGGATAGCACGCTGAAATTGCTACAAAATCGCCTCAAGGGCAGCGATGGACAAGCGGGAATGCAAGTGATTCAAGGCTACGGTGAGCTACCTTTGGTAGAATGCTACCCTGGATTGCTCAATCAAGTATTTATGAATCTTCTGGGCAACGCCATCGACGCTTTAGAAAATCATCCAGATCCCAGAATTATCACGATTCGCACCGAGTTGGCGATGCGCGATTCAGGAATCAACTACGATAATGCTAGCTTAAAAACCAATCAATCTTTTGTTCCCAATCCTTATATAATCATTCGGATTGCCGATAATGGCCCCGGTATGACAGAAGAAGTCTGCCGCCGGTTGTTTGACCCATTTTTTACGACAAAACCTTTAGGTAAAAACAAGGGACTTGGGTTGTCTATTAGCTACCAAATAGTAGTTGAAAAACACGGCGGTCAATTGCGGTGCGTTTCCTCTCCCGGCAAGGGAACCGAGTTTTTTATTGAGATCCCCGTGCAGCAAACTGTTAAGTGGCAATCTTTCGAGAATCCACTCTCGCAAAATTCTACCTTTTTCTCGCCATCAGCATATAGACCCGCTTAATTGCTAATTGCTCATGGCTAATTGCTCATGGCTAATATTCAGGGGTAAGCCATCTTGAAAAACCAGTAATTCTCCTGGGTTAATCGGCGTCCAGACTTCGTTGTCAGTCAGGGGAGTGGTAGCGATGACAGCAACGCGATCGCTCTCCGTGGTAAGCTCGCGAAAGTCTACCGTGATATCTTCGTCAATTAAGTGGGCAGCTGCAAAAGGTGCTTGTCTGACAATGTAGCTGAGTTTAGTTGAACAGTGAGCAAAAAAGTGTTCCCCATCGGAAAGTAAATAGTTAAATACCCCTTTTGCTGCCAAAGTATCGGTGATATCTTTTAATACCGGATAAAGTTTTTCTACTGGAGGTTTAGCCTCGGGAAATTTTTCCCGTAAAGCGTTCAGCATCAAACAGAAAGCTTTTTCGCTATCGGTTTGACCTACTGCTTGATAAAACTTGCCATTCTCTGAATGTAAATCTAGCAAATTTCCATTGTGAGCAAATACCCAATACTTGCCCCACAATTCCCGCCGAAAAGGATGGCAATTTTCTAAGGCAATTTCACCCTGAGTTGCTTTACGGATATGGGCAATCACGTGGGTAGAGCGAATCGGATAGCGCCGCACCAACTCAGCAATCGGAGAAACAATTGAAGGTTTATCATCTAAAAAAATGCGGCATCCCAATCCTTCAAAAAAAGCTATTCCCCACCCATCGCGATGTTCGTCTGTCTTACCTCCCCGCGAACAAAAGCCTTCAAAAGAAAAGCAAATATCCGTGGGTACATTGCAATTCATTCCCAGCAGTTGGCACATGATAGATCATGGGTAATTGGTAATTGGTAATTGGTAATTGGTAATTGGTAAAACTATTTGCCAATTGTCTAGTTTAATCAATCTTATCTTTTATACTTATCCTACGCTATTGCGGCTGCTCCAGACTATATTTTTATGTTTATTTTAAAATTATATTTTGTTAGCTAAAAACTAATCGCTAATTATAAAACCTTGCGCGCACGCGGTCAACTGCAATCTCATCTAAGAACATCCATCCCCATTCTGGTTTTAATTCTGGTCGCTTGTGGGGCATAATGATTATCATTGAGTCGCTAATGAGACTTAACTGGTAGACTAATAGGGGCAGACGCGAAGAATTTACCAGATGCATGGCGAAACTACAAACGATGAGACTGTAGAAGCGATCGCCGATAATTCCAGCAGCAATATCCTCAAAAGTGTAAGTTTCGGCAATTTGACCCGTGCGGTTAAAATAAGCATTGCCAGTGTAAGGATCGATGCCATCAATATGAGAACATCCCAAACTTTTCAAGGCTAGGGTAACTTCACCGCTACCACAAGCTAAATCTAATACTTTGCTCAGATCTACTTGCCATTTAACAACAGCGAGTTGCAGAACTTTTCTAATAACAGACTCATGAGGGTTTCTATATTCATCGCCGAATTTTTCATAGAAACCTTTGACGCTGTGTTCCTCGTATTCATTCCGGATAGCTTTAGGTTCCGGTTTAATTATTGCTTGAACTTTGCATTTTTTATTCATATACTAAGGTTTTTCAGTAGACAGAGAACAGCCTGCAATTATCAACAAAAACTAGGTTAAACTCCCGCTCTTTCCAAAATTGTTGACTAACTATCCACTGTCCACTGTCCACTGTCCACTGTCCACTATCCACTGTCCACTGTTAAGGATGAGAAGTCGGCGGATGTAAAACTTCAATCAAAGCATCTGCTAAGATTACAGCTTCTTTAGCGCGTTCGTGAGGGCTAGCTGAAACGCTGGTTGCTTGTAAAGCTAGTGCTGCGATGTATTCTCTTTTTGTTAGCCCTTTTTCCAGCATTGAAGGTTCTACAGGATGGGCGGCACGATCTGCTTGACTGGTCATTTTTTTTACTTCCTTATTTTTAAAATACTAGCAAAACTTTATTTAAATAGCGCTAATTGCTAGTTACAAATATGGTTGGTTTGATCCCCCCTAACCCCCCTTCAAAAGGGGGGAACCGGATTCAAA
>CAYXCW010000167.1:0-15370 GCA_964463555.1 uncultured bacterium
TTACCAATTACCAATTACCAATTACCAATTACCAATTACCAATTACCAATTACCCATTACCTAATTATGATTCGCCTTGTATTGCTGCTATTATTCTTGGGAGGGTTGACCCTGTTTGCCTTGCAAAATTGGTCGCCGGTGCTGCCAATGGTATTTTTGGGGATCAAAACGGCGTCGTTGCCCCTAGCCATGTGGATATTATTTGCGATCGCAGTAGGTTTAGTCACGTCTTGGATGATGGCGGCGTTGTTTCAACTATCGAACTATCTGTCCACAAAAAAATTGCGATCGCGCATTCGCCAATTGGAAGCTGGTAACTCTCGTCCCTCCGGACAATCTCGCATCAACACCGAATCTACTCCCAATTCTGCCGAGGATGATGATTTCTTTGATGATGAATTTTTTGAAGATGAGGAGGATAGACAAGAACCGATCTACAAGGCTCCCAACTATCAAGATTACACTCCCCCCAGCAATGCTTACGATCGTCCCCAAGAGCCTAAAACTCAATTCCAGTCAGGCTCGGTTTATTCCTATGGTTATCGGGATAAGGGCGATACTGGCGTTGGTAAAACCGAATCTATTTACAATAAAACCGAGTCCGTTTACGATGCCGATTATCGCGTCATTAACCCACCGTTGCGGAAAATAGAAGAAAATGAATCCGAAGATGATTGGACGCGCAAACCAAATGACGATGATGATTGGGGATTTGACGATGATGATGATGAATTTGATGATAAAAATCGAAAACGTTAGCGAGAAAAAGACGAGCGATCGCTCTTTCCCTGAAAATAATTTTACTCTTTTTTAGGTAAAGCTTCAGGTGTGACAGAAATACCTGGAACAGAATTAACTTTTCTAAAATCAGGAGCTTCCGTTACTCGCGTAATATCAAAATCAATCGGTATTTGATTTAGTTTAGCCAGTTTCTGATCGACATAATAAATAAATATTTTGGGGTTTATGGTTGTAAACGAATTGGTATTGTTTGGATCTCTGCCGGAAATTCCACCTGTAGCTGCGTAGCTCAGTACCTCATTTTTTAACGAAATATAGTCGAGATACATATTACGATTCGCTGCCATATTAGTATCCTGCCTGAAAATTCCCGGCAGTTGTCTGTAAAATAAAGCTGCACTCGACGTGACAATAAATATGTTGATTAAACCCTTGTTCGCATCCTTCCATCCCACTTTACTAATAAAAAACAAACAGATTCCAGCTACTAATCCTAAAGCATAGGCCATCGATATTGATATGTAGTATTGCTTGTAAAAATAGCTCATTACAGCCGAATGACGTTGTATTCGTAACTGAATCTCCTTAAACTGTTCGTCTAGTCTGGTTTTCTCAGCCGTTGTTCCCATTAACCTTTGGCTGGGGAGGGTAGTTAATTCTTCTTTCGTTCCCAGCCATTCTGTTGCTTTTTTATCTGCATACCAATTGAGGGTGAAAAAACCACTGCTGATGAGTATTACCAAGCTACCGGCAATTAAACAATGCCCTAATATAGTTGGTTCTGGATTGCAACCATTTTTACCATTTTTTAAGCGTAATTGCCGATAATTAATCCAATTTGGCAGTCGAATTTTTCTGGGATTATCAGAGTTTTCTGAAGTGGTCATATTTAAAACTCCAGTAATATCAATACTCACCTCTTGCACCTAGCCCAGAAATAAATTTCTGGCTTAAAGCTAAAACCCGTTGAAACGGGTTAAAAGCTTGATTTTAGTTTGCTTTAGCTAACTTAAGCTTTCAGCCTGAAATTTATTTCAGGGCTGTTTGTCGGGTAGGTGCAAGATGTGAGAATAATTAATATTGAAATATTTAGTTATACAGAGGTTATGTAGTTATTCCGGGATAAATAATCAAACTTAATATTGTTTAATAGGAAGGAAATCAGAACCTGAGCTGTCTGCAATAAAAAAGCGATCGCAGCTTGTGTCCTAAAGCAATGCGATCGCATTACAGCTATTTAACTTCAACAGGACTTACGCAAAGAAACCGGGTTTCTGTGAAAAATCGTCGGTTTGGCAGCGAGAGATCCATGTAGAAACCCGGTTTCTAGAATCGTCGCGCGTAAGTCCTGTTCAATCCTTAAGCGCTCTTAGGAACAGCAGCATACTTGGCGTAGGCAGCGGCTAGCTTTTTATCGTATTGATTGCGGGCAAAAGCAGGGCCATTATAACCACGCGCGAAGGCTACCCAATCGCGACTCCGCAAAGCTTTATCGAGATTTTGGCTTTTAATGAAATTCATCATTGCTTGCAGATGCTTCCCTTCGCTAATATGCATGGCGTTAACAAACTCTTCCACATCAGAGTAACCAGCTAATTTGTAATTAAAACCCATCACTTGACCCAATCCCCAAGAAGCTGATTTTAGTGCTGGTATCCGGTCTAAATTGAGCGCATCATTGAGGCGATCCCACTCGCGAATCCCGCCCAAATAACCCCCTGGTTTAGGATTGCTTAAATCCGAGCGGGTTTGGCTAACTGGTAACGGTGTCAGCTTGAAAAACCAATGACGTTCAAATAAAATCTTGGGGCGACCATCAGGCAAAAATCCAGAGCCAGCAGCTTCTACTTCTACCACAGCTCGAATTACGGCAACTTCAAGGTTTAACAAATTAGCGGCCTGAGTGTAGTCGCGATCGAGCAAGAATTTATTTTCGGGTATTTCTTGGGTAGAAAGAAGTGTTTGGGCAAAAGTTTTATCGAATTTTCCTGTCTGGATATTGTCCAGATTTAGAGCCTTGCAAAATTGTGCGATCGCTGCTTCAGTTTCTTGACCGAAAATCCCATCTATTCGCGATTTAGGATATAGCCCTAACTCACTGAGCCTTGTCTGGATTTGAGCGATCAGTTCTTTGTCAGATTTGAGCGCATTTAAGTCTATGACTGTATCTTGGTTGATGATTTCTTGTAGTTTCATAAGCGAGTTTAACGAACCACAGAGGACGCAGAGATCCCAGAGGAAAGATAAAAGAAGAGATCGAGAATATTTTGATTGGGCAGCGAGTAAGTTGACGCTTCCCAGGCTCACTCTATCCAACCAGGAACTGTAGGAAAACTTCTGCCTTGCTGCACTAGGCTGCTGTTTGTAGGCGCATATTCAGTGCTTCAAGGGTTGCTGGCCCAACAATACCATCGACGACCAAGCCTTTGTCTGCTTGAAATTTTTTCACTGCTTCGTCGGTAGTCGGGCCAAAATAGCCATCGACTTCTAGGTTAAAACCGACTCTGTTAAGGGCTTTTTGCAGTTCGCGCACGTCGTCGCCTTCTAAAATGGGGCGGGTTAGCCGCAGCAAGCGGGAACCTAAGCGGCGTTTGCGGACATCCAAGGATATCCTGTCCCCTTTTGGGAAACCTTCTATGGGCGATTCGTTTAATGCTCTTTGAGTTTGAGGGCCATAAGTGCCGTCTACGGTCAAAAGTCGATTGGGATTGTTCAGGTTCCACAGTTGCTGGAAAGCCCTGACGGCAGTGGCGCGAATGTCTCTGGTGCCCGTTCCCAGATAATCGAAGTGTACGGGGTCTTGGGGCATCAACCGCCGCCAGCCGTGGCGTTCTAGGAAAGGTTCCCAACCAGCGGCGTCTTCTACATCCAATGCCAAACCGCTTTGGTGATTGCTCAATCCTGGAAGCGCGGCAATCGAAATACCGCAGCGGTTACGTTGGGCGTGGTTAAACAGAATTAGTTGCTGGGCAATCGTGCGGTAGCCTGAATTTATCACCATTGTGATGCCGCGATCGCTAATCGCTCTAGCAAGTGCGGCTTTAGCAGGCGGTTGCAGTAAAGGCCAAACTGGCTCGCCAATATCGACGCTCAAATCTATACAGCTAATGAGAACGTTAGGCACAATCAAATTCATTTGAGCCAGCAGTTGCCTGTCGAGTTCGCTGACTACACTGGTTGAGCAGCTGGTAACATCCCTGACCAATCCCATAATTAATTTTTCCTCAACAGCAGTGCGACTTTTCTCTAATCTGACACCTGTCGCACTAACATGCTAAAGGGGTCAAACCCCTCTTGCGCTTGAGTTATGGATGATGGGATTTCTCAACTCAAGTCAAACCACACAGCAAACGCCAAGGGATCAAGGACGTTCTTAATTGGTGAAATCAAGGATTTCACTCCTTCTCTCCCCTAGCCCCTAGTCCCTAGCTATAGCTCCAGCACCGCATTGTGGGAATTAGAAGCCTTCAGGGAAAATTTTCCAGATGTTCTTAACTCGCGAGACTCTTGCTTCACTAAACCCGACATGGCAGCTTGCTGCAAGTTCACAAAGGCATCTAAATCGTCTAAATCATACTTTTTCTGCAACAGGTGCCGCAGTTGCTCTTCTGCTTCAACAGTCAGATATCCAGTGGTCAGAGCATGTTGGACTACTTCACGGATTAAAAACATGGCGATCACCCATCAGAAGCGAAACATCTAAAAAATTGATAAGTAAAACTACTGAACCGAAGTAGCTAGCGCTTACATAACTAAGTACATGTGCTGTATTTTAGCTGACTCCGCTGGACTGTAGTCAAGTTCTTTTTTTGTGTGAAAGTTAAATTTTGATTGAATTGTAGCTAGCCTTTTTAGCAAAATCGATTAACTTTTTGTAAAGCTAAGGTGAATAAATACTGAACAGAGATTTATGTATACGTAAAATTACGTAAGTTAAGATTGACTGTATAATTACGTAAAGCTAAGAGCGGGTATAGCGATCGCAACGGGTGACGGTATAGCCATCAGCAGAATTACTTAAAATTCAGACTGGCTCTAATTGCAGGTAAACTAGATGCTAGTTTTGATACAGATTACAGATACCGATGCAGATAGCCGACACAGCAGAACGGGTAAGGGATCTTTTAAAAGGGATCAATCTCTACCTAATAGGCATGATGGGATCTGGTAAAACAACCGTGGGGCGGGAACTCGCAGCTAAAATGGGTTACGGGTTTTGCGATACCGATGCAGTGATTGAGCAAGTAGCTCATCAATCGATTAACGAGATTTTTCAAAGTGACGGGGAAGAAGGCTTTCGGGAATTGGAAAGCAAGGTACTGGGGGAACTGGCGGCATTTACTAGATTAGCGATCGCTACAGGTGGCGGTATCGTTCTGCGGCGGGAAAATTGGAGCTATCTCCAACAAGGTTTGGTAGTTTGGCTCGACGTACCCGTAGAAATACTTTTATCTCGCTTAGCTAGCGATACAAGCCGACCTCTGCTGCAAGTTTCCGACCGAGAGAGTGAGTTAAAAACGCGCCTAGACCAACGAAAGCCGCTTTATGCCCAAGCCGACCTCCAGATCGCCGTTACCAAAGACGAAACAGCCGAAGAAATTGCAGCCCGAATCATAGAAACCATTCCCACCGTACTGAAGCCACCCACACATCCTGAAAACTGACGTTGTGCAAGTGTTTATAACGCTCTAGGGGCAGATTTTACCACAAATCTTCGCTACCAGCGCCAAGAATAAATAAGCTGTTACGCATTTAATTTGTACATGGGGAGCTGGGGGAGCTGAGGGAGCTGGGGGAGCCAGGGAGAGGGATTGGCAGTTTTATCCCGATATTAGAAATATACAAATTAGCTGCGCGTTAGCTTAAACCCGCCCCGGCTTACCCTTGCAATCTCCTGTGTTAGGCCATCTCCCATTACCCATTACCCATTACCCATTACCCCTTACCAAATATGGAAACATCTGGGAAAAATTTTGTCGCCGAGGAATTGGTAATCTAAACTACAATCGACGCCTTAATTATTTTTAACCGAGCTGGTCATGCTCAACGAGTCCGATTACATCCAACAAGCTGAGGCCATGCGCGTGCGGGTACTCAGCGAAGCACTCCCCTATATCCAACAATTCGCCGGTCGCACCATCGTCGTCAAGTACGGCGGTGCGGCGATGAAAGATAGCACGCTCAAAGATAAAGTAATCCGCGACGTTGTATTCTTATCCTGCGTAGGGCTGCGTCCCGTAGTCGTACACGGCGGCGGCCCGGAAATCAATTCTTGGCTGGATAAGTTGGGAATTGAACCGCAATTTAAAGACGGTCTGCGGGTGACCGATGCCCCCACAATGGACGTTGTGGAAATGGTTTTAGTCGGTCGGGTGAATAAAGAAATTGTCTCCCTCATTAACCAAGCTGGCGGCTGTGCCGTTGGTCTTTGCGGCAAAGATGGCAATTTGATTAAAGCCCGTCCAGAAGGTAGCGAGGGCATTGGCTTTGTCGGAGAAGTCAGCAACGTCAATATCAAGCTTGTAGACTCGCTGGTTAAAAGCGGCTATATTCCCGTTGTCTCCAGCGTCGCCGCCGACGAAACCGGGCAAGCGTATAACATTAACGCCGATACCGTAGCAGGAGAATTGGCAGCCGCTTTAGGGGCAGAAAAACTAATTTTGCTCACCGATACCGCAGGGATTTTGAGAAATTACAAAGACGCTTCTACCCTAATTCCCAAGGTGGATATTCAAGAAGCGCGAAATCTAATTTCTTCGGGTGTTGTGTCTGGGGGGATGATTCCGAAAGTAAATTGTTGCGTGCGAAGTCTCGCCCAAGGCGTCCGCGCTACTCACATTATCGATGGTCGAATTCCCCACGCCCTACTGTTGGAAATTTTTACCGACGCTGGGATTGGTTCAATGATCGTTGCCTCTGAGTTTATCAAGCAGTAAGCCAATAATAGCGCTCTCTTAAGCCCCCCTTAGCAAGGGGGGTTTGGGGGGATCGGTTTTATCACTAGCAACTTGAGTTAACTATGAAAAAAAATAACTTGGAATTTTATGATTTATATGCAGAGCAATGGTGGAATCCCAAGGAAAAAGTTTATACATTAAATCATATAAATAAACCTCGATTTGATTTTTTTGATAAATATGTCTCTAATTGGCAAGGCTTAAAAGTCTTGGATGTCGGCTGCGGCGGGGGTTTTTCCTGTGAATTTATGGCAGCACGGGGCGCAGTGGTATCGGGAATAGACCAATCGGCTAAATGCATTCAAGCTGCTCAAAAACACGCCAAAAATAGTGGATTTGAAATAAATTATCGGCAGGCTGTTGCTGAAAATATTCCTTACGTTGATGCTACATTTGATGTGGTTGTATGCGTTGATGTTTTAGAACATGTAGAAAATGTTCAGCAAGTTATTGCAGAAGCTTACAGATTATTAAAGCCAAATGGATTGTTTTTATTTGACACGATCAACAGAACTTTTAAGTCAAAATTGGTGATGATTTGGCTATTGGAAAACATTTTGATGCAAATCGATCGCGGCGTTCATGATTGGAATAAGTTCATTCAGCCTGAAGAGTTAACCCAATGGTTACATTCGGCGGGGTTTAAAAATATCGATATTAAAGGATTTGATATTTTTGGCGATGGGTTGAAGTTAAAGTTATTTAATTACATAAATTATTGGAAAACTCGACATTTACCAGTTAAAATTAACGATGATACGTCAATAAATTATATTGGTAAAGCCGTGAAGAATTAAATAGATTAAGTTAATGAGTTAGCGCTCAATTGTAAATTATTAAAAGATTAAACACTTAAATTTTGTTATTCTTCAGATGATTTAGTTGGGCCAAAATCATCAGGGATATCTTCAACCAAGAAAATTTGAAAAATCTCACATAGTTTTTTTATTTGCCAAGGTAAAAGCCTTGGCTGACGCCTACCATTTTCCCAGTTGGCAATTGTGTCTTCTGTTACACCAATAGCATCTCCAAGCTCTTTTTGAGAGAGGCCAACATTTTGTCTAAGCTGCCCAAGTGTGGATTTGTTACTTTTATCGTTCATTCTACCCTAACTCTTGTCAGCCTAACATGTGTTAGGGTAAGATGAACCTAACACCCTAACACATGTCAGGGTAGACACCAAACATACAACTGGGAGCAAACTTGCTTTAGCTGATAGGTTTGCTCACAGAAGATCTTGCCATTAAAAGAGTAAGGCATTGGTAATTGCTGATAAAGGAGTAAAGAACGATGAACAATGAAAAAGAGATTCAAAGGCTGAAAAATCAGGTAAATAGTCTGGTTTACCAGTTGCTGAAAATTAATAAACTACTGGCGCGGATGACTACGCAGCTAGAGTTGCAAGAGGTACGCCAGCTAATTGCAGAAAATCTGCGGATACTGGAAAGTTTGCGAAGTCACCCACCACAGCCCGCCCCGCCCATCCGCCAATCGCAAGAGGCGAAAAACTGTTAAGAAAGGTTACGATCTTCAGAGCGATCGCATGTAACCCTATGAGTGAAGAAAGTTTAGAAATCGTCAAAACCGAGTACCAAGCTGGAAAAGCGGCGTTTGAACGCGGTCAGTATCGCCACTCGGTGCAATGCTTAGAAAAGGCAGCTGCTTTGGTAGATAGAAACTCGCGCTTGGGAGGCGAGGTGCAAATTTGGCTGGTGACGGCGTATGAAGCAGCTGGACAAAGGCAGGAAGCGATTGGACTATGCACCCAGCTACAAAATCATCCCAGTTACGAAACCCGCAAGCAAAGTCGCCGCTTGCGTTATATCTTAGAAGCACCGCAGCTGAAGCGCCCTGCCGAATGGATGACTCAAATACCTGATTTGGCTTCATTACCAGATAATGTGGCGGAAACTCGCTTAGGACGCGCTGCTGCGCCGGTTAAATCGAAGCCGCGTCAGCCTACTCAACCAGAGCCTGTGGATCTTAGCCAGGTGAATACAAAAGATAATTTGTTTATTTGGGTGGCGTTGGGTGCGATCGCTATAACTTTAGCTGGTCTATGGTGGCTGAGCTAACCCAAAAACAGCCTAAAATTAACCGCAGAGACGCAAGAAGCGGGATAAAAGAAGCGGAGTCAGGCAAATGCTGTTCAAAAGAACTGTTTTAGCGGTAAGTAAGGCTATTTTTGGCGTGAGGCTGCTGTTATGTGTAATGGTAGCCTCGCTGTTGCTAGCTGGGTGCGTAGATTACGATTTGGATGTCAGTTTTGAGAGTCCGAATCGGGGCGCGATCGCACAATCTATTAAGCTGGGAGAACAGTTTACCAAGTTGAGTCCCGAATCAGCACAAGAATGGTTAAATAGTCTGGAACGTCGCGCTAAGCAGTTAGAAGGGAAAAGCCAGCGGATTTCTGATACCGAATTAAAGGTGACGATTCCTTTTTATTATGGTGCCGAATTAGAGCAGAAGTTTAACCAGTTTTTCAACTCCACGGAAAAAGGAAAGCAGCCAGATGCTGTCACCGCTAATACAAATTTGCCGGAAATTAAGTCTCACCTGAGCTTAACGCAGAATAACTTATTGCTGTTGCAGCGCAATCGATTGAGTTACGATTTAGATTTGCGATCGCTTTCCCTGGTTGCTTCTGACGGTAGCATTCAGGTCGATCCCGGTTCGCTTTTAGATCTAGATTTTAGCCTCAGCACTCCTTGGGGCGCGCGCAGCGTTGCTAAAGGTGAAAAAGCGATTAAACCAGAAAGCCAAAACAAAGGACATCAGCTACTTTGGCATCTTCAAGCCGGTAAAATGAATCATCTAGAGGCAATATTTTGGTTACCCAATCCTTTGGGAATCGGTGCTGCGATCATTGCCGTATTTGTCGCCGCCGGAATTAATTTAAAATACAATTTTGGGCTGGTAGTGGCTAAAAAGCCTACTCTAGCCACCACGCCTAAAACCTAATCGTTTTTAAGGTAACCAACCCTCAGTCAAGACATCGACTTCAGCAAAGGGATATTCTTCAGGAAAAACAGCGATTGACAGTCCAGTTTCGTCGCTTGCTTCTCGTCTAGCTTTGGCGTAGCAATCAGCAAAATTTTGGTTCAGGTAATTTTTCAAGCTGGGACTATCTTGTAAAACAAGAACAATTTGCCTTCGCTGTTCGTTGATAGTGGAAATCCAACTGGTGCTGCGTTTTTCCGGCTGGTATGCGTACTTGAGTAAATGCATTAGCAACACAATCAATCGGTTTTGAATTTCTCGTTTGTCGCGCTTACCCAATGATTCAATTTCCTCTATTAAGTTTTTTAAGTCAATATCTGCAAACCGTTTTTCTTCGAGCAATTGGACTGTTTTGTCAATCCATTGAGCAAAGTCAATGTCGTATAGTTTGGCAAGTTCTTGAGCGCTCTTGTTTGGGTTCATAAAAAACCTCGTTATTATCTTGTTTGCCAAAGTCCCAAACAACATTTATTATAATCGGTGTTCCTACAGATTTCAATTAACCAAAAAATCATACAATGCTTGATAAGTTTCTTCTGGCACTTCTTCAGCCGGAAAATGCGCGCATGGTAAAGCTTTACCGCTGACGTTGCTAGCTCTTTCTCGCCAAGTTTCTAACACATCGTAACAGCGCCCAACAAAACCTTTCGCACCCCACAAAGCAAGTAAAGGACAGGTTATTTTTTGGTTCAGATCTGCTGCATCGTGAACCAAATCAATAGTAGCGGCGGCGCGGTAATCTTCGCAGGTAGCATGAATCGTTTCTTTTTTGCTAAAACAGCGCAGGTACTCCGCCATAACTTCTGGAGAAAAAGCAGCAAGATTATTTCCACTCCATTGCTGTAAAGCTTTGCGTAAGAAGTATTCCGGGTTAGAACCGATTAAAGTTTCTGGGAAATCGTAGGGTTGAATTAAGAAAAACCAGTGATAGTAAGCCGTGGCAAATTCTTTGTTTGTAGTAACATACATTTTATAAGTAGGAACAATATCGATAACTGCCAATTTTCTGACTCGGTGAGGATGATCCAAAGCCATTCGGTGCGCTACTCTACCGCCGCGATCGTGACCAACTAAGTAAAACTCTTCGTAGCCTAATTTCGACATTACCTCAATTTGGTCTTGCGCGATCGCGCGTTTTGAATAGTTGATATGATCTTTCCCACCTTCGGGTTTTGAACTATCGCCATATCCCCGCAAGTCAGGCATAATAATCGTAAAATCTCTAGCTAAAAGAGGGGCGATTTTATGCCACATTAAGTGAGTTTGAGGATAACCGTGCAGCAGCAGTAGCGGAAATCCTTCACCTCCCTTGAGCAAGTTAATTGTGGCGCCGCTAGTATTGATAAGGCATTGTTCAAAATTCTCAAACATAGGATTGGGTAATGGGTAATAGGTATGGCTAACCTTTTGAACGATGTATTTTTAAAATTAAACAAACAGGAATTACGCAGAAACAGGGTTTTAGTACGACCAATTACCAATTACCAATTACCAATTACGGCAAAATAGCAAAAACTCGTGCTGGAAATCCCGATCCGTTTTTGGGTTTGGGAAAAGATACTACTACTAATGCTCCTGCTTCTGGTACTTTATCTAAATTGGTCAGCAATTCGATCTGGTAGCGGTTTTGTTTCAGAATATAAGTTTCTAAAGAGTAATCATTTCTGCTGGTGGCAATACCAGGATCTGTATCAGTGGGTTCGTGACCAGAGGCAGTAATTTTTCGCACTTCGTAGAGGTACTTAAGTACCTCCATACTCCAACCTGGATAGTGTGCAATCCCTTGTGCATCGCGGTTTTGCATTGCTTCGGGATTGGGCCACCGTTTCGACCAGTCAGTTCGCATTACTACAAACGCGCCCTCTGGAATCATTCCGTGCTTTGCTTCCCAAGCCTTCACGTCTTCCATCGCAATCGTGTAGTCGGGATTTTTGGCGACCTTTTCGTGGACATCGATCGCTACCAAGGGCATAATCATTTCTTTGGGTTGAAGCTGATCGACGGTACGCAATCCCTTGATAAAATGAGCGGGCGGGTCTACGTGGGTTCCCCACTGCCCGACGTGACAAAAGTACTCAGCCCAAAAGCCAGCACCCAGCTTGCCTACTCCTGGTTCGTACCAGTAAAGCGTTTCCCGCTTTTCGTCGGGAAAGCCTTTCCAGCGAGGGATTCCCGGTTCAAAAGCATGGGTGAGGTCAACAAATTGTTTGCTTTTGATAATTTGGTATGCTTCTGCTAGAGAGGGTTCTTTGGCTGCTGGCGATCGCGCAACAACAACCACTGCCCCCAATCCTGCCATCAGCAGTCCCCCTACAACTATTTTGATGCTTCTCATTTCCTCTCCTCCCAGCAAAACAACCCCTTGACAAAATCATCAGGTAGCTGCTGACTCTCTCCTACCTTTAAAAAAGTCTTAACGGCTACACAAAACTAACCATTTCCAGTCATACTTAACCCAGGCAGGCGACTCGTGAAGCGGTCGTCTCAAACTCTGCATCATGGGAGAGGAGGCGCAATAGCCACTGTAAGGCAGTAAGTCTGCTAGATTGGGTTGGTAAAAATCTAACATTATTTAACGTTATCTGGAGACACTTTTTCCTAAAGTGGAAAAGAATGCTCTAAGCTTTTGCTCTTGTAAAGCTGTTAAATAGAGAAACGAATAGAACCGAACTGAGGAGTTAGGAAATTGAAGAAAGTTGAAGCAATTATTCGCCCCTTCAAACTCGACGAAGTCAAAATCGCCCTAGTGAATGCAGGCATCGTGGGGATGACGGTTTCTGAAGTGCGAGGATTTGGTCGTCAAAAAGGCCAAACCGAACGCTATCGCGGTTCCGAGTACACCGTTGAGTTTCTGCAAAAGCTCAAAATTGAGGTGGTGGTTGAAGACGATCAAGTCGATCTAGTGGTTGATAAAATTATCGCCGCTGCTAGAACAGGAGAAATCGGAGATGGAAAAATTTTCATCTCACCCGTCGAGCAAATCGTGCGGATAAGGACTGGGGAAAAGAACACGGAAGCAATTTAAGAATGGTAATTGGTAATTGGTAATTGGTAATTGGTTGTTGTGCTATTACCTATTACCTATTACCTATTACCCAATCTAAAATCTGCAATTGTGGCAACAAGGCTTTAAAGGCTCGACCGCGATGGCTAATTTCATGTTTGACTTCAGGGGGCATTTCTGCAAAAGTCATTTGCGTTTCTGGTACGTAAAAAATTGGGTCGTAGCCAAAGCCATTGCTACCGCGAGGAGCGTGCAAAATTTCCCCTTGACAAATACCTTCAGCTTGTAGGGCAATAGAACCATCGGGACGAGCGATCGCAATGACGCAAACAAACTGCGCTTGTCGGTTTAATTCGTTACCCAATTCCATCAGCAGCCTTTCGATCCGCTCCGCATCTGTTTTACCATAACGCGCTGAATATATACCAGGTGCGCCATCTAACGCATCGACTTCTAAACCGGAATCGTCGGCGATCGCCCATTCCCCAGTAGCCATTGCTACTTGAGACGCCTTTAAACAAGCGTTGGCTAAAAAAGTATCCCCCGTCTCCTCAATTTCCAGTTCATCGGGTTTGAGCGCCAATTCTATATCCAAACCTTCTAAATAAGCCTGGATTTCTCCCAACTTTCCTGGATTTCCAGTCGCTAATACTAACAATTTAGAATCAGTCATTGGTAATTGGTAATTGGTAATTGGTAATTGGTAATTGTTGATTATAGAAGATTTTAGTGTAATCCTTGTACCCTTGTGTCTCTAATGCAACATCCCCTATTACCGATTACCGATTACCCATTACCCATTACCCATTAAACAGAATTTGCCCAATTTTTAGCCCAATCTAAAGTCTGATGCACCCGATCTAAAGTAGCAGCTTCGCAGTATAACCTTAAAAG
Organism: uncultured bacterium; assembly: GCA_964463555.1. Classification (GTDB taxonomy): domain Bacteria; phylum Cyanobacteriota; class Cyanobacteriia; order Cyanobacteriales; family Aerosakkonemataceae; genus Microseira. The sequence goes on from CAYXCW010000167.1 coordinate 13,597, forward strand.
CGGTTCTGTGCCGCTAAAGCGAATCATTAACCAGCTACCATCGTCTAAACGGAATTTATAGCCGTCAATTTGATTGCAATCAACGACAGCACGTCCGGCGATTTCTGTCAAGGGTTTTGTTTGGAGTTGTTCGAGCAGGCGCGATCGCACGTCCATCCCAGCCAAAGGTAGATCGATGCGATCGTAGGCGGCAAAAAAGTTGGTTTGCTGTTGTAAACCGCGATAGAGATCGCTCAAATCCAACCCAGATTCAACAATTGCTTCCAAGACGTATAATGCCGACAGCAAAGCATCCCGTTCCGGGATGTGAGTGCCGTAACCAATGCCGCCCGACTCCTCGCCACCGATTAAAACTTGAGTTTCGTTCATCCGATCGGCGATATATTTATAGCCAACGGGCGTCTCGTACACGGGTAGGTTGTATAATTCCGCCACTTTGGGCATCAAATCGGAACCGCTGACGGTTTTGATCACTTCCCCAGTCATACCCCGTCGCGTTGCCAAGTGTTCGATCAAAATCGGGATGAGAATTTGGGAACTGAGGAAATTAGCATTAGAGTCTACAGCCGCGATGCGATCGCTATCCCCATCAAACACAAACCCCACAGCCAAACTATCTTTGTGAGTGCTTTGGTGAGTTTTAATCGTTTGGAACAACTTGGATAGATAGCGCGGTAGAGGTTCAGGTGCGCCATCCTCGAATAACGGATCGCGATCGCTATTAATTTCCTGCACCGGCACTTCTAGAATTTGTCCCAATCCACTCGCCGCCGCACCATGCATCACATCCGCAAACACAGTCAGCTTATCCGCACGAATCGCCTCCCGGATCTTCTCGATATCAACCTTAGCCCGCAACCCTTCACAGTAACTAGGCCAAGGATTGAACATTTCTAAACTGCCGGGAGATGACACAGGCCGCAATTTTTGCTCTAATAAAGCTTCAATCTGATGCGTAACTTCCGGCGGCACCGATCCGCCAAATGCACCCTTAACCTTTAATCCCAAATAGATGCCAGGGTTGTGACTAGCAGTAATCACAATCGCCCCCAAAGCGTTTAATTTTTTAGCCGCCCAGCTAAACGCCGGAGTCGGCGCATAAGTGTCTGTTAAAAGTACATCAAACCCGGCAGCTTGGATCGCCTCCGCCGCCGCGCGGGCGAATAATTCCGCCATAAACCGCCGGTCGTGACCCACGATAATTGTACGGTTTCCAGTGTCCCCGTATACCTTCAACAAAACCTGTGCCGCCAGCGGTGCCACCAAAGCCACGCGCTCAAACGTAAAATCTGCTGCAATAACACCTCGCCAGCCATCCGTCCCGAACTTGATCGGATTCACGGTAATCGGCACAGAGGATGGGTGAACCATGATCGGATCTGCCTCACTTGCAATTATGAAACCAACGTTCCGAGTGTATCCAATTTACAGCTTGTTACTCCAGGAATAACATGGCAAAAAACCGGGTGTTTTCATGCTTTAAGGCAAAAACAAAGCATTTACTACCTTCCCCATCTAAAATTCCCTATCTCTTCTTTTCTCTTACCTCTGCGTACTCTGTGCCTCTGTGGTTCGTTAACTACGCTCTTCGATTCCAGAAGATTATCTACTTCTTCCTTATTCCTTCGCGTCCTTTGCGTCTAATTCGCGTTAGCGAATCGCTTCGCTAACGCGGTTCAATAGGTAGCAATTACGGTGCTGCCATTACATCCTTAGCCATTGACACTCCCCACCGCTCCCGTCGGATGGGGATTCTTGGCTCTACGACAGCGCT
>CAYXCW010000168.1:0-15170 GCA_964463555.1 uncultured bacterium
CTGCTCCAGGAAAAGGCCAAATCTTCGGCTTAAATGTCGGCGAACAAGTCACGGTTGTCGGCGATTTAGATGATGAAGATTTTGATGCCATAAGCATTACTCGTGCTAATGGTTCAATTGTGCCAGTTCAAGCTGGAACAAAAGGTGGTAAAGCTGATTTTGGCGGTAGTAAAGGCGGTAAAGGTAACTTTGGCGGTGATTTCCCTGTAGTGAATCCCATCAATCCTACACCGGGAGTTACTACCCCGATTGCCAATTTACAAGTCAAAGATGACTTCATCGTCTCAATTTCTGGGACGGTTACCAGCATTCGCGAAGATGAGTTTATTTTAAGCGATCGCACGGGTCAAATTTTAGTTGATGCTGACTTGGGTAAAGGACAAATCCTGCCTCTAACAGTGGGAGAACAAGTCACCGTCGTAGGAGATTTAGATGATGAAGATTTTGATGCGATTAGCATTACTCGTGCTAATGGTTCAATTATCCCCAGTCAACCGGGAGTAACCCAAGCTACGGCAATCGATCCTTTAATTGGTTCTAGCGGTAACGATTTTATTTCCGGAGGCCAAAATCAAGATAATTTAGTTGGTGGAGAAGGAAACGATACTTTGAGTGGAGGTTTGGGCGTAGATACATTAACAGGAGGTGCTGGCAACGATTTATTTATACTCAGGCGAGATGACGCTGGCAGCGCTCTTAGTAATGTAGATACGATCGCAGATTTTACACCAGGCGATCGCATTGGCTTCACAGGTGGACTCTCTCAAGCAAACTTGAGCCTCGAACCCTTTAGCAATTTTGGGCAAAATGGTACTTTAATTCAAGTTGCTTCTACAGGTGAAGTTCTCGGTTACGTGGCAAATGTAGCCCCAACAAACCTGAGTGGTGCTTTGATCGATTTGTAGCCAGTTTAAACAGAACTTAGTCAGGTGTGGGGTTTTAAGCATGAGGATTTTATTCGTTGAAGACGATCCAGAACAATTAGAACCCTTACATGCTCTCTTATCTCGATCTGGACATATCGTAGATGGAGTGCAAGATGGAGACACAGCCCAATGGTTAATCGGAGAAAAAGACTACGATTTGATTATCTTGGACTGGATGTTACCAGGAAAAAGCGGGATTGAGTTGTGTCAGCAGTATCGTCAAGTTGGTAAAACTTCCCCAATTTTAATCCTCACTGCTAAAGACACCACACCTGATAAAGTTATAGGATTAGATGCAGGGGCAGATGATTATTTAGTCAAACCTGTGGACGCGCTAGAACTACTGGCAAGGGTGAGAGCATTGGGTAGGCGATCGCCTCTTTGGCAAGGTGATACCCTAAAATTAGCTGACTTATGTTTGCATTTAGATGCCATGACAATTCAACGAGGAGATACAACTGTAAAACTCAGCAGTCGTGAATTTCAACTATTAGAATACATGCTGCGCCATCCCCGCCAAGTTTTCACCCGCGAACAAATTGAGTTAGCTCTTTGGGAATGGGGAAACGAACCAGAAAGTAATGCCGTGGCAACGTTAGTTAAACGTCTGCGTCAGCGACTTAAAGAGGTAAAGTGCCAAGCTTGGATCGAAACCGTTTACGGTGTTGGTTACCGTTTAACAGCGACGATCGGCGATTAATTTTATTTATACAGTAGCCAATGCTTAGAAATCTATACTCTAACTGGAAAAAGATCCCAGTCCGCATTCGAGGAACAATTATTATTTCCATCCCCATTGGTTATTTATTCACGTCCCTAATTGCTTTTGCTTGGTTAAAATCCAGTTTAGTCGAAGATGAAGCTTGGGTACAACACACGCAAAAGGTTCGCTTAGAAACCAAACGCTTGCTAACAGCTTTAGTCGATGCAGAAACCGGAGTGCGGGGCTATGGATTAACGCGAAGAGATGCGTTTTTAACTCCATATAATCAAGCCCGCGCAGTCATTCCCGATTCACTGACAAAACTCAAAAATTTAGTACAAGACAATATCGAGCAAACGCAAAGACTCGCAGAAATTCGCGCTTTAGTTAACGAAAGTATAGAAATATTGCAACAAAAATTGACCTTACAACAAGAACTTAAAAACCTGGAGGGGAGAGAAGAATTAGTAGTTTCTACGATTGTCCTTTATGATTGGCTAGAAGAAGGAAAAGCCGCAATGGATGCTACTCGTGCCAAAATTGACCAGTTTGCGACGGAGGAAGAAAGGCTGTTAAAAGAGCGCAAGCAGCATCAGGAATTATATAGACAAATTACTTGGATTGCAATTTGTTTATCGGCAATTATAGGGACAATTGGTGGGTTGCTGGCTTTTCACTTATTTTATCAATTAGAAACAGAATTAAACGAACGAGAATCTAGTTTGCGTCAATCTAATCAGCAGTTGCAAAGATTTACTGCCAATGCTTCTCACGAATTACGCGCGCCTTTAGCCGCAATTCTCAGCAATGCTCAATTAGGATTAATGTTGGTAGAAGAGGAACCGGATCAAGCCAAACAACGATTAGAAAAAATTGTAGGGCTGACTAAATCGATCGGTAATCTAGTGAATGAATTATTATTTTTAGCCCGTCATGAAGGCTTAATTGCTTCCGAATTTATCAAACCAATTGATTTGGTAAGTTTACTCAAAAATTTAACCCCTGATTGGCAAGAGCGGGCAGAATCGCAAAAGATTGCGTTTCAAACTCAATTGCCAATCGAGTCGATAATTGTTAAAGCTGATGCGGATCTATTGCGGCTGGCTGTGGTAAATTTACTCAGCAATGCTTGCCGATATACGAATGCTGGTGGAAAAGTTTGGTTGCGGCTGTTCAAAAAAAGCGATCGCGCCATTATTCAGGTAGAAGATACTGGCATTGGTATCCCTTCCGACGCTCTTTCCCATATCTTTGAACGGTTTTACCGCGTAGATCAAACGCGCCGAAAATTCCAGGGTGGATTTGGATTGGGATTGGCGATCGCTCAACAAATTATGCAAGCCCACAACGGAGAAATAACTGTTAGCAGTAAGCTTGGCGTTGGCTCTATTTTCCAATTATCCCTACCCTTAGAAATCGCCAATCATCAAACAGCATTTGTGCCTGTAGATGGGAAATCGAAATAATTTTGTCATTTTCTAGTCATAATTTATTATTAACCTATAATTAACCATTGATTTAACTACTCTACTAAAATGAAAAGAAGAATTTTACCAATAATAACAATGGCTTTGCTCGTCACGGCAATTCCAGAAGCGATCGCGCAAATGCGGATTCGAGATTTACAACCCCGCGAGGATCGCATCATAAGTATATCTGGTGTTGTCAGGCGCGTTGTCGGAAATGAGTTTATCATCGACGATGGCACCGGACAAATAATTGTAGATTCTGGCCCTCGTTGGTATCGTGAAATTAATTTATCTGAAGGCGAACGAGTGACAATTGTGGGTGAATATGATGATTATGATTTTGATGCTTATCGGATTACCAGATCCAATGGTCAAGTAATTCAAATCCGCAATCGAGAAGGCCCTCCCCCTTGGGCAGGCGATCGCGGTCGTCGCAATAGAGATTAAGCTAAAATCCCCTAGAATCCCCTTAGCTAGCATCTCAGTCTTTCCCAACACAATGGTTTTGGAAATTGCTTGCCCCAGCAGGCAATCAATTCCTTGTAGCTGTTAAAGTCTCGTCCCATGTTATCGGCTATTGATTGCCACTGACCATGCTCGTTGACCAAGGTAAATCATTTTTGAGATCGGAGCGAAGTCTGGCGGGGCGCTAGCGGAGATAATATCACCCTACAACCCGCCTTGTGGGACGGGGCAGTCAATCTTTATCGTGAGAATCGGGTTGAGAAACGCCAATCAGGGTGGGGTCAAAAGGCTCCTCGCTACCCTTTTTAGAGATTTTTCTCAATTGCCGCGATTGCAGGTCAAAATTTAGATTAGCTAGGGTTTGAGCTTCCTTTTCCATCATCGGAGAGTTAGGAGCGCACAAAACTCGCCTGCGGGCATCTTTTAACAATTGACTGGCAGCCTCATAATTGCCATGAGCAATTTGTTGCATCGCTTCTTTTTTAGCCCGTGCTGCCATCATCAGCGTCACCCGTTGCTGCACTTGGGGATGAGGCAAAAATTCCTCTAGCTGATTTGAGGACATCACTGGTAAATGCAGTGGTTTAAAGATTTTTTGCTGCATCTCCTGTTGCGGGTCGATCCAACCCAAACGGAAGTAACATAGATCCGCTGCCTGTTCGATCTGTGGAACGTGGAGTCTCACCACGACTTCCAGCGCGTTGCCCATGACTAAATTCGGCAATTGGAACTGCCCCCGGCTATCGCAAGTCAAATCGCTGAGTACATCTTCGAGTTCTACCGAGCCTTGAGGGTTAATTGCCAGCGTTACCGTGTGTCCAATGGTTGCGATCAAATCTTGCAGTTCGGTGCGGAAGATCGTTGGCAATTTTTGCGACGACGCGATGTAGTAATATTGCCCGCCTCCCTGGCGCGCCATCACCATCAGTAGATTTTCGTAATAAGCATTACCGACGCCCATCGTCGTGGTGCTAACGCCTCGTTGTGCCAGATCGTAGACATCGGTGCCAATCACTTGATTATTCCGCTCGCCTACCCCTGCCAATCCGTCCGAAAGCAGAATCACCCGATTTAAATGTTCCGGATTGAGATGCTTTACCACTTGCATCGCACCTGCCAACCAACCTGCATGGAGAGCGCTGCCGCATCCAGGCTCAATTTGCTGGATTTGATAGATGATATTGGCTTTATCCTCTGCTTGCGTACTATTTACCAAAGTGTGGATCGCTCGATCAAACACGATCACGCTGATGCGGTCGTTGGGTCGAAGTTGCTGGACGGCATAGCAAGCCGCTTGGCGAACCAAATCGATTTTCTGCCCTTTCATCGAACCCGAGCGGTCAATCACCAAACTTAAATTGAGCGCTGGTCTTTTGAGCTTCAATTCTATCGCTGGCGGGATGATTCTAACCAAAACGTCCAAAGTGGAGGGTCGGTCTGAACTAACCGCAGCACGTAAGGGCAGTAATTCAATTTGAGGTTTAGGCTCTTCCATCCCTACGATCTCCTTGGGGTGGCGCTTGAGAGGAGCGATTGTTGCTTTCATGGCAGCGCGGTTAACTACATTTTTTCCCTACATACTAGGGTAATTTATCTCGAAAGGATATATTCAAATCCGAGTTTTTACGGATTCTTCATAACTCTATCCCTCTCCTTAACAGAACCTTATAATACAAAATTTAAACTTTCATAGGGTTTGCCAAGAACAGGTTAAGTCAAGATAAATCGCGTTTCTGTTGTCATAGAAACTTATACCATTTTCCTTTGTTGAAGCTACCTCTAAAATTATCTTTCTCCTTTTTTATTTTCCTCTCTACCAGGATATATAGAAGCGCTCAGGGAAACAGGTATTACTTTTGTGTCTAATGTGACCCAAAATATTGGTTTGACTAACATCGTCTTACTTATCAGTTGCCGGATAGAGACGATTTGAGTCCTCCAAGTCTCTCCAACGCTACGCGATATCGCTTCAGTTGAGATAATCATCATAAAACCGTCAACCAGACAAGGGTGGCTTGCCCCCCACCCCCTCACACCGTTGTTTTTGATTCCTATCCCATAGAATAAATATTAAGGAAAGATTAAGGAAAGAACATGAACCGATGGGGAAGCTTCGCGGCGTGAATCAGCTTAGGCGGCTGGATGCATATCGCTCATACACGATTAAAATCAGATGGGTATGCATCGATCTGATTTAGGAGCAACTTTGGAGTCTCTCAGCACAATTACCATTCCCCCCACAACGGGACAAGCACCAATCGGAACAATTGTCTGTTTGCATGGCTATGGAGCCAATGCCCAAGATCTGGCTTCGTTAGCACCTTATTTAAACTTATACGAGTACCAGTTCATTTTTCCGGATGCGCCGTTTCCTCACCCGCAAGTGCCAGGGGGAAAGGCATGGTACAACTTAGAGAATTATGATGGTTTAACCGAAAGTCAGCAAATTCTGACCGATTGGATTTCTTCTTTAGAGAATAATACTGGAGTGCCTTTGTCGCGCACAATTTTAAGTGGATTTTCCCAGGGGGGTGCAATGACTCTGGATGTGGGGTTGAAATTTCCTTTAGCAGGTTTGGTAAGTTTGAGCGGTTATTTGCATAGCGATGCTGCTCAAACAAAGCTGGATTCCTTTCCGCCTGTATTAATCGTACATGGCTTTCAAGATATGGTAGTCCCTCTGAATGCGGCACGAAAGGCCAGAACTACTTTAACCAATTTGGGGGTAGCTGTAGAATATCAAGAATTTAACATGGGGCATGAAGTTACGTTAGAGGTTTTAAGTTTAATGCGAAGTTTTGTATTGCAAGTGATTTCACCAGTTGACAGTTGACAGTTGACAGTTGACAGTTCTCTCCAAACCCCGCAAAGAAACCGGGTTTCTATAAACAATCGTCGCGCCAGAAACTAAAGATCGAGGCTCCAAACCCGGTTTCTAGGATCTTCGTTGAAGACAGCAGGATGATTGAACGAAGGCATTTTTTAAGGCAGGGGATAAAGTGGGTAGTATAGTTATAAAGACTGCAAGTATCAGTAGTTGATTCCATGCGGGAGACAAATCCCGCTCGCAAGAGGTGCCGGGGATGAAAAAAGCAAGCATTTCTATCCGCGATATTGCGGCGATGAGCGTGGCAGATGTAGCCGAGTTGGCTGCAAGGCTAGAGCGAGATGAATACACCAATGCGTTTGAAGGATTGGAAGATTGGCATTTGCTGCGAGCGATCGCTTTCCAGCGTCCAGAGTTAGTCGAGCCTTATATCCACCTACTCGATCTCGAACCTTACGATGAAGCATAACCAATTTTAGATTGGGTAATAGGTAATGGGTAATGGGTAATAGAAAAAACCTTTTTCCCAATTACCAATTACCAATTACCAATTACCAATTACCAATTACCGATGACATCAAACAGGGTTTTAATTGGTATAGGCGGTGGTATTGCCGCCTATAAAGTTTGCGAAGCGATCTCAGCGCTGGCAAAATCTGGCATCGAAGTGCGAGCCATTTTAACCGATGCTGCTGGTGAATTTATCACGCATTTAACGGTAACAACGCTTTGCCGCCATCCTGCTTATACGGATAAAGATTTTTGGCAACCTACCCACGGGCGTCCGTTGCATATTGAATTGGGAGAATGGGCAGAAGTTTTTGTTATTGCGCCCTTAACTGCGAATACTTTAGCCAAACTTGCCCACGGTTTTGCGGATAATTTACTAACTAATACAGTACTAGCTTCTACAATGCCAATTTTGTTAGCACCGGCAATGAATACGGATATGTGGGAACAGATGACGGTGCAGCGAAATTGGCAACAAATTCAACAGGATACCCGATATCATAGTGTAGGGCCTTCTTCGGGGATATTGGCTTGCGATCGCATCGGCAAAGGACGCATGGCAGAACCTCCAGAAATATTAACCCACATTCAATCTTTATTGCACACAAAAGGCCAGCGCGACTTATCCGGAAAGCGCGTATTAATTAGTGCCGGAGGGACGAGGGAACATCTAGATCCGGTGCGCTTTATTGGCAACCCTTCTACGGGTAAAATGGGGATTGCTTTAGCACAGGCAGCCATGCATCGAGGGGCGCAGGTGACGCTGGTACATAGCCCGATGGATGCGAGATTGGTGGAATCGGTGGGGGAGATGGGGAGAGCGATCGCTATTACCAGTGCCGCCGAAATGCATCAAGCAATGCTAAAACATTTTTCCCAATCCGATATAACTATCATGTCGGCGGCAGTAGCTGATGTTAAACCTGCCAATTATAGTCCGGAAAAATTACCAAAAAAATCCCTTCCGACTGCCTTACCTTTAGAACCAGTACCAGATATTTTAGCAGAATTAGGACATTTAAAACAACCACTACAACGCTTAATAGGATTCGCTGCTCAAACCGGAGATATTATCACCCCAGCTTTGGAAAAAATGCACCGAAAAAAAGTCGATGCCATAGTTGCCAATCCCATAGATAAATCAAATAGTGGTTTTGGTAGCGACAATAACCAAGCTATTTTTTTAGACAACCAAGGACGCCAGTTAGAAATTCAACCTTGTTCTAAATTAGAAATGTCCCATCATTTGTTCGATTTTATTAAAAATTTGGAGTAAATCTTTTATGACTCAAGAACTAACCGACTTAAGAAATAGCATCTTAGAAGAACGCTACCAAGATGCTTTAGAAATTGTAGATGAACTAGAGGGAATGAGTAAAAAAGCAACTTTAAGAACTATCAAATCCTTTCTGACTAGAATGTCGATCCACCTAATTAAAAATCAATTAGAGCAGCGCCTAACGAATTCTTGGGTTGCTTCAATATCAGATTCAATTGTACAAGTACAAGAACTAAATATCAAAGAAAATAAAACTTCCTACTACGTTAAGCCCGATGAATGGGAAGCCATGCTGGAAGAAGCAATAGCCGCCGCTATTCGTCCGGCAAGCGTAGAAGTGCTGAATGGAAGATTAAAACCGGCTCAACTTTCAGAGAGATTGGATAGAACGCAGTTAATTTTAACAGCTAAACAGTTACTTGCTCTAACCTATGAGCATTCAGCAACTGCTTTACCTGATATTATTGATGAGTATTTAATTCAGTTACCTGGCGGGCAAGAGTGGTTTGAAAATATACAGGAATAGAGCTAGCGAAAACGGGAATATCTTGAAATACGATTATGTTGGCACAGAATTATTTATCGCTTTATGCTGAACGCCAATGTTGCTGCTGTAGCTGGTGCATACGATCGAATAACTTCCAACAATATTCCTCTGAAAGTCCGCAAGTTACGGCACCGCGCAACACAACGTTAAAGTACCAGTCATTGGGTGCAATTTCTGCTGGCAATTTATCCACAACTACATAAGTTCGTACATTGTTATACAGTTTTCCTTGGCAGGATACGCTTATCATTTCATGTCTATAGCCCCCACGCGGCACTTCTTCTCGTTCGTCCAGGGCATCGCTAAACCGCCAAGGTAACCGATAAAGCACTCCTTCTACATGGGATGCTGAATCTGGAACGACATCCAGCGCCCCGCATTGGCGACGCGCTGAGAGGCGGTAAAAACCCAGTCGATACCCTTTAAGCGTTGCTACGCCAACGACGCAGTTATGGACGTTCTCACCGAAAGTCCGCTTTAAATCAACGGGACACATGCAGGAACCGTAGGCGAAATAATAAAATGACGGTTCTTTCTGGTGTTGTTGTTGCGGGTTGGCTATTGTTTGAAATGGGCGCCTTGGGCTAGGTTCAATGCTCATAAACTACTAAAAGTTCTCAATCAAATCGAGAATGCTATTGATGCAAAAATTATAAAATAACATAAGTCGATATACAAACCGTAGATTTACTATATGAGGGAATGAGAAGAATAGCCAATTCCTCATCCCCATGTTGGCTATCTAGTGCTGGTAATCTGATTCCAAGCTTGAACTACTTGCTGCAAGGGTTGAGGTAAATTATTTTGAGCCATATCGACGTAGCGGGTAGTACCGGCTGAACTAGAAATTGTGACGGTAATAAAGTCGGCAGCACCGCTGGGCGCAGGGTAACTCATACCATTGAAACGAGACAGTGAATTGCGTTGTAGTAAGCGCTGAAATTGTCTTAGTTGTTGGGGAGAAATTTGGCGCACGCTGCGCGAACTATCATTAGCATCCCCCATTCTCACTCGCATTAATCGCCCGTCATTCATCAGAACTGTTTCATAAGTTAAACCGGCAAATCCACCGCTGGAAATAGCTCGAAAAATCATACCTTGCGTCAGAGGGGGCGGTAGTTCGCTAGTAGGAATGGGAAGGGGTTTGAGGTTGTTGGTATCTTTGGTTTGGCTAGCTGCTGTATCTAATTTGACTACGGAGCCGGTGGCGTTGGTGCGATAAACCCAGGTTTGATTCTGATGCGTGACGACAACGCGCCACCCTTCGACTAAGGCTTGGGTGCAAAATTGATCTGGTTCCGGGAGTCCGAGACAGCCATCAGGCCAAGTTTGGCGGCTAGATTGAGTTATTCTTAGTTGTCCGGGAGCAATGCCGGTTTTGCGGGATAAATCTTGGCGGACGGCGTTTGTTACTTGTGGGGGTAGGCGGTTTTCGTTTGCTGGACGTTGAGCTTGAGTATTGGCGGTTTGGGGTATCTCTGGGTAAGCAACGGCAGTATTTATGACTGTGACGCTGGTGCTGATAGATAAGATACTAGCTAAAATCAGAGCTGTTAAAATCCCCATAGTTTTTGTTTGATTAAAGGTATTTTTGTGGGTTACGGCGATATAGACTTGGTTGGCTGTTTATTGGTTCCGTTAGATCTGCTGTGGTAAGCTAGCTCATCTATAATCGATGTTTTTTTAACAAACCGCTCCAGGCGCAGAGGACGCAGAGAAAGAGCAGAAAGAGAAGATTTTGCGAGTTATTTTGGGTTGGTGAGTTTACTGAAACATAAAACCTAGTAATCGACCTAAGCCTAATCCTAGCCAAGATGTCACGGCTAAAATTAGCAAGGCTTGAAATTTACTAAATAATGTGTTTAGTTGCTTGATAACAGAATTTGAAAATGCACAAAAAATAATCGCTAAAGCTGAGTACCAAACTGCCATTTCAGATAAGGATATGGCTGTTGCTAAAATGGGCAGGTTTGACAAGGTTTGAGTTGAAGGCTCGATAATTAAATTAAGTGCTAGAACCGCAGCGGCAAGGGAAGCAAAGATGGCGATCGCATACCCAGCTATTTGAGGAATTAAGGCACCAGCTAATACTAATGACCAAACCCAATTTGGAGCCATAATCTGTGCTAGAGCAAAACCTATCCAGCCGCAGCTTAATAAAACTCCTGCTAATAAACCCCAAGGAAATTCTGGTGATAAAGCTGTTTTTCTGGGCGAATGTTGGCGAGGCGCTGGAGTTGAATATTCTGGGTAAGTAACGGGATTGTTGTATAGTAATTGCAACCATTCTGTGATTGATTGCGGGCGTTCGTGAGGTTGAAATGCCATTCCTTGGAGAATGGCTTGGTTTGTGCGATCGCTTATATCCGGGTTCAACTGTTTCGGCGCTACTAATGGCACATTCTCAGCCCTTGCAGCCGCAGTTACGGGCAACTCTCCGGTTAAAATTGCATACAATGTCGCTGCTAAACCATAAACATCTGTATAAATACCCAGTTTGGTTTTGACTTCATACTGTTCGATTGGCGCAAAGCAATCCGATTCAACTTCGCGGGCAATTGTAAAATTAATTAACACTGATACCGATTTACCAGAACGCAGGATAATGTTTTGTGGTTTTACATTCCCATGCAGCAAGCCTAGATCGTGAACGGCTATTAACCCGGCACCGATTTGCTCAATGTAACGCAGCGCTTCATCTTCTGGTAAAATTCCTTGGTTTTCCAAGGATCTGGCTAAATCTTCTCCTTCGATGTATTCCATTACCATGCAGCATAAACCACCTTCTTCGATTAATTCCTCAACTCGGGCAATATGAGGATGGGTGCATCTGGCTAGCCGTAGTGCATCGTTGAGAAATTCTGCCTGAAGTTGGTCAAAATCGGGTCTTTGCTGCGCGCGATCGCTTAAAGTTTTGATAACAACGCGCCGATTGTTTTCGTTTCTAGCCAGATAGGTAATCCCCACGCTACCTTCACCCAGCACTTTCTCGATCCTGTAGTTACTCCCCTGTAACTTTTGCCCAACTGCCCAATTCATCGTCTTTAATTCGCCCAGGTATAATTTTTGAAATTTTACAACACTTCAACGTTTACCCAAACGCTTCTGAAGAATTTTTGATCGCTTTCTGGTAACAATTCTTTACAAGGAGTTCCGCCTTCCCGTTCGACGCTTCCATCATCGCTGAGGATTTGAAATTTGTTATCTAGATGGGGATAGATGACAATCGCTTCTGGGTTAAACCCTGCCGGTAAATTAACAATTTCGATTTCTTCAGGTTGTTCATCTTGATTTACCGACCATTGATAAAATCTGAACTCGTGACTGGTATCATAAGCTCCGGCGGCGATAATGTATACTTCGTGGCTTGCCCAGTATTCGATACTTCTGATACCCAATCCACCTAAATCCAGGTCGATCGGATTGCCAAATTTTGCCGCAATACCTTCTGTTTGTACAATTTCTTCGGGGTTCTCCAGAGGAACTACCAACGCTTTACCGTCTCGAATCGGATTGCGGAATCCAATTAATAATTGTTGGTTGGGTGCGGTACACAGCCCCTCAATATTTAACGCTCTCTCTGCTTTTGGAGCTAATTGTTCAGCTTCTTCCAGTTGATAATCTTTAAATCTTGAATCTTGTTTCAGATCTTCTAAAAGGTTCGAGTAAGAATGCCCAACTTGTTGAGCGGAGAAACTCTCGCCTTCAATTGTGAATTGATTGGCAAAAAAGTTACGGCGTTCTGGTCTTTCTTTGGCATTCTTGTTTCTGCCATGCGATGTAATATAGTACAGCGTTCCATTCAAAATGGTTGCGGCTTCAATATCAACTTCCCTGCCTTTGGGGTTATTGGTAAAATAGTCGTTGATGTCGATTGATGCGAGCGGTTTTCCCGAAGTGGTTGAGTCATAAACTCTTAAGATATTGTCTTCGTCGTTCGCAACTACCAAATATTTTGTGTCTAATACGACCGAACCTGAAGCATCGCAGGCGCCAAAATGCTTTAATTCGTTTTCGCAGGTGAATCTTAGTTTTCTCATCTTAAACCTCCAGGAAACATCCCAGCGTTCCGATTTTAACCCTGAATCTGTTCCATCATCCTGCTCGTCACTGTATACTTGCGTTAATTTTGGCACATCCACAGTTGGGCAGATGTTCAAACAGTTGGTTAAGAACCTGTTGACTATTCGGGCAAACGGCCTATTCTCGTTGCGCCGTTTCTTTAAGGCTAAGGCTTGGCTTGCCTTTTTAGCTGCTTTTAGCGCCATCATCTCCGTCTTGCTAACTCCGGCTTCAGCGCAGACGGGATTAAACGATATTCAAGGACATTGGGCGCAACCTTGCATTGAAGAATTAGTCCGGCGAGAGATAATTAGCGGTTACCCGGATGGTAGTTTTAAACCTGAAAATCCGGTAACGCGGGCTGAATTTGCGACATCAATCGCTAAGGCTTTTCCCAATGTAACTCCGGTGCGCGAAGCGATGAGATTTGTCGATATTCCGTCTAATTATTGGGCGATTGAGGCAATTGGTAGCGCTTATCGCAGGGGTTTTCTTTCGGGTTATATTGGGCGGACTTTTAACCCCAATTTAAAGATTACCCGCGAACAAGTATTAGTTGCTTTGGCTAGTGGTTTGAAGTATACTCCCACTCAGCCAGCTGCTGAAATAATCGATGGGGTGTTTGAGGATGCCCAGGATATTTCTAACTATGCGCGCAATGCGATCGCAGCTGCGATAGAAAAGCAACTCGTCGTCAATTACCCTGATGTCCGCACCCTCAAACCCAATCAACTGGCAAATCGGGGCGAGGTAGCGGCTTCTTTGTGTCAAGCAATGGGAATTGCTAATGTTGTGCCTGACCAGTATATTGCTAAACTCGGCACGCCAGAGCCAACAACGCCACCACCTGCGCCTGCCGTACCCGCAGTACCGACGACGCCACCGCCTACGCCTACTGTACCCGCAGTACCGACGACGACAGCACCCGCGCCTACAGGAGAAGCTGCGGTAGTCGTAACAACGCCATCACCCGCGCCTACAGAGGAAGCTTCTGTAGTCATAACGACGCCATCACCCGCGCCTACAGAGGAAACACCGACAGTACCGACGCCGCGGAAAATGCCTACAGAGGAGATCAGGGGCGTTTGGCTGACGAATATCGATAGCGATGTGTTGTTTTCTCGCTCGCGGCTTTCCCGCGCCTTAGAACGCCTGCACCAATTGAATTTAAATACGTTATATCCCACTGTTTGGAATTGGGGTTACACGCTTTATCCGAGTGCGGTAGCTAGGGGGACAATCGGGCGATCGCTTGACCCAGAAATTGGCTTGCGCGGGCGCGATATCCTCAAAGAAATTATCGACCAGGGTCATCAAAAAGGGATGACTGTAATTCCCTGGTTTGAATTTGGTTTTATGGCACCTGCTGATTCTGAATTAGCCAAACGCTATCCTAACTGGATTCTTTCCCGCAGAGACGGTACGCAGATTTGGAAAGAAGGCCGCCACGACCGGGTTTGGCTCAATCCTTTTCGTCCAGATGTACAGCAATTCATCGAAGATTTAATCCTAGAAATTGTCACCAAATACGATATCGATGGCATTCAATTTGATGACCATTTCGGCTTTCCCTCTGAGTTAGGTTACGACCCATTTACCGTGGCGCTTTATCAAGCAGAACACAACGGTCAATCACCACCAGAAAATTTTAAAGACCCGGAATGGCTGCGCTGGCGGGCTGATAAAATTAGTCAGTACATGCAGCGAATTTACCGAGCCATTAAAGAGCGCAAACCCAACGCGATTGTTTCAGTATCTCCCAATCCCCAAAGGTTTTCTTACGAATTCTTTTTAACCGATTGGGCAACCTGGGATCGGCAAGGATCGATCGATGAATTAATCTTGCAAGTGTATCGCGATGATATCAATCGCTTTATCGGCGAATTGGAACAACCGGAAGTGCAAACCGCACGACAACGCATTCCCGTAGCTATCGGTATTATGACTGGGGTAAAACCTCGGTTTGTAGCAATTGGGCAAATCCAACAGCAAGTAGAAACCGTGCGCGATCGCAATTTTTCCGGCATGTCGTTCTTTTTCTACGAAAGCTTGTGGACTTTAACCCAAGAACCATCCGTTCAACGTCAGAATGCGATCGCCTCCCTCTTCCCAGCACCAGTCAAGCGACCTGCAATTGTCTCACAACGGTAACAGTTGACAGTGGACAGTGGACAGTGGACAGTGGATAGTGGACAGTGGACAGTTGACAGTGGACAGTTGACAGTGGACACTTTATTTTGCTTGAGTTAATAGTCCGCGTAGGCGGACTTCGTTTGTGTAGCGGCACCCTTAAGGGTGCCGCTACACAAACGAAGCCACAAGGGCTGTATTTCACCAAGTTGCTTTCCCGCTACAAAGCCTCGTATTTCTAGGACGTTAAAC
>CAYXCW010000169.1:0-15045 GCA_964463555.1 uncultured bacterium
CCACTGTCCACTGTCCACTGTCCACTGTCCACTGTCCACTGTCCACTGTTGAACTCCTCTGGCTTTAAACATCAAATCTCGGAGAGATAACCCCCCGAGACTTGATTTTTACTATGCGTGCCGGACTTTTCCAAACACAAAAATTGTGACATTCCGCGCAGAAATATCTGACGGATTCTTGGGCTCATCTTGTTTGAGATGATGCTAGGCTTTGCAGCCTACTCCTCAAGCGTAAATTCCCGTGTGCCCCACGGTACGGTTGCTATTTTAGCACTTTCAACCGATTAAGGGTCGAAAGTTTTCTTGCCGCTGAATTTGATTTTAGCGGGGTCTGGGTTTTCGCCGATGCTACGGTCAACTTTACCAACGTAGGGACGGCCTTGGTTCACCTTTTCGGGGAACACGCCATCTGCTGGATGGATGTACTCGACATCGCCGTTGGGGAAAATCCGGTAAATCTTGTAGTTGTTGATTTTGAATTTTGCCCGTAGTTGCTGACCGCCCAACATGATGGCGTATTCTTTGCGGGCGAGGTACAGCAGGTTATCACCTTCGTTCATCACAGCCGCGCCGCCAGTAGGCATTTCAAATACCTGCTGCTTGGGGCTAGTCCAGGTGATGGCGTATTTTTCTTCAACCTCTGCTTTGGTCAGCAAGCCGCCTGTGCCGCCGCCAAAGATAGGGGTTTTTCCTTTTAGTTCTTCTGACATTTAAAACCTCCGTAAAGAGACTTTCGGGATGACCCGCGTGGGAGTTATGGGTAGATAAATTACGGTCAATGAACGTTTTCAACGTTTCTAGGGCATCGTATCACTGCGATCGCCTCTGTCTAAAGACTTTGTGAGGAACTGTTACACTTCTTTAGCATTCGGTAATGGGTAATTGGTAATTGGTCATTGGGGGAGCTTTCTTGAGCTGAGGGAGCTGAGGGAGATGGGGGAGCTTTCTTGAGCTGAGGGAGATGAGGGAGATGGGGGAGATGAGGGAGATGGGGGAGCTGAGGGAGATGGGGGAGCTGAGGGAGCTGAGGGAGCTGAGGGAGCTGAGGGAGCTGAGGGAGCTGAGGGAGAAATTAGTTCTACTTCCTTGTCTCCCTTGTCTCCCTTGTCTCCCTTGTCTCCCTTGTCTCCCTTGTCTCCCTTGCCTCCCTTGTCTTCCTTGTCTCCCTTGTCTCCCTTGTCTCCTCTGCGCCTCTGCTGCTTTCAACGATGGGGATGGTGAAGTTAAACTGACTGCCGCTGTCTTTCCCATCTGACTCGGCCCAAATTTTGCCGCCCCAGCCTTGGACGATTTGACGGCAAATTGCCAATCCTAACCCCGTGCCGCCTGTTGTTCGCCGCAGAGCGCCTTCTTCTTGATAAAATCGCTCGAATACGGTTTCCAGACGATTGGGTTCGATACCTCGCCCCGTGTCGGCGACGGTGATTTCTAGCATTTGATTGCCGTTTTGCCTCGCCCGCAGTGTAATCTTTCCTTGGGGGGATGTAAATTTACAAGCGTTGTCTAGGAGTTTGGTGAGAACTTCCACTAACCATTCTCCATCGGCTCGCACGAGGGGCAATTCGGGTGGGACTTCGTTTTCAATTTGGGGCAATTCCTGCTTGGAGCGGCGGACGCGAGTACTGCTAAGGGCTAATTCTACGCATTCTTCGACTTGTAAGGCTTCTGGATGCCATTCTACGCGCCCGCTTTCCAGTTTTGACAGGGTGAGGAAGTCTTGCACGAGTTTACGCATTCGTTCGGCGTCTGCGAGTGCGGAGTTTAGCATTACCTGTCGCAAATCCAAAGACATGTCCGGCTCGCTGGCGAGACTTTCTAAACAAACTTGTATTGTCGATAGGGGCGTCCGCAATTCGTGTCCGGTGATGGCAATTAAGTTGCTGCGGGTGCGTTCTAAGGCTTCTAGTTGTTGGTTTAAATCTTCTAAGTTGGCGTAGGCTTCGGCTTGTATTAACGCTACCCCGATTTGGGAGGCGATCGCTTCCACTAATTCCAGTGCGTCATCTTCCCACCGATGCGGCTTTAATCCGCAGTGGTGCAATTCCAGCATCCCCAACAATCTACCTCGATTCAGCACCGGCACCAGCAACCAAGATACAATCCCAAATTGACCGACTAATTTCTTTAACGTCGGTGAATTGACAATCCTCGCATCTTGCTGCGTATCGGCGATGTAGATTCTTTCCTGATGCTGCACCACCTCCTGGAATAGAGGATTGTCTTTTAAAGGCCAGGTTTCCCCCGCTACCGAACTAATGCCGGGACTTAAAAACTCGTGCTGTACCGTTCTAGTTTCATCGGTTTGCTTGCAGCGATAAATCAGACACCGACATACTTGCATCGCTTGTCCCAATTCTTGTGCTGCTTGCTTTAACACTTCGTGGGGATTGAGGGATTTACGGATAGAAGCTGTAATAGAATTTACTAACCGCTCTTTACGTTCGGCAGCCGCAATCGAGCGATAAGCTTTGAGCAATTTATACTGACCTGCTTGCAGATAGGTAACGAGGCGTTGGGCGAAGGGATCGGGATTCGGGCATTGGAAATTGGGCATGGGGCAAGTTTCCCCATCGGTATTTTCTGAGTTAATCCCCAGCAATTGCCGCGCTTGTGCAATTTTGGTTTCTAATTCGGGTCGATACGCTAATATTCGCTTTAATAACAATTCTGCGGCCCTGCAACTGACTTGGCGGTCAAATGTCCAAATGCCTTCAAATCGACGCGATGGGTCGATAAACGGTACTTGAATCTCGGTAGGGAATCCCTCCCTTTCCCGACATACCAAGCAACTGGCGTATTGCTGTCCAATTACAATCAAGTGCCATTCGTGACTTAATTCGTCCTCCGGTAAGAAGGCGACGGTTTCATAGTGCCCCGAAGCACTGGTAAAGCTGGTTTCCGGTGCCGCCAGTACGTATACTTGCTTCGTTTGTTGGGCGATGCGGCGATACCGATGAGCCTCCTGACGGTAAAAACGCTCTCGCTGAAAACTAGCAATAATCAATGGTTCGTCTAATCCCGCTAAAACTTGGTCTTCCATCGCGTGGGAGAGTGCCGTTAAGGAAGACTTGAAGTACATTTGCGGACGCAGCTGGGGCTGGTCTTGCAGCAGCTCTGCTAGCACGGATGTCTGGATGCTCATAGCTTTTAGTTTAACTGCCAACGATCCCCAGAGAATACGGGCGAAGATCTTAGAAACCGGGTTTCTTGGTGCGATCGCTCCTTCCCCAACCCACGATTTTTCACCGAAACCCGGTTTCTTTGCGTGTCCTTCTTCCCTTTAATCTCTCATTGACATTTGTAAATTTTCTTTGCTATTCTAAATGTAGTCGTAATGACTTCGTTTTATCTCCCGAATCAACCCGCGAGTAGAGGTAATACCTCGAAGTAACCGATTAATTGGTAGGGGCGGGTTTTACCGAGGCTCTGTGGTGTAGACCAATAATCACCATAAACCCGCCCCTAAATGTAAGCGTTTAGTGAAAACACGTCGAACAGGGAAATATGGTCAAAATAGTAGCAATTGCTGGTAGTTTGCGCCCCGACGCCTATAGCTACCAGGCATTAATGCAAGCGGTGCAAAGAGTACAAGCTTTAGGGGCGGAAGTAGAAATTCTCGACCTGCGGAAAATGAACCTACCATTTTGCGATGGGGGAGAAGAGTATCCAGACTACCCAGATGTGGAAAAATTGCGTCAAGCGGTGCAACAAGCAGACGGGCTAATTTTAGCAACGCCAGAGTATCACGGTAGCATTAGCGGCGTGTTAAAAAATGCCCTAGATTTGATGAGTTTCGACCAATTATCCGGCAAAGTTGCGGGTTTAATTAGCGTCTTGGGCGGTCAATCTAACAGCAACGCCCTGAACGATTTGCGGATCGTCATGAGATGGGTACATGGATGGGTAATTCCCGAACAAATAGCCGTGGGACAAGCATGGAAAGCCTTTGGTTCAGAAGGCAAGCTGTTAGATGAAAATCTGGCGAAACGCTTCGATCAATTTGCTCAAAGTTTAGTGGACAATACCCGCAAACTGAGAGGAAAATCTTAACTGTAGTATTTCTCAAATAAGCAAAGGCATAAAAATCCGCAGATCCGTGAAAAATCTGCGGATTTTTTGATAATTTTAAAACTAAAGAAACCGGGTTTCTTCCTAGATCTCTAGCTGACAAATCAACGATTTTTCACAGAAACCCGGTTTCTGGCCTCTTCGTGCCTAATTCCTGAGAATAAAAGCTAAGGGTAAAAGCCAGCGAAACCTTCACGTTATCCCGATCGAGAATTAACAATTATTAAAGCTAATAGCTTGCAAAACGAGTAATTATAGCAATATTTAGTTAAGGATTGTGTAGCTGTTGATTAACCACAATGCGATCGCACAGCGAGTTTTTTCGATAATCCATCATCCCTTTAAGGTTTGATTTGACTTAAGTCAAGGAACTATAAAAGTTATTCGCTTAAGCTTAAATCGAAACTAGGAGGCAGCTATGACAACCTTTCAAATCCACGATACCGTAGGCGCGATTGTGCGCGATCGCCCTTCGCTTTCCCGCTGGTTCGAGCAAGCCAAAGTTGACTACTGCTGTGGCGGCAAAAAGACGCTCGAAGAAGCCTGCCGCCAGGTTGGAATCGACCCCCAAGGGTTTTTGGCTCAACTCGAAGCCAGCATCACCTCGGACGAAGCACCAGAGGTGAATCTAACGACTTTATCCCTGACAGAACTCGCCGATTGGATCGAGCAAACGCACCACGCTTACCTACATTCTGAGCTACCGCGCCTAGAAAAAATGACGGCGAAAGTTGCCGCCGTACATGGGGATAAAGAACCTCGCTTGCATCAAATTAAGGCTGTATTTCTGGCGCTATCCCAAGAACTGACAACGCACCTGATGAAGGAAGAACAGATTTTGTTTCCGATGATTCGGCAGCTAGAATCCAAGGAAACTTTGTGTTTATGCCAATCTGGCTATCTTGCTAACCCAGTGCGCTGCATGGAATTCGAGCATGACGAAGCGGGTATCGCCCTGGCACAACTGCGCCAACTCACCGACGATTTCACCCCGCCAGAGTGGGCTTGCAATACCTATCGTGCGATGTTGGATGCTCTCGCCACGTTTGAACAAGATATGCACCAGCATATTCACAAGGAAAATAATGTGCTGTTTCCCCGCGCGATCGCAATGGAACAGGAAAAAGCAGGTCAGCTTTCAGTGTAGGCAGCTTTGATGCTCCGAAAACAAAGTTATATCATGTCCGTTAGCTTTGGTTGTGTATGGTTTTTGATACTGTAGGGGCGGGTTTTACGAGATATGTTTAAACGTAGCGCAAAAGATAAATAAACCCGCCCCGGCTTACGCTACCGATGCAACCGGACACGATATTAATCGGATGCGTCCGCTTACTCACAAGTTCCTCAAATTGTCCACCTATTGTTTGTACCTGCGTCTCTAGTAGAGCGATGCGGTTTTAGGGTGTAATTTGCTACTTGGAGGTCTTTATGAACGCGGAATCTTTTCCCACTCCCCCAGAAATTTATCAGCAGTTTATTGAACGCTATCCCAAACTGGAAAAAGCTTGGGAGGATCTCAGCGAGGCCGGTCGAGAAGGGCCGTTGGATGCCAGAACGGTGAGGCTGATTAAATTGGCGATCGCTATCGGCGGGATGCGACAGGGGGCAGTGGGTGCCAACGTGCGTAAAGCGATCGCTCTCGGTATTTCTCAGGAAGAAATCGAACAAGTCGTTGCTTTAGCCGCAGCCGCGCTGGGGATGCCTGCCACTGTAGCCGTTTTTTCTTGGGTGCAAACTGAACTAAGTAAAAATACATAAATCAAAGGTTCAAAGCCGATGAAATTCATCTCATGGCTGACTCAGCAATGGCAACGCTGGTGGTGCTGCTGGGGCAGATCGTTATGGGTAATTCTCTTAATCGCCAGCATCCTGTGGTGCGGGAGTATGGCGATCGCAACAGCCGCTACCGCAGACGAAGGAAAAACGCTGTTTGAACAATCCTGTGCGTCTTGTCACTCGATCGATGGGAGTGGCGCCAGTTATGGCCCCGATCTAAAAACGGTGACGCAAAGACGCGATCGCAATTGGCTAGTAAATTGGATTGCTGCCCCAGAGAAAGCGATCGAATCGGGAGATGCGATCGCCCAAGAGTTAGTTGAGCAATATAACGGCGTTCCCATGCCCAATATGGGATTGCAACCCAACCAGGTTGAATCGATTGTGGTTTATCTGGAAAATGCAGCGGGGAATGCGATCGCCACCCCACCAGAAACAGCAACATCATTAGATACAAACTCACCAATTGCTGGTGATGCGGTTATTGGACAAAAGTTATTTGCCGGAACGATTGGGTTTCAAAATGGCGGTCCCGCCTGTATGTCCTGTCATACGGTGAATCCGGTGGGAGCCTTAAAGGGCGGCACGCTGGGACCGAACTTAACCCACGTTATCGATCGCTACACAGAAGTGGGACTTCAAGGTGTATTGCCCACCTTGCCATTCCCGACTATGCAAAGCATTTATCAAAACAGTCAACTGACAGAAGCCGAACAAGCTCATCTACTGGCTTTCTTTAAAGCAGCCAATCAATCGGAAAATCCAGAAACCGGGTTTCTTGAAGGTTCTGGATCGAGCGAAGCAAGCTCCACACAGAAACCCGGTTTCTCTGCCCATCTGTCTACCACCTGGAAATTCATTTTGCTGGGTGTGGGGGGATTTCTGCTGCTGGCATTGCTGAGTCAGATTACCTGGCGCGATCGCCTTACAGGTGTACGTCAACGTTTAGTTGAGGGAAACAAATCATGAGTTGGATCAAAGACATCATCAACCCCGATCTGCGCCAGTGGGAAGAGTTTTACCGCAATCGCTGGCAGCATGACAAAGTAGTTCGCAGCAGTCACGGCGTCAACTGCACGGGTGGTTGTTCTTGGGCAATCTACGTCAAAGATGGCATCGTTACCTGGGAGATGCAGCAAACCGACTATCCCGAACTAGAAGCGGGTATTCCTCCCTGCGAACCGAGAGGGTGTCAGCGCGGGATTAGCTACTCCTGGTACATCTATAGTCCGATTCGGGTGAAGTATCCCTACATGCGCGGCGTGTTGATCGACTTGTGGCGCGAAGCCAAACGCCAATACGCAGATCCCGTCGCCGCTTGGGAATCAATTGTACAAAATGAAACTAAGCGCCGTCAGTACCAACAAGCGAGAGGCAAAGGCGGAATGCGCCGCGCCAGTTGGAATGAAGTGCTAGAAATTACTGCCGCCTCCACAATTTCTACGATCAAGCAACACGGCCCGGATCGCGTGATTGGCTTTTCCCCGATTCCCGCGATGTCCATGCTGAGTTATGCAGGGGGTTCCCGCTTCCTGCAATTAATGGGGGGCGTAAATTTAAGCTTTTACGATTGGTACAGCGACTTACCCAACGCCTCGCCGGAAGTCTGGGGCGAACAAACCGATGTCGCAGAAGCCGCAGATTGGTACAAGTCCCGCTTCATCGTCTCAATGGGGTCAAACCTGAACATGACCCGGACGCCGGACGTTCACTTTGTCGCTGAGGCGAGGCACGCGGGGGCTAAGTTTGTCGTATTCTCGCCAGATTTCAGCCAAGTTGCCAAGTACGGCGATTGGTGGATTCCCGTGAACGCGGGTCAAGATGGTGCTTTCTGGATGGCGGTTAACCACGTAATTCTGAAGGAATTTCACGTTGAACGTCCCACCGAATACTTCGTCAACTACCTCAAAAGCTACAGCGATGCTCCGTTCCTGGTGGTTCTGGACGAACAAGATGGCGCATACCGCGCCGGACGCATGATTACTGCCCAGCAACTTGCCGAATACCAAAACGTCGAAAACGGCGAGTGGAAATACTTGGTATTTGACAAGAATACGAATCGTCCTCGGATGCCCCAAGGGACTATTGGCTTCCGCTGGCAAACCCAAAAGGGACAGTGGAATTTGGAAATGAAAGACGGCCTCGATGGGGCAGAAATTGAACCGCTATTGACTTTTTTAGGTAATCATGATAATAATTTGCCGGTTCAATTTACGGATTTTGCGGCAGAGAAGGTTTGCCACCGAGAAGTCCCCGTTAAGTACCTAGAAACCGAGTCTGGTCGAGTAGCCGTTACTACCATCTACGACCTGCTGATGGCGCAGTTTGGGGTTAACCGTGGTTTAGCGGGCGACTATCCCCAAGATTACGACAATGAAACTGCTCCCTACACCCCGGCATGGCAAGAAAAATTTACGGGGATTGACCGCAAGACGTTAGTGCAGTTTGCGCGGGAGTGGGCAACCACCGCAGAACGCACAGAAGGCAAATGCTCGATTATTATCGGCGCAGGCATCAACCACTGGTATCACAATAATTTGATCTACCGCGCTGCGATGGTAGGGTTAATGTTGTGCGGTTGTGTGGGACGCAACGGCGGCGGACTGAACCACTATGTAGGTCAAGAAAAACTCGCTCCCATGTCTTCCTGGACTTGCCTCGCGATGGCGTTGGATTGGGTGAAACCGCCTCGGTTACAAAATGCGCCATCGTTCCACTACGTTCATACCGACCAGTGGCGCTACGATCGCAACTTAATCGAAGCTCAATTAGGTTCCGATCCCAGTCACACGATGGATTGGCAGGTAAAAGCGGTACGCATGGGATGGCTGCCTTTCTATCCCCAATTCAACCGCAACTCGCTGGAATTGGTAGAAGCAGCCAAAGCAGCAGGAGCAAATACCGACGCCGAGATTCGTCAATGGATTGTGCAGCAACTGCAAAGTGGTGAGTTGAAATTCTCGGTGGAAGATCCAGATGCGCCGGAAAATTGGCCTCGCGTTTGGTATATCTGGCGCGGGAATGCGCTGATGTCCTCAGCGAAGGGACACGAGTATTTCTTAAAGCATTATCTGGGAACTCATACGAATGCGATCGCTGACGAACTCCCAGCCAATCCCTGCGAAGAAAACGTCGTCTGGCGCGAACAAGCTCCCGTTGGCAAGTTGGATTTGGTAGTAAATATCAACTTCCGCATGGATACATCGGCGCTTTACTCCGATGTCGTTCTCCCCACCGCCACCTGGTACGAAAAGAACGATCTCAACAGCACCGATATGCACTCGTACATTCACCCGCTGACGGCTGCGGTTGCGCCTGCGTGGGAATCTAAGAGTGATTGGGATATCTTTAAAGCTTTAGCCGAAAAAGTCAGCGAACTGGCAAAAGTTCACCTCCCCCAACCGATAAGAGATTTGGTTGCGGTTCCTCTCCAACACGACACACCAGCAGAAATTGCTCAACCTTCGATCAAAGACTGGACGAAAGGAGAATGCGAACCGATTCCCGGTAAAACCATGCCCAATTTTGTCGTAGTCGAGCGGGATTACGTCAATTTGTACAATCGCTTTATTTCCCTTGGACAATCCGCGAAAAAAGACGGTATGGGTTTGCACGGACTGCATTGGGAAACTGGCGATTTGTACGATGAATTAGTCGTAAACCAACCCGTACAAGAGTGGAATGGACAAAAGTATCCCTCGGTTAAAGATGCCGTAGAAGCAGCAAATGCGATCCTTCACTTCGCCCCAGAAACGAATGGCGAAGTCGCTTATCGAGCATTTGAAGCCGAGTCGAAAAAAGTAGGATTGCCCCTCACCGATTTAGCCGAACCTACACGGGGCGTGCGCTATCAATTCAGCGATTTAGTGCAACAACCGCGACGGCTGCTGAACAGCCCTTGCTGGACGGGAATTATGACCAACGGGCGTCCTTATTCTGCCTATTGCTTGAACGTGGAACGTTTGGTGCCGTGGCGCACCCTCACCGGGCGGCAGCATTTCTACCTCGACCATGAAGGATACATCGCCTTTGAGGAAAACCTACCCACCTACAAGCCAAAACCCGATGTGCGTTTGGCGGATGATTTAGTCATGCTAAATGGTCATCAACCATCGGATAAAACGATTGTGCTGAACTATCTTACCCCGCACGGGAAATGGCACATTCACTCGATGTATTCCGAAAACCACCGAATGCTGACGCTCTCTCGCGGGATTGAACCCTTCTGGATTAACGATAAAGACGCAGAAGCGATTGGCATTGTAGACAACGACTGGGTGGAAGTATTCAACGATCACGGCGTAGTCGTCACGCGAGCGGTAGTGAGCGCCCGCATACCTCAAGGGATTTGCATCATCTACCACGTGATGGAACGCACGATGTCAATACCCAAGTCGCCAGAGCGAGGCAACCGCCGTGCTGGCGGACACAACAGCTTGACGCGAGTTCGCCTCAAACCCGTGTTGATGATGGGGGGTTACGGACAGTTTAGCTATGGCTTTAACTACTGGGGGCCGACGGGTGTAAACCGCGACACGTTTGTAGCGGTACGAAAACTCAAAGGCGAACCCAAATTTTAGAACCTCAGAACCTCGGTTGATCGCAAACCAGATCCCCCCCAGCCCCCCTTAATAAGGGGGGAGCAAGAAGCTCAAAGTCCCCCTTAAAAAAGGGTGAAAATCACAGCAAAGTCCCTTTAAAAAAGGGGGGATAAGTAAGCTCAAAGTCCCCCTTATTAAGGGGGATTTAGGGGGATCGAACGAAGGTTGCTTGTTAGAAATTGAGAGGAAAAGCACAATGGATATTCGCGCTCAAGTTTCGATGATGTTCCACCTGGATAAATGTATCGGTTGTCATACATGCAGCGTTGCTTGTAAAAACGTCTGGACCGATCGCCAGGGTACAGAATATATGTGGTGGAATAATGTAGAAACCAAACCGGGAACGGGTTATCCCACCCAATGGGAAGATCAAGAACAATACAAAGGAGGATGGAAAAAAGAAGGAGATGATATTGAGTTACGAGCAACCAACAAAGCTAAAGGACTCGCTAACATTTTCCATCAACCTTATCTGCCCAGCATTGACGATTATTACGAACCCTGGACTTACAAATACGGCGATTTGATTGATGCTCCCGCAGGGGACGATCAACCTACAGCACGTCCGGTTTCGCTGATTACGGGAGATGATATTGATATTAAGTCAGGCCCTAACTGGGATGATGACCTTGGTGGTTCTCCTATCTATGCCGCTAATGACCCTAACTTGGATGCTTTGACTCCCCAAGAACGAGAAACTTTGTTTGAAATTGAGCGGTTAGTTTTCTTCTATTTACCTCGAATTTGTAACCATTGCGCCAATCCAAGTTGTGTCGCATCTTGTCCGTCGGGCGCACTCTACAAACGGGGTGAAGATGGCATTGTTTTGGTTAACCAAAATGTCTGTCGCGGCTGGCGTTATTGCGTTTCTGCTTGCCCTTACAAGAAGGTTTATTACAACTGGAAAACGGGTAAGTCAGAGAAGTGCATTCTCTGCTATCCGCGTTTGGAAACCGGACAAGCGCCCGCGTGTTTTCACTCATGTGTAGGTCGGATTCGCTACTTGGGTGTGGTGTTGTACGATGGCGATCGCATCCACGAAATTGCCTCGGTGGATGAGTCGCAACTGGTAGCTAAACAACGAGAACTAATTCTCAATCCCTTCGATCCAGAAGTAATTGCCCAAGCAGAACGCTCTGGCGTACATCCATCGGTGATTGAAGCGGCACAAAAGTCCCCCGTGTACAAGTTCGTCAAAGAATGGGAATTAGCTCTCCCCCTGCATCCAGAATTTCGTACCCTACCGATGTTGTTCTACGTGCCGCCCCTGCTACCGATCGCAGGCAAGGTAGAAAATGGCACATACGACATTGAAGGCGAGGATTTCTTTAGCTCGCTCGAACGCGCCCGCATTCCGATGCAATACATGGCGAAACTGTTTACCGCAGGCAATATCGATTTGATCGAACAAACCTATCGCAAATTAATGGCAGTTCGGTTATACAAACGCGCCGAGGAAATGCAGCATTTAGAGCATCCAGAAATTAAAGATGCCTTGAGCAAAGCGGGTGTAACTCCTGAAAAATGTGAGGCAATTTACCGCCTGACTTCTTTACCCACAATGCAAGATCGGTTTGTGATTCCGCCGATGCACCGAGAATATGCGATCGCTCTCATGGAAGATCCAGCCGTACACAAAGGCTCGGCGGGCATCGGCTTCCGCACACCCCCAGAGCGAGGACTTTAAATTTAAAAGGTAATGGGTAATGGGTAATGGGTAATGGGTTTCCCAATCCCCAATTCCCAATCCGCAATCACCAATTACCAATCACCAATTACCAATTACCAATTACCAATTACCAATTACCAATTACCAATTACCAATTACCAAACACAAATGAAGACACAAATTCAACAAATTTATCGGCTTTTCTCTGCACTTTTCACCTATCCATCGCCTGAATTAGCCGCAGAAATTAGCGAATGTCATCGCCAATTGAAGGCGGATTATCCCGAAGCAGCAGAGTTAATTAACCAGTTCCAGACCTTTGTAGCTAGCACATCTATATCTCACTTAGAAGAGATTTACACCAGTACCTTTGACGTGAATCCTGTTTGCTTTCCTTATCCCGGATTTCACTTATTTGGCGAAAACTTTAATCGCGCTGATTTTCTCGTCAAATTGCAACAAAAATATCAGGAGCATGGATTTATTGCGCCCCCAAATGAACTCGCCGATCATTTGTCGGTGCTGCTGGAATTCTTGAGTACTTTAGAACCAAATGAGGTACTCGCGCAAGAATTAATTGAGGATTGTTTGTTGCCTGCTTTGGAAAAAATGAATGAAGGTTTCAAGGCAGAGAATCCTTATGCCGGGGTAGTGCGATCGCTTTTGAGTTTCTTGCAAAGCAGCCGTCAAAGAAACCGGGTTTCTACGACAATCTCTGTCTGATTGCCAGGATTGAGCTAAGAAACCCGGTTTCTCAAGCTAGGTTTCTCAGATAAGTTTCTCAAGCTAGAGGAGTTTTTATGACCATCAATACTTTATTGTTTGCGATTTTTCCCTACATGGCGATCGCTGTCGCCATCATCGTCACCTGTTTGCGCTATTTCAACTATCGCTTTACCTATTCGAGTCTGTCGTCTCAGTTTCTAGAAAGCAAACAACTGTTTTGGGGTTCGGTTTCTTGGCACTACGGCATTCTCGCGGTTCTCAGCGCACATATAATCGGTTTTCTGATGCCGCGATCGCTCCTAGCTTGGAATGGTGTCCCCTGGCGATTATACGTTCTAGAATCAACCGGGTTAGCGATGGGCTTTCTCAGTCTTTGGGGCATTCTGGTGCTGATTTTCCGTCGCCTTACCCAGGCACGAATTCGAGTCGTAACTTCACCAATGGATTTGATCTTGCTTTTAGCCTTGCTAGTACAAGTAGTGGCAGGAGTATGGACGGCGATCTTTTATCGCTGGGGTTCTTCCTGGTATGCCACTTCAGCAGTGCCTTATTTGCGATCGCTCTTTTTGTTCAATCCCGATCTTTCTTTGATCGCGACACTACCAGTGATGGTGAAAGTCCACATTGTGGGGGCATTCTGTTTAGTTTTGCTCCTCCCCTTTACCCGCCTAGTTCACTTCTTATCTGTGCCTTTGCAATACGTTTGGCGTCCGCCACAAGTGGTGGTTTGGAATCAACGTTCTGCTAGCGGAATGGGAGAGCATTCTTAAGGAGCATTTTTACCATGAACGGTTATAACCAGTCTGAAAACCTACAGCCAACAGCCCCAAAAAGCTTATTTTTGGCAACTGCTGCGTTTGCGATCGCTTTTGCAAATTGGGGACTAATCGCAGGTTTAGCACCGTTGCTGAAAAAAGAATTAGGACTATCTGTTGGTCAAGCGAGTTTGATGGTTGCAATTCCCGTATTGCTGGGTGCATTAGGACGAATTCCAGCCGGTATCTTGACCGATCGCTTTGGGGCAAGATGGGTATTTAGCTTACTCTTAGGATTTGGCATCGTGCCGACGGTGGCATTAGCAATTGATCGTTCCTATAACAGCTTGCTGTTTTGGGGGTTTTTTCTGGGAATATTAGGCAGTTCTTTCGCGATTGGGGTTGCTTTTGTCTCGCGCTGGTATCCCCCAAAACGCCAAGGTATGGCTACTGGAATTTATGGGGCAGGAAATATCGGACAATCGGTTGCCGTCTTCGGCGGGCCAGTTCTTGGTAGTTGGATCGGGATTCCTGCTACATTTCTGATTTTTGGTATTGCTTCTCTAACTTGGGGGATTGTTTTTGCTCTAACCGCCCAGAATCCCCCAATCAAGGTTAGACCGAAAAGTTTTCAAGAATGTTTGAGCGTATTGCAAACCGAAAAACTGACTTGGGCGCTCAGTTTATTCTACGGGCTTACCTTTGGCGGGTTTGTGGCGTTGAGTATCTATTTACCAACGCTGCTTCAGGACATCTTCGGGTTGACTCCGGCGGATGCGGGGGCGCGCACTGCCTTTTTTGTGATTTTGGCTACCCTGTGTCGTCCCGTGGGTGGTTGGTTGAGCGATCGCATTGGCGGACAAATTCTGCTGTTGTATGTCTTTTTGGGCATGTTTGCGATCGGCTGGCTGATGTCTTTCCCGTTCATCGTCCCCTTCACCGTTGGCGCATTAGGTTGCGCTATTCTCTGCGGTTTGGGCAACGGCGGAGTGTTTAAATTAGTACCCCAGTATTTCCCCCAACAAGTTGGTACCGTCACAGGTTTAGTAGGAGCCGCAGGCGGACTGGGAGGCTTCTTCCCACCACTAGAGTTAGGGATGTTTCGGGAACTTACCCAA
This sequence comes from uncultured bacterium, assembly GCA_964463555.1. Classification (GTDB taxonomy): domain Bacteria; phylum Cyanobacteriota; class Cyanobacteriia; order Cyanobacteriales; family Aerosakkonemataceae; genus Microseira. The sequence continues at coordinate 14,714 of CAYXCW010000169.1, forward strand.
AGCTATGCTCCGGGATTCATTCTGCTTAGTATCTTTGGATTGCTATGTGCCTGGGTGTTGGGGCGCACGTTTCTACGGCTACCCACCCCCGTCCAGCACTAAGTACATCAAAGAAAATAGGAGGAGCTGAGGGAGCTGAGGGAGCTGGGGGAGAAAATTACCTCATTTTTCAACTCTTTCACAGACAATCCTACCAAAATAATTTTTTGCTACGAAGATGAATTAGCCCTGCCTTAAAAAGGGGGGAACCAGATTCAAATCGATCCCCCCTAACCCCCCTTAAAAAGGGGGGAACCAGATTCAAATCGATCCCCCCTAACCCCCCTTAAAAA
>CAYXCW010000170.1:0-14989 GCA_964463555.1 uncultured bacterium
AATTGGTAATTGGTAATTGGTAATTGGTAATTGGTAATTGGTAATTGGTAATTGCCCATAATAAAAAACATCACTCTGTTGTTGCGTAGGGACACGGCATCAGAGATATCTCGGATAAACAATGGGCGTTGATCTTGCCGTGTCCCGGCTTCTAATTATGGGTAATCGACCGGACATGATATACTACCAAATCCGCTTTGAGCGCCTTTTTGATGCCGAACGACTAAAGTCGCGGCTACACAAACAAAGCCCGCCTTCGCGGGCTATAAAATCAAGGAGAAAGCCTGCCTTCGCGGCGTATAAAATCAAGGAGAAAGCCTGCCTTCGCGGGCTATAAAATCAAGGAGAAAGCCCGCCTTCGCGGCGTATAAAATCAGCTTAAATGCTGAGCGTTATATTATACAGTTTGCTGTCCGAGTAATTTAACTTCGCTCGAGGGGGAGCGCGATCGCAAACTCAGCTCCCTCTCGCGGCGCTGAGGAGCAAGTTAAACTACCTCCGTGGCTTTCTTGGACAATTTGACGGCTAATTGATAACCCTAACCCAGTACCTTTACCGACGGCTTTTGTAGTGAATAAGTGGTCAAAGATGCGTGACTTAACTTCCTCAGTCATCCCCAATCCATTGTCTTTAATCTTAATCAGAACACTTTGGCGATCTTCAGCAATTTCTGTTTTGATTGTAATCATATTAGGATGCTGTTCAATTGCTGCATAATTGCGTCCCTGATTGGATTCTTCAAGGGCGTCTATGGCATTGGATATAATATTCATAAACACCTGATTTAGTTGTCCAAAATAGCATTTTATTGAGGGTATTTTCCCATAATTCTTGATAACTTGAATTGCGGGACGGGTTTCCTTTGCTTTCAGGCGATATTGCAAAATCATCAACGTGGTATCGAGTCCTTCGTGCAGATTAGCTGAGACTTTAGAGGTGCTATCGGCGCGGGAGAAAGTACGGAGAGAGGTGCTGATATTGCGGATGCGATCGCACCCGACTTTCATCGAATCTAGCATCTTCGGTAAATCTGACAAGGAATAATCTAAATCGATATCAAGAGCATCTTGTTCAATTTCCTCGCCCGGATTGGGAAATTTTTCTTGATAGAGTCGCAAGTGGTTAATTAAATCTTGAACCGTTGCCGTAGCTTCATTAATATTGCCAGAAATAAAACCAACCGGGTTATTAATTTCATGAGCAACTCCCGCAACTAAATTACCCAGGGCAGACATTTTTTCGCTTTGAATCATTTGCAGTTGGGTTTGTTGCAGTTGGTGTAGAGTTTCTTCCAGGTGCTGTGCCTTTTGCCGCAGTTGCTTTTCCGATTCCTGCAATGCTTCCTCTACCTGCTTGCGTTTGATTCCTAAAGCAATTTCATGACTGACTAACTCTAATACTCTTAAGACGGAATCATTCAAAGCGTGGCGGGCAAACAAGGCGATTACCCCAACCAGTTGACCTTCAACTATGAGAGGATAACCTGCAAAGGATATCATTCCCTCTCGCCTTGCCCAATCGCGATCGCTGATTAGATCGTCGTTGTAAACATCGTTCGTTAGATGCGCTTGACAAGTTTGAGCAATCCAGCCTATTTTGAACTTGCCTACAGGAATGCGACTGTGGGAGCCATTAATATGAGTGTACAGCCCAGAACTAACCTGTAGTTCTAAGATGTTTTCTTTAGCATTCAGCGTCCAAATCCTGGCGAAAGCAGCATCGAGATGTTGCACTACGGCATCAGTGCAACGCTTCAGAATCTCTGGCAAAGTATCAATTTGAGTGAGTGCAGAATCGATATCAGCGCGAAATTCAATTCTGCGCGTTTCTTCCTGGAGCATTTTGAGCGTTTGTGCCAATCTTTCAGCCTTTTCTCGTTCCCTAGCTTCTGAAAGCTGCAAATTTTGGTAGAGGCGGGCGTTATCTAGGGAAATCGCCGCTTGGGAGGTGAGGAGGGTGAGGATATTGATGCGATCGCTCGTAAATGCCCCCGCGATCAAATTATTTTCCAAATAAACAATCCCGATTAACTTGCCTCGATTCACAATCGGAATGCATAACAAACTTTTAGGTTGTTGCTGGATAATGTAAGGATCGGAGGCGAACCTGTTAAGAGTCGTCACATCGTTTGTTACCAAAGTTTTTTGCGTGCGCCAAACATAGTTAATAACTGTTACTGGAACAACCGAGCTAGACTCAATAGGAATAGATTGCAGTACATTAGCCTGAGTAATGCGGCTGCTTTGAATCGCTTCTATTACTAATTTGCCATCCTTGGGCAAAATTAAACAGCCATTTTCCGCCCCAGCATTTTCAATTAATACCTGCATCAAAGTTGAAAGTAACTGCTCTAACACAATTTCCTCAGATAAAGCTTGAGCAGCCTTCATCACCGTTGTCAAGTCCAAAAGCGCCGCACCACCCGCACTGGTGGAAGTGAAAGTTTCAGATGTTATACTAGACTTCACGCCACTAGGATTGGAACTAATTTTTTCCCGCAACAGGATGGGAGCGAGTAAATCAAAATAGCGTTTTTCTAAATCTTCAACTTTAGCTTTTGCACCCCAGCGGGCATAGCAGTAGTAAGCTTCAGTTAAATAGACTTGGGCAATTTTTTCTTTGTCCAGTTTTAGATAAAATTTAGCTGCTAGCTCATTGCTAAGCGCTTCGTTTTGAATATACTCGTTTTCCCTAGCCGATTGAATCGCGCGATCGTACAAGTCCATAGCTTCTAATTGCCGATCGGACAAGCGAGCCATTTCCGCTGCTACCAACAAGTATCTGTGCAAAAAGTTGGCTTCACAATTGTTTGCCCAAATTTTCATCTGGTTTTGGTTAGATTCCAATTGTGCCCAATATTGCTGCTGTTCTGATGCTGCAACTTCGGGATAAAGAGATATCAGAATCAGCGAATAGTAAAAGTTATGGTCAGCTATCGAGATCAGTCCTTGAATTAAACCAAGTTCTTTTTTCGCCTTTAACGACCAATCAAGGGCTTCGCTAGGTTGACCATACAAATAGAGAACCTGAGACTTAAAAATATAATACTGAGTCAAAAGCGAACTTTGTTCTAGCAAGTCAACTTCGGCGATTTCTGCTGAAGTGAACGTAAATTTATCAGCAGTTTTCCCACTCAAATTTAAGAGAATTAGCTGACAACCCAAAGCAATATCAACCACAACCTGGTTTTTAGTTTTTCTGCCAAACACTAAACAAATCGAAATTTTTTCCAGCATATTTTCGATATATTCACCGCGAAAAATGCTGATAAATAAACCATAAGCAAGAGTATATCCGTTCAATATCTTGGGTTAACTTTGCTGGCTTGACCCAAGTATTGATGTAGTAGCTAAATTCCATGTAAACTTGGCATTTTTGAGCCAGATCGTTGAAGCGGTCTAGCAGCTTCATCCCCAAGCAACCAAAATCGTAGCCAGTTTGATAATCCTCCAACTCAATATTGTTAAAAATCCCATAGTGGGTATAGCCAAATGGAGCTTCTGTGCAATTGCCATATTCGATCAGAAGATTGGTGCATTTGACGTTGGCTAAAGCCCAAACATCCATATTATAAAAGTAGCCGGGTGCTTGGATATTTGCCAACAATTTTACTGCCACTTTTTTTTCTGGGCTACTTATCTCTGGTTCTTCAGCTAAATCGGCAATCTCTCGACCGGCTAAATTTTCTTTGATCAGTTCCATTTCCCTCTGAATTGCTAAACGGAAATCAGTTTCTGTAAACTCAATTCCCAATAACCGCAAACCTTCTCGCCCTGCTTGAATTGCCTCGGCAAACTTGTTGAGCGTCGTGTACTGTAGAATTAGCAGGTTATGAATTTCTGCCTTTTCAAGAGGCAATTTTGCTTTGTCGATAACTTGGCGAATTAGCTGTTGCGATCGCTCAAAATCTCCGTTCAAATACTCAACTTCTGCCCATTCCCTAAACAGTGCTAGCGTCAGCTCGTACTGAGTATCCCAGCTATCTGCTGCTAATAGTTTTGCTCCTACGGTTGCATAGCTACAAGCTGCCCCATAAGCTGTGGAAATCTTAGCTTTATGCGCGGCAATTAAATTCAATTGAGCCAGTTCTTCTTTTTCGGCTGTAGCCGGTATAAACTCTACTCCGTAATTCAACTGGTTAACAATCTCAAAAATCTTTTCTTCTCTTTCCTTTTCCGGAGTATGGATTAACAAAAGTCGTCCAATTTGCAAGTGAGTAAATTTTTTTCGCTCTTCAGGAATCAAGGAATAAGCTGCTTGCTGGACTCGGTCGTGCAAAAATTTGTAACTGGGTAATTGGTAATCGGTAATGGGTAATTGACTAGATGCTTCTCCATCGCCATCTTGAAAGAATTTGTAAATTTCGCTAACGGGGATAATTAAACCTTCTTGCAAAGCTTTCCACAAATCAGCCGCGGTTTCGGTTTGGGGCTTCTCTTGCACAATCGAGAGCGTACCTAAGTCAAATTGGTTGCCAATACAAGCGGCTAGTTTCAATACTTCTTGCGTGACTTCCGGCAATTTCTCTAACTGAATTGCCATAAACTCCACTACATCATCAGTCAAAGATAATTCGCGGACTTTGGCAATATCGCACTGCCAATAACCAGCCTCAAAGTTAAAGGTAATAAACCCATCTTCGTGCAATGATTTGAGAAATTGCGTTGCAAAGAAAGGGTTACCTTTTGTTTTTAAATCAACCAGTTCCGTTAACGGTAATGCGAGTTCTGACGAACAACTAAGGGTATCGGCAATCAGGTGGTTTAAGTCAGTTTGGTTGAGGGGTGCTAAGTTAATGGTGTTGATAGTAGCATCAGCTTTCTGAATCTCTCCCAAGGTCAAAATCAACGGATGGGCGGGCGAAACTTCGTTATCTCGATAGGCACCAATTAATAACAAATAGCGCGTATCGGTTTCGCTCATTAATAATTGCATCAATTTCAAAGATGCTGAGTCTGCCCATTGCAAGTCATCCAGGAAAATAACTAGGGGATGCTCTTTTGTGGTGAAAACTTGGATGAATTTCTGAAACAGCAAATTAAAGCGATTTTGCGCCGAAGTTCCAGAAAGTTCTGGCACGGGTGGTTGCTTGCCAATAATGCGTTCTAGTTCGGGAATGACTTCAATAATAACTTGACCTTGGTCGCCCAAAGCTAAGATAATTTTTTGCTGCCACTCTTTAATTTGGGCATCATTTTCGGTTAGCAGTTGTCCCATTAAATCGCGGAACGCTTGCACAAAGGCACTAAAGGGAATGTTGCGCTGAAATTGGTCGAATTTTCCCTTGATAAAATAACCCCGTTGCCGAACAATTGGTTTGTGAACTTCGTTAACGACGGCGGTTTTACCGATGCCAGAAAAACCCGCTACTAACATCAATTCTGTGGCAGCAGAACTGATGCGATCAAATGCAGTTAGTAAGGTTTCCACCTCGGTTTGTCTGCCGTAGAGTTTTTCGGGAATTAGGAAGCGATCGCACAAATCCCGCTTGCCTAATTCAAACCCTTCAATTTTGCCAGTTTCTTTCAGTTGATAAAGGCAAGTTTGCAGATCGTGCTTTAACCCTAAAGCACTTTGATAGCGGTCTTCTGCATTTTTCGCCATCAATTTATTGACGATCTCAGAAATAATCGGCGGAATATCCGGGTTGATACTATGAACCGATGGCGGAAGCTTAGCAATGTGGCAGTGAACCAATTCCATTGCATCTTCCGAACTAAAAGGCAACTGTCCGGTCAGCAATTCAAAGCAAGTGACACCCAAAGAATAGAAATCGCTGCGGTAGTCAATCCCCCGATTCATCCGTCCCGTTTGTTCCGGAGACAGGTAAGCAAGAGTCCCTTCCAAAATATTGGGAGATGTGAGAGTTTGGGTTTCTCGTGGTAATAAAGAAGCGATGCTGAAGTCGATAAGTTTGACTTGTTTGCTAGTGGGATTAATTAGAATGTTGGCAGGTTTAATATCTTTGTGAATCACTCGGTGGCGAATCAGGAAGTCTAAAATGGAGACAATTTGAATTGCGATCGCCAGAAATTCAGCAATTGGTAATTTTCCTGGTGTTTTTTGCTCTCTTCCTGCAAACGAGGCCACATATGAGTTGAGGGAAATGCCCCCAAAGTCTTCCACGATCAGGGCATAACCATTGCGGTGTATTTCTAGAGATAAAGGGCGAACAATTCCTGGCGAATCGAGGTTTTTAGCAATCGTATATTGATTGCGAAACTGTACGAGTTCGTTAAAGTTGGGATATTCAGATCGCAACAGTTTGATAACAACGGGATATGAGTCTGATTCTCTAATTGCGCGATAAACTAGGGTACGAGTCCCTGCGTAAATTTGTTCGACAATCCGATAACCTGGAAGCGTAACCAGAGAGTTTCCCATATCTGCCAACCTTGCCTTAACTACGAGGAACTGAATCAAAGCGGATACAGTTGCTTAGAATATAGTTCCCAGCTTTTGGCATAAACTAACACAGAAACCCAATCGCTTTCAAGAATCAGGTTTATATACTACAGATTGATTGGTAGCACAATTATAAACTGTGCCCCTTCTCCCAGTGCAGACTGGCAAAGTAACTGTCCCCCATGCTGCTCTACTACTATTTGATAACTAATTGATAATCCCAAACCCGTCCCTTTACCCACCGATTTAGTAGTAAAAAACGGATCGAAAATTTTATCCAATACCTCAGAACTCATGCCCATGCCATTATCAGCAATATGAATCGCGACTTGATTTTTGTCTTTTATTTCTGTGCAAATCCGAATTGTCGGCACCTGTGTTGAGTCTACTTTACTTCCTATTCCTTTAGCCAACGCATCAACGGCATTGCTCAAAATATTCATAAACACTTGATTGACTTCTCCGGCATAACAGTTCACTAAAGGCAAATTGCCATAGTTTTTGATCGTTTTAATGCCTGCCAATTTTTTCTGCAATATTGTTAAAGTGCTGTCGATTCCCTCGTGAATATTGACCGTTTTGCGCGCGGATTCATCTAACCGGGAGAAATTTCGCAAGCTCAGCACCAAATCCCGAATTCGCTCGGCTCCGCTTTCCATTGAACCAAGGATTTTTGTGAAATCTTCCTGAATAAATTCCAGTTCAATTTCCTCGGCTTTCTTTACTATCTCCGGGATTGGATTGGGATAGTGTTTCTGGTACATACTCAGTAATTCTAGTAAGTCCTGGGCATAGTCATTTGCATGTTGTAAATTTCCATAAATAAAGTTAATGGGGTTATTAATTTCGTGTGCCATTCCCCCTACCAGTTGTCCTAAACTAGACATTTTTTCGTTTTGAATTAACCTCAATTGAGTGCAGCGCAGTTCTTCTAGGGCGGTTTGCAATTCTTGGGTTCTTTCTGTGACTCGCGTTTCCAACGTGTTATAGAAACGGGCATTTTGCAAAGAAATAGCTGCTTGAGCAGACAATATTCCTAAAACTTTTAACCTGTCACTGGTAAAAGCACCTCGGGTTAGATTATTTTCTAAGTACAAAATTCCTGTGAGTTTACCTTGATGAAGAATAGGCGAGACGAGAATAGATTTGGGTTGATTCGCTACAATATAAGGATCGCGGTTGAATTGTTCTGCCTCGGTAGCGTCATCTAACACTAAAGGATTTTGGGTTCGCGCTACGTAGTTAATTAATGTTCTGGGGATATTGTCGCATTCGGTAATGGGAAGCGACTGCAATACGGTGACTTGTCTTTCGCCGGAAAGCGTTGCTTCTACGACTAATTGATCGGCTGTTTTGGCAATAAAGAAAACTGTTTGAGCGCCTGCATTTTCTCTGACAAGTTGCATGAGTTTTTCTAGCAACCGCTCTAAGACAATTTCGCTAGAAAGCGCTTGAGATGCTTTGACAACGGTTGATATATCTAGGGAAAAAGCATTTCCAATAGTGGTTGAAGTAGTCGTGACTGTAATATCTTTGGATGTTGTTTCTTTTGTGCGCGTTACTAGGTAGGAATAGCGAGATTCTAAGTCTTTAACTTTGGCTGAGCTGCCCCACCGAATGTAAGCATAATAAGCTTGGGTAAGGTACGCCTGAGCAATTATCTCTTTACCCAAAGATTGATAAAATTTCCCAGCTAATTCACAAGCTAAGGCTTCTTCTTGGACGTAATTGTTATCTTTTGCTCCTTTGATAGCTCGGTCATAATAATCCATTGCTTCTGCATTATTACCCAAAACTCTTGCTGTTTCTGCTTCTACCAAATCGGATTTATGCTGATGATTCATAGGAGCATGATGCGCCCAATTTTTCATTTTTAACTGACGAGCATGAACTTTTTCCAAAATACTCTTTTGCTCGCTATTTGAAGCATCAGAATACACAGCCAGTTGCGCCAGAGATTCGTAAAAATGGAATATAGGAACTAATAGCATTCCTGCCACACCCTCTAAGTAACTTTCTGCTAACGTGGAATTTTCTACGGCTTGGGAATACTCTCCAAATAGATAACAGAGGATGGTTTTATTTACGTACAAGCAGCCAAGTGCAAAGATATCCTTGCTCTGTTGTTCTGTACAGAGCGATCGCTTCTCATTGTAGGCTTCACCAATTAACAACCAAGGAGTTTCTGACCTGTCTATCAAGTTTAAAACTACTTGACGAAATATCTGATTGGAGTTTAATTGCCTTGTTTGATTTATTTGACCGAGTGCAGCGATCGCTATCTCTGTTCTTCGTAACAATTCGTTCAGTTCCTCACCGCTAAAATATGAATGTACGCAGTCCATTAATTTACCAAAAGCGGCGTATTGTAAATCTCCCGTTTCTAATCCAATTTGATACCCTGATTGGAACATTGATACTGTATCCCTGACAGGATTTGTCCAATGAGTTATGCAACTGGCAACTGTGACAATTGTTTTAGCATTTATTTCCTTAGCATTGAATCGCGACAGTAAATTTAAAGCCAATTTACCGCATTGACTGCCAAGTTCAATATCTTGAGCTACGCTACACAGAATTAGTCCGTAACAAGTATAAGCAAACGCAGACAAGGGAGCATTTCCATATTCAATCGATAAATTAACCTGCGACAACAGTACGAACGTAGATAGCTCTGGGAACGCTGTGTAGGTAGCCGAGGATATACTTGATAGTATCCGCAAAGTTGCTAACTTTGAAGGATCTGTCATTTTGGGCAGATTAATTAAGTCGTCAATTCCTTTTTCTCCAATCAATGAAGCTGTGTATTCCATTGCTTGCACCATCTTTTCCTTTCCTGGAGATTCTGGCAAGTTCAACCCCAACATATTCAGCACTTCTAGCCCTATTTCAACTGCTTTTTTAGGGTCGTTCTGCGCCATACAAGTGAGAATTTTTATTTCATAAATTTTCACTTTTTCCAGTAGAGTTTTTGCTTGTTCCAGGGCGATTATAGCTAGTATATCCATCTGTGCAAAATCGCCGCTGAGGTAGCATATCTCTGTAGCTTCTTCATAAATTGCCAGCGTTAATTCATAGTTAGTTTGCCAACTATCAGCACTTAAAAGATCTATGCCTGCGTTCAAATACTTGATCGCTGGTTCGTAAGCATTAGCCACCTTTGCTTTGCGTGACGCTATTAAGTTTAATCGGGCTAACTCATCTTTATCTGACTGCTGAATAATCGTGTCAATTCCGACATTCAACTGATTGACAATATCAAAAATATTCGATTCTAGTTGCTCCGGGGGCGCGTTCTGTAGGAGCAATTGACCGATTTTTAAATGGGTGGCTTTCTTTTGGTCTTCTTCAATCAGAGAATAAGCGGCTTGCTGGACGCGATCGTGCAGGAAGCGATATTCTAATCTGGAGTCATCAAAACTGAAACGTTGCAGTTCTTCCGATCCGAATAATAAGGGGATTTTGTAGTCCTTGCTTAAGGGTAAAATTAGCCCTTGTTGTAAAGCCCACCACAAATCGCTGGCGACTTCGGCTACGGATTTTTCGCTGGTGGTGGCAAGTACGTCTAATTTGAAGCGATCGCCTATACAAGCCCCCAGTTTCAGTATATCCTGAGTCCCCTGGGGTAACTGGCAAATATTGCGAGCTACTAATTCTACCACACTTAAGTCGGTAACCCCAAGAGCTTGAATTTTCTTAATATCCCACTCCCAACCACCTTTAACAAAATCAAAGGTAAGTAACTTTTCCCGCTCCAATGTCTTCAATATCTGCGTCAGGAAAAAGGGATTCCCAGCGGTTTTGTTAAACAAAAGCGATGCGAGTTCTTGCGTTTTTACTTGGTCGGTTTCTTTCAGGGTGTCATTAATTATTTGATGAACGTGAGTTAACTTTAACGGCCTCAAGACTATATTATTAACAGTTGTCCCGGTTTTTTGAATTTCCTCCACCGTTTGTATCAAGGGATGAGTAGCACTCACCTCGTTATCCCGATAAGCTCCAATCAAGAGCAGATATTGGCTTTCTGGAGCGGCAATCAGCAGTTGCATTAATTTCAAAGAAGCAGCATCTGCCCACTGCAAATCGTCTAAAAAGATAACTAGCGGATGCTCTTTTCGGGTGAAAACACCGATAAATTGTTGAAACAGTCGGTTAAACCGATTTTGCGATTCGTTTGGCGCTAGTTGGGGTACTTCTGGTTGCTTGCCGATAATTAGTTCAACTTCAGGAATTACGTCAACAATTATTTGTCCGTTGCTCCCCAATGCACCTAACAATTTGTCGCGCCACCCTTGTAAAAAAGCAGCATCTTCGGTGAGTAACTGCCCGATTAAAGATTGAAATGCTTGAATTAAAGGTGCATAGGGAATGTTGCGTTTAAATTGGTCAAATTTACCGCTGATAAAGTATCCTCGCTGCCGAACAATCGGTTTATGAACTTCATTCACTAAGGATGATTTGCCGATGCCAGAATATCCAGATACCAGCATCATTTCGCTGGTGGATTTGGTATTTTTATTTTTTCCCTGCTCCCCTGCTACTCGCTCAAATGCTGCGAGTAAGGTTTCTACTTCCCCTTCCCGTCCGTAAAGTTTTTGGGGAATCAGCAGTTGTGCCGAACAATCTAGCTGTCCGGGAATAAAATTCGCAATCTTGCCGTTAGTTTTGAGTTCAATCAGACAATATTCCAGGTCAGCTAAAAGTCCGGCGGCGCTTTGGTAGCGATCTTCGGCATTCTTTGACATTAGTTTGGCGATTAAGGATGCGATCGCGGGCGGCACCTCCGGATTTAATTCCTCAATCGCCACGGGTTGTTTGGCAATATGACAGTGGACTAATTCTAGTAAATCGTTACTTTTAAAGGGTAATTCTCCCGTCAGCATTTCATAAAAAGTTACACCCAGAGAATAAAAATCAGTTCGATAATCAACGGCACGATTCATTCTCCCTGTTTGTTCGGGAGACATATAAGCAAGCGTCCCTTCTAACGAATTGGGGTTACACAGTTGGGGGGTTTCTTTTGATAGGCGGGAAGCAACGCTGAAATCGGTAAGCTTAACAATTCCAGTAGCGGGATTAATAATAATGTTGGCGGGTTTAATATCTTTGTGAATAATCTGTTGTTGATGCAAGGATGCTAAAGCTTGCACCAGTTGCGCGGCAATGCCTAAAAAGGAAATCAGGGAAAGTTTTTGAGCTTCCAGCAGTTGTTTGAGCGACTGTCCGCCAAAGTCTTCGCATACCAATGCCAGACGGTTTTGATAACTTTCCAGGCGATAGACTTTGACAATGCCTGCTGCGGCTAAATTTTCCGCAATTTTGTATTCGTGCTTGATCCGGGTAATTTGTTCCAGGGTGGGATATTCGTCTTTAAGGATTTTAAGGATAACGGGCTGGCGAGCGGGTTGCGAAATCGCGCGATAAATGATAGTATTCGCGCCTTCGCGAACAACTTCGGTTAACTCATAGCCGGGAATTCTCAGGGTCACTAACATGGGTCGTCCTTCTCATTGACAAGCAAAAATCTTATTGCTAGGTTTCCCAAAGCAATAGTGAAACTAACATCAACTCTGAGGTGGGGGAGGTGGGGAAGATGGGGAAGAAATTACTTCTACTTTTTCAAGAGCCTTCCTTGTCTTCCTTGTCCTCCTTGCTTTCCTTGTCGTCCTTGTCTCTCGCTTTTATTCAAATCGCCATATTTTGAACGTTTTATCGTCGCTGCCGGTGGCTAACATTTTGCCATCGCGACTAAAGGCAATCGACCGCACTTGGGATAAATGTCCAGAGAGGGTGCTTCGCACTTTCCGACTGGGCAGGTGCCAAATTTTAATCGTGTCGTTGCCGCTGTCGCTGGCGAGGGTTTGACCATCGGGACTAAAGATAACCGACCAAGCAGAGTCCGAGTTTTCTGTCAAGGTGTAATTCAACGTGCCGGTTTCAGGATGCCAAAGTTTGATCGTGTTATCGCCGCTATTGCTGGCGAGAGTTTGAGAGTCGGGACTAAAGGTGACTGACCAAATGCCGCCAGAATGTCCTTTGATGGTGTGAAGCAGTTTGCCGGTGCTGACTTGCCAAATTCTAATGGTATTGTCCCAACTGCCGGAGGCGATGCGATCGCCCGATGGACTAAACGCCACCGACTCGACAAAGTCGGAATGTCCCGCCAGGACGTTGAGCAATTTTCCAGTGCCGGGATGCCACAGGCGAATTGTACCATCTCCGCTGGCGCTGGCAAGCATTTCTCCATCCGGGCTAAAGGCGATGGAAAACACCGTCACCGAATGCCCCGTCAAGGTGTGAATTAGCTTGCCCGTGTCTAGTTGCCAAATTTTAATCGTTTTGTCGCCGCTGCCGGAAGCAATTAAAGGCGGCGTTTCCGCACCACTGCTGGGGCTAAAGGCAATGCAATTAACTGTATCCGAATGCCCTAACAAGGTGCGAATCAGCTTGCCCGTATCGGATTGCCAAATTTTCACCGTATTGTCCGCACTGCCGGTAGCAAGGATGCTGGGAATCGGACTAAAGGCGACGGTGGTTACAGTATCTAAATGTCCGGCGATGGTGTGGATGCATTGCCAGCGGGCGGCTTTTTTTTCGGGTTCCGGTGTGGAGGATTTAGAGCGATCGCTTGCCGTCGTTCGGGGAATCGCTCCAGTATAAAATTCTTTCAGGATCTCAGATGCCGATTGATAGCGATCTTTGATCGAATCTTGCAGCATCTTGTCTAAAATTTGTGCCAACGAGTCGCTAATATCCGTCCCCGCATTTCTGATATATTCTCGCCACATCCATCGACCTTCTACGGGGTCGAACAGGTCATCTACCTGCGCCCCCGTCAGCATTTGAATGCAGATGACGCCTAAACTATAAAGGTCGCTAGCTGGGTAAGCTTTGCCCCCCCGCATCTGTTCTATAGGCGTATAAATTTCGGTACTCGCTCTTAAATTTGTTTTAGTTAGTCGGGTGTCCGCTAGCTGTTTCGAGATGCCGATATCGATCAAAACAAATTTGCGATCGCTCTTTTTTAGAATTATATTCGTTGGCTTGATTGCCCGGTGAACGATCTGCCGCTTGTGCAGCACTTGCAACACTGGTAGCACATCATACAAAAATTCTCGTACTTGATGTTCGCTAAACGCTCCTTGCGCCTGTAATTCCTGCGCTAAATTTTTGCCTTCGATGTAATACTTTGCTACATACAAGTACTTATCCTGCTCAAAGTAGTCGAATAACGTTGGTATCTGCGGATACTGTTCGGCTAGTTCCAGCAACTGCTTGGCTTCTTGTTCAAACACCTGCATGGCTTTCGCCATTGCTTCAGAATGGCCTTGAATTTGCGGCAAGGGGGCAAATTGCTTGATGACGCAAGGGACTTTCCTTTGCTGTATATCTTCAGCCGCAAAGCTTCTGCTAAACACTCCATCGCCGAGAAACTGGATGGCTCGGTATCTGTCTTTAAGCAGCAGTTTTGACGAGCAAGCTTGGCAAATCTCCGTACCATCGGGATTTTTCGGTTTTTTGCACCTGGGATTGAGGCAGTAAATCATACCTGGTCAAGATAAACGCCGATCGTTCTATGTTATAACTTCTCAAATCGGTTGTAATATCATGTCCGTTGAATTGCCCGTAATAAAAAAACCTCGCAGAGTTGTTGCGTAGGGACGCATCAGAGATATCTCGCACAAACAGATAACTTTGATCGTGCCGTGTCCTGGCTGATGATTATGGGTAATCTTAAGGACATGATATAAGCCGTTGAAAGCAAAAGCGAGAGGCAGGCGGCAGCGGATGAGGTACTTTAAAAAAGCAACTGCTGTTTGATGATAAATTTGATAATTTTTAATACTAACGCAAGTTGCTAGTTATAAACTATGGCGTTGCTAATTGCTAATTGCTAATCAAGCATTTTTCTATTATGTCGCATGACCTCGATAGTTGAGCTGGGGCGGGTTTATTTATCCTTTGCTGGTAGGGGCTACTTTAACCAGATCAGAAACCGGGTTGCTAGAAAAAATCTTTGAGCCAGGAAAGAGATCTACGAAGAAACCCGGTTTCTTTGGGTAAGAAACTAAGGTGTTAGCGCTGGCGCAAGATCTGAGTTTTCTTATCTTGCGTAACTTGTGTGTCAAATTAGCACCTGATATGGGTATATTGGCTGATAGAAATCGCTTTTGATCGCAGTTCAGTCCATATGGCAGTAGCAGATTTAACGATCGATCTTCCTGGCTATCATCTGGTAGAGCGAGTGTACAGTAGCGTCAGGACGGTGGTTGATCGTGTCTTGCCAGCTGCGGGGGTGAACGCCTACTTTTATAGCGGTTTGCAGCCGCATGAGGTATCACAGCGGTGTGCGGGCAGCGTTAACGCTGCCGCTACACAAACGAAGCCAAAAGGCTGTACCGTACCTCACTCGCTGGCAATCTGCTGTAGCGATCTGTTGCAGTTTTATTGATATGCGATGATGCGCCGCATCGCTGACGCGATCGCTAAAAATCTCAATATCAAACGCATTGTGCAAACTTTTACCTATCCACTGTCCACTATCAACTATCAACTATCAACTATCAACTATCAACTATCAACT
>CAYXCW010000171.1:0-14849 GCA_964463555.1 uncultured bacterium
TGGCAGTACTCCCGCCAACGGCGAATACATCGAGGGAGTTGCCGTAGTTACTTCCGCTGTGGGGAGGGTGTCGAGCAGATCTAACAATTCTGCATCGTTCCAGATCTCTGATTCTGGATCGAGGTGGGGAGCGATCGCTTTCCAAATCAGGACGATCTGCGATTGCGAGAAATACACCTGGTTGGATACAACACCTAATGTAATCTCTGTGCAAATTGTGTCGTTGTATGGTTGAGTAAACGGGCGATCGTCCACTTCTTCTGGGGCGGGATTTCTTTCCATATCTGGTAGTACTTGACTACCGTTCCACGATGTACCCAATAATTCTTTTTGCTGGTCGGCTAGTTCTGCGTTAACTGACGTGTACGACTTAGTTTTGGGAATCGTTTTTTGGGGGAAGGTGGAAGTACTATCACTTGTTTTTGAGCGCTGTGGACATTTTTGAGCCTCCCCATCATCCGAAACAGCATTTTCTTCAATTTCGGCATCTGCAAAGTTAGGTGCGTTTGCTGTTGGTTCTGTATGCCAAACCTGCTGGTTATTGGCAACTGTGCTGTTTGGAGAAGATCGAGAGCTAACCAGTTTGAGCGCTTGATCGATGGTTGGGGAAAATCCGCCTTCGGAGGCGGATTTTTCCACAAACTCCTCCCACTTCTTGGCTAGCTGCATGTATTTCTGAGCCGTGCGCTCGGCAATTTTGGGGCAATTCGCTTCTAACCAAGGCAACCAGCGGGCGGAAGGTAGCCGTTTCACCTTGCCTTTAGCCGCCAACAGAAGCAACCCATTATTTCTTGCTACCAGCAGACTCTCTCGGTAAAGTTGCTCCCTGACTTCGCAAAGTTGCTCGAATCGATCGTGACCTTCATTGATTCGGGTGGTGAGTTCTTCTAATGATAAATCGGTTTCTAGTTGCCATTCTTCCTGAGTAGCAATAGATGAAGCGTCTAACTTCTCTAACTTTGCGGCTTCGAGGGTTTCGTTTTTGCCGTTGTCTAGATACACTTGGGCGTAGAGAATTCGAGCCGCTCCTTCAGGATAAAGCGCTTGCACAATTCCTTCTATCCCCGGTTCGGTGTCGCGATGGATTTTGATGCGTGAGCCAATCGCTAGCAATTGTCCACTAGCATCAAATGCTTTGGTTGGTTCTTCCGATAAAGGTTCTAGCTGCCATAGTGGTACTCGGCATTGGAGCAGTTTCTGGTCTGGTAGGGGAAAGCGACATGCGATCGCGCAAATCGTCGCCCAATCGTCATCACCTATTTCAGTAATTTCATAGATGGCCTGTGTTTCTTTTGCAACTTGGTTCCAAACAACACAACCACCTACTTTCCAAATGGGTGACACTTCGGTGTTAGCAAGCGAGTTGATTTCTTCTTCACCCTTGCTACTTGCATCCTCCCCCTCAACGAAGATACGCGCCGCTTGAGCCGTATCCTTTTCGGGAATGCTTTCTGCTACCACCAATTGAGCCTCGTGAATTTCTTTGGGCTGCCGATTTTGGGCTTTTACCAACGTTGAAACGCTTGATGGCAGGCGCTGACCTCGAAATGCTATCGGAGTTCTTAGACCTTGGGCATTCACTTTACGCAAGCGCCTTTTCATCTCTAGAAAAAGTACAATAAATATAGTCTCTATCCGTAGCTTATGGAGTTAGACAAGGTTCTGGAGCGTTATAAAGCAGCAATTGAGAGCCTGAAGGGGCCTGACTCTGCTATTGACGTGAAACAAATTATAGAAATTTTGAATGCACGAGATGCAGTGCAGATGCTTGTAAAGCAACAAGGTTGCATTCCTCCTAGCAGCGTGATAAAAGTTATCGAGTTAGATGCTGCTTTGAGGGAAAAAGCACAGCTGATTACTAAGGCTATTAATCCCACCACAAAGGAGCAATTAGCTCAATGGCGTGAGAGCGTGCAGCCTTCAGCAGAAGCTTGGTGGTGGAGATTGGAAAGCATAGCACCTCCCCACCCTTGGGATGTTTGGGATTGGTTGTGGAAAGGTCTGACGGTTATTGCCTGGACAGCTAATCTCAGTTTACTGGTTAATATTGCCACTCGCTTTTTTAGTGGGGGAGTGGGATTCGGAGGAGCAGTAGCTGTTATTTTACCCAGTATTTTAGCGTTAATGCAGGCTAGTACCGAACTCACCAAAGCGGGTCATTGTGTTAGCAGCAGAACAAAATAGCAACCCTGAAGTTAGGTATAGCTTGTTTAAAAACCTGGGATGGGCGAGCTTTGAGCAAGGCTGGTATAACGATGCACAGCAAACCCTGCAAGCGGCGATCGGCATTGCTAACAACCCAGAGGCAGCAAAGTACATCAGTAACCCTGGTTCAGCACATTGCTTGCTAGCACAAGTTATGGAAAAGCAAAAACAATCAACAGCGCTGGAACAATGGCAGAAATGCTGTCAACTCGGTTCCAGACTCAATCCCGATGAGAACACTTGGTTGCATCTATCTCATGAGAAATTAAACAAGGCAGGAAAAAGATGCAAAAATTAAAAAAATCGAGCAAGCTAGTTGGCATATTGTTCAGCCTAGTTATAGTTGGCGAAACAACAGTTGGACTTACTCAGCAAAAGGGCTTGAATTTTATCTCTGAGGTTAGAGGAAATGTTCAAATTAAGCGAGCTGGGCAGTCAAGATTCCATCTAGCCTATCCGGGTGATTTAGTAAATCATTCAGATCGGTTGCAGTTAGGAGAAGGTGCGTCAGCAAAAGTTGTTTGCGATAACTTAGAGGTTTGGAATCTTCAGTCTAGAGGGGAATTTCAGGTTTCCAATGGCTGTTCATCTACAACAAGAACGGTTCTCAGGAGAGAAAACAGCAATCGCGATGGACCTGACAGGTAGAGCTGACAAATTTCTGCAAGCGCTGGGTATCGTACTGACGCTTCAGTCGATCGAAATAACCCTTGCGATCGCATCTGGCACTCCCTCTATTTTCCTTTGTGTATGCCTTCCTCACAACACCACAAAACAAAATTACCTGTGGCTAATCAGCCGCCTTCCCATCCCACAAGAGATGGGGTTACAGCAGGCATTGTCTATAAGTTTTGGCGAATTTTTTCCACAGGACGATTGACCATCATTTATACAAGCCAGTTTAAGCTTTGATCCCCGATAACGGGTAGCAGTGGAAGACGAAAATGGGATCGAGCCAATCCCTGATGGAACCGATCGGTTTTAAGTATGGTCAAATGGCGATCGCAAGGGTTGATGGAATCTGCCTCTAGCGTCAATCGCACCGTTGCTACAATGCCAGCAGTTGCGATGTGGAGGCATTGAGATACTCTGAATTTTGACGCAATTGCTCGGTTTTCGTTCCCGCGCTTTGCATCTCACTTTAGACAGATAAAAAAGGCTTTCGCCCGTTTTGGATAATCTGAGCGCTGTTCTCTGGCGAAAGCCCTCGTAAAATCAAGACTTTTAAGGTACGGCAGGTCTATTCGGCTTGCTCATCAATGCGTCAAAAGCTCTTTGATGATGTTTTTCTGAAATCCAGTGGTGATATACGCAAGTGTGGATAGCAACGCTGTGACCCATTTGTTGAGCTGCCAAAGTCAAATCCAGGCCATACTCTAAAGTTCTGACTGCCCAGGCGTGCCGCAGATCGTAAGGTCGAAACGGAATGCCTGAACGCTTGAAAAACTGTTGCACTCGTCGTCCGTAATCAGCATTGCACTGACCCGTTGCCGCTGGCAGGGATACATCCCACAACTGCCACCGCTCCCACCATTCTAAGGGGAAAGGCCACACGCGCCGACTGCCTGTTTTACCGTCTAATATGTTCAAAACTTTCTCGCCCGATCGCAAGCTTTCCAGATCGAGGTTAAATATTTCATGGGGTCGCAGTCCATAGACAGCCAGCATTCCATACACCCATTGCCATGCTCGATTGGTGATGTGCGATCGCCACTCGGCAATTAAAGCATCTTCTGGCAGGTTGCGGGGCAAGGCTTTGGCTGAAGAATAAGATCCTACGTAAGCTTTGACTTCCAGTTCAATTTCTGCCAGCGTTGCTAGTTGTTTCATGACGCTACAAACTCGCTTGCGGGTGCGGGTATCTGGGGGCGTCGCAAAGATTAGCTGTTTCATCACCTCCGCAGTTAGTGGTACGCCAGCAGGTAATCGATGAAGAACGAGGCGATATTCTCGAAATGTTGTTTCTGATTTGGGCGTTCGGGCGCGACGGGTGAAGTAATCTTGTTCAAATTCTTCTGCCCACTCGCGACAAGTTTTTGGAGTTGCTGAAACAGAATTTTGTTTCAAATAAGGTTCCCAGGAAAATTCCTTGCAAGCTAACAATCCTCCTATGACTATTGCCTCAGCTTTAGCTCGTTTAAATCCAGCTGGGTTAGCATAAATTCCCAGCGCGATTTCCTGCTGATGCGGCTGTTGTTTTTGAGTACCAGGCTTGGGTGGTAACGTTGCCCTCAAGTACAAACTATTTCCTTTTTGACGAAGTTGCACGCCGATATTTGCCGCTTTGAGTTCGGCATTAACTTCCGCCAGTCGATTTTTTGGTGTCACAGCTTCCCTAAATCTTCCCTAAATTTCTCGGGTTATTAGGGCTTGGTTAAAGCCCGATAGAGATGTGAAAAAGATAGGATTATTGTACCGAAAGGGATGAGGCGTGGGGGTTATAGAGCTAGAAAAGAAGGGCGAACGAGGGGACTCGAACCCCCGAGTGGTGGAACCACAATCCACTGCCTTAACCACTTGGCTACGCTCGCCGTTGCGATTACCTAATATAGCACAAGGATCGGAAATTGATCTAGGGGGTAATCGATCAATATCAGATAATCTGGAATGCAGGCATCCGTTGGGGGTAGTCTCAAATCCCATGCACAAGTTGAATTGGCTCAAATCCACTCTGATTGGGCTTCTGGCTGTTGTCGGGGGGGCGATCGCGCTAGCTAACCCCAGTCAGTCTGAGTATGAGGAGTATGCGATCGCTCAGCTAACCGCCTACCTCAAAGATAACGTCTGTACCCAAGCTCCTAAAGATTTGGGCGAGGTTCTCCCCAGTTACTGCACATCTTTGGTCGATATTGGGCGTCCTCAACTACAAAAAATGATCGCTGACAATACCGACCAACTTAATTTTATTTTCTTTAGTATTTATCGCACAGAACTTTCTATCGGCCCTTTCCTGCCTGGTTACCAGTTTGAAACTCTCGCAGTTTTTGACAAATTCTATACCTACCAAGCTCAAAAGCAATAGTAGGTTTTGCTTGGCAAATCTTCTCTTCTTTTGGTCGGAGTTACTCTCCGCTTTTCTATTTCTACCGAAAGAGCCTCGTTTCAGTTGTTTTTCCAGCTTTAGATTGATTTTCTTTTACCATATAAGTTTTATATTGTCAATATGAATAAACCAATCAAAATTTCAATAATTTTCTAGGTTTGTAAGTTCGCGGAGGTTTATATGGCTAGTCGCTATAACCACAACCAATCGCCATTGGTTAAAATCGTTTACTCCAAAATATTAGTCAAGGGTAAACTTGAATTGATCCCGCTAGAATTGTACGCAGACGGATCTTTGAAACGAGCTAGCTAATGAACGGAGAGGGAAAGCTAGTTCATAAATCAAATCAAAAAAATCCAGGCTTCAATAAAATTCGGAGAGATACTAACACCTCTCCCTTTTCGCATAATTAGCTAGGGGCTAGGGATTAGGGGGTAGGGATTAGGGGAAGAAGAGAATGCAATCAAGGGTTTTAGGTATTGAAAACTTCATAAATGCCTTGGCGGTTGCTGTGCTTTACAACTCGGTGGGCTGGGGGTAAATTGAGTAGGTAGAGTCTGCTTTGATACCTGACTATGAACTACTGCGTTACCCCTGGATGTCTCAATCCCCAAAACCCGGATAACGCTCAATTTTGTCACAGTTGTGGTGCTAGATTATTGCTGCTAGACAGATATCGTCCGCTTCAACCGATTGGTAGGGGGGGATTTGGCAGAGCTTTTTTGGGCGTTGACGAACAGATTCCTTCTAAACCCCGTTGTGTTATTAAGCAACTTTATCTTCAACATCAAGGCAGTTTAGCTTTAAAAAAAGCTACTCAATTATTCCACCAAGAAGCGCAGCGTTTGGATGAGCTGGGGCAGCATCCTCAAATTCCTACGCTATTGGCTCACTTTGAACAGCAAAAGCAACTTTATTTGGTACAAGAATTTATTCAGGGGCAGACTTTAGAACGCGAATTGCACAAAGGCAATTTCAACGAAACCAAAATTTTGCAACTGCTGCGAGGTGTATTACCCGTTCTCAAATTTATCCACGATCGCAAGGTACTTCACCGCGATATTAAACCAGGTAATATGATGCGGCGCAGTCAAGATGGCAAAATCGTTCTGATCGATTTTGGCGTTGCTAAACAGATTACTGACTCGGCTTTATTTCACACGGGAACAGTTATAGGCACTCCCGGATATATGTCGCCCGAACAAGAAAAGGGAAAAGCTTTACCTGCTAGCGATCTTTACAGTTTGGGAGTGACTTGTATTCAGTTGCTGACTGGGGTTTCTCCGTTCGAGTTGTTTGATTTTTCCAGTCATCGTTGGGTTTGGCGCGATTTTTTGCTTAGCGGTACGATGGTGAGCGATCGCTTAGCCCGTATCCTAGATAAATTACTGCAACATCCCCTCAACTTGCGTTACAAATCTGCCGAAGAAGTCTTGCAAGCACTGACGCTATCGCCATCCGCACAGAAGAAACCTTTACCGCCACTCAAGGAACCTAATTTAATCACCAACCTCTGGCGGCGATATGCTGCTAAACCCGAAGGAGATGTTTTAAATTCCGCCGTCGGGGTTGATTATCAGCACTTGCAGCGTTTACTCGCTGCTGGTAAATGGCAACAAGCTGATGAAGAAACTTGGGCGCGCATGTGCGAAGCGCTAGACAAATCACCCCGCAGTTATATTCAAGCCAGCGAGATCGATCAATTTCCCTGCGAAGATTTGCAAACAATTAATCAACTTTGGGTAAAGTACAGCCAAGGGCGCTTTGGCTTCAGCGTGCAAAAACAAATCTACGATCGCGTCGAACAAGACTTTGGTAAGTTCTGCGCTAGCATCGGTTGGCTACCCTACAAACAATTCCGTTTTTACTTGCAATTTCGCGATTCTGCCCCACTCGGACACTTGCCTTCCTGGAGTTGGGCGAGTGGTACTCAATTGTCGCGTCACGCGGCGACGCTAAAAGCCAAACTGGAAGCGTGTCAAATCCTTTAATTGCAGCACCTGGAGAAAAATTTTCCTATTTGCTTATTGTGAATGAATTGCAATTTATTTACCTGCTTAGCAGTGACCAATCTAACTAATTCATAGCTAGGTGCAGCGCTCGCTTAAGGTTTTGTTAATTATTGAAAATAAATCCTATGAAGCACCTGACTGGATATTGACGCCAAAATAAAGAGTGATAAAGTTAAAGAAATTGAGCCGGAAACTTCGGATAACAAGGGAAAAAACCATGTCGCAAACTCAGGGTATACTACGCTCGATTGACAGGGTGTATGACAATCCGGTTTTATTCGACCACTCGGTAACAACACCTGTCTGTGAAGGTTTCAATATCGCGCTGGCTAGTTTTCAGGCGCTTTACCTGCAATATCAGAAGCATCACTTTGTGGTGGAAGGCGCTGAGTTTTACTCGCTGCACAAATTTTTTGAAGAAGCCTACGAAGAAGTACAAGGACACGTTCACGAAATTGGCGAACGGATGAACGGGTTAGGCGGGGTTCCTGCTGCTAGCTTTACCAAACTTGCTGAATTGTGCTGCTTTACACCAGAATCCGATGGGGTTTATTCTTGTCGGGAAATGGTACAGCATGACTTGGAAGCCGAACAAGCGATGATTCAGCTAATTCGCCGCCAAGCAGGACAAGCAGAAAGTTTAGGCGATCGCGCAACTCGCTACTTGTATGAAAAAATACTGATGGAAACCGAAGATAGAGCATTTCACCTCGCTCACTTCCTCGCTCACGATAGTCTAACCCTCGCCTTTGTCCAATCTTCTAGCAACTAAACAAGTCAAGATTTGACATTCTTTAAGAAACCCGGTTTTTCTAAAAAACCGGGTTTCTCAGTTTCTCAGTAGTTAATTGCTAATTGCTAATTGCCAAAGAGCAGTAGTTGCGTAGGGACACGCCATCAGAAATATCAGAGAAACAGATAACGTTAATCTTGCCGTGTCCCGGCCTCCGATCCTGGGTAATCTACCGCACATGATATTATGTAAAAAACCTGGTTTCACCAGTTATATCATGTTCGCTTGTATTCGCATTGCGCGGGGGGCGGGTTGATCGACATAATTCGCTTCAAATCAAAAGCCACTGGTAAAACCCGCCCCTACAACAACATTAAACCTACAATTCCGCTACTATCGGACTCGATATTATTACCTAGCGCCTCTCTTCAGATAGAGATAATGCAATTACTAACTCTATCTCCAGAGCCAAGATTAACTTTAAAGCCTGCGATAAGCTACCAAAGTAGGTCAAGCTGGATACAAATTATCCAATTCGGTAGCTTTTTCAGTTTTAAGGCACGAGGTTATTGATTTATGTTGTTTCACAAAAAACAATTAATGCATTCGGTAGATATCGTCGAACCGAACCCCCGTTTTGCTCAACTTCTGCTAGAACAGTTTGGTGGAGCAACGGGAGAATTAACCGCAGCATTACAATATTGGGTGCAGTCTTTTCATTGCGAAAATGCTGGGATTCGGGACATGCTCCAAGATATCGCTATCGAAGAATTTAGCCATTTAGAAGTAGTTGGCAGGCTGATCGAACAACACACTAAAAACGTCGATCAAACCGACGCTTATAGAAGTACTTTGTTTGCAGTTCGCGGTATGGGGCCGCATTTTTTAGATAGTCAGGGCGTATCTTGGACGGCAGCTTACATCAACGAAGGCGGCGATGTAGTCCGCGATTTGCGCGCCAATGTTGCCGCTGAAGCCGGAGCGCGTCAAACTTATGAAGAACTGATTAAAATGGCTCCCGATAAAGGCACCAAAGATGCGCTGGTGTTTCTGCTAACGCGGGAAATTTCCCATACCCAAATGTTTATGAAAGGTCTGGAGTCTTTGGGTAAGCTAACCGATCCTTTCTTTGGTAATATTCAGCCAGATCAAACCGTCGATCTTTACTTTAATTTGTCTCAAGGTGGTAAAGAGGAAGCGATTACACCTACTACCTCTGGTAAAGACGAACGCGGGCCTTGGAACGAGGAACCGACTTTCAAGTATATTGCTCAACCTTTAGCAGAGCGTTAACAATACAACATTGTAAGGGCACGGCAGCAGAAAAAGTTTGAGAAGCCGTGCCCCTACTCCGCAATGCTTGCATCGGCATCGCGCTCATGGCGGGTTGATCAATAGGATGCGCTTGGCATCAAAGCAGGGGCGGGTTTAACGAAATATCTTGTGCTTCTACAGATTGGTTGGTAAAACCCGCCCCTACAACACCATTAACCATATGAATCCGAATAACTCAAAAGCGCCATCGGGGATTTGACCCCTTTGGCGGTTTTTGATTAAAATATTTAAAATATACAAATTTAGAAGTAATTGATACAAAATTATTTTTGCTGAAACGCTAGGGTGTTATTGACAAGGACTTGCAACGGAAATTCACTGACAGAATCTTGAAATCGCCATCTGCCTATCTACTGGTATCCCACGGCAGTCGCGACCCTCGGCCTCAAGCGGAGGTCGAGAAGTTGGCTGTTTTGGTATCCCAAAAGTTGGGAAGTGGCAATTGGGTAGGCACGGCTTGCCTGGAATTGGCACCTTTGCCTTTACATCGGCAAATTGAAGCATTTGGCAAACAAGCGATCGCATCCCAATTTACCAGCGTCCAAATTGTACCCCTGTTTCTCTTACCAGGGGTGCATGTGATGGAAGATATTCCCTCAGAGGTAGATATCGCCAGATCTAAGTTAGATTTGCCCATCGAAATTCGGCCTCATTTGGGGATTCATCCGGATTTGGGACGCTTGTTTGCCAATCAATTATCTTCAGATGATGCCGAGGGGAAGATTTTGCTATCCCACGGTAGCCGTCGCCCCCAGGGTAACCAGCCGGTGGAGGCGTTGGCTGCTAGTTTGGGGGCGCTTGGTGCGTATTGGTCTATACCTCCAAGCTTGGAGTCGCGGGTGAAGGAGTTGGCTATTGCTGGTAAGAAAAAGATTTGCATCATTCCTTATTTTTTGTTTCCTGGTGGAATCTCGGATGCGATCGCCAGAGCTGTTGATATAATCTCCCAAGAATTACCGGCTGTAGATTTCAGGATGAGGGCGCCTATCGGTGCAAGTACTGAGTTGGCTGATTTGATTTTGGATTTGGTTGAAGAATGAACCGCGAAGACGCAGAGAACGCAGAGAAAGAGGTAGGAAGGTGTGTGGGTAAGGTTTATTTGGTGGGCGCGGGACCTGGAGATCCGGGTTTGATGACGCTGAAGGGGAAGGGGCTTTTGGCTTGTGCGGATGTGGTGGTTTACGATGCTTTGGTGAGTCCGGAAGTTTTGGCGATGATTAATCCGCAAGCTGAAAAAATCGATGCGGGTAAGCGTCGCGGACGTCACTCGTTAATGCAGGAAGAAACTACTCAGTTGTTGATAGAAAAGGCGCAGACGCAAGCTATTGTGGTGCGGTTAAAAGGGGGCGATCCGTTTATTTTTGGTCGCGGCGGCGAGGAAATGGAAGATTTGGTGGCTGCGGGTGTGCCGGTGGAGGTGGTGCCAGGGATTACTTCGGGGATTGCCGCGCCTGCCTATGCTGGTATTCCTTTAACGCATCGGGGCTATAGTTCGTCGGTAACTTTTGTTACTGGGCATGAAGGGGCGGGTAAGTATCGTCCGGCGGTGAATTGGAGCGCGATCGCTCAAGGTTCGGAAACGATTGTAATTTATATGGGGATTCACAATTTACCCTACATTGCCGAACAACTTCTGGCTGCTGGGTTGAGTGGGGAAACGCCTGTAGCGTTGGTGCGTTGGGGTACTCGCCCAGAACAAGAAGAGTTGTTGGGAACTTTGGGAAATATTGTGGCGCAAGTTGAGGCGACGGGATTTGCTGCGCCTGCGATCGCTGTGATTGGCAACGTCGTCAATTTGCACGGTATTCTATCGGGTTGTCGCCCTTAATCGACTAAAATTCCACACCCTTAAGGGTGTGGCTACACAAACAGAGCAACGCCTCCGCGGGCTAAAATCCTGAGCCAAAATGCTACACCCTTAAGGGTGTGGCTACACAAACAGAGCAACGCCTCCGCGGGCTAAAATGCTGAGAGGCTGCGGAGGCAGCCTTTGTTTGTGTAGCCCCATGCTTTAGCATGTGGGGGGCGTTGCAGAAAATTGGTTATAAGTGTCAATTTCTTGGTTTAATGCGATCGCTTCCTACCCATTCATCCCAAGTTTCGGAATAATCGTCATAACTAATAAAGTGAAGGCCGTACCAAGCTTTTTTTACGGTTGCATTATACCATTTTTCCTCATCATCTTTTACTTTTACTTTGGCACCAATTGCAAACATTTTGGGTTGATAGGGGCGAGTTTGTTGAGGTTTTACCCATTCTGGTTCCCAGTCACCTTCGATGTAACGGACTTTGAATTGACTGTTATTTGTTTCTAAAATTTTGGCTTTGTACCATTCACCCTCGTATTTTACTTCTACGTGCTTGCCAATATCTGGCTGAGATTGACCGGATACGCTTGCTAGTCGCATTTGGGGGTTAAAATTATTGGTGGTGTAAAACATCGATTTCTGTTCTTCGATAAATGCCATTTCTAGTTCGGCGTATTTGGAAAAGTCGGATAAAGAAACTATGCGATCGCTGTCTTTATCTACTTTTGGATCGCCCTGCAAGCTTTGATACAATGACTTGGTAAACGTCCACTCGCCGGTTGAAGTGTTGTGGGAATAGGCAGAAGTTACGCAAGCATAAGAAAGCTTGGTTTTTCTCCGCTTCAGTTCGTCAATTAAACCGCCGGAGTAGCAACAATCTGCTAACAGCAACACTTTGGCACCGTTAAAATTGTTCTCGATATCATCAAAAATTGAGGAAATAGACCAGTAGTTATCTCTGTCTTCGGCGTTAGCGTCGTAATTGATGAAATAGTGTTCGTCAGAATCAGAATCCCAATCGCCATGACCGGCAAAATAAAAAATTAGCAGGTCATCTTGCTGGGTATTAGACAAAAGTTGAGGCAATTTTGTTTGAATTTCTCTCAAGGTTGCCCCTCGATCTTCTAAGTAAACTATTTGGTTAGAGGGGACTCCTTTGGAACGGAAGAAATTAACCAACTTTCGATCGAAACGCCCTTCCACGGCATCGGGGAAAGGTGCCCAAACATCAGGATGTTTCCATTCCAGAATGCCCACGGCAAACACCCACGTTTTCTCTGGAATCCAGTCTTGTTCGCCTTGCCCTGCCGCCGCCCAAGATTTGGCTTTATCTAGGAGATTGATAATACCCGCAGCACCTGCGACTTGAAGTATAAACTGAGTAAATTTGCGCCGCGACAGTTTGCTCATCTTTTCTGATTGATAGATAGTTTCTTTGCCTATTATCGCGGTTGGTATTTGATTTTGAAATCGTGGATAACCCTGAAAACGAACTTGCCCCCAGTGGGGCAACTTTCGGTTAGATTGTCTCCCTGCGATTTCCACATCTTGCACCTACCCGATAAACAGCCTCCAAATAAATTTGGGGCTGAAAGCTTAAGTGAGCTAAAGCTAACTACGATCGGGTTTTAACCCGTTTCAACGGGTTTTAGCTTTCAGCCAGAAATTTATTTCTAGGCTCAGTGCAAGATGTGAGGATTAAGACAATGCCATCAGGTAGAGAAGTTTGTCATTGAAATGGAGGTGTTGCAGTTCATCGGGAGGAGGAACCAGAGGTGGCCCTTCAATAATTACAGGTATAATTTCAGGGGGGTTTAGTCCATCTTTTCCTTGTCGTTCAAGGGCATATTGCACCTCTTTGATTACCCAGTTGGATTCTTTTGCCGCTGTAGACCAAAACAACAGAAACAGATCGCATTCATTGATATGACGGTATAGTTCCTTTTCCCAGCGATCGCCTGGTTCTAAATTTAGCACATCCTGAAACACTTCAATGCCAGTAACTGATAGTCCTTGTACTCGTTTGAGGACTTCTTTCCTGTCTTTAGAAGAGTAGGAAACGAATGCTTTTTTGTATAAGCGTGCTGCTTCTCCTACAGGTTGAGATTCTTTGGAATCAGAGGCAGCAGCAATCGACAGCTTAAATTTAAGATGTCCGATGGGAATGCTGTTTTGGCTAACGGTGACGGTGCCAATGACTGTTTTCTGAGTCAAATCGGGAGGAACTGTGACGCCAAATTGAACTGAATCAGGTTTTCCATTCCAAATCAAATTTTGAATTGGGTCATCAACTTCTAGTTTGGGAATCGAGAGAGAAAAGCTAAGCTGGGTTCCCCTTTCGATGGGGATTCCTAAGCTTTTTACTCCTACTTGCTTAGCATCGGCGTCAAATATTTCCGCCTGTTGTTTGGCAATTTCAGCTTGCTCTGGCAAATGGACAAAAACTTGAACTAGAAACGCATCTCCACAAGCTACGGCAGGCGGACTAAAAACGCTGCAATCCACCAAATCTTTGTTAGTAGGGGTGGGTTTTTGAGGAGTTTCTGGTGTTATTAAAGCGGTTTCTAGTTGTTTTTTAAACCGCTCAATATTTTTGCTATCGGGGCTGCGAGTAGGTGAAGAGCGAAGCGAATCTACGCTCATCTCAACGCCTCTGACTTCTGCATCCCAGTTAGATGCGATCGCAGAAAAGGAAACAAACCCTTTTGAAGATGCTGCTTCATAAATCTCTGCTGATGCACTCTTTAAACTTTCGAGCTGACCTTCCCAAGATGTGAAGGTAGAATAATCCAGCACTGTAGAACAAAATTTTTGGAACTGAGAAACTGCTGACTTAACTGGGCTGAAGTTAATTGCGATCGCATCCTGTTTATTTGTTATTTGTTCTAGTTCCCATTGCCTCGTATTAACCGAATCAAGGTAAGCAGAAGTCACTAAAATTACCACAACATCGGCGGCATTCAGGCGGGATTCAATTTTCTCTCTTTGTTCCTCCGCTAAAATTTGCCCTTCATGATAAAAATAGAGCGTAGTACTTTCTTCCCACGGCAACGAGGTTAAATACTCCAGCAACTCATCAAGCAAAACTTGGTCTAGAGATGAATAAGAAATGTAAATATTAGTCGTTGGCTCGAATGAAGATGCATCATCTGACATATTGTTGGCTCCTTTAGGATGTGTGTTTTCAACATGGAATTACCCGAGCAAAGGACAATTGCTTAACTTAACTTATGTTAGAGTTTCCCGTTCATATTTGCTAGCTTATTATCTGAACATTAACTAAATTTAACCTTCCTCTTTTGTGAAGCTACTAGGATAATGAGATAGCCAGCCGGGACACGGCAGGAACAAAGTTATCTGTTTGTCCAAGATATCTTTGATGCCTTGTCCCTACGCAACAACGAGGCGAGGTTTTTTATTATGGGCAATTCAACGGACATCATATGAATCATTGGTAGGGGCACGGCAACCGAGGAACTTTGTGCTGATGACAAAGCTTATTGATATTCCCTACTGCTGTAATTGCTACTCTGAGCCTTTATCTTCAGTTGGCTCACCTAAATACAGCCAAAATAAGGCACAAATCAACATATCCCCATTTTGTCTCTAAGGTGACTTGTTACTTTAGAGACAAATGAAAATATCAGAGTAGGATATCTCACATCTTGCACCAAGCCCAGAAATAAATTTCTGGCTGAAAGCTAAAACCCGTT
>CAYXCW010000172.1:0-14828 GCA_964463555.1 uncultured bacterium
TCTGGCTGCTGGTATGGATAAGTTTGCCCAGTCTTATATGACTGAAGCTCATTACAGGTATGAAAGCTGGGGAGCATCAGCAAAAGTCAAGGATTTGGAAGCAAAATACCCGCAATTTATAGCGCGAGTTACCCCCTCAACTCGCATTCCTTCCCCACGGGAAACAGCGACTTGTACATTAACCAGCAGTAGTTTAGGCGAAGCTTTAGATTTAGCTACTGTAATGAAAGCGAACCAAGCAATTTCTGGCGAAATTATGCTGGATAAATTACTTGGTTCTTTGATGAAAATTCTTATAGAAAATGCTGGAGCGCAAACGGGCCATCTAATTTTGGAGCAGGATGGGAAATGGTTAATTGAAGCTTCTGGAGAGGTAGACGCTTTGGACGCTGATGGGGGCGCCTGCATTACCAGAGTATTGCAGTCAATTCCAATTGAAAACTGCTTACCAACATCAATTATTAACTATGTCACTCGTACTAAAGAAATAGTCGTCAAAGATGATGCCGCAAATCAGGGCAAATTTAAAATTGACCCTTATATAAAACAGCATCAAACCAAATCTATATTATGTGCGCCATTGCTTAACCAAGGGCAACTTATTGCCATTTTATATTTAGAAAATAATATAATTAAAGGAGCTTTTACACCATCAAGATTAGAAGTATTACAACTATTATCAGGCCAAGCGGCTATCTCGATTGAAAATGCCAGACTTTATCAAACTCTAGAAGATAAAGTTAAAGAACGTACCGCCCAACTCGCTCAAGCGAATCAGGAAATTAGCGCCCTGAATGAAAAACTCAAAGAAGAAAATCTCCGCATGAGTGCCGAGTTAGCAGTAACTAGGCAACTGCAACAGATGATTTTGCCTAAGCAATCAGAGCTTGATGTAATTGAGGGGTTAGAAATTGCTGGGTTTATGGAACCAGCGGATGAAGTTGGTGGAGATTATTACGATGTACTGCAACAGGATGGCAAAGTTAAAATTAGCATTGGTGATGTTGCCGGACATGGTTTAGAAAGTGGGGTGGTGATGCTGATGACGCAAACGGCTGTTAGAACTTTGCAGGAAAGCAATCAAACCGACCCAGTGCAATTTCTGGATATTCTCAATCGGACGATTTATCGCAATATCCAGCGCTTCAATCCCTATAAAAACATGACGCTTTCTCTGCTAGACTATGCCGATCAAACGCTCTCTGTCAGTGGACAACATGAGGAAGTAATTGTTGTTCGCCGTGGAGGTTTAGTGGAAAGAGTTGATACGAAATATTTAGGTTTTCCCATTGGTTTAGAGGAAGAAATAGCTGATTTTATTGTAGAAGAAAAAGTGCATCTTAATTCAGGGGATGTGGTTTTGTTATATACCGATGGAATCACTGAAGCGGAAAATATCAAGCGAGAGTTATACGGACTAGATCGTCTGTGTGAAGTGGTTAGTAAGAACTGCGATCGCTCGGCAAAAGAAATTCAACAATTGGTGATTGATGATGTGCGGCAGCACATCGGATCTCAGAAAGTTTTTGATGACATTACTTTGGTAGTTATAAAACAGAATTAATTTAGCGCAAACAGTAGATTTCCTGGTTTCTGAATCGACTGGAAACGGCGATATTTTTAAAGCTGCTAATAGCTAATGGCTAATAGTTAATGGTAGAAATCAAAAATATTCTTACTAGAGCGCCAGTCCCGTAAAAACGCTTGACAAACAAATCCAAAAATGTGTTGCGTAGGGGCGAAGCATTCGGGCAACAATTGATCGCAATCTACAACAATCTTTCTTCCCGAATGCTTCGCTCTGCCGAGGTCTAGACTGGCGCTATAGCAATTAGCAATAATATGATGGCAGGCTTATTACCCTTAATCAGCAGCCGGGACACGGCAAGATCAAAGTTATCTGTTTGTCCGAGATATCTCTGATGCCGTGTCCCTACGCAACGACTCTGTGCGGTTTTTTATTATGGGCAATTCAACGAAAATGATATAATTAGCAATTTAGCAACCCATAATAATTATAACTAGCAAATTGAGTTAACAGGTTCAACGCCCAATTCTGCTTGCCATTCTGCTAAAGGTTTTTCCCAGCTTTCTTCCCACTTTTGCGCGAGGAAAGGTTTAGCTTTTATCCCCATGTTATATCCTTGACTCATGGCATTCATAACGCGATTCAAATCCTGGGAGGACTTAAGCAGCGTATTCAAAATGAATCCTGATATAATTGCTACCGACAAAGGGCCATGAGTTTGAGCTAGATAAAATCCTTGCAAACCTATTTCTCCGGCTATGTCTGTGTCAAAACTCGTAACTGTATGCCAAATATCGTGAGTTTGCCGGATACGTAATGCCAGGTAGGTTGTATCGTCTAGAACTGGAATTTTCCGATAAAACTCCGGGTCAAAATCAGCTTCCTTCATGTTGTAAGCATAAACATAACCCAGAGAATCTTTGGGTAATTGTAGCATTGCTTCTAGATCCGGAGTTGCGGCTAGATAACGTTCTTGAATAAGGTGTTGAACGCCTGGTAAAGATTTCATATATTCCGTTGCCAATTTATTGCTATCGGTATGGCGAAAGGCTTCCGACATATCGAAAACGGCATCGGTTTTAGAAACATCTCTAGCATAATCAACAAATGCTATTAATCCATTTACATATTCGGTTTCTATTTCTCGATTCAGTTCGGCAATGTACATTTAAACACCTGTGGATCTCTTGAATTCCAATCTAGAATTCTAGTTGGGGATTTTAGTGCGATCGCAACCACTTTTTGCAGTGACATCAAATCGGTCATCAGTCATGGCTGATAGGTTACGGTGGACTTGAGAACCGTTTTTTGAATACCCGCAGGCGCTTCATCCTCAAACTATAAAAACTCTCCAGCCCGCTTGCAATCGGTGCCAATCGGTCAAGTGTCACAAGGGGTAAAGGGAATTGCAGATTTAAGATTTTAGATTTCAGATTTAAGGATTAAAAGCAAATCTTAAATCTGAAATCTCAAATCTGAAATTATTATCGATGCATGTGCTGTTCTAACAACTGTTGCGCTTTGGGTTTATAAAGCAAATAAAACAGGGATTCAACGTAGCGCAACAAATCTTCGCGGTTTTCTTGGGAGGTAAAATTCCAGAAGCCGTAAATTTTGGCTAGGGATAGCAGTTTGGTGCTGTGAATTTTCCAGGTATAGGTGCTGTAAACTCGTTCGATGCCTCGCTGGGATATTTCTTGCCAGTATTTGGGCTTGCGATCGCATTCAGAAACAAACGCCAATATTTTCTCTGCGGTTTCTTCTAAATGCGTTGGATTGATGTAAAATCCATTGAATTTATCTTGAATAATTTCCAACGGGCCGCCAAACTGAGTTGCAAAGGTGGGTAAGCCGGAAATCATCGCTTCTAAAATGGTCAAACCAAACGCTTCAAATAAAGCCGGTTGCACAAAAATTCCCTGACGATCGGCGATGACGCGATAAATTTCCCCCGATTCGCCTTTGGGTAAGCGCACGCCCAACCAGCGGATTTTACCTTGCAGGTTGTATTGTTCAATTATGCGGTAAAGTTTGATAATTTCATCGCGTTCTTCGTTATCGCCCGATTCCTCAACCCGCAATTTACCGGCGACTAAAATTAAGTTGCAACGATCTTGCAATTCCTGGCTTTTACCAAAGCATTCTGCTAATCCGGTGAGGTTTTTAATTCGGTCGAGGCGTGCCATTGAAAAGATCGGTCGCTTGTTGGGATCGTCGAGTTTGCCGAAAATATGTGCCGGATCTTCTTGGGTGAAAAGCATTGCTTCTAAACGCGCGCGATCGCTTTCATTTCGATCTTCTATTCGAGTGTAAGGAAAATACACATTTTCGTTCACTCCAGGCGGCACGACATTAAATTTAGGACTGAACAATTCCACCCCATTTACGACGTGATATAACTCCGGCATGGTGAAGCACTTGTAAGACTCGTACTGTCCGACGCTATCCGGCGTGCCGACAATTTCTTGATAAGTACTGCTGATGACAAAATTCGCCGCATTCATTGCCAACAAATCGGCGGTAAATTGCAAAGAAAAATGATATTTATCTTCCAAATCTTGCCAGTAGAGGTTACTAAACAGATATTTAGATTTCTCTAAAGCGTGGGCAATGATGCACTGGGTTACCTTGAGGCGACGTGCCAGCAGAAACGCTACCAAATTACCATCGGAATAATTGCCAACAATTAAGTCAGGGCGTCCCTCAAATTCTGCCAGCAATTCTTTTTCGGCATCGATGGCGTAGGTTTCTAAATAAGGCCAAATCTCAAACCGCGAAATCCAGCTATGAGTAATTTTGGAATTAAATTCCCGAAACGGAACGCGCAAAATCCAGGCATTTTCTGTGCCGTAAACTTTTTCTAACCTTTGGTTGCTGCGAGTGCCGTCATTGTTGGGAATTAACCGGGTGAGAATTATCACTTTGGGACGCACGCCCAAACCATCTAAACCAGCCAATTTAATATCTTCTTCCATTTGCTGTTCCAGACTTCTGGCTTGGTCTAAAACGTAAACGACTTGACCGCCAGTATCGGGACGCCCCAAAACTTCTTCTTGTCCAAACCAACCGTGGGGAGATACCAAAACGATGCGAAAAATCATCGGAATTCGGGTTAAAAATGCTTCCAGGGTTTGGTGATCTGGAGAGTCGAGTAATTCGTCTAAAAGTCCCAAGCTTTCCTTCACTCGTCCGGCAGTATTTCCCCACCCCGGTTCAAAACCCATTGCTTGCAAATCAAACCGTAATTTTTCGTAAGGTTCGTTATCCGGACGCGAGTTTAAAAAGGTTAAAGCCAGCTTAACTTGGTCGGAAAGATGCTGTCGCGATTTAATTTTATCGTTAATCAGCAGTTGTTGGTTGTTGCTAGAGTGGAGGCTCAAAAATTTATACAAAGCTTGCAACCACTGCCGCGAGTCTTGAAACAATTTACTCGATAGGAAACGGTTGAGGAATTGTACCCCTTTACCAATGTTTTTGGGATCGCGAATCGTTGGGGAATAGTCGTAAAAGGGGCCGAAATCTAGTTCTAATAAGTCCCCTTCTTCCGGATGAAAGCGGTTAACTAGCAAGTCGCGTTCGTCAAGCAATTGCTGCACGGTCATCGGTTCGCAGTTCAATTCATCTGTCAGGCGATAGATTTCTTGCGAGGCAATTTTAGGCCGGACGATCAGGCAGAGACTGCCATTTTCTAGAATAATTTCCTGTGTGTAATAAATTAACCGGCCTAAATGGGAAGCATTGTAAAAATGTTCTGGCTTATTGTGTTCCTTGCAGTAGCTAGAAAAAGCAGTCAAAATATCGTTTCGCAGTAAGTAGCGCTTTTCTTGATGGCGTAAATCGGCAATCAACTGTTGCAGGTCTTTCTTTTCATCGCTGTTGAGAACGTTTTGAAGTAATTCGGTCATAAGAATTTTCTAAGTTGTTTTTGGATTGATCTTTAACAATTGCTGGTGCATTCATCTCAAGGGTAGAAGATACAAAAATCCTCTACAACAAAAGCTCTAAAAGCCTCTGTTGGGAAGTATTTTCACGAAATATCCCCTTTACCCATAAAGCAAGCAGTGCTGCTTTTATAGGTAATTTTAGACACGATATCTTTCCCTCACCTGTTGGAGCGATCGCCCAAATCAAGGGCAACTTTTGGTGAGAGTAAAACCCGTTATGAATTGACCAACAATCGTCCAAAATGCCGTTCAGCGATCGCTCTGCGCCTCTATCTAAAGGCAGAGATTACTTATTCTTTTGTTACATATAAAAATTTTGGTTCTCCTAAGTAATAATGCTTATGTTTGACAGTTGACCTTTAAGGGGAAAAGGGGGAAAAAGGGGAAAAGGGGAAAAGGGAAAGAAGTCTTCATTAGATCTGTTTTAAAAGTTGATTCCCATAGAAGCACTCATTGCCACATATCCATTCCTTAGCAGCAGTATGTCCCTTTCCCCTTTCCCCCTTTCCCCCTTTTCCCCTTTTCCCCTTTTAGGGGCAGGCTAACAACCCATTTTTTATGGTAGAATCAGGTTGAAAACCGGGGATTTTTAGATACAAAACTTAATAAAAATAGCTTTTTTCTTGAAGTGAAATGAATATTTGAAAACTATTTTAATCGATCGGCTCAAGCGAAGAAAGAGCCTTTTATAATTAAATCCAAGCTTTTTTAAATTCGGGTGGAGATTCTTATGGCAGACAAAACACACGATACAATGGCTCATGACCACAGCATGGCAAACATCCTGATTTCATTGTTCTTGGTGTTGTGCGCTTTTACTTTCCTCATCCTGCTGGGTCTTTTTTAAGGATTTCGGTGTTACTTTAAGGTGAAATGACAAGTAATTCAAAACTTGGTTAGGAAAAGCAGCTTGCCTGAATCGCGAAGCTGCTTTTTAGTTTTGCAATAATGCCTGAAATCTCTCATCTTTACGAATCCCGCCAAAATATGAGTCGGTTTTTGCCGATTGAATGCATTTTTCTGGATTTAATTCAATCGCTGCTTGCAAGCTAGTAATCGCTAATTCTACATTGCCTTGCAAGGCATAACAGCAAGCTTTGCTGTACCAAGCTGGATAATAATTGGATTTAAGTGCTATGGCTTTGTCGTAACTAGCGCTCGCTTCATCAAATCGCGCTAAATACATCAGCGCAATCCCCCGATTGTTCCAAACAATATGATAATTTGAATGCACTTGTAAGACTTTATCGTAGCAAGCAATTTCTTCTTTATATCTTCCCAAACTCCCCAAGACGTATCCGCGACTTTCCCAAGCTTGGTAATAGTCAAATTTTAATTCAATCGCTTTATCGTAACTCGCAAGGGCTTCTTCTAAACGGCCTAAATTTTCTAGCGATCTGCCCCGGTTATACCAAGCTAAATAGTAATCTGGTTGAATACTTAAGGCGGTATCTAAGCTGGCGAGTTCTTCTTCTTCTCTACCTAAATGTCCTAGAGTCACACCGCGATTGTACCAAGCTTTATAATCGCCTGGATTAAATTCAATCGCTTTATCAAAGCAAGTTAGTGCTTCGGCAAATTGTTTCCATTCGCTAAGAATTAAGCCGCGATTATTCCATGCTTGGTGGTATTTTGAGTTCGATTCAATCGCTTTATCGAAGCAAGCGATCGCATCTTCTAACCGCCCCAAACTTTTCAGCGCTACTCCCCGATTATTCCAAGCTTGGTAATAGTTAGCTTTCAAGACAATCGCATTATCAAACGAAGCGATCGCTTCTTCTAACCGTCCCAAATTCTTCAGCGCTACTCCTCGATAGTACCAGGCTTCGCGATTTCCCGGTTGCAGTTTCAATGCCATATCGTAAGAAGCAATTGCTTCTTCAAATCTGCCCAAATCGCTGAGGGCAATTCCTCGGTTTTGCCAAGCTCGATCGTAGTCGCTTTTCGATGCGATCGCTTTATCGAAGGCTGCGATCGCCTCTGCCCACCTTCCCGTATTTTTCAGCGCTATCCCTTGATGATACCAGGCTTTATAATTCCCTGGTTGAGCTTTAATCGGTTTCTTCATAGCGATTGGTTTTCTTTTATCTATTATGGCTCACTTCCCGCTACTTGCATCAATGCTTGAAACCGTTTTTCTGACCTAATACTATCAAAATCCCCATCGGTTTTTGCCATCTCTCGGTATTGTTGATGGTTTAAATTGATTGCTTGTTCTAAATTTTTGATCGCCCGATCTGAGTCACCCAGCACGGCATAACAGCGAGCTTTGAGATAAAAGGCTGAATGCAAGTCCGATTTTAATTCCAGCGCTTTATTATAGGAATCAATCGCTTCATCAAACCGGCCTAAATTTCCCAGCGTAATGCCTCGATCGTACCAAGCTTCGTGATAGTCTTGCTTGCATTCAATCGCTCGATCAAAAGAAGCGATTGCCTCATCAAACCGCGATAAATTTCCCAGAGCCATGCCTCGGTAATACCAAGCTTCGCATTTATCTGGCTTAAATTCAACGGTTTTGTCAAAGGCTGCGATCGCTTCTTTAAACCGTCCTAAATTTCCCAAGGCAATCCCCAGGTTGTAGAATGCTTCGTAATATTCTGGGTTAATTTCAACGACTTTATTAAACGAAGCGATCGCTTCGTTAAACCGTCCCAAATTTCCCAGTACTACGCCCCGATAATACCAAACTTCGTATTTTTCTGGTTTTAACTCGACAGCTTTATCAAACGACGCCACTGCCTCATCAAACCGCGATAAATTTCCCAGAGTTACGCCTCTATTGTACCAGGCTGGATAATAGTCTGGTTTAAACTCTATGGCTTTATTGTAAGCAGTTATTGCTTCTTGAAACCGTCCCAAATTTCCCAGAATCACGCCGCGGTTATACCATGCGGCGTAGGATTCGGGTTTGTATTCTATGGCTTTATCAAACGCCGCGATCGCTTCTTCTAGGCGTCCTACATTTCTCAGGATATTGCCGCGATTATTCCAGGCTTGATAATAGTCTGGTTTATATTCTATGGCTTTATCAAACGCCGCGATCGCCTCACTCAGACGTCCCAAATTCCACAGCGCCATCCCCTGATTATTCCAAGCTTGGTAATAGTCGGGCTTGGTGGCGATCGCTTTTTCGTAGGAAGCAACCTCTTCTGTAAATTTTCCCAACTGCCTCAGCGCTACTCCCCGATTATACCAAGCTTCGTAATAGTCTTCCTTCAGTTCTACGGCTTTATTGTAAGATGCAACTGCCTCGTCGCACTTGCGTAGACTATAGAGAACCAAGCCTCGGTTATTCCAAGCTTTAAAATAGTCTTCTTTTAATTCTACGGTTTTATCGTAGGAAGCGAGTGCTTCTTTGAGACGGCCTAAATTTCTTAGGACTACGCCTCGATTGTACCAAGCTTGATGGTAGTCGGGTTTAAATTCTATCGCTTTATTGTAAGAAGTAAATTCTTGCTCGAATCGTCCCAAATTTCCCATTGCCACGCCGCGATTGTACCAAGCTTCGGCAAATTCAGCTTCCCATTCAATTGCCCGATCGTAAGATGCGATCGCTTCCTCAAACCTGCCCAAAAGCATCAGCGTTATGCCTCGCTTGTTCCAGGTTTTGCTCTCATCATATTTGTATTTAATCGCTTTATCATAAGCAGCGATCGCTTCTTCCAATCCTCCCAAGCTAGCTAGTGCTTTTCCCCGATAGTACCAAGTTTCCCAGTCATCCCGTTTTAATTCCAGCGCTTTGTCATAGGCAGCGATCGCATCCGTAAATCGCCCCATATTATACAAACCATTACCCCGTTTTTTCCAGATTTCGTGGGCATTCGGTTTTAACTCCATTGTCCTCTTCATAACCTTTTCCCAACATTTTTTTCAGCGGTGGCGGTGGTTATTTCGCCCTAACCAAATTCTTTTTGGCTTAGGAGAATTTTCTAATTTTATCTAATATCCCATTCGATCGCATCTTTCTGAAAACCCGTATAGTTCTAACCATATCTAAACCTTCTCTCCTGACTGCGCCTGCAATTTTTAAACCTACGATCTCTCTGATAGAGGATGACAGCGAATGCTCAGCTTCTTGCGATTCTCACCTTTGGCTATAAACTTAGACACCTTTAAACCCTTAGCGTCAATTTATACGCCAAATTTTGATAATACCGTCAGTACTCCCACTCACCAATGTTTTGCCATCCGTACTCATGGTCACAGAAATCACACCTCCTGCATGTCCGGTAATCGTGCGAATTTCCTGCCCGGTTTTCAGATTCCATAGTTTGATCGTCCGATCCATGCTGCCGCTTGCCAACATTTTTCCATCTGCACTAAAGGTAACAGAATTAACCCAGTGCGAATGTCCCGTAAGAGTGGAAATTTCCTGTCCGGTTTTCCAATCCCACAGTTTAATTTTTTCATCCACGCTGGCAGTTGCTAGCATCTTACCATCCCGACTGAAAGCAACACCGTTAACCCAGCACGAATGTCCTAATAGGGGGGTAATTTGCTGCCCGGTATGGAGATTCCACAGCGCGATCGCATTGTCTTCACCACTAGAAGCGATCGTTTCTCCATCTGGACTCAGTACCGGCGGAAAACCCCGGTTGGAATTGCCATTCAGCGGACGAATATCTTGTCCCATTGTCAAATCCCACAGTTTGATCGTTTTATCTTCGTTTTTCCCCTCTTTGCGATCGGGACTAATAATAATCGGAAAAACTCGGCTAATATTTCCGGTAATCGTACAAATTTCCTCTTTAGTCCTCAAATTCCACAGTTTGACACTATTGTCGCTGCTGCTAGTGGCAAGCGTCCTACCATCCAAACTAAAAGTCACCGAATCTACTCGTTCTAAATGACCTTTAAGAGTGCCAATTTCTTCTCCCGTTAATAAATTCCACAGTTTCACGGTATTATCGCTACTGCCGCTAGCTAGCGTTTGTCCATCGGGAGCGATCGCCACCGCGCAAACCCAGTTAGAATGTCCAGCAAGGGTATGGACGCATTTCCATTTTTCCGCTTTTTGCCTTAATGCCTCTTCCTCTTTTCGTTCTGCTTCCACCAGCGCTAGCTGTTTTAATTCCTGCTGATAAATTTCTCGTTGTTGCTGCTGAATCTGTTTAATAACCCTAATATAAGGTTTAATCCATTCTCGATCTAACTCTAATTCTAGCTCAAATAACTGCGGTTCATGATTTGGGTCAATATAAAGATAATAGGCATCGGCTAAAAAAGCTGCTAACAGTTGGTGAATTGCGACAATTACTTCCCGGATCGTCCGGAGGCTTTCTTTTTGTCCGTAACCAGATGCTGCCAATTCTTCTTGAACTTTTTCCCAATTCCAAGCCAAAGTTGGCAGCAGGAAAACTTGATTATTTTGCGGCCCCCAAAATCCCACCCGCAAATTCACTTCATAATCGCTAATATCGCTATAAATAATTGCGGTTGGCACAAAAGCTAAAATCTGCTGCAACCGCTTGACATCGATATCAGAAATAGAATCCTTAAAATAGTCGCTGTAAAACTCAACTGGACGGAATTGTTGATAATTAGGATAATTTTGATCGATAAACTCCCCCACCTTACGCAATTCTATTTGCAGATTATTGTGGAAAGAATCCGGGCAGTCTTTACTAATTCTGGGCGGAGAAACCAACAGCAAAAATCGATGCTGCTGCCGCTGTAAAATTTGCTCTGTATCTGGTAAACTTATATTAGAAAACCAAGCATCTTTATGCCAAAGCATTTGAATTTCATTCAGTTTAATCGAAATAGCCTTAGCTTGCCACTCGCCCATCAATTCCCGTTGCAGCAGGCTTAATTCCCGCCTATCTTGCAGTTCTTGTTCTTGTAGCGCAATTCGAGCGTCAACTTTGGCAGTAGAAAGACTCAATAATTCCCTCTCTCTGACTTGTTTTCGCTTTAAATATTTAATCTGTGCTTCCAGATAGCGCGGATCTAACTTCACCCGCTCCAGCAAAACAGGTGCGTGAGAAGATTTTCCCCCAAAAGCTTGTTCTAATCTTTCCCCAAGGTGCTGTGCAGAAGCATTCAGCAATCGAACTAAGACATTACTCACAGCAGCAGGTATTGGCATAAGATTTGAGCAAGGCTCTAGGATAAAAATGCACCTTTTTCAAGCATAATTATCACTATAACTCCGATTAAAACGGAAATTAAATTAAATTTTTGTTACAATTGCCACCATCCCTGCTCTACGACCTTGGCGTCTTGGGGGTTGAAAAAAAAATCAACCGGGTTTTTTAGAGGAAAGCCTCTTCAACCCGGTTGCTCGCTACCTGCAAACTATTCGCTCAAGCCTGGTAAAGATTAGCTACATATTCCCCATAACCGTTGTAGGGCAAGGTTGGCATTTTTTCCCAAGATAAGTTTGGCCCTTTGCTGATAAATTTCTCACTGGCTTGTGACCAGCGGGGGTGAGGCTTGCTAGGATTAACATTCGCCTCAAAATCATATTCACTCGCTACTAAAGTATTCCAATAAGTTGCCGGTTGCTTGTCAACAAACTCAACTTTGACAATCGATTTCGCTCCTT
This sequence comes from uncultured bacterium, assembly GCA_964463555.1. Classification (GTDB taxonomy): domain Bacteria; phylum Cyanobacteriota; class Cyanobacteriia; order Cyanobacteriales; family Aerosakkonemataceae; genus Microseira. The sequence goes on from CAYXCW010000172.1 coordinate 12,023, forward strand.
TAAATCCGTATTTCCAAGGCAAGACCGCTCGGATTGGTGCCCCGTTTTGCTTGGGTAACAAATGACCGTAAATACCTACAGCGAAAAACGCTAATTCGTTCGCCATTTCTTCAATTCTTAACCCTTCCGTATAAGGCCAAGGTAGTTTTTCCAGGAATGACAAAAGCGGGCCATAGGTGACTTTTGGATCGTAATAAGAGGTAAAGCGGACGTATTTTGCTTGGGAGGTTGGTTCGACAGCAGCAATTAATTCGCGCATGGGAAACCCGATCCAGGGTAGTACCATCGACCAAGCTTCAACGCAGCGGAAACGATAAACGCGCTCTTCTAAAGCAAATTTTTTCTGCAAATCGTCGATATCGTAGGTGCGGGGATTTTTCACCAACCCGCTAACTTCGACTTTCCAGTCTTCTGTGGGTAATGCTTGAGCCGCTTGCCAAATCGATTTTGTGCCGCCAAACTCATAAAAGTTATTGTATTTACCGGCTAGGATTCTGTCGGTAATGGGGCGATCTACTTTGGCGAACTTAGGATTGGTTTTAACTCCATCGAGTTTGGGTAAATTTAAAGTTGCCTCCAGCGTCTTGTCTGTTTCCTCCGACTTCTGACAACCCAAAATCGGCATGATGGTCGCTCCTACAGTTGCACCCATCAGCGTTTTGAGCAAGCGCCGCCGATTGAAAAAAATGCTTGCTGGCGTCACTTCCCGTTCTGGAATTTCCCAAGTTTTTGGCACGCGAATCAGCGTCATTTGCAACCAACTCCTGCTCTGAGATCTAGTTTTGTTAATAATTGTAAGGGAGAAGCAGTTCAACAGTGGACAGTGGACAGTTGACAGTTGACAGTTGACAGTTGACAGTTATACCAAATCCGGGTTTAATACCTCTTGATCGCTTAGACCGCGTAGGCGGTCTTTGCTTGTGTAGGCGCGACTTCAGTCGTTAGCCATAAAACGGGTAATTGAAGCAGATTTGGTATTACCTCTGCCTCAAGCTTATAGGATTGTGAGTGAGCAAAATTCATGCCATGAAACTGCATGAGATGAGAGAGATGATGCAGGTGATGGAGATAAAAAAGTAGAAGCAATACCCTTTTCCCATGAATGCGGCACACTTGGGGGCGGGTTTAGAGAAATTGTTTGTTTTTTCCCAACAGGCTCATATCTTGCACCAGAGCCAACAGAAATAAATTTCACAGCGAGGAAGCTAAAACCCGTTAAAACGGGTTAATATCATGTCCGGTAGCATCAGTAGCGTCAGCCGGGGCGGGTTTAAAAAATTCCTCGCGATTTTCCAGCATGGCTGGTAATACCCGCCCCTACTCCCGTCAAAAATTATACACAACCTAAGCTAGCGGACGCCCCTAGCCTCTAGCTGCGAAGGCGTTTAAAATCTGGATTGGTTTTGGCTAGTTCCTGGTAGCGATTGGGAGCGATCGCGATCGCTGTTTCCAGACTTTCTATCGCCCGATCCACTCGCCCCAATCGCAGGTAACAGCAAGCTTTACCGTACCAAGCGCTGGCGGCTTTGGGGTCGATGTCTAGGGCTTTGTCGTAACTTTTGATCGCATCTTCATACCAACCCAAGTATTGCATCGCATCGCCCCGCCGATACCAAGCCCAATAATCGTCGGGTTTGTACCTGATTGCCGTATTGTAACTACCGAGTGCCGCTCTATACTGACCCAGCCGTTGCAGCGAGTAGCCCCGCCAGTACCAAGACCAATAATCTGTAGGTATGGATTTGAGCGCCATGTCATAGGATGCGATCGCTTCCCGATCATCGCCTAATTCTCGTAAGGCATCCCCCCGCCGATACCAAGCCCAAAAATCATTGGGGCAAGATTTAATTGCTTGGTCGTAAGAGGCGATCGCGTCGCGATACCGACCCAAACTGCGATAGGCTTGTCCTTTTTGATACCAAGCCCAGTAATCTTGCGGTCGTAGTTGTAGGGCTTTATTGTAGGATGCGATCGCCTCGCAAAAGCGACCGAGATCGTCTAAAGCATTTCCCCGCTGATACCAAGCGCGGTAATCATCCGAGAATCGTTCGATGGCTTTATCGTAACAAGCGATCGCTTCAGTGTAGCACCCTAACATCCGCAACGAATTACCCCGCAAATACCAAGAACGATAGTCATCGGGGCGACACTCTAACGCTTTGTTATGACTACCCCTGATGTTATCAAAAGGAACTAAGCGACTCATAATTTTAGATTTTCGCTCGTTTCAGCCGAATCAAACTCAGCCTATTGTGCTGTTAAATATTATCATACACGCTCGTCAGCAGGCAGGGAACTTTCCTGGCTTGAGCATCAGCTTTTTCTTACCAATTTGCTCTCTATAAATCCTTAAAAATATCCTGAATCGAGTATAAATTAAACCTGATAGGCGATTGACCTATCAGGTAAAACAAAAATCATACTTGGGTTTAAACCCCCCTTTAACCGAGAACCCAAAAATTACTTTCCCCAGATATTGCACAGTGGATCGCACCTTAGTTTCTTGGAAATAGCTAAACTTGAAAGCCAAATTTTATCCTCAAGAAACAAGGGTTTAAAATCTGGTCAAGAATGCTGCAAGATGCGAGCTTCCCCAATTCGCAATCCTCTTCTCTTTACTCAGATCTTGCACCATTATCAACAAGCCTTCAAAAACCGGGTTTCTTGACGAGAAATCTAGGCTTTCAAGCTGAGCTATTTGCAAGAAACTAAGGTTTAGTCAAGGTGCAAGATGTGAGTTTAGCAAAAGCGAACTGTCCACTGTCCACTGTCCACTGTCCACTGTCCACTGTCCACTGTCCACTGT
>CAYXCW010000173.1:0-14788 GCA_964463555.1 uncultured bacterium
AAGTCCAATATTGTCTAATCTTGGGTAGCTTTGGGTAGGATTTATATAACGGAAACAACTTCTAAAGCTCTAGCATGGGTAGCAGAAAGGACAACAGGGGGCGCGAAGCCAGCTGCCATCGCTTCTTGCCAGCGTTGGGCGCATAAACACCAGCGATCGCCTGGTTTTAGCCCAGGAAATTGATAGGCTGGTACGGGGGTGCTGAGGTCGTTTCCCCGCAATTTGGTAAACTGCAAAAATTCTGCCGTCATTTGGGCGCAGACGACGTGGGAGCCATAATCCTGTCCCCCCGTGCGACAAAACCCATCGCGGTAAAACCCCGTCATTGGAGAAGAGCAGCAAAGCTCTAATTTTGTGCCGAGTACGTTTTTAGCGTCTGTCATGGTTATAGATGGGGAACGATTGCGATCTTTTCCGATCTTAAATCGACCATACCCTTGAAATAGAAAGCCTTGAAATAGAAAGGGGTTTCAGCAAGTTGCTGAAACCCTTTCGAGCTTTAAAGCTATGAAGTCGGGATGACAGGATTTGAACCTGCGGCATCTTGCTCCCAAAGCAAGCGCGCTACCAAGCTGCGCTACATCCCGTCGCTTGTCTAGTATAACCTGCTTTTTTTAAAATGGGAACTAGGGAAGGATGTTAATTGGGATACCAAAACATGCCTTTGATGCCTTCTGGATCGGAAATAAACCCAAGACCGTGATAAAAATCTAGCACATGGGGGTCGGCGAATAAGGTAATGTTGCTAATGTCCTCACTGCGGAGTTTTTTGATCGTGTATTTCATCAGAGACTTGCCCAGACCTTGACCTTGGAAGTCTGGGTGAACGACTACATCCCAAATCGTGGCGTTAAACGCATGGTCGGATGTAGCGCGAGAAAAGCCAATGAGCCGCCGCCGGTTAGCCCGCATTTCCCACATGGAAACGACGAGAAAACTATGCTGAATGGCCTTTCTGACTTTACGCAGCGGACGGCGGGACCAGCCCACCGCATCGCAGAGTTCTTCTAGTTCGTACAGGTCAATCTCTCGGTCAGTAGTGAAAAATATGCGACCATTGCGGTTATTCAAGTCACCTGGACGGGCGATCGCATCCTCTTCAATTTGTGTGGCCCCAGTTGTCGAGGCAGTATCAGATTCACTGAACCAGCTTTTCCAAAAACCCATGCAGCCGTGGTTATTGTAGTAAAAAGACGTTGGATGGCGGTAATAGTTAGTATATCTCCCGTATCCCCTTCAATGTTTGGCTTGTCGATCAAGTCAGTCCGAAGACAGGGGAAAGGGGAGTTGCGGGGAGCGCCATTACCCGCGCTTTGCGCCTAAGCATTGAGTTTCAATAGTAGCTAGCCTTTGACCTGGTAAGCACCAGATGCACCACCCCCAATGATGGAAACGGGTTTGAAATCATCAACACTAGAACTCCTGAAACGCTTTAACAAGTCGTTTCCTCAGTTCTACGAGCAATTTGTCAGCAGCGAGATCCAACTGCAAAACCTGCGGCTAGCCTATAAGCTCTTTAAAACCAAGCGAGCGGTGATTGAGATGAAACCGGAGGGTAGCAAAAGTGCCCTGCATTTTGCCTACCGCAACCAATCATTTTTGCTCAGCGATATTTTTGGCGTGCTGGCTGCCTACGGATTGACCATTCACAGCCTCAGCCTGTACGGTCAAATCCAACCCCCGATGTTGGTCTTTATCAAGCTGGTGGTGTCTCGCGGTAGCAAGGCTTTGACAGAAAAAACCGCGGATAATGTCTGCCGCGCGATTCGAGAGGCGCTGGCGGGAGTGTTTGAAGTAGAAGAGATGCTGGCAGTAGAATTCAATCTCGATGCTGGTTTAGAACAGGTAGAAACCGAATTCTACGTCGATCCCGTGTTTAAGCTACCCGCCCTATTGATTGAAGCCGATAACCAACCCGGTTTATTTTACAAAGTGATGTACACGATCTGGCAAGAGGATCTGCTGGTGATCAATGCCAATTTGCTGGTGTGGCGAGGGCGAACTCGCCTAATTCTCTACCTGCTGGGACCAAATGAGAACTTGATACCAGACTATCTGGGGCAAAAAATCGCCGAAAGCGTGCGGTTGAGATTGATGGGGCAGTAAATAATGGCACGCGCACTGAAAAGCGAACAATTTAGCCAACGGGGACTCTGGAGAACAAAAAACACAAGCAGGCAAGCGTCTAGAGGCGATGGGGAGATCGAGAGAATATCCATTCAAATTCCCCTCTGCCCTCTATCCTCCCAGTTCCTGGTTTGTCAGAGTCGGTCAACTGGGGCTGTTCGAGGATAGGATCGAAATATGGCTACCATCGATATCCTGGGAGTCCCCCACGCTTACGATTTAACTGCTCCCACAGCGGAACCCCAAGTACTCGTGTTTATTCACGGTTGGCTTCTAAGTCGCCAGTACTGGCAACCTCTAATTGACCTGCTCTCACCTACTTATCAATGTCTTTGTTATGACCTGCGCGGATTTGGTGATTCCCAACCGATAGAGATTTCTGGCTCAAACAGTCAGGAAACATCGGTCAGCTTGAAGGCAGACAACCACGCTTGCCGCTATGCCCCAGCTGCCTACGCTCGCGATCTGGGCTTGTTGCTGGAAACCCTCAATATATCCAGTGCTTGGTTGATTGGTCACTCCCTGGGCGGTACGATCGCTCTGTGGGGAGCAGCACAATTACCGTACTGTGTCAAGGGGGTAATCTGCCTCAATGCTGGGGGTGGCATTTATCTAAAGGAAGCTTTTGAGCGGTTTCGCGCGGTAGGCGAACGCTTGGTAAAATTTCGCCCCCGCGTGCTTTGCAATTTGCCTGGGATTGATTGGGTATTTACCCGCGACAGCGTAGCGCGTCCGATTGCACGTTATTGGGGACGCCAGCGGGTAATTGATTTTGTCATGGCTCACCCAGAAGCCGCCAGAGGTACCTTGCTTGACTCGACTACAGAAACCGAAGTAAACCGCTTGCCAGAGTTAGTGTCCCGACTGAAGCAGCCGGTTTATTTTATTGCCGGTGCTAAAGACACTATCATGGAACCGAAGTACGTGCGTCATTTAGCTAGCTTTCACCAACTGTTTCAAGCCTGTGGTGACAATGCGATCGAAATTCCGGACTGCGGGCATTTGGCAATGGTAGAACAACCAGAAGCCGTCGCTACTCAGATCCGCAATATTCTTTCTCATCACCCTGGATAAAAACGGGAGAAAGCTTTATTTTATATAACTCGGTTCGGTAAACTCGTTGATTGATGTAAAAGGAGCTACTGGATTTACGCAGATAGCTGGTATTACCTGTCATAGGTGGAGTTTAGCTGAAACAAACCTCACCCATAGGACAATCTCAACCAGTAAATGCGTAAATCTGGAAGTTGTTAAAGTGACATTTCATCAGGCTAGCCAACGGTCACGTCGGGGTACAGATAACCATGAGAAAAATTTTAGTTATAGAAGATGAAAGAGCTAGTCGTAAACTTATATTGAAATTGTTGCAGAAGGAAGGCTTTGAGGCAATTGGGGCCGAAAATGGCAGCATTGGATTGCAGCTGGCACTCCAAGAATGTCCGGATCTGATTCTTTGTGATATCAGGATGCCTGAAATGGATGGTTACGAAGTGCTGTCGAGATTGCAGCAAGATCCAGTGACGGCAATGATTCCGGTGATTTGCCTGACGGCGCAAAACGATCGCGCGGATCTGCGGCGAGGGATGGAGTTGGGAGCCAATGATTATCTTACCAAGCCTTTTACCACAGAGGAATTGCTCAGCGCGATCGCTACTCAGCTGGCTAAACAGGAAATGCGCGCCAAACAGCAGCAGGAGGTGCTTCAGCAAGCGATCGCTAAGTTTAATAATGTAGTTTACTACGATAGTCTGACCAACCTGCCCAATCGGCTGATGTTACGGGAGCGGTTTTACCAAATTCTCGCACCCGAACTGCCCAGCAAGCACTCGATCCCGATTGCCGTTCTCAGCTTAGACCATCTCGACCGCTTCATTCACAGTTTGGGCAGCGACTACAGCGACTTATTATTGCAGGCGGTGAGCGATCGCTTGCTCCCCTATGGCGGTAAAGTGGGTACGATCGCTAGACTCAACAGCGAACAACTAGCGCTGATTTTACCCCCTGTCTCCACTCGACCAGAAGCTGCCAACAAAGCTCAAAGTATCTTAGATACTTTATCTCAACCCTTTAATTTGGAGGGCTTTGAAGTTTTTCTTACCTGTAGCATCGGTATGGGGCTATATCCTGAAGATGGCAGCGATATCGATACCCTACTCAAAGCCGCTAATACTGCCATGAAGGTGGCTCAACAACTGGGAGGAAATCGCTTTCAGCTTTACACAGCAGATATATCAGAAAAATCCTACGATCGCTTGATGCTGGAAATGAATTTGCATCATGCTCTAGAAAGATCTGAATTTATCGTCTACTATCAACCGCAAATTGACCTCCAAACCGGACGCATGGTAGGCGCCGAAGCGTTAGTCCGCTGGCAACATCCAGAGCGAGGTTTAATATCTCCCTTAGAATTTATTCCCATCGCCGAAGAATCTGGTTTAATTATCCCTCTAAATGAATGGGTGCTACAGACAGCTTGTAAGCAAGCAAGTAGCTGGCAAAAAGCCGGTTATTCGTTAAAAGTGGCGGTAAATTTATCGGGTATTCAATTTAATCAACCGGGTTTAAGTCAAAGAATTTTGCGGATTTTAGAGGCGACTAGCTTAGACCCAAGCTATTTGGAATTAGAATTAACAGAAAGTGCAGTGGTAAAGCAACCAGAAACAGCGATCGCTACCCTACGCGAACTTAAATCTCTCGGTATTAAGTTATCTTTAGATGATTTCGGTACTGGCTATTCTTCTTTTAGTTATCTACAACAATTCCCATTTGATCTATTAAAAATCGACCGCTCGTTTCTACGTAACGTTACCGAAGACTCTAAAAATGCTGCCATTTTAACCGCAATTATTCAACTGGCTCATAGTTTGAATTTAAAAGTAGTCGCTGAAGGAGTCGAAACCTTCGAGCAACAAGAATTCCTGCGCCAACATCAATGCGATATGATGCAGGGTTATTATTTCAGCAGCCCCGTTCCAGCCAATGTCCTCGAACAAATGATCGTTAGCTACTCTAACCCAAATTGGTAGTTAACTGTGGAAGAACAGCTAATTGCTAATTGCTCATAGCTAATGCCAGTAAAACCTAGATTCCGCACCCTAGACTGTTACAATCAGTTTTTTTGCAATTATCGGCAAATTTAGGGTGACTTTTTAGATTTATTAGTACCTAAAAAAGGCGAACTATTCCTATCTTCTCTCTCTTCCCTGTTGCCTGTTGCCAGATGAGCTGTTGCCTAAAAATTAGTATGGCAGTTGAGGGTGCGGAATGTGGGTTAAAAATCATATATTAGCCATTAACAATTAGCCATTAGCATTTTTCCCTAGCCCCTGGATGCAGTGGGATTTCAATGATGAACTCTGCACCCTGACCAGGAGAGGAAATACACCGCAAATTCCCCTTATGCTTTTCTACCACAATTTGGTAACTAATTGATAGACCCATGCCAATTCCTTTACCTACAGCCTTAGTTGTAAAAAAAGGATCGAACAGTTTTTGGCGGACTTTTTCTGTCATTCCTGGCCCATTATCTAAAATTTTAATTTGCACCCGATTACGATCGATTTCTTCAGTGCTGATTTTAATCAGAGCCTTGGCTGAAGAATTTTCTTTACCATAACTTTCTTCTAAAAAATCAATCGCATTAGACAAAATATTTAGAAATACCTGATTTAGTTGTCTGGGATAGCATTCAATTAAGGGCAATTCACCATAATCTTTAATTACTTGAATGGCGAATTTGTTGTTTTCAGAATTAAGGCGATGTTGTAAAAATGCCAGGGTATTATCAATTCCTTCGTGTAGGTCTACGGGCTTTAATTCGGCTTCATCTAACCGCGAGAAGTTGCGTAAGTCCTGAACAATTTGAAAAATCCGCTGGGCGCCGGTTTTCATAGAATTTAAAAGGTTAGGTAGATCGTAGGCGACAAATTCTAGATCGATTGTATTGACGTGTTTTTGGATTTCTGCATCGGGATTGGGATAATATTTTTGATACAAATTGATTAATTCTAGTAGGTTTTGAATATAGACGCTGGCATGGTTGAGGTTGCCATAAATAAAAGTGACTGGGTTGTTAATTTCATGAGCCATACCCGCCACCATTTGCACCATGCTAGACATTTTTTCGCTCTGAATTAATTGAGCTTGAGTTTGTTGTAACTCCTGTAGAGTTTGGCTTAGTTGCTGATTTGCTTGACTCAATTGGCGATTTAAATTGTACTGGCGCAAGCCAGCGCGCACCCGTGCTTGTAATTCGTTGGGGTCAATAGGTTTAGAAAGAAACTCATCAGCGCCAGCATCGAGTCCTGCTACTCGGTCAGCGATCGCTTCTCCCCGGGAAGTCAGTAAAATAAAAAATGTAGTTGCTAAATTAGGGTCGGCTTTGACGCGACGACAAAGCTCCATCCCATCTATCAATGGCATTACCCAATCGCAAATAATCAGAGCGGGTTGTATCAAAGTTGCTTGCAGCAGCCCTTCTTCACCATTCTTAGCTACCGTGACTTGATACCCTTCGTTCTGGAGGTCGCGTTTGAGAAATAAGCGAGTTGCCGAATCATCTTCGACTACAAGAATTTTTGACATCACTTATGAATTAATTGTGAGTGACCAATTATCTGTAAAAGTTTTAACCAACAACAGAATAGTTTCCAACTGCTCTACCAACTCGGCAGTGTTCTCAAGGCAATTTTCTTGAGCCTGAGTTTCCAGTTGCTGAGCTAATTCTGGCATATTTCGGATAGCTACCATAGCACTTCCGCCTTTAAGTTGGTGAGCATGACGAGCCAGTGCTACACAATCCTTGTTTTCTAGGGCTAGCTTAATCTGCGCTAAGTAAGTGGGAGCATCTTCCATAAAAGTTTGCAAAAGATCGAGTTGAAATTCTGTATCGCCTCTGGTAATTTCTTCCAGGCGCTCTAAATCTACTGGTTCTGTTGGGGATGTGACTTCTGGAGTGACGGAATTAGAAGCACTGGAGGCAGTTTTTGCTTCTAAATCTCCTCCAGAAGCGTTCTGATTTTCACAAGTGCTGTAGCGTTCCAAAACAGCTGCCAAGATATCGAGCTTAATCGGTTTGCTGATATAGTCATCCATACCTACTGCTAAGCACTTTTCTCGTTCTCCTTTGAGGGCGTTAGCAGTCATGGCAATGACTACAGTATGGCGAGATTGAGCTTCCCTTTGGCGGATAACTTGGGTGGTTTTGTAGCCATCGAGAACGGGCATGAGACAATCCATTAACACAATGTCGTAATTGATTTGTGCCAGTCGGTCGAGGGCTTCTTGACCATTACTAACGCAGTCTGCTTCATAACCCAGAACTTTGAGTTGATTGAGAGCGACTTTCTGGTTGACTGGGGTATCTTCCACCAGCAGAATTTTGAGGTTTTTTGGCGATGGATGAGATGGTTTTTCATCGCTTGTGACGGAAGCTCTATGACTAATTAACCCTAACTGAGAATTGATTAAAGAAGCACAACTCAGTACATTCATCAGGCAGTCTAACAGGCGCGAGGCTTTGACGGGCGTTCTTAAATGACCTGCAAATCCAAGCGCTTGGGGGTTGATAATTTGATGGCGCTGTTGAACGGAACTCATCAAAATCCATTTAGTCCCAAACGAGTTAGGTTGGTTGCCCATGAATTGAGCGAGCAATTCCTGATTCATACCTGGAATATCCAAGCTTAACAGCGCCACATCGTAGGGTTGACCCTGGGTTTCTGCTCGTCGGACAAAGGCGATCGCGCTAGTGCCGTCTTGTGCTTCGTCTGCCTGTATTCCCCAAGCGTTGACATAAGATAGCACTACTTGCCGATGGGTGGCGTTACTATCTACCACCAACAGCCTAACGTCAGGGCGATCAAAAGGCAGGGATACTTGAGAGGGTAACGCATCTGGCTTTTGCTCTAAAGTGGCTGTGAACCAGAAGGTTGACCCCACTCCCAGTTCGCTCTCAACACCGATTTCACCCCCCATCAGCTCTACCAATTGCTTGCAGATTGCCAAACCCAAGCCAGTTCCTCCATACTGGCGCGTTGTCGAGGCGTCCACTTGGGAAAAAGACCGGAACAATTTATCCATATCTGCTGGCGCAATACCAATTCCGGTATCTCGCACGGTGAATCGCAGCCTAATTCTGGTGGGGGAGAAGGGAGCTGGGGGAGCTGAGGGAGCGAGGGAAGAAATAACTTCTACTTTCTCACTTCTAATAGTCTCTCCGATCTTCCTCATCTCTCCTTGTCCTGCTTGTTCCTCTTGGCACATTTCTACACGAACGATTACTTCTCCTGTGTGAGTAAATTTGATGGCATTGCCAATCAGATTCATCAACACCTGGCGCAGGCGGGTGGAATCTCCGGTTAACAATTTAGGGACGTTACTGTCGATTAAAGAAAATAGTTCTAGTCCCTTAGATTCCGCTTGGGTGGTGAGCAAATCTACGACTTCTTCAATGCATATTTTCAAATCAAAGTCAATAGTTTCTAACCGCATTTCCCCAGCTTCTAGCTTGGAAAAGTCGAGAATATCGTTAATTAACATCAACAAACTTTGTCCGCTGGCTTTTAGAGTTTGGACAAAATCTTGCTGTTCTGGGGAGAGGGGGGTTAAGAGTAGTAAATCGGTTAAACCGATGACGCCATTCATGGGTGTGCGGATTTCGTGACTCATGTTGGCGAGAAATTGGGATTTCATCCGCGAGGCTTCTAAGGCGGCTTCCCGCGCTTCTACCAATTCGTTAATGATTTGAGTCGCGATGACGATGCCGCCAATTTGGGTATGAGGAGTGGGGGAAGGCAAGGGAGAAGGGTTGCTTCCTTGTCCCCCTTGTCCCCCTTGTCCCCCTTGTTCCCATGCCCCAGTGCCGATGTACCAAGGTTGGACTGCCCAGCGCAGGTAAATTTTGCTGCCATTTGGTTGTTCCCAAATGTCTTCTGGTTTGGAGATGACTTCGCCTTGTAGGGCGCGCTGATGAATGGCTTTGATTTCATTGGGTAGATTGGGAAAAACGTCATAGTAAGATCGCCCAATCAGGGATTGTCCTTCGAGATGGTAATCGGTGAGCCATTGATTGCTGTGGGCAATGAAGCGCATCTTGGTATCGAACATTGCGATCGCAACTGGCGCATTAGTAATAATTTGCCGCAATTGTTGCCGCTCTTGTTCGATCGCTTGCTCGATGCGCTTGCGATCTGTAATGTCGTTCAGGGTGCCGGAAGATCCCAAAAATGTGCCATCAGCGGCTAGGTTGACTCGCCCTTGCACTTCAATCCAGCGATAGCTGCCATTTTTAGTTCGGCAGCGCACTTCGTAGCGGGTGGAATCGACTTGCGAGGACATTAAAGCATTGAACTGATTTAATGTCACCCCTCGGTCATCGGAGTGAATAAATTCCAGGAAATGACGCCCTAAGCTTTCTTCTATTTCATATCCTGTAATTTCACTCCAGGCAGGATTGAGAAAAGTCCAACAGCCATCCACATCCCTTTGAAAAATTACTTCTCTTAAATTGTTCACTACATAGCGATATTTATTCTCGCTTTCCGAAAGCGCTGATAAAGCTAGCTTGCGCTCTTGACGGAGGGAAATTGCTGCTGCTGCACTCCGCAATAAATCTATTTCTAAAGGCTCCCAAGTGCGGTAAGTGACGCATTCGTCGAAGCCAATAAAACCAAAGAACTGGTTATTAACCAGTAATGGTAAAACCAGCATGGAAAGGATGCCCTGGGGTTCTAAAATTATCCGCTCGGAAGTGGGAAATTCTGCAACTTTGCCAGCAATATTTTCCCCTTGCGACAATACTTCTGCCCAGCGGGGGAAAAATTCATCGAAAGGGCAGTTCTGCAACGTGGGATTGTCGATTTCTGGATTGATGCCAGAGTTGCACCACTCGGCGCGCTGGCTCATCAATAGGCGTCCTGCACTATCGTAGTGGTTTTCAAACAAGTAGACTCGGCTGGCTTCTGATGCTCGTCCCAAGGGGTCTAAGATTGAGGTGTAGGAGTTTTGCTCGCCGTCGTCAGCCAGCAGCCGAAGTTGAACTTCGACCAAGGCGGCAAGATAGCGATCGCGTTTTGCCAAAACTGCTTCTGCCTGTTTGCGAGCGGTAATATCGCGAAAAGTCCACACCCGACCAACAATTTTTTCTCCCAAGCGCTGGGGCATAGAATAGCGCTCAAATACTCGCCCATCAATAAATTCCAATATTTCGTAGCTTTCGCTATCCGGCAGCGAGAAAATTTCTTCGATTTTTTGTACAAATGCTTGGGGATGTTTGAGTTGATCCATGATATAAGCGATGGTTACCGCGTTATCTCGCGTGGCAACAATATCGTCGGGCAACTGCCACATTTGTTGAAATTTGCGGTTAAATGTGGCAATTTTTCCGGAGCGGTCAATCACCAGTATCCCGTCTGTGGTAGAATCAAACGTTGCTTGCAACAAAGATACGGTTTTGGCTAGGTCTGATTCGGCTTGTTTGCGATCGGTGATATCTGCCCAATAACCGATCAGTTCGAGCGGATTACCTGCTTTATCTATTACTAATTTGCTTTCGTCGCGCATCCAGCGAGTGGAACCGTCGGCGCATTGGAACCGATATTCGTGGCGGTGATAACCGGAATCGAACAAGCGGGGCAACTCGCTAAAGACTCTTTCTAGATCTTCCGGATGAATGTGATTTTTCCAGAAACTGGCATCTTCTAGGAATTGCTGAGCTTCGTAACCGACAAGGGTTTTGACGTTGTCGCTGACGAAGGTGGTAGTGTAATCGTCGGATGCTCTGCGGCTATAAATAACGGCTGGGCTAGAGGTGAGCAGATATTGCAGGCGTTCTTGAGCGAGTAGTAGGTCTTTTTCTGCTTGGGCGCGATCGCGCGATTCAATCGCCAGACTCGCCATATATGCTAAATAACTGGCAAAGTTTTGCTCTTCCAACGCCCAGCTGCGGGGCAAACCAATGTGTTCGTGACAGATAACGCCGATAGTTTCTCCAGCAACGCGAATCGGCACATCTAGCATCGAGGTAATACCTAAAGGCGTCAGATAATTGACGGTAAATTCATGGGTTTGAGCGTCGGTTTGGGCATCGTCGGCGGCGATAATGTTATCTGACTCCAATGCTTCAAAATAGACAGGATAGTTGGCGGCAGAAAGTTCTAAACCAGATGTATGCTTGAGGGTGCTGAATTGGTAGAGATCGGCGCAGCGGAGTAGAGAACGATCGTCGTTGAAGAACCAGACGCTGACTCGTTCTACTCTCAGAGCGATCGCGGCAATTTGGGTAATATTTTGCAAGGCCGGTTTTAAGTCACCAGTGTAAAGCGATTCGCACTTAGCCAGTGCCATCAATCCTTCCTGATGCCTTCTGACGCGGCGTTCTCTTTCCCGCAAAGCTGCTTCCGCGGTTTTTCGCTCGGTAATGTCCTGAATTTGGGCAATTAAGTACAGCACTTGCCCCTGGGCATCCCTTAAGGTCGAGATGGTTAGCTGCACCCAGACGATTTGCTCCAATTTGTGGATGTAGCGCTTTTCCATCTGGTAGGTGCCAATTTCCCCATAGATGGCATGGTGCAAATAGTCCAGGCTGGTTTCCACATCTTCAGGATGGGTAATATCCTGAAATGTCAGCTTCAGTAACTCTGATTCGGAGTACCCCACGATCTCGCATAAAGCTGGATTCACCTGCAACCAATGACCCTGGGGCGATACCAATGCCATGCCAATCGCCGAATATTCAAACGCGCTTCTGAACCGTTCTTGACTCTCTCGCAGTGACGCCTCTGCCCGTTTGCGCTCGGTGATATCAAATATTGTGGAGCGCGTCATGAGAAAATTGCCGTCATCATCTTTAACTGTGCTACCGGACAAGCTGACGGGAACAACTTTGTCATCTTTGCGAACTAACTCCAACTCTAAATCCTGCACCCAGCCCCGTTGTTTGAAGCGAGGAAAAATTTTGCGGAAAAGTTGCTTGCTATGGGGTGTCAGCAAGTCAGCAAACCGCTTGCCAATTAACTCATCGCGGGTATAACCCAATAATTTGAGTTCGGTATCGTTGACGCGGATAAATCTGCCTTCGCTGTCGAGGGATTGATACCCACAGGGAGCGTTATTATACAGATCGTGAATTTCCGCCGCGTTTCTTTGCAAAACTTGTTCTGACTCAACACGGTAGGTAATATCGGTCACCGTACCGATGTAGCCTACGACTTGTCCGTCGTTCCCTTGCTGTGCTACAGCTTGCACAAATGCCCACAAACAGCTGCCATCGGGACGCTGAAACCGCGTTTCGGTGGCAAAGGGTAAGTTTTCTTGGCTGCAACGATACCAGCTAGTTTGGACGCGGGTGCGATCTTCGGGATGGATGGCGCGCATCCAGCCATCACCCATTGCTTGAGAGAGGGAAATTCCGGTAATCTCGCACCAGCGATTGTTGACATATAAGCAGCAACTTTGAGCATCGGTATGAAATATTCCTACCGGCGACAAATTAGCTAAGGTTTGATAGCGATACTCGCTGGCTCGCAGTGCTGATTCTACCTGCACCCGGTAGGCAATTTCTGACTTGAGGGATTGGTTGGCGGCGTAAAGATCGGCGGTACGTGCTTGGACGCGATTTTCTAATTCATCGTGGGATTGACGCAAGGCGATTAAAGCTTTTTTCCGCTCCAATTCTGCCGCCGCCCGGGCGGCAAACACGCTGATGACTGACTGGGTGCGGTCTTCATCGATGAGGGGTTTATCATTGAGAATCCACAAACTGCCAATCACGTTTTGGGCAGTGTCTAGTAAGGGTACTCCCAAGTAACAATCGGCGCCCAATATAGTTGGTAAGGTTATTTCTGGAAATAATTCCTGCAAGCGATCTGGAAAATAACAGGCTTTTTTGCGCTTGACAACGATTTCGCAGGGCCCCCCAGCGATGTTTAATTCTAAAGTTTCTCCTAAGCGATCGCTATCCCACCAAGCAATCGTCTGCCATTTCTGGGAGTCCATCACTTCGCTGACAAAGGCATAGCGAACCCCCAGTGCCGTTGCTAAATATTGCACCAGAACGGGAAAGAATTCTTCCCCAGTGACTGAAGCTGTTCCGGCAACGATATTTTGCAGCGCAATTTCTGATAGTTTGCGTTCGGTGATGTCGGTGATAATGCCATCGATGCGAATGGTTTCCCCGGTTTCATCTTTGATCGCCTGTGCCCGATTATTCACCCATCGCACTTCTTGGTTTGGGCGAACGATCCGGTATTCCATTTCTATATTTCCGATTTCTAAGATGGTGGGGAAAGTCGATGCCACCCGCGCCCGATCTTCCCCATGAATCACTTCCAGCCACAAATAAGGATTGTAGTAAAATTCCACTACCGGGCGTTGGTAAAGTGCCTCGGTGGCTGGATTGAGATAAAGTGCTTCAAAGGTACTAGCTGCCACCGACCAAACAACATCTTGCAGCGAGTTCAGCAGGTTAGAAAGGCGCGCTTCGCTTTCTCTGAGTGCCGACTCTATCTGCTTTCGAGAGGCAATTTCATTTTTTAATTGTTCGATAGTCTGCCTTAATTCTAGGGTTTGTTCTTCTACCCTTTGCGCTAGATTGGCATTCATTTTAGCAATGGCTATCTCAGCCGCTTTCCGATCGGTCAAATCCTTGCCAATATAGATAAAATCTTCTGTGTCTTCTGCATCAGTTTGAATCGCAGAGCAAGAAAAGGAGATGTTTAGCTGTTCGCCGGTTTTTTTTAAGCAAACTACTTCAACATCTCTAAACAACTCACCTTGGGATATAAATCTGCTGTCGCTCGCATTCTGCCATAAATTATTATCGGCGATGAGTTGAAAAATTGACTGACCGATTAATTCAGATTCATGATAGCCAAATAACTCTTGAGCAGCTTGATTGACTTTTTTGATTTTTCCGCTTCTAGTTGTTACTATTAATACATCGGCAATCGAAGCAATAATTTTATTAATATAAGTTCGAGAACTAGATAAAGCATTTAACAGCAGCAGTGCTTCATTGCCTCGATTAAACAAATTTTGATTTAGTTCTTCGGTGGTATTTTCTAATAAAATTAGTAACTTATTTGATAAAGTTTCGTCATCTTCCAATCCCACCACACAAATATCAATAAACCCAGAAACACCATTAGGTGAACTTTGCTCAATATCTTTTAACTCAAAGCTAACCTGCCTTCCTTCCAGCACATCGATGAGGAAATCCTCAAATCCAATCAGCGTCGGGAAGCCCAGACGAACATCGCTGTTAATGCTAACTCGCTCTGGGTAATAAGCAAACTGTTGTACCCCGAATGACATTTCTTGGATTAGTAAGTTTCGATCCAAGATTAAATATTCCAGGCGGCGCGAGGCAAAGAGTTTTTTGAGCAGGGTTTTCATCTTTGTTCTATGGTTGGCGGAAACTTTGACTAATAGCTATTAATTAAAATCTGTCTACAGATAGATGACAAGTGCGAGAGTCACACTTGTAAAGCTTGCAAGTTGCCGCAAGGATTTATCACTCACTACAAAATTTAACAATTCTGTAACAAGATCCGCCAACTAATTGAGAGCTGAGGGAGCTGAGGGAGCTGAGGGAGCTGAGGGAGCTGAGGAGCTGAGGGAGCTGAGGGAGCTGAGGGAGCTGAGGGAGCTGAGGAAGTAATTA
>CAYXCW010000174.1:0-14756 GCA_964463555.1 uncultured bacterium
GGGATTTAGGGGGATCTAAAATGCTTGACCTCATAACTAGCAACTTGAGTTAATACTCCTGCGATTGCTGCAATTGACGCACCTCGGCTTCTAGGGCGGCGGCGTGGCGCTGCGAAATGGCTTCCAAATCATCAAAGTGTTTTTGAGGCGATCGCAATCGTCTAAACTCCAGATCGGTAACAGCTTCTGGAAAAATTCTGTATCTTTTTTGACTAAAAATCGACTAAATCCTGCTGTTGGCACGCAGATCGAAAGCAAAGCACAATACTAAAACAGAGGGCGGCTTTCTTGGACAGATTGGACAAGGATACCGAAAATATCGCAAAAAAGCGGAGATATTACAAAGAACCAGGGTATAATCCAGAGTTTTGACGGCAAATTGGCAAGAGGTAGACAGAAAAATGGTGCCACTGGACGATCGATCGGAAGATTGGGGCGAAGATAACGCCAACGCAGCAGAAGACATGCTGAGAACCGTATCGCAAGAACTGCAAAGTATAAAAGATAACTGGCTGAACGATATTAACAATCTGCGAGCCGAGAAATCGAGGTTGGAAACTGAGATCGAACAGATGCGATCGACTCAGCAACAACTCAAAACTCAGCAATCAGGTGTCTTAAGCCAGACAACCCAAGGCGATCAACAACAATTATGGGCGCAGCAACTCGCCCAGATATTAGCAAATCACCTGCAAGAACGACTGCGCCAGCAACTAAGTCAATCTACAGGGGAAGCAGCGCCATCATCTACCGCCACATCGGGGGAATCGACCGAAAATACTTATCGCATACTATCATCGGTCGATTCTACCCTCAGCACCACGTTAAAAGCCTTGCAACAGGATGTCAGCAGCTATCAAAGCGCCCTTGCCCAACAATTGGGACGAATGCAAACCCTAGAACAACAAGGGGAAGCAATTTTAGAAGCGCTAGTTAGTCGCTTGAAAAACCAACTTAAGACGGCTCCTGCGCCCCGCCCGATTGCGATTGACACTCTCCAACCAACTCTTGAAGCACAATTACCAGGGACGCCTGTAGTCGAAACAAGCTCACAACCAGTAGCGCCTCCGCCACCCATCATAATTGGGCGTCCTACTTTAAATAGAGGTTTTTGGCTGATAGTAATGTCATCTTTGGTGCTGGCGTTTCAAAACGTCATTACCAAGGTTATATTGACGAAAAAGCCGGTTTTTCTTTTAGGTAGTTTGGGCGGATTTGTGCAACCTACTGCTGGCAACGCCCTGTTAATTCTACTAATGCGAATGGTAATAGAATTACCGCTGTTATTTTTTGTCGCCCGTTGGCTTTATCCCAGAGCTTGGATGGATTTGAGGCAATTGTTGAACAGAAGTCGGCGTAAGTATTTTGGCTGGTTGTTGGGAACTGGGTTTACTTTATTTTTATCTCAGTTTTTCTTCTACATCGCGCTGGGGAATATTCCCACGGGTGTGGCGACGACGATTTTCTTCATTTATCCTACAGCGATTATTCTGTTAGATTGGCAACTTTTTGGCTCTCGTCCTTCGCTTTCTCTCACCTTAGCGACGATGAGCATTTATTTGGGAGTTTTTCTCAGTTTGCCTTTCCAACAAGGGATAAAAGATGCCAACTTGTGGCTGGGAATTACAACCGCAGTTGCATCGGGAATTTCCCTGGCGCTGTATGTAATTTTGACTAGGATTTGCGCTCAAAAGATTAAGTTACATCCTTTACCTTTCAGGATAGTTGACTGCACAACTATTTTAGTTTTGTCGGTTTTAAGCGTTCAAATTGCCAATATTATCCCGCTGAAATTTCTTGTTTCCAATGTGGCTCCAAATATGTGGAATTCGCTTTGGATATCAACGGGGATTTTGGCAGTTGCAACTTTGCTTGGTTTGGTGTTAAATCACTTTGGTTTGCGTCAGATAGGCTCTCCGATTGCTCCGATGATTGGGGCTATTGTTCCGGCTTTGACTACTTTTTTAGCTTGGGGATTTATCGGGGAAAAATTGCTGCCTGTTCAAGGTATTGGTATTGCTTTAGTGACGTTTTGGGTGCTGGGAATTACTGCTGAAAATGTGCAGCGGATGATGGCGAGAAAGCCTGCACCAGCGAATCAATAAATAGCAGCGTAGGGTGCGTTAGCGGCAGCGTAACGCACCTGAAACGACTGAAGTCGCGCCTACACAAACAAAGACCGCCTGCGCGGTCTATAATTTGCCATAATGTAGCTAAATACAGGACTTGGGATGAGGGCGCGATGACTGTTCAAGAAATAATTGTGGAAAAGCTCAGTACTCTGCCATTAGAAAAACAGCAGGAAGTGCTTGATTTTGTCGAGTTTTTGCAAGCACAAATGCAAAAAAGGCAGTTATCAAGTGAAACAGAGGGGCAAGCAGTATCAGTTTTGACAGTGGCTCATGAGTTTATTGGCTGTGTGGAAGGGCCAGGTGACCTTTCAACTAATAAAAAATATATGGAAGGGTACGGGACTTAATGAGGCAACGGGTATTACTAGATACAGGGCCATTGGTAGCTGCGATCGGGCGCGATCGCTTTCACAATTGGGTAACAGCGGAATTGGCTACAATTGCTTCCCCTTTATTGACTTGTGAAGCCGTTATTTCAGAAGCATTGTTTCTGTTACGGAATGTTTATGGGGGTCAGGAAGCACTTATTTCTTTAGTTAATACTGGCGCGATCTATATACCCTTTCACCTGAATGAAGAATTTACTCGCATAGGGGAATTGCTTACCCGTTACCAATCAGTACCGATGTCTTTGGCTGATGCTTGTTTAGTGCGAATGTCTGAACAGTATTCAGGAAGTTCTGTGTTAACTATGGACAGCGATTTTCTCATTTACCGCAAGAATCGTAATGAAGTAATTCCTGTAATTATGCCTGAAGATATGTAGTGATGCGATCGCTCTCCATTCTCGCTACAAAATTAAAGAGCGATCGCTTCTACATTAATATCATTTCCCCTGGCATCGGCATCGTGCGGGGGGCGGGTTTATCAACATATTCGCAACAATCAAAGGTATCTGGTAAAACCCGCCCCTACAACAACATTAACCATACGATTCCGATGTTACCGGAATTGATATCAATCAACCAAACGCGAGCAAAAAATTAAACTCCTGCTGAATTCACAACGCCATTCAAAGAATCTGAACTCTCAGCAACTTGCTCGTTTCTTGGCTCTTTTGAAGGTAACAAAAGTTCCGAGCGGAAGGAATGGCGGATATGAGAGTTGAGATACCGCATTTGTAAGGTTTGCCATTGTTGCCACATTTTGTAGCGGGTTTCTGCGAGTTGTTTAGCTAGGGTTGGTAGTTGTTTAGTTGTATCTGCACCTATAGCTTCTGTGAGAAACTCGGCTAAAACTAAACTGTCTTGGCTTTGCCCTAAGATTTCTTGAATATTCTGAATATCTTGCAAAAAAGCTGTATAAGTCAAGCCAAAGAAGTCGGTAAACAGTTCCATCTGATAGCGCACGCGCTTGGCTTCTTTACGCAAGTCGTGGAGAATTTCTCCGTGCATGGCGATTTTTTCTTCTACCGCTTCGTGGCTTAAATCCTTAAGGGGTTTAATTTCTGTTTCTTCTGCTTGGGTAGCTACTAACCAAGCTGGATGAAGTAAAAAATGGCTGACTGATGGTAAGAGTAAATCTGGCAATACTTCCTGAATGGGTAACTGAGCGATCGCGTGATATTGTGGCTCTTCTAACCACGCTTTCAAAGATTGTTTAAATTGCTTATAACTTTTGTCCTTAAGCGTTTCGCGTACTTGTTCTAAAGCTTTATCGCGTCGTTTATCAAGGTAAGTCAAAGCTTTTTCCAAAACTTTCTGTTCTTCCTTGGGTAAGTTGGGTTTATATTGCTTTTCCAGTGCTTCTTTTAGTACATCTAAATCTCGCAGTTTTCCCAAAGTCCGAGCAATTTTCCCAATCTGTCTTTCTTGCGCTGACTCAGGCAGATCTAACGCGGGTGCAAAACCCGTGACGGCGGAGCGCAGGCGGCGCATCCCAACTCGCATTTGGTGCAACGCTTCCGGATCTCGATCTTCTATAACATCGGCTTCCTGTTTGAGAATTTTTTTCAGGTGTTTTTGGATTCCCAGGTAAGCCCAGTCTCCTAGAGTTTTCGCCGTTGATGTGGTTGGTAATTTCATAAGAAATTGGTAATGGGTAATGATAGGTGATAGAGGTGATGGAGGTAAGCGAGAGTTGGAACTATTATTTTCTCCATTTTCTCCATTTTCTCCATCTTCCCGATTACCTATTACCCATTACCTACTACCTTATTTGATGTATTCCTGAATCGCTTTTACCTCCAGTCGCTCTGACTGCAAGCGGGCGATCGCGGCTGTAGTTGCTTGCGCCCCAGCAATCGTGGTAATTACCGGGATTTTGTAAGCCAACGCCGTGCGGCGCAGCAGGCGTCCGTCGCTTTGGGCTTCTTCTCCGGAAGGCGTATTTAGAATCAGGTTGATTTTCTCGTTTTTAATCGAGTCCATGATGTGGGGACGCCCTTCGTGAATTTTTAGCACCAATTCGACGTTTTTGAGGCCGTGTTCTTGCAATACGCGACGGGTGCCGTCGGTTGCTACCACGTTAAAACCTAACTCTAACAGCTGTTTGACCACGGGGACGATCGCTTGTTTGTCGCGATCGCTCATCGATACAAACACTGTACCAGCCAAGGGTAAGCGCTGATTTGCCGCTAGTTCCGCCTTCGCAAAGGCTTTGCCAAAATCCGTGTCTATCCCCATTACTTCGCCTGTAGAGCGCATTTCTGGCCCTAATAGGGTATCCGTACCGGGGAATTTATCAAACGGCAATACGGCTTCTTTCACCGCGATGTAGCGGGGTAGAACTTCTTGGGTGAATCCCAATTCTTCTAATGTTTTCCCCGACATAATTAACGATGCCAATTTCGCCAAGGGTACGCCGATCGCTTTAGACACAAATGGCACCGTGCGCGAGGCGCGGGGGTTCGCTTCCAAGATATAAACTTGCGGCATGTATCCGTGGGCACCCACCACAGCAAACTGGATGTTCATCAACCCGACTACGTTCAGCGCCTTGGCTAATCGGGTTGTCCAATCCCTGATGGTTTCTAGGGTTGCGGGCGGTAGGGAAGTTGTGGGCAAGGTGCAAGCGCTGTCCCCTGAGTGAATTCCCGCTTGCTCGATGTGTTCCATAATACCGCCTATTACTACGTTACCCGTAGAGTCGGCGATCGCATCCACATCGACTTCGACGGCATTTTCCAGGAATTTATCGACCAGCACGGGTTTTTCCGGTTCGACTTGCACCGCCATTGTCATGTAGCGCTGCAAGTCTTCATCGGAATAGACAATTTCCATCGCCCGTCCGCCGAGGACGTAGCTGGGGCGCACCACGACGGGATAGCCAATGCGCCGCGCCACGGCGAGTGCTTCTCCTTCGCTGCGGGCGATACCGTTGGGGGCGGTTTTCATGTGCAACTGCTGCAACAAGACTTCAAACCGTTCTCGGTCTTCGGCGATGTCTATAGAATCGGGAGAAGTTCCCCAAATTTTGGTAATTGGTAATTGGGAATTGGTAATTGGTAATTGGTTAGATTCTTGTCCATTACCCATTACCAATGACCCATTACCAATTTGGTTCAGATATTCTTGCAAAGGAACGGCTAACTTCAGAGGTGTTTGACCGCCGAATTGGATGATAATGCCTGTGGGATTTTCCGTCTCAATAATATTGAGAACGTCTTCTTTAGTTAGGGGTTCAAAATACAAGCGATCGCTCGTATCATAGTCGGTCGAAACCGTTTCCGGGTTCGAGTTGACCATAATCGTTTCAAACCCGTCATGGGACAGAGCATAGCTAGCATGACAGCAGCAATAGTCAAATTCTATTCCCTGACCGATGCGGTTGGGGCCGCCGCCTAAAATCATCACCTTTTGTTTATCCGAAGGCAGCACTTCGCTTTCGGTAATACCAGTTGTCAGTGGTTCTACTTCCGATGACTGACTGGTAACTGAAATCCCACCCATTTCATAAGTTGAATAGTGGTAGGGAGTGAAGGCTTCAAACTCTGCCGCGCAGGTATCGACAGTTTTGTAAATCGGAACCACACCCTGTTGTTTGCGGTAACTGCGGACTTCGTCTTCGTTGGTTTTAGTAGCGAAAGCGATTTGGCGATCGCTAAATCCGAGTTGTTTAATTGCTAGTAGCTGTTCCTGGTTCAAATCTTGCAGTTTTGTGCGTTTGAGGAACTTCTCGGTTTCTAGAATTTGCGCCATTTTATCTAAGAACCAGGGGTCGATGCCCGTGAGTTCGTAGATTTCTTCCACCGACATCCCCATCATCATCGCGTGACGGAGGGTAAAAATCCGTTCTGGATTGGGGGTGCGTAACAGGGCGCGAATTTGTTCTAGACTGGGGAGTTTTTCATTGCGATCGCATCCCCATCCCGCGCGTCCGGTTTCCAGACTCCGCAGCGCTTTTTGGAACGACTCGCAGAACGTGCGCCCAATTGCCATTGCTTCCCCTACCGACTTCATTTGAGTAGTCAAAAATGGCTGACTGCCGGGAAACTTTTCAAACGCAAACCGGGGAATTTTAGTTACCACATAGTCAATTGTCGGCTCAAACGAAGCGGGGGTTTTCTTGGTAATGTCGTTGCTGATTTCATCGAGGCTATAACCTACCGCCAACTTCGCCGCAAACTTAGCAATTGGAAATCCAGTTGCCTTAGAAGCAAGTGCCGAAGAACGAGACACGCGGGGGTTCATTTCAATTACGATTACATCCCCATCTACTGGATTAACCGCAAACTGAATATTCGAGCCGCCGGTTTCTACCCCAATTTCACGGATAATTTTAATCGACGCATCTCGCAGGCGCTGATATTCTTTATCCGTTAACGTCTGTGCCGGGGCGACGGTAATCGAATCCCCCGTATGAATTCCCATCGGGTCTAAGTTTTCAATCGAGCAGATAATTACTACGTTATCTGCCAGATCTCGCATTACCTCTAACTCGTATTCTTTCCACCCCAAGAGGGATTTTTCAATCAAAATTTGCGATACGGGGGAAGCTTCTATACCTCCCTGCGCCATTTCTTCAAATTCTTCTTGATTGTAAGAGATGCCGCCTCCCGTACCGCCCATCGTAAAAGCAGGTCGGATAATCAGCGGATAACTGCCGATTTGCGCCGCAACTTCTTTGGCTTCGTTAATATTTGAGGCAATCCCAGAAGGACAAACACCTACCCCGATGCGCGCCATCGCTTCTTTGAACAATTGCCGATCTTCGGCTTTTTCAATTGCTTCCAGCTTCGCCCCGATCAGTTCTACACCGTATTTTTCCAAGACGCCATTTTTTGATAAAGCCACCGCTAAATTCAATGCAGTTTGCCCGCCCATCGTTGGTAGGAGGGCGTCTGGTCGTTCCTTGGCGATTACTTTTTCTACCATTTCTGGCGTCAGCGGTTCAATATAAGTCCGGTCTGCTGTTTCCGGATCGGTCATGATGGTAGCGGGGTTGGAGTTGACCAGCACCACCTCATAACCTTCGCTGCGAAGCGCTTTGCACGCCTGAGTTCCAGAATAGTCAAACTCGCAGGCTTGACCGATGATAATAGGGCCAGAACCCAACAGCAGGATTTTTTTGAGGTCGTTACGGCGGGGCATATTCGTTTCTATAACACTGACAGTATTTGAACCCAGACCATTGTAAGCCTGGTATGGGTGAGTTGGTGTCCGTTTAACAAATTTCGCGGAATTCCCTATCGGTCAGTTGCGGTGAAGATGGATAATGGTTGCCCAATGGGGTTGATCCGCAACGAAGGCAACCTGCGCTCAGATCTGATAGCCAATCTCCTGCTGCGATCGCTTTAAATTCTCAACCAGCCAGGAAACCCTTGTTTCTATACTCACATCTTGCATCTAGCCCAGAAATAAATTTCGCAGCTTTTAGCTAAAACCCGTTTCAACGGGTTAAAACGTTGATTTTAGCAAAAATCTGAACCCAGAAACCGGGTTTCTGGCTGCGATCTGCGATCGCAAAGCCAAGATTTTTCTTAGAAACCGGGTTTCTGGCTGCGATCTGCGATCGCAAAGCCAAGATTTTTCTTAGAAACCGGGTTTCTGGCTGCGATCTGCGATCGCAAAGCCAAGATTTTTCCGAGAAACCGGGTTTTGAGCCACGGTGCAAGCTCTGAAGCACCTAACTTGAGAATAGTTGCCATTTTGGCATTGATTAAACCTTACGGTAAGCTATTGTATTTTTGGGTTTAAGTCTAGTTTCTATAACCATAATTACCTGGCTAATAGCTGGCTGTGCAACTAGCTATTAGCCAGATTTTTTAAGTATTTGTATATATCTAATCAAAATTTAATTAAAGATTAAAGCCAGTGCGTTAGCGCCCATCTAAGGTGTTTAATTCCTGAAATCTTTGATGCAACAGAAACTGCCAAAATGGCAACAAGCGATCAAAAATGAAAGCTAGAATGGCTCTCAATCCCATTACCAGAGCGGTTGGAGGATAAAGATCGTGTTGCAGCAAGCAAAAGAGTTTGACCAGAAACCCAATCGGCTCAAATTGGGAAATCGCTTAGTTTTGAGCCTGATGCCGATAACCGCTGGGTATGCGATCGCATCTGCTCCCGCTGTTGCTGCCACTTTATCAATGTCGAGCGCCAACTTCCTGTTAAATAACTTTAGCCATAGTCCGACTGGAACTAATACTGAAGTTAATGTCAATACTTTTACCAATGCCGCCCCAGGCAGTTCAATTAATACCTCGGCTGAAGCTTATGCAACTTTCCTGAGCCAGAATCCCTTGGCATACAATACAACTTTAAGTATGGGTATGGGCGAAGGCAATAGTTACTTAGGGACGGCAGACAGCAAGGCTAAAGTTGTCGGTAACTTTTTGGTGGGAAGAAACGAGTCTTTTAGGTTTGATTTTTTCGGTAATTTAGAACTGAGAACTTCAATCGATACTTTCTGGGGTGAAAGTGCAAATGCGGCGGGAAATATATACTTTTTGGTATTGGATACGACGAACAGTCAGGAAATAGATGTATTAGATTACTTTCTGCTCTCCGGAAACTTGTCAACTCCAGGAAAGCCCGATTATCTATTCGCTAAAAAGAGTAACCGCGTTCAAATAGATAACTTTTCAAAAGAAAAAGATTTTATCGGCAAGGAAGAATCGGCGCTGGGTTCGGTTACGGGGTCATATCAGCGTTATTTCAGAAGGCCGACCAATCTAACTGTAATGGAAGTGAAAGAGAATAGCACTAAACAGGAAGCTAAAAGTCTGTTTAGCCAATTCACCGCTTTAAGTGGATTAGACACCTCAATACAAGCAGAAACAAGCAACTCAATGCTGTTATTGGAGGCAACCGATTTAAGCGGATTAGAAACCTCGGTAGAAACATTCGCAACCGAGCCAATCCTTAGCGATCCTATCGTTGCAGCAATGGGAACAGAAACAAGTACATTAGAAACCGATTTAAGCGGATTAAAAACCTCGGTAGAAACAGTTGCAACCGAGCCAATCCTTACCGATTCTATCGTTGCGGCAACGGAGAACCAAACAGGTGTATTAGAAACCGCAGCACCGAATTTATCCCAGGATATAATCGTTTCAGCAATTGGAAATGAACCCTTTGACGCTCAGGGGTCATCCGAATCAGCAAAAATGTCTTCAGGAGATATTCAGAATGCGATCGCAAATAACAATAAGGCGCAAACTTGGCTAAAAGGAAAAACCCAATACACCGCATTACTTCCCGACCAAATAGTTAAAGACTTGCAAGTTTTTTCCAACGTATCCAGCGGTGCTTGGGTAGACCCACCCACAACTTACGGGATAGAATACACAATAGAAGGCGATGCAGTAATTACGAATATTCTCGACTTTTTCACCGACGATGCTGACGATTTATTTACCGTTGCAGCCGAAGGCAAAATTCTGGGGCAATTCAGCTCTGGTGACAAGATTGACTTCGCTGCTTTACTCGATAAGGGCGTCTCTAGCTTTACCGTAACTGACATTAATCCCGCTCCAGGAAAGGCGCTAGCTAATTTTAATTTCCGGCCTTTATTCAATACCAATACGGCTTCTTTACAGGCAAGATCTTTCGATAAACCTGGTAGTAAGTCAATCCCAGAACCAGGCTCAGTTTTTAGTTTACTAGCCTTGGGTGTATGGGGTGTAGCCTCGAGATTGTTCGCCCAGCGTTGAGTTTTGACAACATTTTCAACCAGTCGGACAAGTTGATCGGGCTGGGCAAAATGCTACCTCACATATTGCACCTTGAGGCGGAGCCTCAGTATTCTCGTTCCCAGGTTCAACCTGGGAACGAGATCCGGGAGGTAGAACCTGCCGTGGTGCAAGATCTGAGCTAACTCACATCTTGCACCTACCCGATAAACAGCCCTGAAATAAATTTCACATCTGAAAGCTTAAGTTAGCTAAAGCTAACTTAAATCAAGGTTTTAACCCGTTTCAACGGGTTTTAGCTTTAAGCCAGAACTTTAGTTCTCGGCTTGGTGCAAGATGTGAGCTAACCTACTTGCGGCGATCGCACGAAAGTAGTTGTTGCTCTAGCTGTTTTTAGCCCTAGCCGATGAAAAAATTTAAACTAGCCATAACTTAGATGTTTAACTATTTGTATAGATATATTTAACAATTATTTATGATTCTGCCAAAATGGCAACAGGTGATGGAAGGTGAAAGCTAGAATGACTCTCAATCCCATCACCAGATTGCTTTGAGGGTAACAACCATGTTGCAGCAAGCAAAAGAGTTTGACCAGAAACCCAATCGGCTCAAATTGGGAAATCGCTTAGTTTTGAGCCTGATGCCGATAACGGCTGGTTATGCGATCGCATCTGCTCCCGCTCTGGCTGCCACTTTATCAATGTCGAGCGCGAATTTCCTGTTAAATAACTTTAGTCATAATCCGACTGGAACTAATACTGAAGTTAATGTCAATCCTTTTACCAATGCCGCCCCAGGCAGTTCAATTAATACCTCGGCTGAAGCTTTTTCCATTTTTCTTGGGGAGAACCCCTTGGCATACAATACAACTTTAAGTATGGGTATGGGTGAAGGGAATAGTTACTTAGGGACGGCAGACAGCAAGGCTAAAGTTGTTGGTAACTTCTTGGTGGGAAGAAACGAGTCTTTTAGGTTTGATTTCTTCGGGAACTTAGAACTGAGAACTTCAATTGATACTCGGTTAACAGAAAGTGCAAATGCGGCGGGAAATATATACTTTTTGGTGTTGGATGCGACTGACAGCAAGAAAATAAATCTTTTAGATTACTTTCTGCTCTCCGGAAACTTGTCAACTCCAGGAAAGCCCGATTATCTATTCGTTAAAAAGAGTAACCGGGTAAAATTAG
The DNA here is from genome assembly GCA_964463555.1 of uncultured bacterium. Classification (GTDB taxonomy): domain Bacteria; phylum Cyanobacteriota; class Cyanobacteriia; order Cyanobacteriales; family Aerosakkonemataceae; genus Microseira. The sequence goes on from CAYXCW010000174.1 coordinate 11,394, forward strand.
ATAACTTTTCAAAAGATAAAAGTTTTGGAGGAAAGGAAGAATCAGCCTTGGCTTCTGTTGCAGGACGGTATCAGCGGTCTTTCAGAAAACCAACCAATTTAACTGTAATAGAAATTAAAGAGAATAGTATTAAACAGCAAGCTGAAACTCTGTTGAAGAATTTGCCGTCAGGCGGAGTAGAAAGCGCAATAGAAGCATTAGCAACCGAGCCAATCCTTAGCGATGCCATAGTTGCAGCAATCGGAACAGAAACAAGTCAAGTAGACACCCCAGTCCCGACTTTATCCCAAAACGCAATCGTTTCAACAATTGGAAATGACCCGCTTAAAACTCAGGGGGCGTCCAAATCAGCAAAAATGTCTTTAGGAGATATTAAGGGAGCGATCGCAAATAACAATAAGGCGCAAACTTGGCTAAAAGGAAAAACCCAATACACCGCATTACTTCCCGACCAAATAGTTAAAGACTTGCAAGTTTTTTCCAACGTATCCAGCGGTGCTTGGGTAGACCCACCCACAACTTACGGGATAGAATACACAATAGAAGGCGATGCAGTAATTACGAATATTCTCGACTTTTTCACCGACGATGCTGACGATTTATTTACCGTTGCAGCCGAAGGCAAAATTCTGGGGCAATTCAGCTCTGGTGACAAGATTGACTTCGCTGCTTTACTCGATAAGGGCGTCTCTAGCTTTACCGTAACTGACATTAATCCCGCTCCAGGAAAGGCGCTAGCTAATTTTAATTTCCGGCCTTTATTCAATACCAATACGGCTTCTTTACAGGCAAGATCTTTCGATAAACCTGGTAGTAAGTCAATCCCAGAACCAGGCTCAGTTTTTAGTTTACTAGCCTTGGGTGTATGGGGTGTAGCCTCGAGATTGTTCGCCCAGCGTTGAGTTTGAAGAAACTTTCAACCATTCGGACGATTTCATCGGCATGGGGAAAATGCTAACCTACGAATGCTGTAAAGGCACAAAAGTAGTTATTGCTCTATCCCTACCAGATGAAAAGATTTAAACTGCTTATAACTTTGCTAGGAGTTAGTATTGTCTTGCTAGGGGGATTGTTTTTAGCAGAACTTCCCATTAGAGGAGAACCGCCAGCCAAAATTTTTACTGAAGTTTGGCAAACTGTCAACGATAACTTTTACGATTCCAAGTTTAATGGCGTTGATTGGCAAGCGCTGAAACAAAAATATGAATTGCCAGTAACAAAAGCCAATTCCAAGGAAGAAGCGGCGAATCTGATCAATCAAATGCTGGGCGAATTAAAAACCTCTCATACCCGCTTGTACATACCAGAAGAGCCAGCTTACTATCAAGTTTTAGGCATATTTGCACCCAGAAATCCCGACTTACAACAACAGCTAAAAAATATATTTCCGCAAGGTAAGATTGAATACAGCGGCATTGGTATTTTTACGAAAGAGATTAATGGCAAGAAATTTATCAGCGGTGTTTTAGATGGTTCTCCCGCAGCTAATGCAGGATTGCTGGCAGGAGATAGAATAATTAACGTTGAAGGTCGCCCATTTAAACCAGTGCAATCTTTTGAGGGGAAAGCTGGTCAAAATGTCAAGATGAAAATTGAGCGATCGCCCAATACCCAGCAAGAAATAACCGTCACCCCAAAAATGCTCGATGCCACTACAATGTTCCTCGATGCCATGCAAGCCAGCACCCAAATTATAGAAAGAAACGGGAAAAAAATTGGCTACGTTCACATTTGGTCTTATGCTGGCGACCAATATCAGGAACAATTAGAAACAGATTTATTTTACGGTCGTTTAAGAGCAGCCGACGCCTTAGTTTTAGACTTGAGAGATGGATGGGGAGGCGCGCCACTCAGTGCCTTAAATATATATACAGCAACGGGGCCAAGCATTACAAATATTCGCCGCGACGGCAGGCGATGGACAGACATCGCACATTGGCATAAACCCGTGGTGATGATAGTAAATGAAGGCAGCCGCAGCGCTAAAGAAATTTTAGCTTACGGCTTTCAACAATATAATATCGGCCCAGTTATCGGGGCTAAAACAGCAGGTGCAGTAGTTGCAGGTTTTCCATTTTTGATGCCAGATAATAGCTTGCTTTACGTAGCAGTCGCCGATGTTTACGTTGACGAAAACAAAAGAATAGAAGGAGTTGGCATCACCCCCGATATTGAAGTGCCATTTTCTCCAGAATATACCCAAGGAGCCGATCCGCAAAAAGAAAGGGGGATACAAGTTGCGATCGCAGCCATAAAATAGCTAATTGTTAATTGCTAATTGCTAATGGTATATCCAGAAAATATCCCCATGACCAATTACCAATTTAGCTATTAACTGTCAACTGCAAACTTATCCGTCGCCTCAATTAACGCACTGCGAATACCAGGTTCGCTCATCGAATGTCCGGCATCTGGAACGACAATCAATTCAGCTTCTTCCCAAGCGCGATGCAGTTCCCAAGCCGACATCATCGGACAAACAACATCGTAACGTCCCTGAACGATAACCGCCGGAATATGGCGAATCTTATTAACATTTAAAAGCAATTGGTCTTCCGGTTCCAGAAATCCCTGATTGATAAAGTAATGGCACTCAATTCTGGCAAACGCTTCCGCAAATGTATCCACTCCAAACCTTTGCTTTAAATCTAAATCGGGAAATAATCTACTCGTACTCGCTTCCCAAATTGACCAAGCACGAGCCGCTTCTAATCTAATTTGAGCATCAGGGCTAGTCAAGCGTTTATAATAAGCATTCAGCATATCATCCCTTTCATCTATGGGAATTGGTTTGACGTATTCCTCCCAAGCATCGGGGAAAATGTAACTAGCTCCTTCTTGATAAAACCAGCTTATTTCTTTTTGCCTCAACATAAAAATGCCCCGCAAGATTAAACCCTGGCAGCGATCGGGATGAGTTTGACTGTAAGCTAAAGAAAGAGTACTTCCCCAACTACCACCAAAGACAACCCATTGCTCGATATTTAAATATTTCCTAAGCTTTTCAATATCATTAACTAAATCCCAAGTGGTATTTTCTCGCAATTCTGCATGGGGTTTACTTTGACCGCAACCCCGTTGATCGAACATTACCAACCGCCATTTCTCCGGATCAAAATATTGTCGATAAAACGGCGGACATCCGCCCCCTGGGCCTCCGTGCAATAATACAATTGGTTTTCCTTGGGGGTTGCCGGATTCTTCAAAATGAATCGTATGGAGATCAGAAACTTTTAGATATCCTTCGTTATATGGTTGTCTAGGTGGGTAAAGTTCTCGCATTTTTAAATGATGGCGCGGCGATGATGTTTATCAGTTTTCGCGGAATACCCCGTCCGTCTATAAGGCGGGGATGGATAGCGA